>JADJPK010000004.1:0-600000 GCA_016713305.1 Betaproteobacteria bacterium
CGAACGTGCGTGCGAAATCGTTTTCGCCGCCGAACGGCAACAAGGCCACCTCGACATCCGTACCGGCGAAGGCGTTGGCTGCCGCCGCCATGGATCCATCCCCTCCAGCCACGACGATCCGCCTGGCGCCTTTGGCCAGCGCCGCCGCAGCTAGTTTGCGGAATTCCGTTCGGCTATGGGACGTGTAGAAGAAACCGGCCGGGATGCGCCGGCCGACCGTCTCTTCCAGTTGCCTGGCGAGGGAAGGCTCGATGGAGGCGGCGTTGGCGATCACGCAGGGGATCACGGCGCTGCACTCGATTGGGTCGCTACTGTTCCGGATTTCGGCAACATGCAGACGTTCTTGTATTGGTCTGGACAGCGTCGCCGGCAATTTTCCCTGCTGTCAGGCGCCAACACAAGTCACCGGGCGGCCGGACACCGGAATCGCTCCCCTTCACGGCTCGAAGCTCACCGTTCCGGAATCTTCGTCCAACATGGCGCCCACGACCGCGAGCCGGCGCTGCTGCACCAGCTCTCGCAGCACGGGGCTTTCCTCCAGGATCCGCCGCACGCTCAGGCGAATGTTCTCCAGCGTGGCTGCGCGAACGAGATCCTCCCTCGTACGTGTCGAGGCCAGGCCGGTCTGCGCATTGCGCACGGCGGGTTGCAGTTCGTGCACGACACCCGCCATGTTCCCCAGACTCCTTCCATCGCAGGCGTCGCGGACCGTGCTGCAGTGCGTGTGGGCGAGCACGACGATCAGATGCGCTCCTCCCACCTTGGACGCGTATTCGAGACTTCCAAGGACGTCCCGATTCACCACATGGCCGGCCACCCGTACGGAGAAGACATCCCCGACGCTCTGGTCGAACACCTGTTCCGGGCTGCTGAGCGAATCGGTGCAGCTCAGAATGCTGGCGAACGGGTACTGGTCACGAGCGGTGGCCATCACCCGGCGGTAGACATTGCGCTGCAACGGCCTGCCGGACACGAATCGTTCGTTGCCCTCCCTCAGCCAGCGCATGGCCTGATCGGGGGTGACAGCGGCCTGCGCGGACTTCGATAGCGGGCCCGAATCTTCGGCAGCCAAGGCAGGCACCTCCACGGCCGAGGCAGTCTCCGGTGCCGGCAGGACGGCGCAGCCACTACCGAACAGAGCAGCAACACCCAGAACCAGCAGACGCAGGCGCTTCACGGGAGATGGCGGCTTCCTGTCAGAGATGCAGCGACTCATGCGTCGCGACCTTCTCCGCCGGATGACTCATCTCCATGAACTCGACCTTTCCGGTTTCCACATCCAGCATCGCACCCACGACCATGAGCTTGCGCTGCTCGACCAGTTCGCGAAGGATCGGACTGTCCTCGAGAATCTGACGCACCGTCAGCTTCACGTTGGCCTCGGCCACGTGCTCGACGTACGCCTCGTTCTTCGAGTTGCGCGGGCTGCCGTCCTCCGGCACGGCGGCGACGGCCGGCTTCAGCTTCTCCAGCAGGCTGGTGAGATTGCCCATCTTCACGTTGTCGCACACCCCCTTCACGGCACCGCAGTGGGAGTGTCCCAGCACGACGATGAGACGGGAACCGGCGACCTTGGAGGCGTATTCGAGACTGCCCAGGATGTCCTTGTTGATCACATTGCCCGCGACGCGAGCGGTGAACACGTCGCCCACACCGAGATCGAACACGACCTCGGGCGCAGCGCGGGAATCGATGCAACTCACCACGCTGGCAAACGGAAACTGGCCGTGCCCGGTGATCTTGACCTGTTCGCGCAGATCCCGCTTGACCATCTTGCCGCTCAGGAAGCGGCCATTGCCATCCCGCAGGATCTTCAGCGCCGACTCCGGGGTGACGCGCCCCTGCCGCTCCTTGGTCATGGCCGCTCCGGCCACGTACGGAGCATCGGCCACCGCCGGTTCCTTGGCGGTCTCGCTGCGCCCGACGGCGGGACCGGATGCACAGGCGGCCAGAAGCAGGGCCAGGACCGAGAGGGACAATCTTTGGTGCAGGAACATGCGCGTTCTCCGTGATGCTGGTTCGGGTCGTCGACGATGGTTACGGCCGCGGCCGGAAGATCTTGAGCGGCGGGAACATCGTGCCGTTATCCTGCAGTGCCGGATCCGGCACGCATTCGTCATGCTTTCGCGCATCAGCCTGTACTATGTGCGAGGGACGCGGAGTCGCCTTGAGGAAGGTCCGATCGATCCGCGTGGTCTGCCAGGCAGCCGGCCATGGACGCCGGCGTCGTTGGCCGGCTCGGCGAGTCGCGCAATCTCGCCTCGGCCGTCCGACGGGACTTCCCGGCGAAGGCGGCCACTGACGAGACCTTCCCTGGACGCGGCCTGTCCGGTTCCCGTGTCGATGCCAGGAGTGAAGTGCCCATGACGGCTCGCATCATCCAGGTCGAACCTTTCGACCTCGTGGTCTTCGGCGCCACCGGCGATCTTTCCCGCCGCAAGCTGCTGCCGGCCCTGTTCCACCGCGACCTTGCCGGTCAGATCCCGCCCGGCGCGCGGATCATCGGCACGGCACGGTCATCCCAGACCACGGATCAGTTCCGCTCGGTCGCGCGCCAGGCGATCGATCCGGACACCCTGAGCACGGCGGAGGGCCCGGCCGCGGCCGAGCGATTCCTGTCCAGGCTGCACTACGTCAAGGCCGATGCGGCCACCGATTCGGGGCTCGACACGCTGAGCGCCCTGCTGGACGCCGAACGCTCCCGCATCCGCGTGTTCTATCTCGCCACGTCGCCCGAATTGTTCGGCCCCATCTGCAGCCGCCTTGCCGCACATTCGCTGGTGAGCGCGGACTCCCGCGTGGTACTGGAAAAACCCATCGGCAAGAACCTCGAGTCGTCGCGGGCCGTCAACGATGCGGTGGGGGCGGTATTCGCCGAGCACACCATCTACCGGATCGACCACTACCTGGGGAAGGAGACGGTCCAGAACCTGATGGCGCTCCGTTTCGCGAACGCGCTGTTCGAACCGCTGTGGAACGCCGCGCACGTCGATCACGTACAGATCACGGCCGGGGAATCGCTCGGCGTCGAGGGCCGGGCCGGCTACTACGACACCGCAGGCGCGATGCGGGACATGGTGCAGAACCACCTGCTCCAGCTCCTGTGCCTCGTCGCCATGGAACCTCCAGGATCGCTCACGGCCAATGCGGTGCGCGACGAGAAACTCAAGGTGTTGAAGGCCCTGAAACCCATCACTCACCGGGACCAGTCCACCGGCGTGGTGCGGGGCCAATACCGGTCCGGAGTCGCGAACGGCGGCTCGGTGCCGGGCTATGCGGACGAACTCGGCGCGTCCAGCAACACGGAAACGTTCGTGGCGCTGAAGGCCGAGATCGCCAACTGGCGCTGGGCAGGCGTGCCGTTCTATCTGCGCACGGGGAAGCGGCTGCCGCAGCGGGTGTCCGAAGTGGTGGTGGCTTTCCGGCCGATTCCGCATTCGGTCTTCGAAGACCGCGCGGGGACGATCCACTCCAATCATCTGGTGATCCGGCTGCAGCCGAACGAGGGCGTGAAGCTCTGGCTCATGATCAAGGACCCCGGCCCCGGCGGCATGCGATTGAAGCAGGTGCCACTGGACATGAGCTTCGCGGAGGCCTTCGCCGTGCGCAATCCGGACGCTTACGAGCGCCTGCTGATGGACGTGGTGCGGGGCGACCAGACGCTGTTCATGCGTCGCGACGACGTGGAAGCGGCATGATCGTGCGTCGACCCGATCATGGAACTCTGGCGGGACGGCGAGGAACCGCCCAAGCCTTACGCCGCGGGTACGTGGGGACCCTCCGCTGCGGTCGCTCTCATTGAACGGGACGGCCGCACGTGGCACGAGGACATGGGGTGGAACCGTGATGCCGGTTGACGAGGGACTCGCGCGGGCCGGCCACCGGTGGATCGAATGTCCCGATGGTGCCGTCCTGGCCAGCGAACTCGCGGATTTCGTCGCGGCACGCATCAAGGAAACATTGCGGTCGGCTCTGCGGGCTGCGATCGCCGTCTCCGGCGGCCGGACGCCGACACGCTTCTTCGAAGCGATGGCGTCGCGTGAACTGCCCTGGTCGCGCGTCGACGTGACGCTGGTGGACGAGCGCTGGACCGACGAGCATTCCGCGCGATCCAACGGCCGGTTGGTCCGCCGGCATCTCCTGCGGGACTTCGCCTCCCGGGCTGCGTTCCTTCCTCTGTACGACGGTGGTGAATCACCACATGCCTCGCGCGCGACCGTCGATGCCGCGGTCGCGCAGTTGCCCTCGCCGTTCGCGGCGGTCGTCCTCGGCATGGGAGAGGACGGCCATACGGCCTCGTTCTTTCCCGGTGCGCCCGAACTCGGCGCGTGCCTGGATCCCTCATCGGCGGACTCGGTGATCGCGATCGCCCCGGATGCCCCCGGTGAGGCGCGACTCACCCTGTCGCTCGTGAAACTTCTGGCGAGCCGGGCGATCGCACTGCATATCGAGGGTGATGCCAAACGATCGACTCTCGCGCGCGCCCTGGACGAGGGAGACGAGACCGAGCTTCCCGTGCGCGCCATCCTGCGGCAAAGCCGCACACCCGTCTCCGTCTTCTGGTGTCCCTGAGGAGTGCCATGCCCGTCCATCCGCTGATCGAACGCGTCACCGAGCGCATCCGCGACCGCAGCCGGGGGAGCCGGGGCCGATATCTCGAACAGATCGCGGCCGCCGGTTTGACGCGCCCGCAGCGGCAGGCGCTCGGTTGTGCCAACCAGGCGCACGGTTTTGCCGCGTGCGAGCCCGGCGACAAGGATGCGCTGCGCTCCGGCAGCGGGCCCAACATCGGTATCGTGACTGCCTACAACGACATGCTGTCGGCTCACCAGCCGCTGGAGCGCTTTCCGGCGCTGATTCGCGATGCTGCGCGTACGGCGGGAGGCACGGCGCAAGTCGCGGGCGGCGTTCCAGCGATGTGCGACGGCGTGACTCAGGGGGAAGCGGGCATGGAGCTCTCGCTCTTCTCCCGCGACGTCATCGCGCTTTCCACCGCCGTGGCGCTTTCGCATCAGTGCTTCGACGCCGCGCTCTATCTGGGCGTCTGCGACAAGATCGTTCCGGGGCTGCTGATAGGGGCGTTGCGATTCGGCCATCTGCCCGCCCTGTTCCTGCCGGCCGGCCCCATGACATCCGGCCTGCCCAACGACGAAAAAGCCAAGATCCGGCAACTCCATGCAGAGGGCAAGGTGGGACGGGATGCACTCCTGGAAGCAGAGGCGCGTTCCTACCACGGTCCCGGTACCTGCACCTTCTACGGCACGGCCAACACGAACCAGATGCTCATGGAGATCATGGGACTCCATCTTCCTGGTACCACGTTCGTGAATCCCGGCACGCTTCTGCGCGAGGAGATCGTACGGACCACGACCCGGCGCGCCATCGCCATCAGTACCCTCGGATCCGATCCCACGCCCATCGGCCATGTGATCGACGAGCGCGCGATCGTGAACGGCATCGTCGGCCTGCACGCCACCGGCGGATCGACGAACCACACCCTGCACTTCGTCGCCATGGCCGCCGCGGCCGGGATCCGCATCACCTGGGACGACTTCGCGGAGGTCGCCGGGGCCGTTCCCCTGCTGTGCCGGATCTATCCCAACGGCAAGGCCGACGTGAATCACTTTCACGCGGCCGGGGGCATGGGCTTTCTCATCGGCACCCTGCTCGATGCCGGTCTGCTGCACGAGGACGTGACCACGGTGAACGGGACAGGTCTGGGGGGATATCTGACCGAACCCTTTCTGGGGACGGACGGCGGGATCGAATGGCGGCCTGCCGCCCGCGAAACCTCCGACGCGAGCGTACTGAGGCCGGCGGGCGATCCGTTCCAGCCCACCGGCGGACTCAAGCTGCTTTCGGGAAACCTCGGCCGCGCCGTGATGAAGACCTCTGCGATTCCCGCCGATCGCCACGTGGTGGAAGCGCCCGCGCTCGTCTTCGATTCGCAGGAAGACGTGCAGCGTGCCTTCAAGGCCGGGAAACTCGACCGGGACTTCGTGGCGGTGGTCCGGCATCAGGGCCCCATGGCGAACGGGATGCCGGAACTGCACAAGCTGATGCCGCCGCTTGCTTCGCTCCAGGACCACGGGCGGCGGGTGGCGCTCGTCACGGACGGCAGACTCTCCGGCGCTTCGGGCAAGGTGCCGGGCGCCATCCATGTGACGCCCGAGGCCCTTGCCGGCGGAATGATCGGCAAGGTGCGCGACGGTGACGTCGTGCGCGTGGACGGTGTGTCGGGACGTCTCGACGTTCTGGTGGATGCGGCCGAATTGTCACGCCGCGAAACACCACCGCCGTCGAAGCGATCCGACTTGGGCGTCGGACGCGAACTGTTCTCGGTGTTCCGGCGGAACGCCGGTCCTGCCGATGCGGGCGCGTCCATCTTCGGCAACCCCGACGACGGCGACAACCGTGCGCCCGGACTCGATGGAGAACATACCGCATGAATCTCACCGCCGCTCAATCAGCCGTCGCTGCGGTCATGATGCGCGGCCCGGTCATTCCGGTGATCGTGGTCGACGACGTCACACATGCCGCACCGCTCGCACGCGCCCTGGTGGCTGGGGGACTGTCCGTGCTGGAGGTGACCCTCCGTACCGCGGCGGCACTCGATGCCGTCCGGATCATGCGCGACGCGGTGCCCGAAGCCGTCGTGGGCGTGGGAACGGTGTTGAACGCGGGACAGCTGGACCAGGCGCACGCCGCCGGCGCGGCCTTCGCGGTTTCTCCGGGTGCCACGGAGCCACTGCTGCAGGCGGCCGTCGATCATCCGGTGCCGCTTCTGCCGGGTGCGAGCACTGTTTCGGAGGCCATGCGGCTGCGCGAACTCGGGTTTCGTCACCTCAAGTTCTTTCCGGCCGAGGCATCGGGCGGCGTTCGCTTTCTGTCCTCGCTGGCCTCGGTGATCGCCGATCTGCGCTTCTGTCCCACCGGCGGAGTGACGCCGCAGAATGCACCGTCCTACCTCGCATTGCCCAACGTGCTGTGCGTCGGTGGATCCTGGATGATTCCCCGCGATCGGGTGGCCGCAGGCGATTGGACGGGCATCACCTCCCTGGCCGCCGAAGCTTCACGCTTCTCCGGTGGAGAAGGCAGACCGGTTTGATGCGCTCGATTCGTCGGCGCGGTCAGGAGTTCGAACGAACCCACCGTCCGGGACACGGTGCCACCTACCAGGTGTCGACCCACGCTCTGGCGCGCATGGCGGGTGAGCGGTCGGAGGGCGGCATCGCGCGAAGCCCGCGGACAATCCATTCGCGGGTATCCGCGGGATCGATGACGTTGTCGATCTCGAACTGC
Source organism: Betaproteobacteria bacterium (assembly GCA_016713305.1). NCBI lineage: Bacteria > Pseudomonadati > Pseudomonadota > Betaproteobacteria > Betaproteobacteria bacterium. Next base: position 7,303 of record JADJPK010000004.1, read on the forward strand.
GTGGCCGCATTGAGCGCCTTGCCGCGTTCGTAGGCTTCGGCCACCAGGCGCTCGTACTCCGCCGTCCTCGCCACCGGATCGCCGATGGCCTCGAGTTCCTTGCGGTAACCCAGACGCACCGCGCCTTCGAGGTTCATCGGTCCGAACTCGCCCGTGGGCCAGGACACGGCGAAGACGGGACGATGGAAGCTTCCCCCCACCATTCCCTGTGCGCCGAGACCGTAGGCCTTGCGCAGCACGACCGAGAAGATGGGCACCCGCAGGTTCGCGCCGACGACATAGAGACGGCAGCAGTGCCGCACGAGCGCGGTCTTCTCGGCCTCCGGACCCACCATGTTCCCGGGGGTGTCGCACAGGGACAGCACAGGAAGCCCGTAGGCGTCGCACAGCTGCAGGAATCGCGCCGCCTTGTCGGCGGCATCCGCATCGATCGCACCGCCCAGCACCCGCGGATTGTTGGCGATCACGCCCATCGGTCGGCCTTCCACGCGAACGAACGCCGTCACCATGTTCGGTGCGAAGCGCGGGCGAAGCTCCAGCACCGTATCCGAGTCCGCCAGGATGTCGACTACCGCGCGAACGTCGTAGGCACGCAACCGGTTCTCGGGCACGACGTTGCGCAACCGTCGCTGGTCATGGGCGGTCCAGTCACTTACGCTGCCCTGGACATAGGACAGATATTGCCTTGCTACACGCACGGCCTCGCGTTCGTCGCGCACGACCACATCGATCACGCCATTGGGACTCTGCACCTCGACCGGCCCGACGTCGTCGGGCCGGAAGACTCCAAGCCCGCCACCTTCGATCATGGCCGGGCCGCCCATGCCCAGCGAAGTGTTTTCCGTCGCGATGATCACGTCGCAGCAGCCGGCGATGACGGCGTTGCCGGCGAAGCAGCGTCCGGACACCACGCCGACAAGCGGAACCTTGCCGGACAACCGAGCGAACGAGGTGAACGCCTTGATGTGCAGGCTTGCCGCATAGTGGATGTCGACATCCCCGGGGCGCCCGCCGCCGCCTTCCGCAAACGCGACCACGGGCCAGCGATGTTCGGCCGCCAGTTCGAACATGCGGTCCTTCTTCTCGTGGTTCTTGGTTCCCTGCGTGCCCGCCAGCACGGTGTAGTCGTAGGCCATGACCATGCAACGCGCGGCCTCGTCGGCGAACCGCTCGCCATTCACCCGGCCCGTTCCGGCGATCATGCCATCCGCCGGAGTGCGATCGATGAGATCCTGAAGGCTCCGGCGATGACGTTGCGCTGCGATGGCGAGTCCGCCGTATTCCTGGAACGACCCCGGATCGCAGAGATCCTCGATGTTTTCGCGCGCGGTCCGGCCTCCTGCAGCGTGGCGCTTGGCCACGGCCTCGGGCCGGGACTCGTCCAGCAGTTTGCGTGTCCGTGCATGAACTTCGGCCAGATCCGCGCGGATGCGGTCCGGATCTTCGTCCACCGCAGGACCCGTTCCCACCTCCGCCTCCGCATCGAGCCGGATCCCGCACAGGACATCGCCTTCGCTCACGAGCCGGTCCACGGACGCGGATACGGACTGCACCACGCCCGTCCCGGGAGCTTCGACGGCGTGCTGCATCTTCATCGCTTCTATGAATCCCAGCGTCTGGCCCGCCGTCACCTTCTCCCCGGGCCCGACGAGCCAACTCACGATCGTTCCATGCAGAACCGCACGGAGCAGCGACACCCCTTCGGCCGCGGCAGCATCGGATTCCGGCATGGGGCATGTCTCCTCGGCACCGGCATCCGGCCTTGACCCTGCAGGAGACAGCGCGCGAGCCTTCGCGGTCTGCGAAGCAATTTCGTAGGCGCGCGACACGAAGTCGGCGAACCGATCCTCGAACATCGTCGTGTGAAATCGCGCCGATGCCACTTCGGGACACTCCAGTACCGCCGCGAGGACATCCGCGTTGGTGTCGACCCCCGCTATGCGAAGCTCGCGCAGAGCACGGCCTGCCTTGGCAACCGCAGCGGAGAAGTCGTTCGTGCGCGAATGAACGATGACCTTGACCAGGAGAGAATCGTAGCGGCCACGCAGAGCGAGTCCCACCCGGCCATGCGTATCGCATCGCACCCCCGGCCCCCCTGGCACGTCGAAGGTCTCGATGGTTCCCACCGAAGGTGCCACGGCACCGCCGGTGAGCATCCTCTCCGCGTTGATGCGCAGCTGAATCGCGAACCCGGACGATTCGAGGCGGCCTTCTGCCTCCAGCTCCGTGTCCTCGATCCGCGCGCCGTTGGCCAGCTGGATCTGCAACCTCACGAGATCCAGTCCCAGGACTTCCTCGGTGACCGTGTGCTCGACCTGGATGCGCGGATTGGCTTCCACGAACACGAAGCGTTCGCCCCCGGATGCGTCCACCAGGAATTCGAATGTGCCCAAGCCCGTCAGCCGCGCCTGCGTGGCCATGGAAAGTGCAGCTTCGGACATCCGGTCCAGGAGCCGCGGCGACATGTGCGGGACTGGCGCGATCTCGATCAGCTTCTGCCGTGCGCGCTGCAGCGTGCAATCGCGGCTCCCCAACGCCACCGCGCGCTCGCCATCGCCCGCCACCTGGATCTCGACGTGGCGGCAATCGGGCAGCAATTCCTCGACGTAGAGGCCGGCATTGCCGAACGCTGCAAGCGCTTCGGCGGCACACTGCTCCACCGCCGATTCGATGTCCTCGACGCTCCGCACCGGCCGCATGCCCCGGCCACCGCCACCGGCGATCGCCTTGACCATCACGCCACCGGTCGCTTGTTCCTGGAAGAACCGCCTTGCCTGTCCCGCAGTCACCGGGCCGTCCGATCCGACGGCGACGGGAATCCCCAACGACTGCGCGAGCCGTCGCGCCCTGGTCTTGTCGCCGAAAGTTTCCAGTGTCTCGGGGTCAGGCCCGATGAACATCAGACCAGCGGCGCGGCACGCACGTGCGAAGGCGGCGTTCTCGCTCAGGAAGCCGTAGCCGGGATGCACCCCGTTGCACCCGCTTGCCAAGGCGGCATCCACGATCGCTGCCATGTCGAGGTAAGCGGCCGGACCCGATTTCGCGAGGCCCCACACCTCGTCGACTCGATCGACATGCGGACAGTCGGCATCGTCGGCCGCATGAATGCCGACGGTGCGCGTTCCGAGATCGGCAGCCGTGCGGGCGATGCGCACGGCGATTTCGCCACGGTTGGCGATGAGAAGCTTGCGAAGGTTCATGGCATCCCGGTCAGGAGGTCGAACGGTCAGCGCACGTCCCGCTCGCGATCCGGTTCACCTCCCGGCATTCGAGCCGGGGCAGCGGGGCCGGAATGCACACGGAGTGTCGCCTCTTGGCGCGAGGATATCGGAAGCGTTCTGCCGGCTCCATGTCTCGCCTTTACCAGGTGGCATGGCGCACCCTGTGTACTTGACAGGACCCGGTGGCCCGCAGAGCATCCTGCGCCTTGATCAGGCGCTTTCTCACGGAGGTCTTCCATCATGCGTGTCGCTTTTCTGGGTCTTGGAGTCATGGGCTACCCCATGGCAGGCCATCTGCTGAAGAAGGGCGGCCACGATGTCACCGTGTACAACCGCTCGCGCGCAAAAGCGGAGCAATGGGCTGCCGAGTACGGCGGCAAGTCCGCCGCAACACCGCGAGAAGCCGCCACGGACTGCGATCTCGTGATGATGTGCGTGGGCAACGACAACGACGTGCGTGCTGTGGCCACGGGAGAGAACGGCGCGATGGCGGGCATGAAGACCGGCGCGGTGCTGGTCGACCACACGACCGCATCGGCCGTCGTCGCGCGGGAACTGCACTCGGCATGCAAGGATCGCGGTCTGGGTTTCGTGGACGCTCCGGTATCGGGCGGTCAGGCGGGCGCCGTGAATGGACAGCTCGGGATCATGTGCGGTGGAGATGTCGCCGACTTCGATCGTGCCAAGCCGGTGCTCGACATCTACGCCAAGAGCTGCGTCCTGATCGGCGGACCGGGCGCAGGCCAGCTCACGAAGATGATGAATCAGATCTGCATTGCCGGCGTGCTCCAGGGTCTGGCGGAAGCAGTCGCCTTCGGCAGGCATGCAGGCCTCGACATCGAGAAGGTCATTTCGGTCATCTCCAAAGGCGCTGCTCAGTCGTGGCAGATGGAAAATCGCTGGAAGGCGATGAACGACATGAAGTTCGACGGATTCGGATTCGCCGTCGAGTGGATGCGCAAGGATCTCGCGATCTGCCTGGACGAAGCCAATCGCAACGGCGCCCGGCTGCCGGCCACCGCTCTCATCGACCAGTTCTATGCGCAGGTGCAGGGACGAGGCGGCAGCCGTTGGGATACCTGCTCGCTGATGCATCTGCTGGGCACCGACTGACGGGTCTCGAGGTCCTCGAGACCTGCATGAATGGTGTGGCGGGGGGGTGGAACGAAGGTCGCGCTCATCAGTCGGGCCTTCCCTGGTCAGGTGTGGTGCGGGCGAGCCAGTTCGACCCGGCGAAGGCCCCGGCCGCCAGACCCGGGAGCAGCGGACCCGCCAGAGACCAGTCGACATCGCCCAGCAAGGCAAGTGCGGCGAGCGCGGAAAGATTCGCGATGGCGCCGTAGGACCGCGACTGGGCCACGCCACGAACGTAGCTCGCGCCGCGAGACGCCACCGAAGCCAGCGCGTACACGGTTCCTGCGCCGAATCCCCACATTCCGACGTAGAGGCCGAACCCTGCCGCGGTGGTGCTGCGGCAGTCTCCGGCCCGCACCATCGCCCCTGCACCGCAGCAGGCAAGGCACAGCGCGGTCCATCCCAGGATCCCCAGGCTCGTGAATGTGCGTTCCACTGCAATGTAGTGGAGCAGACAGGCGCCCGCTGCGCCGCAGCCGAGAAGCACGATCGCATCGCGCCAGCGAACGTCGCAACCGGCGTGTCCATCCTGGCGGAAGCCGGCGATCGAGCCGGTATCGTTGACCGCGGCGTGAAGCTTCACGATGCCGAACGAAGCCGCGAGCGAGACGCCATCCGCGCACAGAACCCCCAGGAGAAGCCCTCCGCCGAAGCCACCCGCACCGGACAGAACGCCCGCCCCGAACCCCAGCAGGAGCATGAGGTACGTGTGCACCCCGGTTCAGTCCAGGGGATTCGCGGCGAGGGGACGCCCGGCGTAGCGCTCCACGTGCTGCCGGTCGAGAAGAGGCAGCAGTACGAACTCGGTGAGTCCGGCCGACCGGAGCACCGCCGCCGCAAGATGAAGATGCACGTGGTAGTTGTTGTTGGACAGCGCCGAGGCGGTGTCGGAGAAGTACGGCGGCACCCGGCTCTCGTCCGCCCGGAATGCAAGGATCGCATGCGTGCCGTCGCCTGCGCGCCAGAGTTCGGAAACCCGCGTAGGGCTCGAAATCGGAATTCGCCCGCCGTTGGCTCCCGCATCGAGATAGGAAACACCGGCGATCAGCGCGCTCTGCGGCATCTCGTTCTCGTTCCAGATGAATACGCGCGAAGGCTTCAGCGGATCGTCTCCGTAGTACCGGTAGAGATCCAGCGGCAACGTTCCCACAGGCACCGGCCGCGAGACGAGCACGCGAGGTTCACGCAGATCGAGGACGCTGACGCGGTAGCCTGACGGCAGCGGGTGCAGGAGCATTCCCGTGCCGTGCATCGCTTCCACCGAATAGATGGCGCCGGCATGGATCAGGAGAGCCGTCACCGCCACCGTCCGGACGTGACGTCTGGCCGCTCGTGGGGGCTTCCAGCGCAGCAGCACCGGGACGGCGAGCGCCGACACGAGAATCAGGGTCGCATTGAAAGCGGAGCCGTAGTCCTCTCCGCCGACGCGCCACCACAGGGCCAGGTAGGCGGCGAGAAGGGCAATGCAAGGTCCGGTGAATTTCCTCAACAGCTGTCGCAGATGCCCGGCGTCGCGAGCGGCACAGAGGAGGAGCAGCACGAGGAAGGACGGCAGAAACCGGTAGGTCAGCGGCCCGCCGTCCACGATCGTCTTGATGCAGTTGAGCGCCGCGAAGAAGTACGCCCATATGAGTGCCCAATCGTCTCGATATCGCGTGGCGATGCCGGGCAGGAGCGCGAATGCCGCAATGCACGAGGCGAGCAGGGCCGCGCCCACGGAGAGCGCGAATGCGCCCGGCGTGCGTTGCGACAGCGCAAGTCCCGTGTCGTAGTTGCCGGGCAGTGCCGCGATCCAAGGATCCAGGACGGCAAGGAGCGCCTTGCCGACATGCGTGTGCAACAGGAAGCTGTAGGTATTCTGCTCGCCGAGCCAGTGATAGCCGTGCAGAGTCGACGGAATGCCGATGGCGGACGCGTAGCGGACATGCATCGCCAGCACGATGGCGTGACCGAAGACAAGCGTGCCGATCAGAATGACCGCCAGTGACCGGTCCCGCGTGGGAGACCCCTCTGCATTCCGGCCGCGCGGCAACGCAAGGAGACCGGAGGCGATCGCTCCCGCTGCCAGAATCTGCAGCGTGGCGGCAGAGGAAGTGGTGTGAAATACAGGATCGATCAGCCATTTGAACAGAACGCGAACCGTGTCGTTCAGCAGGACGAGCGCGAACGACACGCTGCAAAGGACTGCACAGGTCAGGAGACCCCAGCGGGCGGAGGTGTGTCCGGCGAATCCGGTGCGTACGGCAGCGAGAAGAGGCAGAGCGCGCATCGCCTTGCGTCGTATCGGCCCAGTTACCGTGAACGGTTCGAGAACATCGATCAGGCCTTTCCTAGTATGCCGGCGTGGCCGACCAGGCGATGCCGCTTGCGCTGTTGGTGATCGTGACGCTGCGGCCGGACTTCGTGTTGAAGCTGATGGTGTTGCCGCTGCATGCGTTCTGCACCGGATCGGAGAATACCGAGGACCTCAGGCCGGCCAGAGCGATGTAGTGGCCACCCCAGGAATTGCCGTTGGGACCGATCTGCGGATTGGAGGCGCACCGCACGATCTGATTGAGACTCAGCTCCGAGTGACTGGCGTAACCGACGCCCGCCACGGTCATCTTGGTGAATGCCAGGGACTGGGCAGCCGCCAAGGCTCCGGTGAAGCTCTGGATGCTCGCGCGCTCGGCATCGCCGGTGAGGTCGATGAATCGGGGCAGAGCGATCGCCGCGAGAACGCCCAGGATGACGATGACGACCACGAGTTCGATGAGGGTGAAGCCGCGAGAGACCACTGCCAATTCCGCAATTCCTTGATGCGCACTGAACGGATGCGGCGGGAATCGGGCATTCGGGCTCTGTCGAGCACGAACGACGCCCGCCGACGACACTTCAGAATACGGAAGACATTTCGGCGCGGGCGGCGCTTTCTTGAGGTTCGAAACGTCCGGGTCGGACGGAGGGAAAAGCGGGGCGCGGGCGCGGTTCCGAAAGAGAAAGGGTGCGAAAGCCGGCGGGAGCGCGGGGTGTCAGTCGACTTCCTGGCCGGAAGCAAGCCGGGGCCGGGAGAAGTAATGACCCTGCGCCCAGTCGACGCCGATGTCGCAGAGAACCTGGGCGGTCTCTCCGTCTTCGACGCATTCCGCCACCGTCTTCAGTCCGAACGTGCGCGCCGTCCCGACGATGGTTTCCACGAGTTGACGCACACGCGGAACATGAATCAGCTCCCGCACCATCCATCCTTCGAGCTTGAGGAAGTGGACCGGCAGTTCGGCGAGATAGCGGAACGACGAATACCCGCTGCCGAAGTCGTCGAGCGCGAGCCGGAAACCCACTTCCAGCAGTGGATCCAGATGAGCGCGCAACGTGCTCATGTCCGCCGTCTGGCGCTCGGTGATCTCGATGACCATGGGATTCTCGCCTCCCTTCAGCATGCGGAAGGCGAGCGCCTGGTCGCACAGCGTGGTGACGAGGTCCTTGTCCGCGAGCGACTGCGCAGAGAGGTTGATGAAGTACGCATCCAGCACGGTGGAACGCTCCACCGCTTCGGCCGTGCGCTCCAGCGCGCTCCGGGTGACCGTACGGTCGATCGCGTTGATGAGATGCAACGCTTCGGCCGCCAGGATGAACTGCTGGGCCTGGATGATCGCTTCCTCCCGCGTCCTGATCCGCGCCAGCACCTCCTCCCCCACCAATTCGCCGGTCTTGAGATCCACGATCGACTGGAAGGCGGGGAGCACTCGCGACTCGTGCAGGGCGCTTTGCACCTGCGAGCCCTCCCAGATCAGCCCGGTACGCGAACCGCCCCCCGAACCCGCCACGAGCACCTTGTCCCGTCCCGTGTGCTTCGCTTCGTACAGGAGTGCGTCGGCTGCTGCGAGGAGCTGCTCGATGCTGTCCACCTGCGACGAGTAGAGCACGATGCCGATCGACACGGTGATGGGCAGACTGCCCACGGCAATGGGAACCGGATTGGACTTCACGAACTTGCGGGCCCGCTCCCCTGCGTTGACGGCTCCGCGCGCATCCAGACCATGCAGGCACATGAGGAACTCCTCCCCGCCCCAGCGGGCGATCCAGTCGCCGCCCCGCAGATTGCTCTCCAGAGTACGGGCGAGATGGATCAGAACCTGGTCGCCGACATGGTGGCCATACTGATCGTTCACGAGCTTGAAGCGGTCCGCATCCACGAGCGCCACGGCAAACGGGCTCTTCTCGCGTCGCGCACGGCTCCACTCCACTTCCAGCCGCGCCTCTGCCGCCCGACGGTTGAGCAGGCCGGTGAGGTGATCCTCCATCGCCAGGCGCTCGATTTCCTTCTCCTGCGCCTTGCGATCGCTGATGTCGCGTTCGATGGCGATCCAGTGGGTGAGAACGCCGCGATCGTCGCGAACCGGCACGACGGACAGCTCCACCCAATAGGTCGTGCCGTTCTTGCGATAGTTGACGAGCTCGCGGTGCCCCTGGATGCCTCGCGCAATGCAGTCCCGCAGGGCTTTGCGACCATCCTCGCTGGTCGCCGGCCCCTGCAGGAACCTGGGGTTGCGGCCGGTGGCCTCGTCCTTCGTGTAGCCCGTGAGGCGCGTGAACGCGGGATTCACGTACACGATCTCCTGGCGGGCATTGGTCACCACGACCACCTGGTCCGAACAGTCGATGGCGGTGGAGAGCAACCGGCGCTGCTGGGCGTCATGCACCGCAGCTGTCGCGTTGACCGCGAATCCGTGCAGGACTTCCTTGGAGCGGTCGCGCTCCCGGTACCCCACGATCTCGAGGGACGGTCCGCCGTCCGACACGACTCCCGTCAGCACGCGCGCGGTGGCACCCGGCAGCGTGCCCATCGCCAGTTCGTCGTAGGCGTCGGGATCCAGGATGCTGCGGATGTCGTTGCCGAGGATCTGGTCGGGCTTACGATCGAACAGCCGGGCGAAGTTCTCGTCCGCCGACAGCACACGATGGTCGGCGAGGCTCACGGAAAAGCGGCCGATCTCCGCTGCTTCCAGGAATTCCCGCTCGTAGCGTTCCGAAATCATCCTCTCGCGCTCGGTGAACGCGTCGGTGAGCTCCAGCAGAGAGCCGCCGACGATCAGTTCGACGAGGCGGCTGGAGTTGTCGAAGACCTGATCGAGGCAGCGCTGGGCGAGCCCGGCATCCCCTGCCCGCACCGCCGTGAGACACGATTCGGCGACGACCAGCAGCTCGCCGTGGACCCGCTGCAGTTCCTCCCACGAACGCCTCAGCTCCGGGTTTCGCAGTTCCGCGGCGAGGCCGCCGGCGCCCGAACGCACCCAGTCCCAGTATTCCGAGTCGATCGTCTCGACCGCCTGGCCCGTGGCGACGCTCTGCACAAGCCGGTGGATCAATGCGAGGTGCCGCTGCATCGCGATGAGCAGCGGCGGGAAGGCCGTGCGGAACTGGTCTATGGCAGTCCTCCGTACGTTGTCACTTCCGTCTCCAAGTCGTGCCCGAGGAAGAATCTTCCAGCACGATCCCGGCATCCGTGAGTTCGGCGCGGATCCGGTCCGCCTCGGCAAAGTTGCGCGCCTTCTTCGCCGCGGTTCTCTGGGCGATGCTCGCTTCGATGTCGCTGTCCGAGAGTCCGCCGCTTCCCGGACCCGAGCGCAGGAACTCCGCAGGCTCGCGCTGCAGGATGCCCAGGAGGGCTCCGAGTCGAAGGAGCAAGGCAGAACGCGCCGGGGATTGCGTCCTGTTCACTTCGTTGGCCAGTTCGAACAGGACCGCGCACGCCTCCGGCGTGTTGAAGTCATCGTCCATGGCCTCGCGAAACCGTGTCGAGCAGGGATCCGCCCAATCGATGGGAGCGTCGATCGGCGGTACGTTCCTGAGTGCCGTGTACAGCCGCGTCAGCGCGCTGCGAGCATCCTCGAGATGCTGATCGGAGTAGTTGAGCGGGCTGCGATAGTGCGCACGCACGATGAAGAAGCGGACCACCTCGGGGTCGTAGCGGGACAGCACGTCGCGGACCGTGAAGAAGTTGCCGAGGGACTTCGACATCTTCTCGTTGTCGACGCGGACGAATCCGTTGTGCATCCAGTAGTTCACGAATGTGTGACCGTGCGCGCCTTCGGACTGTGCGATCTCGTTCTCGTGGTGCGGGAACTGGAGGTCCTGGCCGCCGCCGTGAATGTCGAAGTGCTCGCCCAGCAACTCCTCGCTCATGGCGGAACACTCGATGTGCCAACCGGGTCGCCCGGGTCCCCAGGGCGAGTCCCACTGCGGCTCACCCGGCTTGGCGCTTTTCCAGAGCACGAAGTCGAGCGCATCGCGCTTGTTGCCGTCGACGTCCACGCGTTCCCCTGCGCGGAGGTCTTCCAGCGATTTTCCGGACAGGCGGCCGTAGCCGGCGAAATTGCGCACGGAGTAGAAGACGTCGCCGTTCGCGGCGGGGTACGCGAGTCCGCGTTCGACGAGCTTCGCGATGAGACCCAGCATTCCGGCGATGGACCCGGTGGCACGAGGCTCGTGGTCCGGCCGCATGACACCCAGCGCGTCGGCATCCTCGTGCATCGCAGCGATGAAGCGGTCGGTAAGCGCGGTGATGGTCTCACCGTTCTTCGCGGCCCGCTCGATGATCTTGTCGTCGATGTCCGTGATGTTCCGGACATAGGTGACGCGGTAACCCTGGGCCCGCAGCCAGCGGACCACCGTGTCGAAGACGACCATGACTCGCGCGTGGCCGACGTGGCACAGGTCGTAAACCGTCATTCCGCAGACGTACATTCGAACTTCCCCCGGACGGATCGGGACAAAGTCTTGCTTCTGGCGGGTCAGCGTGTTGTGGATGCGAAGCATGGCTACCGGCTGTGCGAGTGCGCGGCACGGGCCGGCGCACGGGTTACTCGGGAAGAGAGCCCGTTGAATTCATGGACAAGCCGCAGTCGGGCGCCCGCGGTAGTACCATGGGGCGTCCAGTCTCTATTGGGCGGCAAGTGTTGAAACGAACATACCGGAGGATCGATTCCGGCGCCACAGCTACCCGGCGAAGCCGGCAGCGGGGCGGCAGCGGAAGCGGCAGGCAGAATGGGGAACGCTGGAGCGCCGCAGGAGAACGCGTCCGTGATCGATGCATTCTGCAATTGTGAGGGGCGCCCCTTGTTGTTAAAATCGTTCCTCAATACAGCAACATATCTGCGATATCTCGCAGAGAAACTTCAAAAAAAAGTATAGCACGATGATTCGGTTAAGCAGTGCCCTCGCCTGCGTCGTTCTCGCCCTCGCCACTCTTGTTCCGGCACATGCTGCAACCGACGATTTCCAGGAAGCGCGCCGGCTCCATGCACAGGGCAGCCTTGCCTCCGCGATGGACAAGGTGGATGCCATCCTGGCAAGGCAACCGCGCGACGCCCGCGCCCGCTTCCTGAAGGGGGTGATTCTCTCCGAGCAGGGAAAACAGCCGGACGCCATAAAGATATTCACCGCCTTGACCGAAGATTTCCCGGAACTGCCGGAGCCGTACAACAATCTCGCCGTGTTGTACGCCGCGCAGGGGCAGGACGACAAGGCGCGGCGAGCTCTGGAGACGGCGATCAGAACCCATCCTTCCTATGCCACGGCGCACGAGAATCTCGGCGACATCTACGCCAAGATGGCGCGGGAGGCCTACGACAAGGCGCTGCAGCTGGATTCCAACAACAGTTCGGCCAGGGCGAAGCTGGCCATGGTGAAGGATCTCTTTTCACAGCGCCCAGGCTCGGCCCAGCCCCTCGTGAAGTCGGCCGTTGCCGACCCGCCCGTGCCTCCGGTTCCCTCGACCACGCCATCGGCCTCCGCTTCGCCCGCCCCTCAGCCCAGCGCTCCGGCGGCAGGATCGCCGCCGCCAGCCGGCAGCAAGCCACCCGCGCCCTCGGTGGACAACGCACCGGTGCTCAAGCCCACCGCCACAGACAAGGAACCGCCCGGCCGGGAGACGGCAGACCCGCAGGCGGACGTGCTGCGCGCGCTTCAAGCCTGGGCCAAAGCCTGGTCGGCGGGAGACATCAAGCAGTATCTCGGTTTCTACGCTCCCGGTTTCCGTCCCCCTGGCGGCCAGAGCCGGGCGGACTGGGAACAATCCCGCCGCGACAGAGTGGGCAAGGGCAAGCGCATCACGGTCCAGGTGCAAGGGCCCAAGGTCACATTTGCCAGACCCGAAGAGGCCGTCGTAACCTTCAGGCAGTTGTACCAGTCGGAGTCGCTCAAGACGAGCGGCAGGAAGCGTGTCACGATGATCCGCGCCAACGGCCGGTGGCTCATACAGCAAGAAGAAGTGGTCCGATGACTCCACGCGCGCAGTTCTGGTCCGGCACCCTCAGCGCCCTCGCCGCGGCAGCGACGGTCGCCTGTCTCACGGCCGATACCCTCGCCATGGGCGGCAAACCGCTTCATGCGACCCGCACCGTCGAGCGCAAGCTTCGTGCAGGTGAAGGCCCCGAGGCTCTGCTGGTCGGCGTGCTGAAGGACATTGCGGAAGACCGCCTGGCAGCAGCGCACGACCAGCTCGACCGACTGCTGCAGGCCAATCCGAACTTCCGGCTCGCTCAGCTCATCAAGGGCGATCTGCTGATGGCCCGGGTCCGCCCTCTCGTGACGATGGGCAATGCACCTGACGGCCCCGCAGACCGTCTGGCCGACCTGCGCGACGAAGCCAAGGCACGGTTGCAAAGGCAGCAGCTGCCCTTGCCCGGAGATCGGGTTCCGCGCAACCTGCTGCGCCTGGCCCCGGAGCAGAAGTTCGCCATCGTCGTCGATACGACCCGCTCCACGCTGTTCATGTTCGAGAACCGCGGCGGTACGCCCACTACGTGGGTGACTACTACATCACCATCGGCAAGAACGGCGTGGAGAAGAGCCGCGAAGGTGACAAGCGCACCCCGGTGGGCGTCTACCACGTGACGGCCAATCTGCCCCGGGCCAAGCTGACCGATTTCTACGGTTCCGGAGCCTTCCCGCTCAACTATCCCAACGAATGGGACCGCCGCAATGGCCGGGACGGGCACGGCATCTGGCTCCACGGCACTCCTCGCGACACCTACAGCCGGCCTCCGCGCGCATCCGACGGATGCGTCGTTCTCACCAACCAGGATCTCGAATCCATCGAGAAGTACCTTCAGGTGGGGGTGACGCCGGTGGTCATCGCCAACGACGTCCAGTGGGTCTCCAATGCGGATGTCGGCCAGTCGCGCGCCGAACTCGAAACGGCGATCGAGCAATGGCGCAACGATTGGGAAAGTCTTCAGACCGACCGCTACCTGGGGCACTACGCCAGCGGTTTTTCGTCCGGCAGCGCCGGACTGGCCGAATGGGCGGCGCAGAAGCGGCAGGTCAACGCCGGCAAGCAGTGGGTGAAGGTGAAGCTCGACGACGTGAGCCTGTTTCTCTATCCGGGCCAGCAGCCTCTCGCCGTGTCGACTTTCACTCAGGACTACCGCAGCAACAATCTGTCGAACGTGATGAAGAAGCGGGTCTACTGGATCCGCGAAGGCAGCCGCTGGAAGATCATCCAGGAAAGCGCCGCCTGATCCGCAGCATCGACCCCTTCGGAGGAAGACCCATGAAATTCGTCAGCACCCTCGCGGTGTGCGCGGCGCTCGTTTTTCCGGCGCTCTCCGCATCTGCACAGACCGTGGAGTTGAAGACCAATCTCGGCGTGATGACCATCGAGCTGTATGGTGACAAGGCCCCGAAGACCGTCGAGAACTTTCTTCAGTACGTGAAGGACGGCTTCTACAAGGGCACCATCTTCCACCGCGTGATTCCCGGCTTCATGATCCAGGGGGGCGGATTCACCAAGGACTATGCGCAGAAGCCCACGCGCGAGCCGGTGCAGAACGAAGCGAACAACGGACTGCACAATACGGTGGGAACGCTCGCGATGGCGCGGACGGGCAACCCGCACTCGGCCACCGCGCAGTTCTTCATCAACGTCGTGGACAATCCTTTCCTGGATCACACGGCACCCACCGGCCGCGGCTGGGGTTACTGCGTCTTCGGCAAGGTGATCAAGGGAATGGAAGTGGCGGAGGCCATCGTGTCCGTCCCGACAGGACCCGGCGGACCGTTTCCGACCGACGTGCCGCAGAAGACCGTCGTGATCGAGGATGTGCGCGTCCTCGGAACAAAATAATCAGGAGCATCGCATGATCAATCTCGTCACTTCCCTCGGCACCATCAGCCTGGAACTGGACGCCGCCAAGGCGCCGCTCACGGTCGCGAACTTCGTGGAGTACGTGAAGGCCGGCCACTACGACAACACGATCTTCCATCGCGTCATCGACAACTTCATGATCCAGGGCGGCGGGTTCGAACCGGGAATGACGCAGAAGCCCACGCGCGACCCCGTCAAGAACGAGGCCGACAACGGCCTGAAGAACGACGCCTACACGATCGCCATGGCCCGCACACCGGACCCGCATTCGGCCTCGGCGCAGTTCTTCATCAACGTTCGCGACAACGATTTCCTCAACTTCCGCGCACCCAATGCCCAGGAGTACGGCTACTGCGTATTTGGCAAGGTCGTCGCCGGGCAAGAGGTCGTCGACAAGATCAAGAAGGTCACGACCGGCAGCCGCGGCATGCACCGCGACGTTCCCGCCGAGGACGTCGTGATCATGAAGGCCGAAGTCGTCGAGTAAGCGCGGCACCGGTTGTCCCGGCGCGCGCCCGGGACAACCGGATCCGGACCGCTCGTGTCCCCTACCCTCTTCATCAGCGACCTTCACCTGTCCGAGACCCGGCCGGACATCACGGAGGCATTGCTCGCATTCCTCGGCGGTCCGGCACGCGACGCCGGACACGTCTACGTGCTCGGCGATCTTTTCGACTTCTGGGTGGGTGACGACACCCTCGACGAGCCCCTCAACGCGACGGTCGTCTCGGCCATGCGGCAGCTCACGGACAGCGGCGTCCCGCTGTCCGTGATGCACGGGAACCGCGACTTCCTGCTGGGTCCTGCTTTCGCCTCGGCAACCGGCGCCCGGCTCGTCCCGGATCCGCTGCATGTCGATCTCCACGGAGCACCATCGCTCCTCCTGCACGGAGACACCCTTTGCACGGACGATGTCGCCTACCAGGCGTTCCGGCGCCACGTGCGTGACCCGGGCGTGCAGCGGCAGTTTCTGGCCATGCCCCTGGAAGCGCGCAGGGCGCAGGTCGGACAGGTGCGCGCCTCCTCCGAACGCGAGAAGCGCGAGAAGGCCATGGTCATCATGGACGTTTCCCCCGATACGGTCAGCGCCACGTTCCGGGATCATGGCTTCGCCCGCATGATCCACGGTCACACGCATCGTCCCGCACGGCACGAACATGTGGTCGATGGACACCTCTGCGAACGCTGGGTGTTGTCCGACTGGGAGACACGCGCCGAGTATCTTCGTGCCGACGCCGGTGGCTGTACTCGCATTCCGGTCACGATTCCCGGCTGACACTGCGCCGCAGTAGCGCGTCCGCCATGGCTGGACGCACGGAGCGCGACGCTTTCCTTCCTCAGGCGTCCTCCCGCTGTTGTCGAGGAATATCCCCCCCTGATCAACGGGAACACGCTCGGCCACGGCGCCACTGCTTCCCGGAAATCCTTGGACGTTTTCCCCAGTCTCCGTGGAGAAATGTCCGTAGGTCGCCACTCCTGCCTTGGCTACCGTCAGGGCTCCCATACCGCCGGTACTCCCCGAGTTCCGGCGGCAGGGACGGCAGCCCGCAACGTCGGACGGCCGATATGTCAACGACAACAGGAGGAGTAGGGCATGAGAAATCCAACGTACGGGCGCTGGATGCTCGGCGTGCTCGTGGCAGCGGTCGCTCAGACGAGCGCCGCGGCGGGCGTCGACACCATCCAGAACGCGGCACCAGGCGACTGGCCAAGCTACCACCGGACTTACGACGCACACCGCTTCAGCCCCCTCACGCAGATCACCCGCGCAAACGTCAAGAAGCTGGGCGTTGCCTGGGTTCATCAAGCGGGCGAAATCACGCAGGGCCTGCAAGTCACGCCCGTCGTTGTCGACGGTGTGATCTATTACACCGCGTCCTACAACCGGGTCTTCGCGGTCGACGGACGGACGGGCGAGGAAATCTGGCACTACTTCCCCAAGGTGAAGGACGGTGTGGACAAGCTTCCCGTGGGTCCCTATTCACGCGGCGTCACGGTCGCCAATGGAAAGGTCTACGTAGGCACCATCGACGGACGGGCGATCGCGCTCGACCAGAAATCCGGCAAGGTCGTGTGGGAGACGCAGCTCGTCGACACGCTCAAGTGCGGCTGCATGTTCACTTCCCCGCCTTTGGCCGTGAAGGACAAGCTCATCTTCGGTTCCACCCAGGGAGGCATTCCGGCGCGGGGAGGCGGCATCTTCGGGCTGAGCCAGAAGACGGGCGAGCAGGTCTGGTACTTCGATCCCGTTCTCGAGGGAGAGGACCATTGGGGCATGAACGATTTCGGCGAATCGAGCGCGAAGTACGCCGGCGTCGGTGCATGGCACGTGGGCAGCTACGATCCGGAGCTGGATCTCATCTACTACGGCACGTCCAATCCTTCCCCGTGGTTCGACTGGGCTGCTCCCCTGGATGGCCCGGACGGCCACAAGCGTGCAAGCGGCGTAGGCGCCCGTCCTGGCGACAACCTCTACAGTTCGTCCGTGCTGGCAATGCGTCCGGACACCGGCGAACTGGTGTGGTACCACCAGGAGCATCCGCACGACGACTGGGACTTCGACTCGACGCTCGGCGAGTTCGTGCTGGTCAACAAGGGCGACAAGAAGCTGATGATCCATCAGGCGAAGAGCGGCTTCGTGTTCATCTACGACCGGACGAACGGCAAGGTCCAGAACGCGTGGAGCATCAACAAGCACATGACGTTCGTGAAGACCGTGGACCCGAAGACCGGCCAGCTCGTGGGCCGCAATCCGCCGTCCATCTCCGAGGGCGCCATGTTCTGCCCGTCGATGCTGGGAGGACGAAGCTGGAATGCGGGTGCCTACAACGCGGAGACCGGAGTGTGGTTCAACTCCCGGCAGGAGATCTGCGAGGTGGCCAAGGTCCGGCCGGAACGTCCTTCGCTCGACCCCCTGCCCGGCTGGTACGCGGGCGCCGATCTGTCGTGGGTGCATCCGCCCGGCGACGTGGCGCATGGTGCCATCGATGCATGGGATCCGTTCACCGGCAAGAAGCTCTGGACCGTCCACGACAAGTACCCCCGCATCTCCGGCATTCTGGCGACCAAGGGCAACCTGGTCTTCAGCGGCGACATGAAGGGGTACGTGTACGCGTATGACGCTGGAAGCGGCACGGAACTGTGGCGGTTCAACATGGGGTCCGGCTCGCGTGGCGGCATCATCAGCTACATGGCCGGCGGGGAGCAGTACATCCTCGTGCCGAGCGGAATCGGCTCTGCCGCTCAGGCGATCGTGGCTGCCATCTATCCGGAAGTCGGCGACTTTCCCGCGGGCGCGAATCTGTTCGCGTTCAAGCTGACCCGCTGACCTTCCTGCCCCGCTCCGGGCTGCCTCGAATTCCCCGGAGCGGGGCCTCCCGTTCCACGAAAACCTCGAAGTGCCGTTCCTCAGGACGGCGCTCATTCATGATGAACCATTCGCTCACCAAACATCTGTGGCTGCTGGCCGTGTGCCTTGCTGCGGGCACCGTCACTGCGGAGGATCTGCCGCCTCCGGAAGACGGGAGGCATCGATCTCGCCAGTCCGGATGTCATCGCGCAGGGCCTCGATCTGCTCAACAAGACCTGTGGCGGCTATTGTCATGGGACGGAAGCTCGCGGCTTCAAGGCGCCCTCGCTGCGCAACCGGAGCGATCTGTCGGTGGATTCGCTCCACGCCACAATTTCCTATGGCCGAAAACGCGCCGGAAAGATGATGCCGGCGTGGAAAGGCTCGCTGCCCGATGATGCGATCTGGTCGGCCGTGGCGGCGATCGTTTCCTTGCGCAATGCCGATCCCCCCGGCGAAAGCGCTCCCAAACCGGGCGGTCACTGAAGACCGTTCCCGCGCTGCGTCGGACACGCGTGGTGGCGGCATCGACCGGTTCAGCCAGATGCCACGTCTCGCACAACTCCTCCGGACTTGCCATCCGCCTGTCTCAGGCCGCCAAAAGGATGCACGGGCCGCAATCAGACGTTCTCTAGATCGAACCCAGTCCGCGGGCAATATCGGCCTGAAGGTCGTCGAACGACTCCAACCCGACCGAAAGGCGCAGCAACCCTTCGCCAATCCCCGCCACCTGCCGGGCTTCGGGCGAGATTCGCCCGTGCGTGGTGCTCGCGGGGTGCGTGATTGTGCTCTTGGTGTCCCCCAGATTGGCCGTGATGGAGATCATCCGCGTGGAATCGACGATGCGCCACGCAGCGTCGCGGTCCCCGGCCACCTCGAACGAGAGCACAGCCCCGCCGGTCTTCTGCTGAGCCTTCACCAACGAGTGCTGAGGATGCGATTCCAGGCCCGGATAGTGAACGCGCTTCACTTTGGGATGCGATTCCAGCCAGCGCGCCAGCAAGTCCGCGGTCGCGGACTGTGCCTGCATCCGGATGGGCAGAGTCTCGAGCCCTTTCAACACCACCCACGCATTGAACGGACTGAGGGTCGCGCCGGCATTGCGAAGGAACGCCGTCAACGGTTCGAGCACCACGTCACGCCTGCCCAGGACCGCGCCGCCCATGACCCGCCCTTGTCCGTCCAGGTACTTGGTCGCGGAGTGAACCACGATGTCGGCACCGAGCGCGAGAGGCTTCTGAATGATGGGGGTGCAGAAACAGTTGTCGACTACCAGCAGACTGCCGGCCCGGTGCGCAATGTCGGCAAGCGCCGGGATGTCGGCGATCTCCATCATGGGATTGGAAGGCGTCTCGACGAAGAAGAGCTTCGTCTGGGGACGGACAGCCGCCGCCCACGCGGCCGGATCGGCCAGTGGAACGTACGTGGTGGCGATACCGAACTTCCCGAGAAGATTGTTGAAGAGCTGCGTGGTGGCACCGAACAGGCTGCGCGAAGCGACGATGTGATCGCCGGAGCGCAGAAGTCCCATCGCGCATCCCAGGATCGCCGCCATGCCTGATGAAGTCGCCACGCAGCATTCGGCGCCCTCGAGGGCGGCGAGGCGTTCTTCGAACGCATCCACGGTCGGATTGGTGTAGCGCGAGTAGACGTACCCGGCATCGGAACCGGCAAACCGGGCGGCTGCCTGGGCAGCACTCTCGAAAACGAAGCTGGACGTCAGGAACAGGGGCTCGGCGTGTTCGCCGAATTCAGTCCTATGGATGCCACTGCGTATCGCCAGCGTTTGCGCATCGTATTCCGTCATTCTCATTTGGGTGCTCCAGAACGAAAAAACCCGTCCGGCGCGGGCGCTCGAACGGGTTCTTCATTCGGAACGCTTTAGCCGGATTTCTATGGCGCCCGCAAGCTGTCTTCAAATCGGCGCCGCTGCCCTCTCGAACAGCCAGAACGAGTCTACGTCATCTTCGCCGCCACGTCACCCCGCCTCGACGAGATTGAGATCGAGCTGCGTATTGGCGACCGAACCCCGGCGCGCCAGCGAATCGTCGTTTCGCTGCGCCTCGATGCCCGCCAGATACTCGGCAGTGACGTCACCCGTAACATAGACGCCATTGAAACAGGACGTCTCGAAGTTCTCGATGGCCGGGTTCACGGAACGGACAGCATCCACGAGCGCATCGAGATCCTGGTACACGAGGCGGTCCGCGCCGATCTCGCGCGCGATCTCGTCGTCGTTGCGCCCGCTCGCGATCAGTTCCTTGGCAGACGGCATGGCGATTCCGTACACGTTCGGAAAGCGGACGGGGGGCGAGGCCGACGCAAAATACACGCGGTTGGCGCCGGACTCGCGCGCCATCTGAACGATCTCCCGGCTCGTGGTTCCCCGCACGATGGAATCGTCGACGAGAAGCACATTCTTGCCCCGGAATTCCATGCCGATCGCGTTGAGCTTCTGGCGGACCGATTTCTTGCGCACGGACTGGCCCGGCATGATGAAGGTCCGGCCGATGTAACGGTTCTTGATGAATCCTTCCCGGTACGCCACTCCGAGCCGGCTGGCGAGTTCCATGGCGGCGGGCCGGCTGGAATCCGGAATGGGAATGACGACATCGATGTCCAGATCGCCGTGATCCTGCAGGATCTTCTCGGCCAGGCGTTCCCCCATGCGCAGCCGGGTCTCGTAGACAGAGATTCCATCGATGACCGAATCCGGACGAGCGAGATACACGTACTCGAAGATGCAGGGATTGAGCGAGGGATTCTGCGCGCACGGGCGTGCGTGAAAGTTGCCCTCGTAGTCTATGAGAATCGCTTCGCCGGGCATGACGTCGCGCATGATCTTGTAGCCCAGCGTGTCGAGCGCAACGCTTTCCGAAGCCACCATGTAATCCACGCCTGCCTCGGTCGTGGCCTGTCCCACGATGAGCGGCCGGATGCCGTAGGGGTCACGGAATGCCAGCAATCCGAATCCGGCGATGCTCGCGACCACGGCGTAAGCCCCGCGGCAGCGGCGGTGAACGCCGGCCACTGCCTCGAAGATCGCATCAGGTGTGAGTCGAAATCCGGGCGCGCTCGTCTGGAGTTCATGCGCCAGGACATTCAGCAGCACCTCGGAGTCCGAATTGGTATTCACGTGACGCAGGTCCTCCAGGAACAGGTCGCGCTTCAATTGTTCGGAATTGGTGAGATTGCCGTTGTGGCCAAGGACGATGCCGAATGGCGAATTGACGTGGAAGGGTTGAGCCTCGGCGGAATTCGCCGCAGAACCGGCTGTGGGGTACCGGCAATGTGCAATACCGGCCGTACCCTTCAGATTGCGCATGTCGCGGGTGCGGAACACGTCACGCACCAAGCCGCTGCCCTTGTGCATGTGGAACATGCTGCCCTCGCCGGTGACGATGCCTGCGGCATCCTGACCGCGGTGCTGAAGAACCAGCAATCCGTCGTACAACAACTGGTTGACGGGGCCGGTCGACACGACACCCAGAATTCCACACATGTTCCCAGGACCTATAGAAGCTCCGGCCCTGCGGCCGGCACATCAATCTTCATCATAGCGAATGTTCGCCCTCACCACGTCGGGCAGCCACGGTTTCGCACTTCTGGCGATCTGCTCGAACGGGGGTGAAAGCCAGGCATTGCGCCAGCCCACGCTTTGCGGCAGTGGCGTGAGCCCGCCGAGGACCACGGCAATGGTCACGATGACCGCTCCCCTCGCCAGACCGAACAATGCCCCGAGGGCACGGTTCGTGCCCGACAATCCGCCGGCCTTCAGCAATTCCGTCATGAGGAAACCGATGATCCAGAGCACGAGCAGGACAGCGATCAGTACCAGCACGAAGCCGACGGCATAGCGGACCGGATCGGGTCGTACCGCGGCTGGAAGAAGCACCGCGGCCGACGGCGCGAATTGCCGGGCCACGAAAAATGCCGCAATCCACGCCACCAGGGACACCAGCTCCTTGACCAGGCCGCGCAAGAGCCCCAGCAACATCGACACACCGAGAATCGCCAGCACGGCGATGTCGAACCAGGTCATCACTGCCCGTGCTGCACGATCTTGAGATCACCCGAGCCCAGTTTCTCCGCGAGGAGCTTCGTCCGCGCCTTCTGCGCAGCTTCCTGCGTCGCGTAGGGTCCGCCTCGCACGCGAGTCTTCGTGCCATCCGGTGTCTTGACCGGTTCGAGATACCCGTTCAAGCCTTTGGCCCGCATGCGATCGAGCAGCTGCTTCGCGTTGTCGCGCGACGAGAACGCACCCAACTGCACCACGAACCCCTTGGCCGGCGTGTTCGCCTTGGGTCCCGGCTTCTGCGGCGCCGGATCCTTGGACTTGGTCTCTGGCCCGTTCTTCTGATCCAAGTGCGCCTCCGGTGGCTTCGCGGAGCTGCGCCGTTCTTCCGTGACCGTCGTTCTGGGAATGGCCGGCGGGTCCGCAGCTACAGGGGGCTCTGCCGCTGGCGCGCTCCCTGCCGGAGGCGGTGGAACACTGCCGGATTCCGCCCCCGTGGAGGGAGAAGGCACTGGCCCGGTCCCGGTCGAAGCCGGTGGCAAAGGTGTCTGCGGAGTCTGCGCCGGTGCGGTGCTCGGCTCGGCTGCCGCGGGGAACTTCTCTTCCACGGGCGGCACGTTCGGAATCACGATGTTGACGTTCTTGAGAGGCGGCGGCGGGTCGTTGTCCACGAACCAGGGCAGTACCACCACCACTATCGCCACCAGCACGATCGCGCCGACCAGTCTTCGGCGGGCACGTTTGCGCAGCTTTATCTCTTCGTCGGAAACGGGGTGCGCCATCGATCAATGATCTCGCCGCGATAGGGACGCGAGAGCCTGCGAAACGGTGAGAAAGGAACCAAACACCAAAATTCTATCATCGGCGTGCGCTTCGGCCCTCGCTGCATCGAACGCCGAAGCCACGTCATCGTACCGGCGGATCTCGTCGAGGACCCCGGCGTCATCCAGCGCCCGTTCGAGAATGTCCACACTGGCGCCTCGCACCCCCGGTAGCGGAGCGAGGTTCCAGCAGTCCACATGCGGCCTCATCTCCCGTGCCACCGCAGCGATGTCCTTGTCCTGGAGCATGCCGAACACCGCGACCGTGCGACGTGCCCGCTCCATATGGCCGAGCGTCTGTGCGAAGGCCCGGGCTGCATGCGGATTGTGCGCGACATCCAGGATCGTCGACGGACGGCCGGCAAGCACCTGGAATCTGCCCGGGAGCATCACCATGAGCAGACCTTCGCGGAGAGCCCCCGCGCTTACTGGAATCCGGTCGCGCAAGGTATCCAGTGCGGTGATGGCAACTGCAGCATTGCTAACCTGACACGCGCCCCGAAGCGCGGGAAACGGCAGACCGGCCCGCAGGCCACCTGGCCCCTCGTATCGCCATTGCCCCTCTTCGATGACGCCGCGGAAGTCCGCACCTGCCCTCATCAGGGTGGCGTCCACATCGAGGGCATGCCGGACGAGGGAGTCGGGTGGTTCGGGGTCGCCGATGACCGCGGGGCGCCCCCCCCGGAAAATGCCGGCCTTCTCGAACCCGATCGACTCGCGGGTGGTTCCCAGGTAGTCGATGTGATCGATGCCGACGGAGGTGACGACCGCGCAGTCGGCATCGAAGACGTTCACCGCGTCCAGCCGCCCCCCGAGTCCCACCTCCAGAATCGCCACATCGACCTGCGTGCGAATGAAGTGCCTGACCGCGGCAAGGGTGCCGAACTCGAAGTAGGTCAGGGTGATGTCGCCGCGCGCGCTCTCGACTGCCTCGAATGCGTCGCAGAGTTCCTCGTCGCTCGCCTGTCTGCGATCGACCCGCACGCGTTCGTTGTAGTGAACCAGATGGGGGCTCGTGGCACACCCGTCCGATGCCCCGCGCTGGCAAGCATCGCCTCCAGCATCGCGCAGGTCGATCCCTTGCCGTTGGTGCCCCCACCGTGATGACGGGAAACGGGAGCTTCAGCAGGGAGAGCCGCGCGGCCACTTCGCGCACTCGCTCGAGCCCCATGTCGATTGCCTTCGGATGCCGGCTTTCGATGTAGGCGAGCCAATCGTGCAGGCTGCGGCCTGCGCTGCCCGGAGTGCCGGGCACGCTGCCAGAAGACGTCATGAGGGTATGGGTGAAGCCTGCAGGATCAACCGGGCTGAGGCAGCCTCGAAAGCATCGCGAGAAGGGCCGCAACCCGGTCGCGCATCTCTCTGCGGTCGACGATCATGTCCACAGCACCGTGTTCGAGAAGGAACTCGGAACGCTGGAACCCTTCCGGAAGCGTTTGCCGGACCGTCTGCTCGATGACGCGGGGTCCCGCGAAACCCACGAGCGCATTGGGTTCCGCGATGACGAGGTCACCTATCATGGCAAAGCTCGCCGAGACGCCCCCCATGGTCGGATCCGTCAGGACGGAGATGAATGGGCAGCCAGCCCGGCCGAGCCGCGTGAGTGCAGCGGTGGTCTTGGCCATCTGCATGAGGGACATGAGCCCCTCCTGCATGCGCGCTCCCCCACTCGCACTGAAACACACGAAAGCCATGTTCTGCTCCACGGCCGTTTGAACGGCGCGGATGAAGCGCTCGCCCACGACCGATCCCATGGAACCTCCGAGAAACCTGAACTCGAACGCCACGACGACCACGGGGATGTTCTTCACGCTGCCCTGCATGGCGACCAGCGCGTCTTCTTCTTCCGTCTCGGCCTGCGCCTGCTGCAACCTGTCGGAATAGCGCTTGCTGTCCACGAACTTGAGGAAGTCCATGGGAACCACTTCCGCTCCGATCTCGAAGCGGCCTTCGGGATCGAGAAAGCAATCCAGGCGTTCGCGACCGGTGAGCCGCATGTGGTGGCCGCACTTGGGGCAGACGCTCAGATTCTTTTCCAGATCGGCACGGTAGAGGACGGTCTCGCAGACCTCGCACTTGCTCCACAGGCCTTCGGGGACCGCCTTGCGGGACGTGCCGGCGTTGCGGTTGATCTTGGGCGGAAGAAGCTTCTGCAACCAGCTCATTTCGACGCCTCCCTCATGACGCCCGCGACCGCTCTTGCGGGCTCGTGGATGAACTCGGACGCAGCGCTCACGCGTCCATTGCCTGCCGGATGGAGGCAACGAGCGCGCCGATGTTGCCCACCACCTGATCGCGTGCCGACGATTCGATCTCCTGAACCAGACGGCTGCCAATCACCACGGCGTCCGATACGGAAGCGATCGCGCGCGCCGTGGCGCCATCGCGAATGCCGAAGCCGACGCCGATCGGCAGCGCGACGTGCTTGCGAATCGCCGGGATCTTCGCGGACACCTCTGCGAGATCCAGGTGCGCCGCACCGGTGACGCCCTTCAGAGACACATAGTACACGTAGCCGCTCGCCAGCCGCGCGACGTCCTGCATCCGTTTGTCATCGGAGGTCGGCGACAGCAGGAAGATGGAATCGATGCCGCCTTCCCGCAACCGATGGGTGAGCGCTGCGCTTTCCTCGGGGGGATAGTCCACGACCAGCACGCCATCGACCCCCGCCTTCTTCGCTGCGGCAGTGAAGGCCTCGTACCCCATCGCTTCGATGGGGTTGGCATAGCCCATCAGGACAACGGGCGTCGCATCGTTGCGCGCACGGAATTCGGACACCATGGCGAGGACGTCGGCGAGCGAGGTGCCGTTCTTCAGCGCCCGCTCGCTCGAGCGCTGGATGGTCGGCCCGTCGGCCATCGGATCCGAGAACGGGACACCCAGCTCGATGATGTCTGCACCCGCTTCCACGAGGGCATGCATGATCGGCACGGTGGCCGCCTTGTCCGGATCGCCGGCCGTCACGAAAGGAATGAGCGCCTTGCGGGCGCGCTGGTGTAGCTGCTGGAAGGTCGTGCTTATGCGAGACATGGGATGAATTGTTCGTTCGGATGTCCGGCCCTTTTTGGCAGCGGCACGGTGCGGGATGGGAGGTCGAACGACTGGCGGAGTGTCCGGCCGTTCAGAACGTGATGCCGGAATGCTTGGCGACCGTGTTCATGTCCTTGTCGCCCCGGCCGGAAAGATTGACCAGAAGCACCTTGTCGCGAGGCATGTCCTTCGCCATCTTCATGGCGTGCGCAACTGCGTGGCTCGACTCGAGCGCGGGGATGATGCCTTCCAGCCTGCAGAGCGTATGGAAGGCCTCGAGGGCTTCGTCGTCGGTGATGGCCACGTATTCGGCACGGCCGGAATCCTTGAGCCACGCGTGCTCGGGGCCGACGCCCGGATAGTCCAGTCCTGCGGAGATGGAGTGCGTCTCGGTGATCTGCCCGTTGGCGTCCTGCATCAGATAGGTGCGATTGCCGTGCAGAACACCGGGCCGGCCGGCGCACAGTGTCGCGGCATGCTTGCCCGATGCGATGCCGGATCCGCCGGCTTCGACGCCGATCAGGCGCACTTCGTCGCGCGTGATGTACGGATAGAACGCCCCCATGGCATTGGAGCCGCCTCCGACGCACGCGAGGATGGCATCGGGCTGCCGGCCTATCGCCTCGGGCATCTGCTGCAGCAACTCGCGGCCCACGACGGAATTGAAGTCGCGCACCATCATCGGATAGGGGTGAGGTCCGGCCACGGTGCCGATGATGTAGAACGTGCTTTCCACGTTGGTGACCCAGTCGCGCATCGCCTCGTTCAAGGCATCCTTCAGCGTGCGTGAACCGCTCTCGACCGGAACAACGGATGCCCCGAGAAGCTTCATGCGATAGACGTTCGGGGCCTGGCGCTCCACATCCTCCGACCCCATGTACACCACGCATTCCATGCCGTAGCGGGCGGCGACGGTCGCGGAAGCGACGCCGTGCTGACCTGCGCCGGTCTCGGCGATGATCCGCTTCTTGCCCATGTGACGCGCGACGAGTGCCTGCCCCATGGTGTTGTTGATCTTGTGCGCGCCGGTGTGATTCAGATCCTCCCGCTTCAGCCAGATCTGCGCTCCGCCGCACTTGTCGGTGAGGCGCTTCGCGAAGTACACGGGACTCGGGCGGCCGACGTAGTGCTTGAGTTCGTACTCGAACTCCGCGATGAAAGCGGGGGCCTTGCGGAGCTTCTCGTACTCGGTGCGCAACTCGTCGAGCGCGTGGATGAGCGTTTCCGCGACGAACACACCACCGTAGGGACCGAAGTGCCCGCGTTGGTCGGGCAAGTCATACATCTGCATTGCGAACTCCTCGCACGAATGCGGCCAGCTTGTCGTGATCCTTGACGCCCTTGGTGCTTTCCACACCGCTCGAGACGTCCACGGCCCAGGGCCTCACGGCGCGGATCGCTTCCGCGACGTTGCCTGGATGAAGTCCGCCGGCCAGAACGACCGGCAGCGGCATCTGCCTGGGGATGGCACTCCAGTCTGCCGTGACTCCCGTTCCGCCATGCGCTCCAGGCACGAACGCATCGACGAGGACTCCGCGGGCAGCCGGATATGTCGCGGCGGATTGTAGCAAATCGACCCCCGGCGCCGCCGCGATCGCCTTGATGTAGGGCCGTCCGAAAGATGCGCAGAAATCGGCCGTCTCGCCGCCGTGGAACTGCAACAGGTCGAGGGGCACGCGCTCGAGTACGGAGAGGACCTCCGCCCGGGACGGATCCACGAACAGACCCACTGTGGTCACGAAGGGAGGCAGCGCACTCACGATGTCACCGGCCCGCTGCGCATCCACGTGCCGCGCACTTCCCGCAAAGAAGATGAGCCCGATGGCGTCCGCACCCAGTCTTGCCGCCTCGAGTGCATCATCGAGCCAGGTGATTCCGCAAATCTTTATGCGAGTAGGCATGCGTGATGGATGCAGAGAGACGTGCGGGGATGCCATGAAGATCTGATCGACGTGTGCGATCGCGACGGAGGTCCATCTCGCCTTCGCCTCACGCCTTGCCATCGCCCGTTTCCGACTGCCATGCGATCCGCGCCCATTGATGAGACCTTCCCTATGAATCGGGTACTGGCAGACCGACCTTCGCGTCGTAGTACACCGCTTGCAGGCACAACCCGTCGGGCGCGAACGTCGGCGCGGCGAGGCGGCGGTCGCGCGACTCGAGGATAGCGCGAATCCATTCCTCGGGTCGACGCCCTGCGCCCACGTATACGAGGCTGCCGACGATGTTGCGGACCATATGATGGAGAAACGCGTTCGCACGCAGATCGAAGAACAGAAGGTCGCCGCGGCGGCGGATTCGCAGCGCCTCCAGGGTGCGCACGGGCGAACGCGCCTGGCATTCGGCAGCCCGGAATGCGCTGAAGTCGTGCGTGCCCACGAGATGCGCCGCCGCATCGCACATGCATTCCAGATCGAGTTCCGTCGGCCACCAGCCGACGCGGCCATGCTCCAGCGCCGGGCGGGCGGAACGAACCTGAATCGTATAGCGATACGCCCGAGCGAGCGCGTCGAACCGTGCATGGAAAGCGTTGTCGACCGGGCGCGCCCACAGGACGCTTACTCCGTCCGGCAGGGAAGCGTTGACTCCCCGGGTCCATGCGGTTTCCGGCCGCTCGGCAATGGTGTCGAAGTGCACGACCTGGCCCCTGGCATGCACGCCAGCGTCGGTTCGACCTGCGCAGACAACGTCGACTGGATGGCCGGCGATGCGTGCGAGCGAGCGCTGCAGCGCGTCCTGGACACCGCAGCCCGCCGGTTGGGTCTGCCAGCCGCAGAATCCCCGCCCATCGTACTCGACCCCGAGAGCGACTCTCATGACCTGCAAGACCGGTGCGGACAGGGCGGATTCATGGGCTTGCGAATGGCAAACGCCGCCCGGAGGCGGCGTTCGTCATGGCAGGGTGAGGATGGGGACCGTCAACCGAGCGAAGTCAGGAGATCGCGGGCTGCCTGCTGCTGTTCGGCGTCCCCTTCCGCAATCACCTCCTCCAGGATCTCCCGTGCGCCTTCCTTGTCGCCCATCTCCTGGTACGCCTTGGCCAGATCGAACTTGGTCTGCACGTCGTACCACTTCTCGTCCTTCGCGCCCCCTCCCGGCATCGTCGCATTGGTGTCGCCGAGTTCGAGGCTGATGGATGACAGGTCCAGATCGGGCGCGCCACCCGGCATCGTGGCTGACGTATCTTCCACGTTCGCCGGAGCCAGGGTGCCAGGACGGGTAGCGTCGAGCGATTCCGGGCTCTCCAGCGGAGGCGAATCCAGCTTCAGCGTATCCAGGTCGAATCCCAGATCGTCCATGGAACTCACGTTGGTGGTGCCGCTCAGGGTTGCCTCGTCCCCGGAGATCTCGAAATCCAGTTCGTCGCCCGCCTTGGGTTTCGCCGCAGCGCCCAGGCCCACCCCCGGCAGGGTAGGCATGTCGCCGGCGTCCGTCGGCGCAATGGTCGCCGTGGGATCGAACGCCTGCGATTCGTCGCTCGAGGGCTGCATACCGAACGCTTCGGTCGCCAGCGTCTTGCTGGGATCGAACACGTCGTCGGCTGTCGCCACACCACTCAACTGACCGAGATCGATGTCCGTCGTGGTGGCGGGATTGGCGTCGAGGTCGCGGCCCAGCTGGGCGAGATCGATGTCTGTGGAAGAACCGGACGAGGTGCTCTCGAAGTCGAGATTGAAATCGAGGTCGTCCTTGGGCTGACCGTCGAAGGACTCCATCTGCACCGTCGATTCCATGCCCGGTATCGTCTGCTCCATCGTGTCGTCTGCGGATGGCTTGCCGGATGCGTAGCGCGGATTTCCCGGATCCACCTGATACCCCAGCCGCGCGACCTTCTCCCAGTTCTCGCCCTGACTGCCCGTCGCCATCTGCACGTCCTTGGCGATTTCCTCGAACGCCAGCGGATCATTGCGCTTGGCATAGATCTCGAGCAGCTTGGCGTGCAATTCCAGGCGTTGGGGATTGGCGGCGATCGCCTCCTTCAGGCGTTCCTCCGCTTGCGAGTCCCGGCCGTAGATGAGAAATACCTCGGCCTCTGCCAGGGCATCGCTTTCGTCCCCCGCCCCGCCGGTCGCCGGGGCCACGGCGCTCGCAGCCGTGGCCGCCGCCGCGCCACCGAAGCCCGCCGGTCCGAAGGAGTCTTCCGATTCCGCGGCTTCCGCCGCCTCCTCGTCCATGGCAGAGGGCTCGCTCCTGCCCGCGCCCTTCTTGCGCTTCCAGCTCATGAAGCCCAGGCCGGCGAGCGCAGCCACGACGACCGCGACCCCACCGAGAACCATCGGGTTGCCAAGAATCTGGTCGACCAGGCTCGGGGGCGGTGGCGGAGGCGGCGGGACAAACTTGCGCTTCGGCTTGGGAGGCGGAGCGGGCTCGGCAGGCGCAGCGGGTTCCGACGGGGCGGCCGCGGGCGTCTCGGCCGGCACGGGCGGAGTTCCGGCGGCCGGACCCGGCATGGGCGCCGGTTCAGGCGTCTTGGGGGGAAGGATCTCCGGCAGCTTGGGAGTTGCGGCTTCGGGCGCCTTCGGTGCGGGCGCGGGTTCCGTCGCCTTGGGCGCGGGCAGAATCGGCGGCAGGGTGGCAGGCGCTTCGGGCTTGGCCGGCGGCTTCTGCAGATCCGCCATCCCCTTGCTCTTCATCTCCACCAGCGCCTGCAGATCCTTGATCTGCTTTTCCAGCTGGACCACGCGCTGGTTCGCATCCGCAACGGCCTTGCCCTTCGCCGCGACTTCCTCTTCGAGTGCGCGGATCCGGTCTTGTGACTTGCTGTCCGGCGGCGCCTTGTCCGCCGTCCCCTTGGAGGGTTCGCCCTTGGACAGTTTCAGCACGTCCTGGCCGGGTTCCGCAGGCAGTGGGGTCTTGTCCTCGAGCTTGGTCGTGACCTTGCCCGTGGCGAGACGGCCGGCACCGGCGTCGGCGGGGAGACCGGACTCGGCCGCACCGGCCAGGCGCTCGCGATACGCGTTCCAGTTCGATGCCTGGAGTCTCACTTCCTTGCGGGCCTCCGGCGCCGTGAGAGTCACCGCTTCATCGGCCGCGGGGACACGCAGGATCTTCCCCGTCTTGAGCCGGTTCATGTTCTTGCCGGCAAACGCGTCGGGGTTGCTCCGGTACAGCGCCACCAGCATCTGCTCGAGCGTCACGTCCGCCGGCTTGTTCTCGCGCGCGATCTTGGAGAGGGTATCGCCCCTCTTCACAGGCCCGTACTCGCTGCCCTGCGGTGCGGCTTCGGCCGCGGGCGTTGCCGGAGCGGATGATTGCGGCGCGGGCGCTTCAGGGGCCTTGGGCGCGGAATCGCGCGTCTGCGCTTCCACAGGCTGCGGTTGCGGCCTGGGCACAGGAGATTCGGGAACGCTCCGGGAAGGCGCGGGGGCCGGAACGGATTCGACCGCCGCTTCGGGTTGCGGTGCGACCGGCTTCACGGTGGCCGCGTCGCCGTTCTGCGTTTCGGGACTGTCCGTCACCGAGGGTGGATCGACCAGAGCGGTATACGCACGCACCAGACGGCCAGAGCTCCACCACAGCTCGACGAGGAAATCGATGAACGGCTCGTTGAGCGGCTGGGCCGCGCTGACCTGGACGAAAGGTTCGCCGTTCGGCCGCTGCTGAACGCTGACCTTCAGGTTGGAAACATACGCGGTGAATGGCAGGTCGGCCTGCCGGAAGGCCTCCGGGCTGGCGATCCTCGCGTTCAGCGACGACAGCTCGTCCTTCTTGACGGAGACGAGGTCGACCTCACCCCGGAACGGCTGCCCCAGATTCGACAGGACTGTGAGCCGCCCGAGTCCTGCGGCATTGGCCGCAAGCGATGCTCCCAGCAACAACGCGGCGGCGGCCGCGCGCTTCAGTCTTTTACTCACCGCGCCACCCTTACACTCTTGGACTGTAGAAGAAAAATAACATCATAGGGTTACCGATGCAAGCTCAACTTCCCTCTTACATAGTCCCCCTTGGCGACTCTTTTTTCGGCGCATTTGCCGCCTTCTGGAGAGTGAAGATGGAGCCGGAGCGGGTCGGAATGCGAAAAAACCGGGGAGAGCCGCCATCCGGCGCCATGCAGGACGCCAGAAGGTGGAATGGTCATCGAGAAACGTCGCGGCCGCAGAGGGCCGGTGCAGCGTTCAGCGCTCGAGCAGGATGCGCAGCATGCGCCGCAGCGGCTCGGCGGCTCCCCACAGCAGCTGATCACCCACCGTGAAAGCGGCCAGGTACTCCGGCCCCATGGGAAGCTTGCGCAGCCGGCCCACCGGAACCTCGAGCTTGCCCGAGACAGCAGCGGGTGTGAGCTGTGCCAGGGAAGCGTCCCGCGTGTTCGGCACGACCTTCACCCAGGAATGCGCGGCCGCAAGGCACTCTTCGATCTCGGCCAATGGCAGGTCGCGCCGCAACTTGATGGTCAGCGCCTGGCTGTGGCAGCGCATCACCCCCACCCTCACGCAGACACCATCGACCGGAACGACGGCCGCGGCCGCCTTGCCGAGGATCTTGTTCGCCTCGGCCATCGCCTTCCATTCCTCGCGGCTCTGCCCGTTGCCCAGATCCTTGTCGATCCACGGCAGCAGGCTGCAGGCCAGCGGGTGACCGAAGTTCTGCACCGGAAAATCGGCGCTGGCAAGAGACTGATGGACGACGCGGTCGAGTTCGAGGATCCCCGTCGCGGGGTCGTCCAGCGCCGCCCTTCCGGCCGCATGTGCGGCCCCCATCTGCAACACCAGTTCGCGCATGTTCTGCGCTCCGGCCCCCGAAGCGGCCTGGTAGGTCATTGCCGTGACCCACTCCACCAGGTCGTCCCTGAACAGCCCGCTGAGCGCCATGAGCATGAGGCTCACGGTGCAATTGCCGCCGATGTAGTCCCTCACCCCGCGGGCGAGGGACGCGTCGATGACGTCGCGGTTGACCGGATCCAGGATGATCACGGCGTCGTCCTTCATGCGCAGCGAGGACGCCGCGTCGATCCAGTATCCCTTCCAGCCTGCCTCGCGCAGCTTCGGATGAATCGACGTCGTGTAGTCGCCCCCTGGCAGGAGACGATGGCATCCATTGCCCCGAGCGCCGCGACATCGTTGGCGTCCGCCAGCGCCGCCGTCGAACCCGCGATTGCAGGTCCGGGTCCGCCCACGTTGGATGTGCTGAAGAACCGTGCATCGATGGCGGTGAAATCCTGCTCCGCCACCATCCGCTGCATCAGCACCGAACCCACCATGCCTCGCCAGCCGACGAAGCCCACACGCATTCTTGCCATAATCCGTTCCTGTTCGCTCGCCCGCCCGACCGGACGTGGTCGTTACCGGTGTCCGCCGCCCATCGCTGCCACGACAGCGTCGCCCATCTCTTCCGTGCCCAGCTTCGCTTCGCCGGGTTTCGCGATGTCACCGGTGCGGCATCCCTCCCGGAGCACCTTCCGGACGGCGGCTTCGATGCGGTCGGCCGACGCCGTGTCGTCGAAGGTGTAGCGCATCATCATCGCCACCGACAGGATGGTGGCGAGGGGATTGGCCAGATTGCGTCCGGCGATGTCCGGGGCCGATCCATGGATGGGCTCGTACAACCCCTTGTCGTTGGCGTCGAGCGAGGCGGAGGGAAGCATGCCGATGGAGCCTGTCAGCATGGAGGCTTCGTCCGAGAGAATGTCGCCGAACATGTTGCCGGTGAGAATGACGTCGAACTGCTTGGGCGCCCGCACCAGTTGCATGGCCGCGTTGTCCACGTACATGTGCGACAGCTCGACATCCGGATAACCCTTGGCGATCTCGTTCACGACCTCGCGCCACAGGATGCTGGTGTCGAGCACGTTCGCCTTGTCCACGGAGCACAGCCTGCGCGCGCGCTTGCGGGCGATCTCGAAGCCCACCCGCGCGATGCGCGCAATCTCGGACTCCGAGTATTTCATCGTGTCGAATCCCTCGCGTTCCCCGTTCTCGAGCGCCCGGCGGCCGCGCGGCTGCCCGAAGTAGATGTCCCCGGTGAGTTCCCGCAGGATCATGATGTCGAGGCCCGCGACCAGTTCCGGCTTGAGCGACGACGCATCGGCGAGTTCCTCGTACACCATGGCGGGACGCAGGTTGGTGAACAGGCCCAGTTCCTTGCGGATGCGCAAGAGCCCCTGCTCGGGCCGCACGGGCCGCGGCAACGTGTCGTACCTGGGACCGCCCACGGCCCCCAGCAGAATGGCGTCCGCCGACCGCGCCAGGTCCAGGGTCGGCGCAGGCAGGGGGTCGCCCGAGGCGTCGTAGCCCGCGCCGCCGATGGGCGCGGTCTCCATTTCGATCGTCGCGCCGTCGCGGCGCAGCACTTCCAGAACCTTCGTCGCTTGCCGGACGATCTCCGGGCCGATCCCGTCTCCGGGCAATATCGCAATCTTCATCGGATTCCTTTCGTTTGATCCCTGCCCCGCAGGAAGGGCGCGCTCACACGAACAGCCAGGGCTGCTCGGCGCGGCGTCGATCCTCGTACGCCTTGATGGTCTCCGCGTGCTGGAGCGTCAGCCCGATCTCGTCCAGACCTTCCAGCAGGCAATGGCGGCGGAACGCGTCGACGGTGAAGTCGAATTCCTGTCCACCGGGCGTCACGACCTTCTGCCGAACGAGGTCCACGGTCAACCGGTAACCGGGCGTCGCCTGCGTTTCGGCGAACAGCCGGTCGACCGTCGATGCCGGCAGGATCACCGGCAGCAGTCCGTTCTTGAAGCTGTTGTTGAAGAAGATGTCCGCGTAGCTCGGCGCGATGACCGCGCGGAATCCGAAGTCCATGAGCGCCCACGGCGCGTGCTCACGCGAGGAGCCGCAACCGAAGTTTTCGCGCGCCAGCAGAATGGAGGCGCCCTTGAAGCGGGGCTGGTTGAGCACGAAGTTGGGGTTCGGCACGCGAGAGGCCGGATCCATGCCCGGTTCGCCGTGATCCATGTAACGCCACTCGTCGAACAGGTTCGGGCCGAAACCGCTGCGCTTGATGGACTTCAGGAACTGCTTGGGAATGATGGCATCGGTATCGACGTTGGGCCGGTCGAGCGGCGCCACGACGCCTTGCAGTACGGTGAACTTTTCCATGCTGTTCCTCGCTTACAACTGCCGCACATCGACGAACCGGCCAGCCACTGCGGCCGCGGCGGCCATCGCAGGGCTCACCAGATGCGTCCGTCCACCCGCTCCCTGGCGCCCTTCGAAATTGCGGTTCGAGGTGGAGGCGCAACGTTCACCGGCATCGAGCCGGTCGTCATTCATCGCCAGACACATGGAACAGCCGGGCTCGCGCCATTCGAATCCGGCCTCGCGGAAGATCCGGTCCAGTCCCTCGTCCTCCGCCTGGCGCTTCACCAGTCCGGACCCCGGGACCACCATCGCGAGTTTCACGTTCGCAGCCACCCGGCGGCCCTTGACGACGTCGGCGGCAGCGCGCAGATCCTCGATGCGCGAATTGGTGCAGGAGCCGATGAACACCTTGTCGATCTTGATGGCGGTGATGGGCGTGTTGGGTTGCAGGCCCATGTAGTTGAGGGCCCGCTCGACGGACTGGCGGCGCACGGGGTCCTCGATCTTCGCCGGGTCCGGCACGGAAGCCAGGACGCTGTCCACCATCTCGGGCGACGTGCCCCACGTCACCTGCGGCACGATGTCGGCGCCGTTCAGCGTGATCACCTTGTCGAACTGCGCGCCTTCGTCGCTGCGCAAGGTCCGCCAGTACGCCACCGCACGGTCCCAGAGGTCCCCCTTGGGCGAGAAAGTGCGGCCGCGCAGGTACTCGATGGTCTTTTCGTCCACGGCCACCATGCCCGCGCGGGCGCCCGCCTCGATGGCCATGTTGCAGAGGGTCATGCGTCCTTCCACGGACAGACCGCGGATTGCCGCGCCACCGAACTCTATGGCGTGACCCGTGCCGCCTGCCGTGCCGATCTTGCCGATGATCGCGAGCACCACGTCCTTCGCCGTGACACCCTTGCCCAGCGCGCCGTTCACCTGGACGGCCAGCGACTTGGCCTTCTTCATGGTGAGGCACTGGGTGGCGAGGACGTGCTCGACCTCCGACGTGCCGATGCCGAACGCGAGCGCGGCGAAGGCTCCGTGGGTGCTCGTGTGGGAATCCCCGCAGACGACGGTCATTCCCGGCAGGGTGGCACCCTGCTCCGGTCCGATCACGTGGACGATGCCCTGTCGCTTGTCGAGGAACGGAAAGTAGGCCCGGGCGCCGAATTCGCGGATGTTCCGGTCCAGCGTCTCGACCTGAAGACGCGAGATGGGATCCTGGATCCCCTGGTCCCAGTTCCTGGTAGGCGTGTTGTGGTCTGCGGTGGCGACGACCGATTCGATTCGCCAGGGCTTGCGCCCGGCCAGCTTCAGTCCTTCGAACGCCTGCGGACTGGTCACCTCGTGCACGAGATGACGATCGATGTAGATGAGCGCGGTGCCGTCGGATTCCTCCCGCACCACGTGGCTCGACCAGAGCTTGTCGTATAGCGTTTGGGGCTGCATGAGATGCTCTCCAGAGAGCCCGCGATTATGGCACAAGGGTCCCCGGGCTCACCGCCTCGTGGCGTGTCGATCAGCCTTGCACCGCGCGGACCGCGCGCGAACCGGCAAGCGGAACACGCAACCAACGCCACGTCACGGCAAACGCCGCCAGCCCCGCCGCGGCCCCGGCCGTGAACGTCCACGCGCCGCCGGTGTGATCCCACAGGAAACCTGCCGCGAGTCCGCCCACCGCACCGCCCGCGCCGAAGCCGATTCCTGAATAGAGCGCCTGGCCCTTCGACTGATGGCGGCCGCGGAAGAACCGGTGCGTGAGCGCGACCGCGGACCCGTGGAAGACACCGAACGTGGCGGCGTGTGCCACCTGCCCCGCGACGATCATGGTCACGGAATCGGGCAGCCAGCCGATGGCGGCGAAGCGCATGCACGCGATCGCATAGGCGGCGAGGAGCAGTGCGCGTGCATCGAAACGCGAGGTGAGCCGTGTCCAGTAGAAGAAGACGACGATCTCGCTGATCACGCCCAGCGCCCACAGCCAGCCCACGTGCGCCTTGGTGTAACCGTGTTCGACGAGCCAGATGGAATAGAAGGTGTGATAAGGGCCGTGCGAGACCGACATCAGGAAGCAGCCGGCGAAAAGAGCCAGCACCGGCGGCTGCCTCAGGATCTGCAGGATGCCCTGGACCTGTTCGTGATGCACATGGGGCGGCGCTTCGGGCACCGCGAACGACGACGCAGCGTGCAACGCGAGCAGCACGGCAATGAGCCATAGCAGCGACCCGACGCCGGCTGCATCCAGCAGATAGCCCGCAGCCACGACCACGGCCACGAATCCGACCGATCCCCAGGCACGAATCCGTCCGTAGTCCGCGACCCGATCCCCCAGGTGGGCCATGGTGGTCGCTTCCACCAAGGGCAGCGAGCCGCACCAGAATGCGTTCATGACCAGCATCACGCAGAACAGCCATGCGTAGGACGTTCCGGCGAATGCGCCGCAAAAGGCGATCAGCGTTGCCACCGACGTGAGCTTGACGACCGGAACGCGGCGGCCGCGGTGATCCGCGAGCCACCCCCACAGGGCGGGCCCCACCACGCGGGTGATCGGCACAAGGGACAGCAGCGTACCGATCTGGGCGGCGCTCATGCCCACCGACTTCAGGTACAGGGGCCAGAACGGCGCATAGGCACCGAGGAATGCGAAGTAGCAGAAGTAGAACGATGCGAGCGGTGCTGCAGGTACGGGCCGGGTCATGGCTTTCCCGCGTCACCCGAAAGACCGGCGGGGAATTCGCGCAGGGTCACGGTACGTGCCGGCCGGCGGACCGGATCAGTCCTGCCGGCCTTCGGGATCGGTCGATGTTCGGCTGGGTGACAGCGGATACCGTCCGCGCGCGCCTTCCGGAGCGGCTGCGGGAAGCACGGGCGTGTCCGGCAAGACGTCGGCGTTCTGGGCGCGGTGCCGCAACGCGTGGTCCATCAACACGATGGCCAGCATGGCCTCCGCGATGGGGGTCGCGCGGATTCCCACACAGGGATCGTGGCGGCCGAAAGTCTCGACGGTGGCCGGACGTCCCGACTTGTCCACCGAGCGCCGCGCGAGACGGATGCTGGACGTGGGCTTGATCGCGACGTGGACGACGACGTCCTGGCCCGTGGAGACTCCGCCGAGTATCCCGCCTGCGTTGTTGGACAGGAAACCTTCCGGCGTCATTTCGTCGCCATGCTCCGTCCCCCGCTGGGCGACGGAGGCGAAACCCGCGCCGATCTCCACGCCCTTCACGGCGTTGATGCCCATCATGGCATAGGCGATCTCGGCGTCGAGCTTGTCGTCGACCGGCTCGCCCCAGCCTGGCGGGACACCCGATGCGACGGCCGTCACCTTCGCGCCCACGGAGTCGCCGGACTTGCGCAACGCGTCCATGTACGTCTCGAGTTCCGCGACGGCATCGGGGTCGGCGCAGAAGAACGGATTGGCGTTCAC
Organism: Betaproteobacteria bacterium; assembly: GCA_016713305.1. Classification (NCBI taxonomy): domain Bacteria; kingdom Pseudomonadati; phylum Pseudomonadota; class Betaproteobacteria; species Betaproteobacteria bacterium. The sequence goes on from JADJPK010000004.1 coordinate 45,437, forward strand.
CCCCTCCCATCCCTTGAATGCAAGCGGTATCGGCCCCAGTTGGGAAAGGTAGCCACGGATCGAGACGCCATGTCTTTCCCGCAGCCATTTTCTCGCCACCGCGCCGGCCGCCACGCGCACCGCCGTTTCGCGCGCCGATTGGCGTCCGCCGCCCCTGTGGTCGCGAATTCCGTACTTCATCCAATAGGTGTAGTCTGCATGACCGGGGCGGAACGTCTGCGCGATGTTGCCGTAGTCCTGGCTCCGCTGGTCGGTGTTGCGGATCAGCAGCGCGATGGGTGTTCCGGTGGTACGGCCTTCGAACACGCCGGAGAGGATCTCGACGATGTCTCCTTCCTTGCGCTGGGTGACGAAACGCGACGTGCCGGGCTTGCGGCGGTCCAGATCTGCCTGGATGTCCGCCTCCGTGAGCGCCATGCCCGGCGGGCACCCGTCCACCACGCACCCGATTCCCGGACCGTGGCTTTCCCCGAAGGAAGTCACGCAAAACGAACGTCCCAGCGTATTACCCGACATCGTCCAACCCGTCTTCGCCAAAATTGCAGCGTACCACGGCCCTCGCAGCCGCTGCGGGCCTTCGCGACGGGAATGCCGGTTCTCCGGCACGTGAGACGGCAGCCGTGAGACATCCTGCCGCGGCCATACCGCGGATTCCGCTTCACCTCGACGAACTGCGCCTCTTCGACGAACTGACCACACCCGTGTGGCTGAGCGATCCTCGCGGCAGACGTCTGCTCTGGGCCAACGATGCCGCGCTCGCCCTCTGGCAAGCGGACAGCATCGAGATACTCGCGGCCCGCGATCTTGCGAACGGCGGCGGGATCGCCAGGTCGTGGAGCCCCGCTCTGCTCGACGAAGTGCGTGGCGGCGCCCGCATTGTCCAGCGGTGGTCGTTCGGGCAAGCGGGCGCGGCAGTGATCAAGGACGTCCACGTTCGGGCCCTGGCGATGGAGGGCGGCGACACGGCCCTGATGTTCGAGGCCGCCGACCTCGCGCGCGACGAAGACCGCGATTCCCTCCTGAGAAAGGTCGAGGCGTTCACCCATACGGCAGCGCTGGTTTCGCTTCACCGGCCGGACGGCGCGTCCATTGCGCGCAATCCGGCCGTCGAGCACGCGTTCGGCCCCCGTGCCGTGGATCGGTACTTCGACGATCTGGCTCTGCAACTCGGCAGCTCAAGGACGGCAGAGGAGGCGCGTGCGGTTGCGGGCTCGGGGCGGATCTTCTCCCGGCGGCTGAAAATCGAAACGCAGAACGGTCCGCGCTGGCATGACGTGAAGTGCCTGCGCCTCACCGATCCGGCCGATGGTGGCGCGCTGTACCTGCTGGATGCCCAGGATGTGACCGAGGCCAGGGTCGCAGGCGAACGGCTCGAGACGGAGAAGCAGCTTCTCGACATGGCGTCGCGCGGACGCCCCGTGGCCGACGTGGCGGGAGCCTTGGCGATCGCCGTCGAGGCGCAGTGTCCGGGGATCCGCTGCTCCGTGCTGGAATTGCGCGACGGCCATCTGTACGGCATCGCGGCCCCGAGTCTTCCTGCGGAATACTGCGCCGCCATCGAAGGGCTGGCCATCGGACCCAGCGTGGGGTCCTGCGGAACGGCGGCTTATCGGCGGGAGCCTGTCATCGTCGAGGACATCGCCACCGATCCCCTGTGGCGGGACTTCCGGGCCGCTGCCCTGCCGCATGGACTGAGGGCATGCTGGTCCGTGCCCATCGTGGGCGCGGACGGCGCGGTCCTCGGCAGCTTCGCGGCCTACTACGGCGAACCGCGTGCCCCGACCGCGGCCGAACGCAAGCTGCTGGACATCGGCACCAATGTCCTGGCCATCACCATGGAACGCGACCGCGCGCTTGCAGAGATCGGCCGCGGGCGGGAACAGCTGCGGATGATTCTCGACGCGCTGCCGATGATCATCTCTTACGTGAACCAGGACCAGCGCTACGAGTTCGTGAACCGCGCGTTCGAACGCTGGTTCGGGACCACTCGCGAGCAGGCACTGGGCAAGCTGTCCCGGGACATCATCGGTGTCAAGCTCTACGAGGAGATCGGCCCCAGGCTGGCCCAGGTGCAGAACGGCCACGAGGTGCGCTACGAGAGGCAATCGCGCGACCACGAAGGCCGCGAGCACTTCCTGGACGTCCACTATCTTCCGCATGTGGATGCCCAGGGACACGTCCTGGGCCACTTCGGCATCGTGAACGACATCACGGCGCGCAAACAGAACGAGCAGATGCTGGAATACCTCGCGACCCACGACCAGCTCACGCAACCGCCCAACCGCTCCATGCTCGCCGAGCACCTGCAGGTCGCCCTGGCGCGGGGCGTACGCGGTCAGCACCAGACTGCCGTGCTGTTCGTGGATCTGGACCGTTTCAAGAACGTGAACGACACGCTGGGCCACGACGCCGGCGACCGCCTGCTCCAGGCTGTGGCGGCACGGTTCCGGCAGAACGTGCGGTCCGCGGACACCATATGCCGCCTGGGCGGCGACGAGTTCGTCGTGCTGATGGACGATGTGCATGGCGTGCAGGAAGCCGCCACGCTGGCGCAGAAGCTGATCGGGGTCCTCACCGAGCCACTCCGGGTCGACGGGCACGATCTTTACGTGTCGGCAAGCATCGGCATCGCCGTGGCACCCGACGACGGCACGGACGCGCAGACGCTGCTCAAGAACGCGGACATCGCGATGTACCGCGCCAAGCAGCAGGGACGGAACGGCTTTCAGTTCCACTCGCCTGAGGCAACGGCTGCGTCGTTCGAGCATCTCATGCTGGAGACGGCACTGCGCAAGGCGCTGGACCGCCGGGAACTGGTGCTGCATTACCAGCCCATCATCGACCTGTGTTCGGGCCGCATCGAGGGCGTGGAGACGCTGCTGCGCTGGCGGCATCCGGATCTCGGTCTCGTGGCTCCGGGCAAGTTCATTCCGCTCGCCGAGGACACGGGCCTCATCGTGCCCATCGGCGCGTGGGTCCTGGAGGAGGCCTGCCGCCAGCTGGGCAGCCTCGATGCGCCCGGGGCGGATCAGCTGCGGGTGGCGGTGAATCTGTCGCCGCGGCAATTCCGGGAGCGCGACCTCGCCGCCAGGATCGCGCTGGTGCTGCAGACGACGGGCTTCGATCCGGCAAGGCTCGAGCTGGAGGTGACCGAGAGCAGCATGATGGAGAACCCCGAGGCGGCGACGCACATCCTGCGGCAATTGCGATCGAGCGGCGTGCGCATCTCGGTGGACGACTTCGGCACAGGGTATTCCTCGCTGTCGTTCCTCAAGCGATTCCCCATCGATTCGCTCAAGGTCGACCAGTCGTTCGTGCGCGACGTGGTCGATGACGAGAACGACGCCAGCATCGTGCGCGCCATCATCGCCATCGGCCGCAGCATGCGGCTGTCCATCACGGCCGAAGGGGTGGAGACGGACGAGCAGCTTGCCTTTCTGCGTGCCGAACACTGCGACAAGGCCCAGGGATACCACTTCGGCCGCCCCATGGACCGGGACGCGCTCGAGGCATGGATCCGCTCGCGGACGGCGGACTGAGGCGTCCGATCCGATAACATTCGGCTTCGTCCGTACTCGGCCGCCTGCGCGCCGGAGACTCCATGGAGCAATATCACGACCTCATGCGGCGGGTGCTGAAAACCGGCACGCGCAAGACCGATCGCACCGGCACGGGCACGCTGAGCGTCTTCGGCGCCCAGTTGCGCTTCGACCTCGCCGATGGCTTCCCGCTCGTCACGACCAAGAAGCTTCACCTCAAATCGATCGTCCACGAACTGCTGTGGTTCCTCTCGGGGGACACGAACGTCCGCTATCTCCGCGAGAACGGCGTCAGCATCTGGGACGAATGGGCGGACGAGAACGGCGAGCTGGGACCTGTCTACGGCCACCAGTGGCGATCCTGGCCGACCCCGGAGGGCGGACATGTCGATCAGATCGCCCAGCTTCTCGCCGATATCCGCCGCTCGCCGGATTCGCGCCGTCTGATCGTATCGGCATGGAACCCGGCGGACATTCCGCGAATGGCGCTCGCCCCCTGCCATGCGCTCTTCCAGTTCTACGTCGCCGACGGGCGTCTGTCCTGCCAGCTCTACCAGCGCAGCGCAGACATCTTCCTTGGCGTGCCATTCAACATCGCATCCTATGCGCTGCTCACGCTCATGGTCGCGCAGGTGTGCAAGCTCGCTCCCGGAGAGTTCATTCACACCTTCGGCGATGCCCACCTCTACCTGAACCACCTCGATCAGGCCCGGGAACAGCTGAGCCGTGAACTGCGCCCGCTGCCCGTGATGAAGCTCAACCCCGCGGTGGATGATCTCTTCGCGTTCCGCTTCGAGGATTTCACGCTCGTCGGATACGATCCTCACCCCCACATCAAGGCGCCCGTGGCCGTCTGAGCCGGGCCGGAAAAGGACACCGCATGAAGGAATCGCTCAAACCGGGACTCAAGCACCAGCACAGTTTCGTCGTACCCAGGACCAAGACCGTCGCAGCGCTCTATCCGGAGTCGGAGCGGTTCCAGGAAATGCCGGAGGTCTTCGCAACGGGCTTCATGGTGGGACTGCTCGAATGGGCCTGCCTCGAGCTCGCCCTTCCCCATCTGGACTGGCCGGCCGAGCAGACCGTGGGTACCCACATCGACGTGAGCCACGAGGCCGCCACTCCGCCCGGCATGCGCGTGACCGTCGACGCCGAGCTGATCGCGGTGGAAGGCAAGAAGCTCGTCTTCACGGTCGAGGCCACGGACGGCGTCGACGTCATCTCCCGTGGCCGGCACGAGCGCTTCGTGATCAATCGCGAGCGCTTCGACCAGAAGCTGGCGAGCAAGGCAGCCAAGGCGGGTTGAGGCCCCTTGCTGCACTGACGGAGCCGGGCCCTGCCGTTCCCGACGGCGGCCCTCCCTCTTGAGCAAGCGCGCCTTTCCGCTGCGCGACGTCTACGGTCTGCTCGAACCGGGGCCTGTGGTGCTGCTGTCCACGTCCCATCGCGGACGCGACAACGTGATGACGCTCTCGTGGCACGTGATGATGGAGTTCGAACCGCCGAAGGTCGGCTGCGTCGTGAGCAACCGCAACCACAGCTTCTCGCTGCTCAGGGGTTCGAAGCAGTGCGCCATCAACATCCCGACAGCGGAGTTGACCGACGCCGTGGTGGGGTGCGGCAACACGTCGGGACGAGACGGCGACAAGTTCGACGCCTTCGGTCTCACCCGCGTGGCCGGCACTGCGGTGGACGTCCCGCTGGTGCGTGAATGCTATGCCAACCTGGAATGCAGGGTGATCGACACGCGCTTCGTCAAGGCCTACAACTTCTTCGTCCTCGAAGTGCTTCGCGCCCGCGTCGACCGGACGGTGGCGGATCCCCGCACGCTCCACCACCGCGGCTGGGGAGCATTCATGCAGGCGGGTCCGACCGTCAGGACACCGTCCAGGATGCGGTAGGACCTCATCGCGTTTCTTGACCGGGATTCCGCACGGGCCGGAGAATTGCCGGTGCGCGTGCCCGGCCCGGCATTCCGGATGCGGCAGTGCACCCGTCCCAACCCTCGAGCACCGTCAAATGAACTTCAGCGACTACCCGGTCTCCACCCTCATGGAGATCACCTCCCGCCCTCCCATCGTCTTCGTCCGCGGCGAAGGTTCGTGGCTATGGGACCACACGGGCAAGCGCTATCTCGATTTCGTTCAGGGGTGGGCGGTCAACTGCCTGGGACATTCGCCCCGTGCCATCAGCGATGTGCTCGCCGAACAGTCCCGCAAGCTCATCACGCCCAGCCCGGCGTTCTTCAACGAGCCGTCCATCGGTCTCGCCGAGCGCATCGTCAGGCACAGTGTGTTCGACCAGGTGTTCTTCACCAACAGCGGCGCCGAAGCCAACGAGGGGGCGATCAAGCTCGCGCGCAAGTGGGGCTCGCGCCATCGTGGCGGAGCCTACGAGATCATCACCTTCGACAACTCGTTCCACGGACGGACCCTGGCCACCATGTCGGCGTCCGGCAAGGCCGCGTTCCGCGATCTTTTCGAACCCAAGGTGCCCGGCTTTCCCAAGGCGACGCTGAACGATCTTGCTTCGGTGGAGCGTCTGATCACCGACAAGACGGTCGCCGTGATGCTGGAGCCGATCCAGGGCGAAGCCGGAGTGATTCCCGCCACCAGCGAATTCCTGCGCGACCTGCGGGCGCTCACACAGCGTCGCGGACTGCTGCTGATCGTGGACGAGATCCAGACCGGGGTCGGACGCACGGGCAAGCTGTGGGGATACGAGCATGCCGACGTGGCGCCCGACATCATGACGCTGGGCAAGATGCTGGGAGGCGGCGTGCCGCTTGCCGCGCTCGTGGCGACCAAGGCGGTGTCCTGCTTCGATCATGGTGATCAAGGCGGCACCTACAACGGCAATCCGCTCATGACGGCCGTGGGGAGCGTGGTGATGGATGCCGTGCTCGCGCCCGGATTCCTGGCGGGCGTCGAGGCCCTGGGCATGCGGCTCACTCAGGGACTGAAGCAGTTGTCCTCCCGCCACGGCCTGGGCGACGTGCGCGGACGCGGGCTGCTGCTCGCCTTGGATCTCGGTCGGGACATCGCGGCCGGTGTCGTGGACATCGCACGGGAAGATGGCCTGCTGCTGAACGCTCCGCGGCCCAACTTCCTGCGGCTCATGCCTGCCCTCAATGTGACGGCCGAGGAGATCGACATCATGCTGACCATGACCGAGACGGCACTTCTCAAAGCGATGGCCCGGTGATCGTGGCGCGATGGGCATGCCGCTGCGCGTTTGCGTACGGATGCGGGGCATGGAATCATCCGCGCCTTTCTTCACTCCCCGGAAAATCGCCATGAAACGAATCCTCGCACTCCTGTTGTTCTCGGCCAGTGTTTCCGCGTGGGCGCAATCGGACGTTCTCAAGGCCGCGGCGAAGGAACCCGGCGCCGCCGTCACCGACAGCGGCCTCGTGTACCGCGTGCTGCAGGAAGGAAAGGGAGCAAGCCCTGCCGCGTCGGACTCGGTGAAGGTGCACTACAAGGGCATGTTTCCGGATGGACGCGAATTCGACAGTTCGTATTCGCGCAACGAACCTGCGGAATTCCGCCTGAACCGCGTGATCAAGTGCTGGACCGAGGGCGTGCAGAAGATGAAGGTCGGCGGCAAGGCCAAGCTTACGTGCCCCCCCGGTATCGCCTACGGAGAGCGCGGAGCGGGTGGCGTCATCCCTCCCAATGCCGTGCTCGTCTTCGAGGTCGAACTGCTCGACGTGCGGCGCTGAGTCGGCACCGCTTCAGACAGGCGGGAGATTGCGCGCGGTCACCAGCGCCGTGGCGCACAGGGTTTCCCGCCCGTCCTTGACCCAATAGACGTCGGCCGATGCCACCGTCAGGAGCTTGCCCGGACCGACGACCCGGCCGCGCGCCCGCAGATCGCCCTCCTTCGCAGGGGCGAGCATCTTCAGCGACACGTCGACCGTCGCGACGAACCAGCCCTCTGCCAGCACGCTGGCCGCCGCGCAGACGCCGGCAAAGTCGGCCACCGCAAAGACTGGCGTGGCCTGATACTGCCCCGGCCGGAACGTCCAGCGCTCGTCGAAAGGAATCTCCACCACGGCCTCACCCGCGCCGATCTGCAGGAACCGGAGCCCGAGTTCCTTCGCCATCGGCATGGAGGTGACAGCCGCCACGATGGACGCCGCGGGATCGTAGGTCACGTTGCCCATGCGGTGCTCAGTGGCGAGGCGCCTTGTAGCGCGCCAGCTCGAGCTTGCCGATCTGGTTGCGGTGCACTTCGTCCGGGCCGTCCGCCAGCCGCAGCGTGCGGGCGCTCGCATAGGCGTGCGGGAGGCCCGAGTCATCGGTCACCCCACAGCCGCCATGGGCCTGGATCGCCCAGTCGATCACACGGCAGGCCATGTTCGCCGCCGCCACCTTGATCATGGCGATCTCCTTGCGCGCGGCCTTGTTGCCCACGGTGTCCATCATGTACGCGGCGTTCAGGACCAGGAAACGCGTCTGGTCGATCATGATGCGTGACTCTGCGATGCGCTCCAGCGTGACGCCTTGTTCCGCGACCGGTTTGCCGAAGGCAACGCGGTCCAGCGTGCGCCGGCACATCCGCTCCAGCGCGCGTTCGGACAAGCCGATCAGGCGCATGCAGTGATGGATCCGCCCGGGGCCCAGACGGCCCTGCGCGATCTCGAAACCTCGGCCTTCGCCGAGCAGCAGACTGTCGGCGACCTTTACCCGCACATCCTTGAAATCCACTTCGGCGTGTCCATGCGGAGCATCGTCGTAACCGAACACGGGCAGATGGCGCAGCACGCGGATACCCGGCAGATCCATCGGCATGACCAGCATGGACTGCTGTTCGTGCCGGTTCGGATGGTCGGGCGCGGTCTTGCCCATGAAGATGAGGACTTTGCACCGCGGGTCGTTCGCACCCGAGGTCCACCACTTGCGCCCGTTGATCACGTAGTCGTCACCCTGCCGGGCGATGCTCGCCTGGATGTTCGTGGCGTCGCTCGACGCCACGGCCGGTTCGGTCATCGCGAAGGCAGAACGGATCTCGCCGGCCAGCAGCGGCTTCAGCCAGCGATCCTTCTGCGCCTCGTTGCCGTAACGCGAGAGCACTTCCATGTTGCCGGTGTCCGGCGCGCTGCAGTTGAAGACTTCGGAGGCCCATTGGACGCGCCCCATGATCTCGGCAAGCGGTGCGTACTCGAGGTTCGTGAGTCCGGCGCCATGCGACGATTCGGGCAGGAACAGGTTCCACAGACCCTGTGCCCTTGCCTTCGCCTTGAGTTCCTCGATGAGCCGGGTCGGTGCCCACCGGTCGCCTTCGGCCACCTCCGCCTCGAATCGGGCTTCGTTCGGATAGACGTGCGCCTCCATGAACGCGCTCACGCGCTCCATGAGTTGCCTGACCTTCGTGGTGTGCTCGAACTGCATTGCCTGCCTCCGGTAGCTTCCCCAGCGGGATTGCCGGCAGCGTAGACCGGCAGCGACAATGGGGCCAATGCGTTCTCCGAATGGCGGTCATGAGAGCCCTGCATATCTCCCGCGTCGACCTGAATCTCTTCGTGGTGTTCGAGACCATCTACTCCGAAGGTGGCATCACCCGGGCCGCGGAGAAGCTGCACCTGTCCCAGCCGGCCATCAGCCACGCGCTGTCACGCCTGCGCGAGATGTTCGGGGATCCGCTGTTCGTGCGGCAGGGGCAGTCGATGAACCCCACGCCGCTGGCACGCAATCTCGTCGAGCCGGTGCGCCAGGCACTGCGGACGCTGGAAGGCACGCTGAACGAATCGGGACCCTTCGATCCGGTCGCGAGCCACCGGCGCTTTGTTCTGGGCCTGAGGGCGGAGCTGGAAGCGGTGCTGCTGCCAGCTCTGGTGGCGCGGGTGTCTGCCACAGCGCCGTCCGTGGAACTGGCCGCGGTGCGGATCGACCGGCGCCGCGTGGAGGCCGATCTCGCGTCAGGTCTGCTCGATGCCGCGATCGACGTGCTGCTGCCCGGGTCGGGCGCCTTGCGCCAGACCCGGCTCGGCACGGACTCGCTCGTGGTGGTCGTGCGGCAGAACCACCCGGGTGCAGGCACCGCGCCGGATCTCGAAACCTACCTCGAATGGAACCATGTGCTGGTGAGCTCGCGGCGCCGCGGCGCCAGCCTCGAGGACGTCGCCCTGCAGAAACGCGGTGCACAGCGGCATGTGGCACTCCGCTGCCAGCAGTACTTCGCCGCGTTCAGGGTCGTGGCAGAGACCGGCTTCGCGCTCACCCTGCCGGCCAGCCAGGCAGCCGTGATGAACTCGGCTTTCGGTCACGCCATCGTGCCCTTCCCGGCGCCGGACGCGGGGCTTGACCGCTATCTCTACTGGCACGAGGCAGCCGATTCCTCGGCGGCCAATGCATGGCTCAGACAGCTCGTGACCGACGTCGCGACTCCGGCGTTCGAGCCCCGCTGAGGGGAGGGGATTCTTCCGCCACGCACCGGACGTTCGCGCGTCACCATTTCTCCATCCACGGCCGCAGGTCCAGCTCGTGCGTCCAGGCGCTGCGGGATTGGCGGTGAAGCTGCCAGTAGGCTTCCGCGATGTCTTCCGGATTCAGGATGCCGTCCTGCGGCTTGAGGGCGTAGCGATCGGGAAACCGATCCCGGATGAACTCCGTGTCGATGGCACCGTCGATCACCACGTGGGCGACATGAATTCCCGCGGGCCCGAGTTCCCGCGCCATGCTCTGGGCGAGCGCCCGCAGCCCGTGCTTGGCGCTGGCGAACGCGGCGAAACCGGCACCTCCCCGCAGGCTGGCCGTGGCGCCGGTGAAGACGATCGTGCCCCGACCGCGCGGCCGCATCACCCGGGCGACCTCCCGGCCGACGAGGAAGCCGGCAAGGCAGCCCATCTCCCAGACTTTGCGGTATACCTGCTCGGTCGTTTCGGTGATGCCGTAGCGGACATTGCCGCCCACGTTGAAGACAGCGGCTTCGACGGGTCCGATGTCGCGTTCGATGGCCGTGACCAGCTCGATCACCGCATCCTCACGGCGTGCGTCCGACGCGAAGCCGTGCGCGGTTCCACCCTCTGCGCGAATGCTGTCCAGGAGCGGTTGGAGCTTGTCGCCATTGCGCCGCGACACGCAGGCCACGTAGCCTTCTCTCGCAAAGCGGCGGGCGATCGCCCCGCCCGTGGCGTCCCCTGCTCCCACAACAAGCGCTACCCGGACTGTGTCGGATTCCATGCTGCCTCCGCCGGCACGGCGTGCGGTTTGGATGATGTGCATCATGCTAACGCATGGACGGCGCCACGGAGGCGAGCGGTACAATCGGTCGGAAACAGCACTCCGGCAGGCTCATGCCCTCTCGAATCTCTCTCATCGCCGCCGTCGCCCGCAACGGAGCAATTGGCAAGGATGGCGCGCTCCCCTGGCATCTTTCCGAGGACCTCAAGCGCTTCAAGGCGCTCACCATGGGCCACACCATGGTCATGGGCCGCAAGACATACGAATCCATCGGGCGCCTGCTGCCGGGACGCAGGACGGTGATCGTGTCGCGGCAACCCGGTTTCGCCGTAGAAGGTGCCACGGTCGCGAATTCGCTCGAAAGGGCGCTGACCGCGTCGGGCGACGCGGCGGAAATCTTCGTGATCGGAGGCGGCGAGATCTACGCGCAATCGCTGGCCCTCGCGGACCGGCTTTTCATCACAGAAGTCGATCTCTCGCCCGACGCGGATGCGTGGTTTCCCGACATCGATCGCTCGAAGTGGATCGAGACGCTGCGGTCGCCCCATCTCACGGCCGACGGGCTGCGATACACCTTCGTCGACTACGAGCGCCGCCGCTGACGGCTGTACCGCAGCGCTCCGTTACTGCCGCACGCAGTCGACGTAGTAGCGAAGCGTGCCGTCCTCGTTCTCGTCCACCAGACCGTGGATCTCCGTCTCGAAGCCGGGGAAGCGCGTGTTGAACTCCTTCGCGAACTGCAGGTAGCGCACGATCGTCCGGTTGAACCGCTCGCCCGGAATGAGGAGGGGAATGCCCGGGGGGTAAGGCGTGAGCAGCACGGCGGTGACCCGGCCCTCCAGTTCGTCGATGGGCACGCGGTCGATCTCCCGATGCGCCATTCGCGCGAAGGCGTCCGCCGGTTTCATGGCCGGTTCCATGTCCGAAAGATACATCTCCGTCGTCAGGCGGGCGATGTCGTTGCGGCGATAGATGTCGTGGATCTGCACGCAGAGGTCGCGCAGGCCGACGCGCTCGTATCGAGGGTGCTTGGCGACGAACTCCGGCAGGACACGCCACAGCGGCTGGTTCTTGTCGTAGTCGTCCTTGAACTGCTGCAGTTCGGTCACCATCGTGTTCCAGCGGCCCTTGGTGATGCCGATGGTGAACATGATGAAGAACGAGTAGAGGCCGGTCTTCTCGACGATGATGCCGTGCTCGCCAGGTACTTCGTCACGATCGCGGCCGGAATGCCGAAGTCGTCCGCGAAGCTCCCCGCCATGTCCAGTCCGGGCGTGATGACCGTCGCCTTGATCGGATCGAGCATGTTGAAGTCGGGCGCGAGCTTCTGGAAGCCGTGCCAGCTCTCGTTGTTGCGCAGCATCCAGTCTTCGCGCGTTCCCAGCCCTTCCTCCTGCAGATGGTCCGGCCCCCACACCTTGAACCACCAGTCGGCACCGAATTCCTCGTCCACCTTGCGCATCGCGCGGCGGAAGTCCATGGCCTCGAGAATCGACTCCTCGACGAGCGCCGTGCCGCCCGGGGGTTCCATCATCGCCGCGGCCACGTCGCACGAGGCGATGATCGCGTACTGCGGCGAGGTGGACGTATGCATGAGGAACGCTTCGTTGAAGATGTCGCGGTCGAGCTGCCGGTTCTCGGAATCCTGCACGAGGATCTGCGAGGCTTGCGAAAGGCCCGCGAGCAGCTTGTGCGTGGACTGGGTGGAGAAGACCATCGACTCCCTGCACCGGGGCCGGTCCGCCCCGATGGCGTGGTAATCGCCGTAGAAATCGTGGAATGACGCGTGCGGCAGCCAGGCCTCGTCGAAGTGCAGCGTGTCGATCTCGCCGTCGAGCATTTCCTTGATCGTCTCGACGTTGTACACGATGCCGTCGTAGGTGCTCTGGGTGATGGTGAGGATCCGCGGCTTCTTGTTCGTGCCCCGCAGCAACGGATTCGCTTCCATCTTCCGGCGTATGGTCTCGATGCGGAATTCCTCGAGCGGGATCGGCCCGATGATGCCGTAGTGGTTGCGCGTGGGCGTGAGGAAGACCGGCACCGCGCCGGTCATGGTGATCGCATGCAGGATCGACTTGTGGCAGTTGCGGTCCACCACCACCACGTCGCCGGGCGCTACCGTCGAATGCCAGACGATCTTGTTCGACGTCGACGTTCCGTTGGTCACGAAGAACAGATGATCGCAGTGGAAGATGCGAGCGGCGTTGCGCTCGGATGCCGCCACCGGTCCCGTGTGGTCCAGCAAGGCGCCCAGTTCGTCCACCGCATTGCAGACGTCGGCCCGCAGCAGGTTCTCGCCGAAGAACTGGTGGAACATCTGGCCGACCGGACTCTTCAGGAACGCGACGCCGCCCGAGTGGCCCGGGCAGTGCCAGGAGTAGGAGCCGTCGGCAGCGTAGTGCGTGAGCGCCCGGAAGAAGGGCGGCGGCAGCGAGTCCAGATACGCCTTCGCCTCGCGGACCACATAGCGGGCGATGAACTCCGGCGTGTCCTCGAACATGTGGATGAAGCCGTGCAGTTCCCGCAGGACGTCGTTGGGCACGTGCCGCGACGTGCGTGTCTCGCCGTGCAGGAAGATCGGGATGTCGGTGTTGCGAAACCGGATCTCCTCGACGAAAGCGCGCAGATCCGCGATGGCCTTGTCGGCCGCCGCGGGTGACGAGAACTCCTCGTCGTCGATGGACAGGATGAAGGCGGACGCACGCGACTGTTGCTGCGCGAAGGATGTGAGGTCGCCGTAGCTCGTCACGCCCAGCACCTCCATCCCCTCGTCCTCGATTGCCTTGGCCAGCGCCCGGATGCCCAGGCCCGATGCGTTCTCGGAGCGGAAATCTTCGTCGATCACGACGACGGGAAAGCGGAATCTCATGCCTTTTGGCTCCTGTCGCGACCAGTGCGCGACCGCTAGATTTTGGGGAGGGTGACGCCGCTCTGGCCCTGATACTTGCCACCGCGGTCACGGTAGGACGTCTCGCAGACGTCGTCGTCGTCCGACTCGAAGAACAGCACCTGGGCGACGCCTTCGTTCGCGTAGATCTTGGCGGGCAGCGGCGTGGTGTTGGAGAACTCCAGCGTCACGTAACCCTCCCACTCCGGTTCGAACGGTGTCACGTTGACGATGATTCCGCAGCGCGCATACGTGGACTTGCCGAGACAGATGGTGAGCACGTTGCGGGGAATGCGGAAGAACTCCACGGTCCGGGCGAGCGCGAAGGAATTCGGCGGAATGATGCAGTGGCTGCCCTTCACGTCCACGAACGACTTCGGGTCGAAGTTCTTCGGATCCACGATGGTGGAGTTGAGGTTCGTGAAGAGCTTGAACTCGTCGGAGCAGCGGATATCGTAGCCGTAGCTGGACGTGCCGAAGGAAACGACGCGCTGGCCGTTCACTTCCTTGATCTGCCGGGGCTCGAACGGCTCGATCATGCCGTGCTCGGAGGCCATGCGGCGGATCCAGCGATCGGACTTGATGCTCATCGGTGCTCCCGCGGGGGCGGATGAAAAAGGACGCGAAGTTTAGACCCGGAAGACACGGCGGTCCCTGCCGTTACACAAAAAAATGCCCGCGCAACCCCTCCGGTCCGCCGCAACCGGATCCACCGGCGGGCCATGCTCCGGAAGCGAGCCGCCGGCACTGCCGGCCCGCGATGAACCGGCCGTCCTCAGGTGTTCTGGATGACGATCTTGGGGAAGATCGTGCTGCTGTCCTTGGACAGCTCGGCGACCTTCACGCCCACCCGTCTCGCGATTTCCCGGTAGATGCCGGCAACCCGGCTGCCCGGGTCCGCCACGACGGTCGGCTGCCCGGAATCCGCCTGTTCCCGGATGCGGATGTCCAGCGGCAGCGCGCCCAGCAGGGGCACGCCATAGTCCGTCGACATGGCCTCGCCTCCGCCGGTCCCGAAGATGTGCTCCTCGTGGCCGCACTTGCTGCAGACGTGCAGGCTCATGTTCTCGACGATGCCCAGAATGGGGACGTTGACCTTCTCGAACATCTTGAGACCCTTGCGGGCATCCAGCAAGGCGATGTTCTGGGGGGTGGTGACGATCACGGCACCGGTGACCGGCACCTTCTGCGCAAGGGTCAGCTGGATGTCTCCCGTCCCCGGCGGCATGTCCACGACGAGGTAGTCGAGGTCGTTCCAGCGGGTATCCCGGAGCAGCTGCTCGAGGGCGCCCGTGGCCATCGGTCCCCGCCAGGCCACCGCCTGATCCGGATCGATGAGCATGCCGATGGACATGCACTGGACGCCGTAGTTTTCGAGCGGGATGAACTGGCGCTTGTCGCCTTCCTCGGCCACGCGCGGCTTTCCGGGCATGCCCAGCATGGTGGGTTGCGAAGGGCCGTAGATGTCGGCGTCGAGCACCCCCACGCGAGCGCCTTCCTGTGCCAGGGCCAGCGCCAGATTCGCGGCGACGGTGGACTTGCCCACGCCCCCCTTGCCCGAGGCCACGGCGATCACGTTGCGAACGCCTTCGACCCGCTGAGCACCACGGAGCGCCTGATGGGCGACGATCTTCATGGAGACGTCCACCTGGACCTTGCCCACACCGGGGAGCGCGCGCAGCGCCTCGGCCACCTGGTCACGAATACCGTCCTGAAGCGTGCGGGAGGGATATCCCAGGACGATCTCGACGAAGACGTCCGAGCCTTCCACGCGGATGTTGCGCGCCTCCTTGCCCGTGACGTAGTCCTTTCCGGTCCACGGATCGACGATGCCGCGCAACTTTTCCTTCACTGCATCCGCATTCAGGCTCATCCAGCTACCTCTATGATTTATCTTGAATTTCGGGGGCCTGAATTGTACACACTTTGATACAATCCAAGCCTTTCCCGAGGGTCTTCCGTTCCATGCCGCGCCGTCTGCTCGTCACCTCCGCCCTGCCCTACGCCAATGGCAGCATCCACTTCGGACATCTGGTGGAGTACATCCAGACCGACATCTGGGTGCGCTTCCAGAAGATGCAGGGCCATGAGGTGCACTACGTCTGCGCCGACGACACTCACGGCACGGCCATCATGCTCCGCGCCGAGAAGGAAGGCATCACGGCAGAGCAGCTGATCGAGCGCGTCTGGACGGAGCACAAGCGCGACTTCGATGGCTTCCTCGTCGACTTCGACAACTACTACAGCACGCATTCACCCGAGACCCGTGCCCTGTCGGAGGACATCTATCGGCGTCTCAGGGACGGTGGCTACATAGACGTCCGCTCGGTCGAACAGTTCTACGATCCGGTGAAGTCGATGTTCCTGGCCGACCGTTTCATCAAGGGCGAATGCCCGAAGTGCAACGCCAAGGACCAGTACGGCGACTCCTGCGAAGTCTGCGGCGCCACCTACGCACCGACGGATCTCAGGAACCCGTACTCCGTCGTGTCGGGCGCGCCGCCGGTGCGCAAGGCCTCCGACCACTACTTCTTCCGCCTGTCCCACGACGACTGCAGGCAGTTCCTGCAGGACTGGACGCAGACGGGCGGGCACCTGCAGGAGGAGGCCCGCAACAAGATCCGCGAGTGGTTCGACCAGGGGCTCAACGACTGGGACATCTCGCGCGACGCGCCTTATTTCGGCTTCGAGATCCCGGACGCGCCGGGGAAATTCTTCTACGTGTGGCTCGATGCACCCATCGGCTATCTCGGGAGCTTCCGCAACCTCGCAAACCGTGCGGCGATCGCGTTCGACGAATTCGCCCGTCCGGGGCACGACACGGAGATGGTGCACTTCATCGGCAAGGACATCCTGTATTTCCATGCCCTGTTCTGGCCTGCGATGCTGCGTTTCGCCGGCTACCGCACGCCCACGCGCGTGTTCGCCCACGGCTTTCTCACGGTCAACGGCGAAAAGATGTCGAAGAGCCGGGGGACGTTCATCACGGCCGGCAGCTATCTCGATCTGGGTCTCGACCCGGAATGGCTGCGGTACTACTACGCGGCCAAGCTCGGGCCGGCGATGGAGGACATCGACCTCAACCTGGACGACTTCGTCGCCCGGGTGAACAGCGACCTGGTGGGCAAGTACGTGAACATCGCGAGCCGGTGCGCGGGCTTCCTCGTCAAGCGCTTCGACGGAAGGCTCGGCTCGGCGGAGGAGTGCGCTGCCGTGGAAGGATTGCGGGCAAGGCTGCCGGTGATCGCGGACCATTACGACCAGCGCGAATACGCCAAGGCGCTGCGCGAGGTCATGGCCTCGGCCGACGAACTGAATCAGTTCGTGGATCAGGAAAAGCCCTGGGAACTCGCCAAGCGTCCGGACGCCGGCGAGCGGTTGCATCGCGTCTGTTCCCAGGCGCTGGAGGGATTCCGGCTGCTCACTCTGGCGCTGAAGCCGGTGCTGCCCCGCGTGGCCCAGCGGGTGGAAGCCTTCCTGAACATCGGCGCGCTGCGATGGTCCGACGGGGGAGCGAGTCTGCCTCCCGGACACCGCATCGATGCCTACCAGCACCTCATGACTCGCCTGGATGCCAAGTCGATGGAAGCCCTGGTCGGCGCGAATCGGGAGAGTCTCAAACCTGTCGCGGCGGATGCACATTCGCCGCAGCGGCATGCACAGCATCAGGAGAACGTCGTGAACGAGAATTCGAAGCCCGCGGCAAGCGCTGGAGGCCCACCCCCATCCCTGACTCGTCCCGCTGACGGGGGAGGAAAAGTCGCGCCGGGTGCCGGAACCAGCACCGGGGCGGGCGCCGGAGGCCCACCCCCATCCCCGGCCCTTCCCCCTGAAGGGGAAGGGAGGTTACAGCCGGGTGCCGGAACAAGCACCGCGGCGGGCGCCGGAGGCCCACCCCCATCCCCGGCCCTTCCCCCTGAAGGGGAAGGGAGGTTCCAGCCGGCGCCGGTGGCGCCGACCATTACCATCGATGACTTCATGAAGGTCGATCTGCGCGTGGCGCGCGTCGTCGACGCTCAACATGTGGAAGGGGCAGAGAAACTCATCAAGCTCACGCTGGATATCGGCTCCGAAACACGCCAGGTCTTCGCGGGCATCAAGGCCCATTACGATCCGGACAAGATCCGGGGACGGCTCGTGCTGATGGTGGCCAACCTGCAGCCGCGCAAGATGCGATTCGGCGAATCGCAAGGCATGATCCTGGCGGCAAGCGGGGAAGATACCGGGGGTGTTTCTGCTCGACGTGGACAGTGGCGCGGAACCCGGCATGCGGGCCAAGTGACGGAAACGAGCATGACCCGCCATCTGTCCATCCGCGGCCGCGTCCAGGGTGTGGGCTATCGCGAATCCATGCGGCAGGAAGCGGCCCGCCTCGGCGTCACCGGATGGGTCCGCAACCGTTTCGACGGCAGCGTGGAAGCCGTCGTTCATGGCACCGCCGAGCAGGTGACCGCCATCACGCGCTGGGTGCATGCGGGACCGCCGTCAGCCATGGTGCTGCGCGTGGAGGAGAGGGACGACGAAGGCACGTTCACGCGTTTCGACCGCCTCCCGACGGTGTGAGGCCCGCCGCAGCCATGACAGCGTAGAATCCGCGGCATTCCCTGGCACGCAGATCGAAGAACCATGGTCGGCATTCTCATCGTTGCTCACGGCACGCTCGGCGAAAGCCTGGTCCAGTGCGCGAGCCATGTGATGGGTGGCAGACCACCGCAGTTGATGCAGGTGGGCGTCAGCATGCACGACGACCCGGCGTTGATGGTGCCGCAGCTGCTGAAGCTGGTGCGGCAGCTCGACGAGGGCAACGGCGTGCTGGTGCTGACGGACGTATACGGGGCGACGCCCAGCAACATCGCGGCACGCGTCCTGGTTCCGGGGCGGGTGGAAGGCATCGCGGGCGTCAGTCTGCCGATGCTTGTCCGGGCGCTCACGTATCGAAACGAGCCACTCAAGACCGTCGTGGCCAAGGCCATGTCGGGCGGCGTCGAGGGGGTGTTCAGAATGCCACCGGCGATGGGAAATGCAGCAACAGGAAGTTGAGATCATCAACAAGCTCGGCCTGCACGCCAGGGCGTCGGCCAAACTCACGCAACTCGCGGCGCAGTACCAGTCGGAAGTCTGGCTATCGCGCAACGGCCGCCGGGTGAACGCCAAGAGCATCATGGGGGTGATGATGCTGGCGGCCGCGAAGGGCTCCAAGGTGGCGGTCGAAACCGAGGGCCCCGATGAAGCCGAGGCGATGAAAGCGTTGCTCGGCTTGATCGCGGACAGGTTCGGAGAAGCGGAATAGCTCCGCGGCGGGCCGCGGAACACCAGCACAGGGGGGTGCAACGTTGAAGAACTGGCACGTCGCCACACCGGCGACCGGTGCGTCCGCTGGCCGTGCGTGCGCGGGCGGCGATTCCCTGCACGAACCGGCCCTCTCCTCCATCGTCCCGGCCATGGCCCGATCGGCGTCACGCCACCCGGACCTGCGCCACTGATCCCGGACCCCGCATGTCTTTCACGATCCACGGCATAGGCGTCTCCGGTGGCATTGCCATCGGCCGCGCGCACCTCGTCACGCACGCCCAGCTCGAGGTGCCGCACCTCGAGATCGCGCCGGCGAAGGTTCCGGCCGAACAGGCGCGCCTCGATGCGGCCCTGGACAAGGTCCGCGGCGAACTGACCAGCCTCGCCGGACACATTCCCGAGAACGCGCCTGCCGAGTTCGGCGCCTTCCTGAACGTCCATCTGATGATCCTGGGCGATGAAACGCTGTCGGAAGCGCCCAAGGCGACCATCGCGGCACAGCGGTGCAACGCCGAGTGGGCGCTGAAACAGCAGATGGAAGCGCTGCTCGCCCAGTTCGACGAGATCGACGATGCCTACCTGCGGGAACGCAAGACCGACGTGAAGCAGGTCGTCGAGCGTGTCCTGCAGGCGCTCATGACCGACGCGCGCGCGGCGGCATCCGTCGCCCCACCCGAGGAAGGCAGCATCCTGGTCGCCCACGACCTGTCCCCGGCGGACGTCATTCTCTACAAGCAGCACCGGTTCGCCAGCTTCATCACGGATCTGGGCGGCACCACGTCGCATACGGCGATCGTCGCCCGGTCCCTGGGCATCCCCTCCATCGTCGCCCTGCACCACGCAAGGCGTCTCGTGCGCGAGAACGAAGTCCTGATCGTGGACGGCACCCACGGGGTGCTGATCGTCGATCCCGACAAGAAGGTGCTGGAGGAGTACCGGCTGCGCCAGGAAGAGTGGCAGCTCGAACAGCAGAAGCTGCGCCGGCTCACCACCACACGCGCTGCAGTGCTCGACGGCACCCGCATCGAGCTGCACGCCAACATCGAACTGCTGGAGGATGTCTATCAGGCGCGCGAGAACGGCGCGGCCGGCGTCGGGCTCTTCCGCACCGAGTTCCTCTATCTCAACCGGCGCGATCTTCCCGGCGAGGACGAGCAGTTCGAGGCCTATCGCAAGGTGGTGATGGAGATGGGAAGGCTGCCGGTCACGATCCGCACCTTCGACCTGGGAGCCGACAAGGAACTCGACGGCGCGGAGCGGGTGGCCGCCAACCCTGCCCTCGGATTGCGGGCGATCCGGTTGTGCCTGGCCGAGCCGGTGATGTTCCGCACGCAGCTGCGCGCCATCCTGCGGGCCTCCGCGTTCGGCAAGGTGAAGATCCTCGTTCCCATGCTGTCGTCGGTGCTCGAATTGACTCAGGCGCTGAAGGCCGTCGCCGATGCCCGTCGCAGCCTGGACGACGACGGCATCGCCTACGACGCCGAGACGCCCATCGGCGGCATGATCGAGGTCCCCGCCGCCGCGCTGTGCCTCAACATCTTCACGCGCAAGCTCGATTTCCTGTCCATCGGCACGAACGACCTGATCCAGTACACGCTGGCCATCGACCGCACGGACGAGTCCGTCGCGCATCTGTACGATCCGCTGCACCCTGCGGTGCTGAATCTCGTGGCCCAGATCATCCACCGTGCCGCGAAGTCCGGAACGCCGGTGGCGGTATGCGGCGAGATGGCGGGTGATGTCTCCCTCACCCGGCTGCTGCTGGGATTCGGTCTGCGCCAGTTCTCCATGCATCCGGCAAATCTGCTGGCGGTGAAGCAGGTGATCCTCAAGAGCGATCTGGACGAAGTCACTTCCCTCGCCCGCCGCATGCTCAAGACCGAGGATCCGCACAAGCTGGTCACGCTGCTGGAGAAGATGAATGCGTTGTGACGCGTGCGCTGGACAACGGGTGATGCGCGAGAGGGTGGAGTCCGTGGACCCGAGACCCGGGTCCATCGTTGCAACCGCACCGCCTTGGGCGGCCATCGCTTCCGAGTTCCGCGGTCACGCGCCGCGGCTGCAGTATCCTGGGGTCTAGGGTCCCGGGACTCGGGACTCGCAGCTCTTCCGTCGCCCCTCGACTGGCCTCCATGCAACTCGACCCCGACCAGCTTCTCCGCCATCTCCAGCGAGAACTCGCGCCGTTGTACGTCGTCCACGGCGAAGAGGCGCTGCTGGCCATCGAAGCCGCTGATCGCATCCGGACGAAGGCGAGGGAACGCGGCTGCAGCGAGCGCGAGATCCTCACGGTCGAAGCGGGATTCGAGTGGCGGCGGCTGTGGGCGACCGGGGCGAGTCTGTCGCTTTTCGCCAGCCAGCGCCTCGTGGAGTTGCGCATGGCATCGGCCGCTCCGGGGGCGGAAGGCAGCGAAGCGTTGATCCGCTACGCGGCATCGCTTCCCGAAGACACCGTCACGCTGATCACGCTGCCCAAGGTCGAGTTCAGGACACGGCAGTCGAAGTGGTTCTCCGCCCTGGAATCGGCGGGCGTATGCGTGCATGCACAGCGCATCGGGTTCGAGCAGCTGCCCGCCTGGCTCGCGGCCCGTCTGAAGGCGCAGGGTCAGTCTGCCGGCCCGGACGTGATGGAGGTTCTCGCCGCCCGGGTCGAGGGGAATCTGCTTGCCGCGCATCAGGAGATCCAGAAGCTGAGCCTGCTGTTTCCGCAGGGACCGCTGGATCTCGATGCCGTGCGCACCACCGTGGCGGACGTCGCGCGGTTCGACGCCTTCGACCTGGGCCCCGCCATCCTCGCCGGTGATCCCGTTCACCTGCTGAGGATGCTGGACGGTCTCCGCGGGGAGGGCACCGGGCTGCCGCTGGTGCTGTGGGCCTTCGCCGAGGAAATTCGCGCCATGTTGCGCATCCGGGAATCCGTTGCGTCCGGCATGCCGCTCGCCCAGGCGATGCGCGATGCCAAGGTGTGGGGAGAACGGCAGAAGGGGATGCCCGCGGCCGTGCGCCGCCTCGACAGTGCGCAACTCCGGAACGCCCTGGCACACGCCGCGCGCATCGACAGGATCATCAAGGGTGTCGGTGATGGCGACGCCTGGACGGAACTGGAGCAGCTTGCGATGCGCCTGACTGCCCCGGATCTGAAGCTTCCCACCGCGCACGCCGCCTGATCCGCCCGGGCGCGAGGGCTCCCTCGCCCGTGTTCCGCCCCTCGCCGGACCGGCCTGTGCCGCAGGGCCGAATCGCCGCCTTCCCCCTCCGATTCGCGAGCGCCAAGAGAGACTTGCACCGCATTTCCGGCGGGTTGTCCGACGTATCCGGGTTAGAATTCCGGCATCCATTTCCGGACTCTTCCATGGACGTACAGAGCTACATGACGGGCATCGGCCGCGCGGCACGCGCCGCATCGCGGGCCATGGCCCGAGCCGATACACGCGCCAAGGACGAAGCTTTGCTCGCCATCGCATCGGCCGTCGAACGCGAGTCCGCCACTCTCCTCGCCGCCAACGCTGCCGACGTCGCGCAAGGGCGCTCCAAAGGGGCTCGACCCGGCAATGGTGGACCGGCTGATCCTCACGGAAAAGGGCGTGCGTACCATGGCGCAGGGCCTGCGGGAGATCGCCCAGCTCACCGATCCCATCGGCGAGATCACGGACCTGCGGTACCGTCCCACGGGAATCCAGGTCGGCCGCATGCGTGTGCCGTTGGGCGTGATCGGCATCATCTACGAGGCCCGGCCCAACGTGACGGCGGATGCGGCGGGTCTGTGCCTCAAGAGCGGCAACGCCGCCATTCTCCGCGGCGGCTCCGAGGCCATCCGCTGCAATCAGGCCATTGCGGCGTGCGTGCACGAAGGCCTGCGTGCCGCCGGTCTTCCCGAGGGCGCGGTGCAGGTGATCGAGACGACGGACCGCGCCGCGGTGGGCGAGCTCATCACCATGAAGGACTACGTCGACGTGATCGTTCCCCGTGGCGGCAAGGGACTCATCGAGCGAATCAGCAACGAGTCGCGCATTCCCGTCATCAAGCACCTGGACGGGATCTGTCACGTCTTCATCGACGAGGATGCGGACCTCGACAAGGCGATCCGCATCGCGGACAACGCCAAGACCCAGCGCTACGGCACCTGCAACACCATGGAAACGCTGCTCGTGCATGCGCGCGTCGCGGCCCACGTCCTGCCGCCGCTGGCGCGCATCTACCGCGACAAGGGCGTGGAGCTGCGCGGCTGCGAGCGTTCCCGCGCCATCGTTCCGGACATGAACGAGGCGACGGACGAAGACTGGGTGACGGAATACCTGGCCCCGATTCTCAGCGTGCGGATCGTGGACGGCCTGGACGCTGCCATCGAGCACATCAACACCTACGGCTCGCAGCACACCGACGCCATCGTGACCCGGGACTACGCACGGGCCCGCCGTTTCCTGCGGGAGGTCGATTCCAGCTCGGTGATGGTCAATGCCTCCACCCGCTTCGCCGACGGATTCGAGTACGGCCTGGGTGCGGAGATCGGCATCTCCACGGACAAGCTGCACGCGCGCGGGCCGGTCGGGCTCGAAGGACTCACCTCGCTCAAGTACGTGGTGCTGGGCGACGGTGAGGTCCGCGGCTGACGGCGGGCGGCGCGCATGCCCTCCTGGAGCTGGCTCAAGTACGCGCCCTGGGGAGAGATCGCCAAGGCAGCGAGGCGGGTGCCGGAGTTCGTCCGTGACCTGCGCAAGGACGACGATGACGACCAGCCGCCGGCGCCTTCCCGTTCGGCGAGTTCCGACGCGCCGTCCGACCTTGCCCAGCTCCGGTTCGAACTGGAACTGCTGAAGGCAAACATCGAGAAGCTTCGCGCCCACTCCGAAACCCAGGGCCGCGCCGTGGAAGAGCAGGCCCGCGCGCTCACCCAGATTTCCAATGCCCTCTCGGCGCGTCTGCGGACGGCCGCATGGGTCGCAGGTCTCGCCCTGATCGTCGCTCTGGCGGCGCTCGTGACGGCGCTGCTGCGCTGACCCCCCCCAAAACACAGGAGTCCACGTTGAGCAATCTGGTCGAAGTGCGCGTTCCCGACATCGGCGACTTCAAGGATATTCCGGTCATCGAGGTGCTGGTGAAACCGGGCGACACCGTCAAACCCGAGGATTCGCTCGTCACGCTGGAGTCGGACAAGGCCACCATGGAAGTGCCTTCCCCGGCCGCCGGCACGGTGAAGGAAATCAGGATCAAGATTGGCGACAAGGTCTCGCAGGGCACGCTGGTCCTCGTGCTGGAGGCGTCGGGCGCCGCAGCGGCGGCCGCGCCTGCAGCGGTCGCTCCGGCCTCTGCCGCTCCCGCGGCCTCTCCCGCCCCCGCTCCGATCGCGGCTCCCTCCCCCACCCCCGCGACAGCGACTTCGGTGGCAACGGTCAAGGGTGACCTGCACGCAGAAGTCGTGGTACTGGGCTCGGGTCCCGGCGGTTACACGGCCGCCTACCGTGCCGCGGACCTCGGCAAGAAGGTGGTGATGATCGAGCGTTACCCATCGCTCGGCGGTGTCTGCCTCAACGTGGGCTGCATCCCGTCCAAGGCGCTGCTGCACGCCGCGCGGGTGATTTCCGAAGCCGAGGAAATGGCGCACTTCGGCGTGAAATTCGGCAAGCCCGAAGTCGACATCGAAGCCTTGCGGGGATGGAAGTCGAGCGTCGTGGGCAGGCTCACCAAGGGATTGGCCGGGCTTGCCAAGCAGCGCAAGGTCGAGGTGGTGACCGGCGTGGGCAGGTTCGCTTCCGATCACATGATCGAGGTCACGGCCGCGGACGGTTCGCGCAAGACCGTGTCGTTCGATCACTGCATCATCGCCGCGGGCTCGCAGGTCGCCCGCATTCCGGGATTTCCCTACGACGATCCCCGCCTCATGGACTCCACCGGCGCACTGGAACTGCAGGAGGTTCCCAAGCGCATGCTGGTGATCGGCGGCGGCATCATCGGCCTGGAGATGGCGTGCGTCTACGACGCTCTGGGCAGCCGCATCAGCGTGGTGGAACTGGCCGACGGCCTGATTCCGGGCGCGGATCGGGACATCGTCAAGCCGCTGCAGAAACGCCTGGAAAAGCGCTACGAGGCCATCCTGCTCAAGACCAAGGTGTCCAGGCTGGAAGCCACGCCCGAGGGCTGCGTGCGACGTTCGAAGGTGACGGTGCGCCTGCACCGCAGACATACGACCGCGTG
This sequence comes from Betaproteobacteria bacterium, assembly GCA_016713305.1. Lineage (NCBI taxonomy): Bacteria > Pseudomonadati > Pseudomonadota > Betaproteobacteria > Betaproteobacteria bacterium. The sequence continues at coordinate 70,534 of JADJPK010000004.1, forward strand.
CTTCTCGCCGTGGGCCGCCGGCCCAATGGCCGCGACATCGCGGCCGACAAGGCCGGGGTCGTGGTGAACGAGCGCGGCTTCATCCCCGTGGACAAGCAGCAACGCACGAACGTCGCGCACATCCACGCCATCGGCGATGTCTGCGGCGAGCCCATGCTCGCGCACAAGGCCACGCACGAGGGCAAGCTGGCGGCCGAGATCATCGCCGGACACAAGGGCGCGTTCGATGCGCGCACCATCCCCTCGGTGGCCTACACCGACCCCGAGATCGCGTGGATGGGCCTCACGGAGACGGCTGCAAAGGCGCAAGGCATCGAGTACGAGAAGGCCTCGTTCCCGTGGGCAGCCTCGGGCCGCGCGCTGGCCACTGGCCGCGACGAGGGGCTGACTAAGCTGCTGTTCGACAAGACCACCAGGCGCCTCCTGGGCGCCGCGATGGTGGGACCGAATGCGGGTGAGCTCATCGCCGAAACGGTGCTCGCGCTGGAGATGGGCGCGGACGCCGAGGACATCGGCCTCACGATCCACCCGCACCCGACGCTGTCGGAAACGGTGTTCTTCGCCGCGGAAATCGCCGAGGGCAGCATCACCGACCTGTACATGCCCAAGCGCTGAGCGGAACCCGACGATGCTTCTGTCCGCCCCCGGTTTCGTGCCGCTGATCGCCGAGCCGGACGATCTGTCCGGCGAGTGCGTGTGGTTCGTGTTCCACGGCAACAACATCCTGGTGCGGCGCGACGACACCAAGGTCGAGGTGCCGTGCGTGGAACATCCGCGCATGCTGGGGCTCGACCCGGTGCGGACGCAGTATCTCGGCACCCTGCACGGACGGCACTGCTTCTCGGCGGAATGCGAGGACGCCTCGAACGCGCCGGACGATCTGCGCTGGGCGGGACTGCGAAGCCTCTTCGGCATCATCGACGACGGCACTTTCCTGCTGGCCGGCCGCGCTGTGCAGATCATGGATTGGGACCGCTCGCACCGGTTCTGCGGCCGCTGCGGCACGGCCACGGAGCGCAGAAATCACGAAAGGTCCCGTGTCTGCCCGAGCTGCGGCCAGACGCACTATCCGCGCGTCGCACCGGTGGCGATGGCGCTCGTGCAACGGGGACGCGAACTGCTGCTTGCCCGCTCGCCGCATTTTCCGCCAGGCATGTTCAGCGCACTGGCGGGGTTCGTCGAACCGGGAGAGAGCATCGAGGACTGCCTCGTGCGGGAGGTGAAGGAGGAAGTCGGGATCGACGTCGTCAACCTGCGCTATTTCTCGAGCCAGCCGTGGCCCTTCCCGCACTCGCTGATGATCGCCTTCCGCTGCGACTACGCCGGCGGCGACATCGTGCCGCAGGAAGGCGAGATCGAGGCGGCGGACTGGTTCACGCTCGACGCTCTGCCCGTGCTGCCGCATCGCCTGAGCATCGCCCGGCGCCTGATCGACGCGGCGCTGGCCGAGCTGCGCGCGTCTTGAGGGCCGCGGAAGACTTGGCCGCGATTTCGGACGTTCCACCTCCGGAGTGCGATCCGGGCAGGATCCTCACCGAAGTCTTCGGTTTCAGCGCGTTTCGGGGCCAGCAGGACGCGATCGTCGAACACGTCTGCGCCGGCGGCGACGCGGTGGTGCTTATGCCCACGGGCGGAGGCAAGAGCCTCTGCTACCAGATCCCGGCCATCGCTCGCCATCGTGCGGGACGCGGCGTCACCATCGTGGTGAGCCCGCTCATCGCGCTGATGCACGATCAGGTGGGGGCGCTCGAAGAAGCCGGGGTGCACGCCGCCTGCCTCAATTCGTCCCAGTCTCCCGACGAGGCGCGCGATGTCGAGACGGAGCTTCGCGCCGCCCGTCTCGTGCTCCTCTATGTCGCCCCGGAGCGCATGCTCACGCCGCGCTTCCTGGCGATGCTGGACACCCTGCACGAACGCGGGCTTCTCGGTTCCTTCGCGATCGACGAAGCACATTGCGTGAGTCAGTGGGGCCACGATTTCCGCGAGGACTACCTCGGACTCACGGTGCTGCACGAGCGCTACCCGGACGTCCCGCGCATCGCGCTCACGGCGACGGCCGACGAATTCACGCGTCAGGACATGGTGTCGCGCCTCAATCTCGACGGTGCGCGCATGTTCGTGAGCAGCTTCGACCGCCCGAACATCCGGTACACCCTCGTGGAGAAGGACAATCCGCGCGCGCAGCTGCTGCGCCTCCTGCGGGAAGAGCACCCGGGGGAAGCCGGGATCGTGTATTGCGGCAGCCGCAACCGCGTGGACGACACGGCCGCGTGGCTCAACGGCGAAGGCATCGAGGCCCTGGCCTACCACGCGGGACTCGACGCGCAGACCCGTCGCGAACGGCAGGACCGCTTTCTGCGGGAAGACGGCATCGTCATGGTGGCAACCATCGCCTTCGGCATGGGGATCGACAAGCCCGACGTGCGCTTCGTTGCGCACCTCGACCTGCCCAAGAGCCTTGAGGCCTACTACCAGGAAACCGGACGGGCGGGACGCGATGGCGCGCCTGCCGATGCATGGATGACGTACGGGCTGTCGGACGTGGTCAACCAGCGCCGCATGATCGACGAGAGCCCGGCGGCCGACGAGTTCAAGCGCATCCAGCGCTCGCGTCTTGATGCGCTGCTGGGTCTCGCGGAAGCGCACGATTGCCGCCGTGTCAGGCTGCTCGCGTACTTCGGCGAGCGCTCGCAGCCCTGCGGCAACTGCGACAACTGCCTGGAGCCGCCGGGAACATGGGATGCCACGGAGGCGGCGCGCAAGGCATTGTCGTGCATCTTCCGCTTCGACCAGCACGGAAAAAATGGCGGCGCGACGCGGTTCGGTGCGGGCCACCTCATCGATGTGCTGCGAGGAAAATCCACCGAGAAGGTCGCGCAGTACGGCCATGCGCAGCTTTCCACGTTCGGGATAGGCGCGGATCTGTCAGAGGCGCGTTGGCGTGCGGTGCTCCGTCAGCTGGTGGCAGGCGGCTACATCCAGGCGGAGGGCGAGTACAACACGCTGGGTCTCACCGGGACTTCGCGGTCCGTCCTGAAAGGCGACATCGCCATCGTCGTGCGTGCGCCGAACGAAAGCGCGGGGCCTGCAAAGCGGCGAGATGCCACCGGCAGGCGCCGCGACACCGATGCCGAACTGGCGCAGGAGGACCTGCCGCGCTTTCGCGCGCTGCGCGAGTGGCGCGCGCGCGTGGCACGGGAACACGCACTCCCGGCTTACGTCGTCTTTCACGATGCGACGCTCGCAGAGATCGCCCGGCGAAATCCGGCAACCCTCCTCGCGCTCGGCACGGTTCAAGGCGTCGGCGCCACGAAGCTGGAGCGCTACGGCATGGACATCCTGACCGTGCTCGAGACCGTCTCCTCCGTGGACGCCGCCGCATGACCCGCGGTTCGCATCGTTCCCTGTGGCTCGCGGTGGGATGGTTCGGTGTCGCGGTCGTGGTGTATTTCACCTTGATTCCCGATCCACCCCAGCTCGACATGGAAGACGGCGACAAGGTGCAGCACCTCGTCGCGTACGCGTGTCTGATGGCGTGGTTCGCGCAGGCTCGCGCGCCGGGAGCCCACCGGCGGACCACAGGCCTGCTGCTCGTCGCGATGGGAATCCTGCTGGAATTCGCCCAGGGGCTGACCGGCTACCGGTTCATGTCGCTGGCCGACATGGCCGCCAACACGGCCGGCGTCGCGCTGGGGTGGTTCGCCGCTCCGCCGCGATTGCCCGACGTCTACACCTGGTCCGCCAACCTGCTGAGCCGCCGGTGACGGGACGGGGCCGGGAAGACCCTGCTCAGCGATCCTCCCGCTTCAGCTGCCGCCAGTCTTCCTGCAGTTCCACCGACGGATTGAAGTTCACCGAATCGGACAGGATGTATTCGCCCTTGCCGTTGGTCCACGCGTTGCGATAGCCGAGGACAGTTCTATGCGTTCCTGGGTGCGCGGATCCGAGTACACCTCGACGCCCCGGATCACCTGGCTGAACTGCTCCGCCTGACGGTCCTGCACCTCCTGCCTTTGCCGCACCGTCTCGCGCCAGGTGTTCTGAATGGACGCATTGGCTTCCTGCCAGATACGGTGGCGATCGCGGGCTGCGTCCGAGTTGATCTTGTTGATGCTGGACTGGAACCTTGCGATCGCAGCGGTATAGGCGGGATTGGGCCGCACGGAAGTCACCATGGTCGCGAACAATCCGGACTTGGCCTCCGAGTTCGCCCTTGGGAGCGCGAACGCCAAACACGTTGTATCCGGTCACCGTGTAGGTGCTCGAGGGTAGTTCATGTTCCCCTGCATGAGATCGGCCGTGTTGGCCGTCGGCATCACCGTGACGGCAACGGTCGCGCTCATCCATTCATCCACCTCCCCGGCCGGCCACCGTGTAGCCCAGACGTGCCTTCACCGCATCGACGCGGATGCCGCGCATGTAACCGGCCTGGATCAGTGGTTGGACCTGCTGCGTCAGCACACGCTGCTCTGCCTGGGCGACACCCGGCACCGGTTCCACAGCGCCCATCTGCGCCCCGCGTCGCACGGCGGGGATCACCAGATTGCGCACGAAGTTGGTCGCGTCCAGGACCGGATGCGGCGGGCAGCCGGTTCGATTCGCTGCCTGTTGCTGGAGAATCGGCTGCATCATCGGATCGTCGGTCCACTGCCACGTGTACGCGGGGAACGATTCGAACGCCATCAGACCATCGGGAGCCGTCGCACGAAAAGTGATCTTCACGATGTTGGCCGGGCAGCCCATCTGGGTCGCATCCCATTGCACGCTGTCCTCGACCTTCCAGTCGGAGGGCACGAGCATGCGAAACACTTCGACGGGTTCGCCAAACCCCTGCTTGTCCATCACGCGCACAAGCCGCATCCGGTACACGCCCGCACTCTTTGCGCCAACCACGGGCGCCGGCGATGGCGCCGCCGCCGGAGTCCCCTTGCTGCCCGGCGCAGCGGCGCTCCTGCCGAGTTCGCGCTTCTTCGCCTCGTACTCTTCCTTGCCCAGGATGCCCGCCTGATAGGCGGCATCGAGCGCCCGCAACTTCTCCGGATCCGGCGCCGCGAGTGCTGCGGCGGCCCGGAGGAACAGCATGGCGACGATTGCCGCTCGTGCATCCGCAAAACGCTTCATGGTCCCGCTCCTTGCTGATCGTTGCGGGTCGCGGGCTAGCGCGGCACCGTACCCAGCCGTACCTGCACATTCCCCGAACGGCCGCCGCGCACGAGACCCAGCGTGATCTGCTGACCCGGCTTGCTGCGCCCCACCGCCTGCACGAGCGATTGGGCATCGGTCACCGGAGCCCCATCGAAAGATACGACGACGTCGCCCGGCTGGATTCCGGCGGCGTCCGCGGGACTGCCGGGAGCGACCTGCGCAACCAGCGCGCCCTTATCGACGCCGGTCATCTGGACGTCGTCCGCTTCCAACGCCCGGGTAGCCACGCCCAGCATGGGTCTGCCCGCCGCGGGCGCAGGCGTGCCGGATTCGTCGGCCGTGCGGCGAGGGGGCGCGGGCCGCGCCGGCGGTTCGGTTGACGCGAGCAATGCAGCTTTCTTCTGCGCATACTCGTCGTCGCTGAGCACTCCCGCCAGATGCGCCTGTTCCAGTGCCTCCAGCTTTCGCTTCCTCTCCGGAGAAACGGGAGGAGCGGACCGCGCGGGAGACGGCTCGGCGCCTCCGTCGGCGAAACGCACGCCCTTCTCCATGGCCTCGATGGCCGCCTTGTGCCGGGCGAAATCGTCCTGCGGTGTGCTGGTCATCATGACCAGCGTTCCACCGGAAAACGGTACAGCGACCACGCGGAAGAACGAAGGCTGGCCCTTGGGACTGGTGCCCGAAGCGATCAGAAGTTCGGCAGGCTTGCCGCCGACCGTGGCCGGCCCGCGTTTAAGCTCCTGATACTTCCCCCATTGGGTGGCCACCTGCGCTGCCACGCTTTCCACCATTTGCCCGGGAGGAAGATTGCCGACCGTCACGGAAAGCGATGAATTGCCCGATACGAGAACGGACATCTGTTCCGAACTCGCGGCAACCGACCAGTCCTTCGGCACGGCAAGGGTGAAGCGCCCGCCCGGGTCGCGGAGGGTGGATTGTCCTGCCGCCGATCCTGCTGCAAACAAGGCGGAGAGGAAGACCACCACCGCTGCCGCGCTCAGACGTATGCCCTGGAGAAGCAGGACGGGGGAACTGTTCAACCGGGATTGCATGGCGGCCTCCGGGGCTGGGTCTGGCCGCATCATAAGCCCCGCGCCGCGATCTCGGCGGGAGGAAAGGCGCGCCAGGCCCCGGGGCCCCGCTGCGCCCGGACGTTCACTTCGGCGGCCGGTGCTCCACTCCATACCTGGCGTAGATGCGGCCCAGCGTGCCGTCGGCGATGAGCGAATCCAGCACCTTGTTGACCTCGTCCACCAACGCCTGGTCGGATTTGCGCAGGCCCACCGCGACGTCCCAGGACAGATCCGGTGCGCTGTCGAAGGCATACGTCATCCGCACCCCGGCATCCTGATGCTTGTGGATGTAGTAACTGAGCGTGGCGACCGACACGGCGGCGGCGGGAACGACTCCCTTGGCCAGTTCGTCGACCATGTCGTCCTGGAACGCATAGGGCGTCAGAGGCGCGCCGCTCTTGCCCAGCACGACGCTGGCGACCGACCCGACCATGGCCCCCACCTTGCGATCCTTGGGGAGGTCCTTGTAGTCCTGGACGGGATCGACGCCGGGTGCGAAGCCAAGTGCCACGCCGGAGCGCTGATACGGGCGCGACAGCAAGGCCCGCCCCTTGTGCATCTCCGGATTGTTGACACTGTCGAGCTGCATGTCGCAGTTGACCACGTTGGCGCGACGGCGCGGCACGATCCATTCGATGGAGAGGAGAGCTTGAGCCCCTCGGCAATGGCACGCCCCACTTCGACCTGAAACCCGGGGTCCCCGGTTTGTCGCTGGCGTAGGGCAGCGTCTCCGGACTCGCGCACAGGGAGATGGTGCCCAGAGCGCGGACTTCCGCCAGCGTACGGGCCGACGCGGAACCGTTGAACGCTGCCATCAGCGCAGCGGCCACAAACCACCCGAGGGGGACATGTTTCGCCCGGCGGGCGCTTGTGTGACTTCCGGTCATGGGTTCTGTGGCTCCTCGCCTTCCTTCAGATTGCGAATGAACTTCACGATCAACCGGATCTGGTCGTCGGAATAGATGCTGCCGAACGCCGCCATGCGGCTGGGCAGACCGTTCTTGATGCGGTTGACCATGTACTCGTCGCTACGTTCGGAATTCATGAGCTGCGGCCCCTTGCCGGCCTTCCGGCCGTAGTCCGCATGACAGAAACCGCAGATGTTGCGGAAGGTGTTCTTGACGTCGAAGTGCTTCTCGGCCGGCGCCGCATCGTCGGCGCTTGCCGGCTCGACCCCGAGAGCGAGGGCTGCCGCCAGGGACAGCGCCGAAATCGGGACCAAACGGCGGTGATTGTTCACTGCATACCTCCGCAAAATATCAGGATTGGGCGCCCGTTCGCGGGTCGCCTCCACCCCGCAACGCCCGACGGTCCTTTCGGGTGACAGGGATGGAAAAAAGGGCGGAGACGATGTCCCCGCCCTTCCTCCAGGCCCCGCGGCAGTTGCCGCGCCAGGTCTGGATTACGGCAGTGCGAACACCTTCAGCACGCCGGAATCCTTGGGCATGCTCTTCCAGGGCTCGCCCCAGAGATCGCCGTAGCCGTCGCCGACCAGGCTTCCCCAGCCGGTCATCACAGCCACGTACTGCTTGCCCTTGGCCTTGTAGGAGATCGTGCCGCCGTTGCTGCCCTGACCCATGTTGTGCGCCCAGAGCTTCTTGCCGTTGGTGGCATCGTAGGCCGTGAACATGCCATCTGCTTCAGGCACGAACAGCAGGTTGCCGGCCGTGGACAGCAGACCGCCGTGAGGCACCGCACCCGGATACCTGATCTCGAACTTCACCGCACCGGTGATCGGATCGCGAGCGCGGATGTGTCCGTGCGGAGGCTGGTCGCCGGGGCCGTGCATCGTGAAGTTGGCGCCGATGTTGAGCTGGACGACGGGCTCGGTGATCGGCTCGGTCTTCACGATGTCCAGGTCCATACACCACTCGAAACCGACCTTGTACATCAGGTTGGTCTTCGGGCTGTAAGTACCCGCGTTCCAGCTGTAGCCGCCAGCGATGGCCGGGCAGAGGTTCTTGTGCTTGCCTTCGGGCGGATCCAGCGGCCGACCAGCGTGCCGTCGTCCTTGATGTCCTTCACGAAGTTGATCGCGTCCACACCCTTGCAGACCTTCACGGGCTTGCCGGACTTGCGGTCGAACACGAACACGAAGCCGCTCTTGCTGGGATGCACGACGTACTTCTTGCCGTCCCGGTCGATCATCATCAGCTCGCCCTGGGCGGGGTCGAAGTCCCAGGCGTCATGCGGCAGAACCTGGTGATAGCTCTTCAGTTCGCCCGTGTCGGGATTCAGCTGCAGCACGGAGGAGGTGTACAGGTTCAGGCCGGGACGGGGTCCTTCGGTCATGAACTTGTCGCCGGCCCAGTCGTACAGGGGAGCCGGGTTGGCCGTACCCCACCACACCGTGTCGTTCTCCGGATCGTAGCTGCCGGCCATCCAGCCGCCGCCACCACCCGTCTTGTAGGAATCGCCGCCCCAGGTGTTGCGCGCATCCGACTTCGTGCCGTCGTTGCCGCCGGCGGTCATGAAGGACCACACCTTCTCGCCGGTCTTGGCATTGATGCCGAAGATCGGGCCGCGATCGGGCCACTCGCCGCCCTGGGCGCCGATGATGACCTTGTCCTTCACGAGCAGGGGTGCACCGGTGAAGCCGACCGTCAGCTTCTCGGAATTGACCAGCTTGGTTTCCCAATTGAGCTTGCCGGTCTTCATGTCGATGGCGGCCAGCTTGCCATCGAGCGTGCCCATGTAGATATTGCCGTAGCCGATGGCGATGCCGCGGTTGTAGGGCGAGTGCGTCTGCCGTGCGACCAGGTCCTCGTTCAGCTTGTGCTTGTACGTCCAGATCATCTTGCCCGTCGCACCGTCCAGTGCGTAGACCTGGTTGTACGGGCTGGTGTAATACAGCACGCCATCGACGGCGAGCGGAATACCTTGCAAGCCGCGGTTGGCGCGCGACGCAACGTGCGACCAGGCTTCCTGCAGCTTGCCGACGTTCCTGGTGTTGATGTCGTCGAGCGCGCTGAAGTGCCAGGACTTGTAGGACCCGTGATACGACATCCAGTTGCCGGGCTCCTTGTCCGCATTGAGCAGGCGGGCGCCGTCCACATCGGCAGCCATGGCCGCTCCGGACACGAACAGGCCTGCCGAGATCGCGGACGCAAGCACGCGGGGCGTGAAGCGAGACGATTTACGCATGGTGAACCTCCCAAACGAATTCTTCCTACGAAATCCGCGGACGATCGCGCCTCGAAAGGGGCGCGGACCGCTGGATGCTCTTGGGCTTGTAGTCCCCACGAGAGAACTCCGCCTTGACGCCGGCACAACTGCGGAACCGGCTTCAACCCGCTCTCAAAGGGGTACCGGATGATTCTCAGGATGTTTTCCTGGTCCGTCAAGGGAAACGGTCCAAGCGTATGTATCCCGTTTTCCCACTCGTATTCCATTCTTGTTCCTATTGTCATCTCCAATCGATTGACGCTTTCGAGATGCAGTACGACGATGATCGCCGACGGTGGCGCGCGTGCCCGGCGGGGATGCGGGATCGCCAGTTCAGCCCGCATCCCGGGTGATCCATGGACAGAACGCCCCTGCTCGACCTGGTCGCCGAACTTCTGGCGGCCATCAGACTCCTTACCGGTTATCCGATCCCGGACCGCTTGCCCGAAATCCATGTCGTTCCGCCGGCGGAAATCCAGCGGCTCCTGTGCAAGAGCAACTGCGGCATCAAGGCGTTCTACCATCCCGACAAAGGGCATCTTCGTCAGCAATACCGCAGACCCCGCCAGCGACGTACTGGGCCGCTCGATCCTGCTGCATGAACTGGTGCACCACGTCCAGCACGTGACGGGCAAGTTCGACCGCGTATCGAACGCTTGCGAACGCTGGTACTCCAAGGAACGCGAGGCCTACGAGGTCCAGAACGCCTATCTGCGTGAGCAGGGCGAAAGGCGGAGATTCGCGCTCGACTCGCTCCCGCACATGTGCGCCGACGGAGAGCCCTGACAGGGCCGCCACGGCAGGCGGGTGCGGTGCACCGTGTCCTGCCCCGCGGAATTTTGTTAAGGTCTCGCGCCCCGGACGTCCCGCCGGACCGATCAATGCCACGAACAGGTGATCTCACATGATGTCGTCCAAGAGAAGGACTCTGCTTGCGGCCAGCGCCATGACCACGGTTCTGGGCGCGCTTCCGCGCCCGCCAATGCCGCCGTGATCACGCTGGGTCACGTGAGCCTTTCCTTCTACGAAGCCACGGCCAGCCTCGTGCAGTTCATCCTCGAGCGCAAGGGCTGGAACGTGGCCCTCCAGTCGGGCAGCCATGCCCAGATCTTTCCCAAGGTGGCGGTCGGCGACGTCGATCTGTTCGTGGCCGCATGGCTGCCTTACGCGCATGCGGATTACTGGAAGGAATACGGCGACCGCCTCGTCAAGGTGAGCACGTTGTACGAGGACGCACAGCTCTACTGGGCCGTGCCGGACTACGTGCCGGCCGAGGCCGTGCGTAGCGTGGCCGATCTCGCCAGACCGGAGGTGGCTGCCCGCATGACGAAGACCATCCGCGGCACCTTGCCCGATTCCGGCCTCATGATCGGATCGCGCAAGATCTTCGAACACTACCGCCTGTCCGAGGCCGGGTACGAACTGGTCCCCGGTCCTGCGCCCGAGTGGCTCGCGAACTTCAACGCGCGCGTAGCTGCCAAGGACTGGTTCGTGATGCCTCTGTGGCGCCCGCAGTTCCTCAACAAGGCGCATCGCCTGCGCGTGCTGGACGAACCGCAGCAGTTCCTGGGGGGGCCGAACAAGGCCATGCTCGTGGCCAACGCAGAGTTCTACGAGCGACTGAACAAGAAGCAGCGCCTGCCGCTTTCCCGGATCGAGGTCTCCGTGAAGGCCGTGACCGAGCTGGACTACTGGGTGAATGTCGACAAGATGAGTCCGCGCGACGCCGCAAGACGCTGGATCGGGATGAATCCCAACACGGTCACTTACTGGATCGAGGATCCGGAAGGTGATGGCGCACGGCGGGACGCCGTGAAGCTGCAACAAAGACACCCATGAAAACAGGGCGCCCGCAGGCGCCCTGTGTCCTGCTGCCGGACCGGCGGTCAGATGTTCTGGGCCGCCATCTGGTCCCGCGATGTACTCCGCCTGCCGGATGGCCAGGGCCACGATCGTGAGCGTCGGATTCTCCGCCGCGCTGGTCGTGAACTGGCTGCCGTCGGAGATGAACAGGTTGGAGACGTCGTGCGACTGGCCGAAGCCGTTGCACACACCCGCGCCCGCATCGCTGCTCTGGCGGCACGTGCCCAGGTTGTGCGTGGACGAGAACGGCATCCGCGTGTAGACCTTGCGTGCACCCACCGCTTCGTACAGGGCAGTCGACATCTTCCACGCATGCTCCCGCATCGCCTTGTCGTTCGGATGGTCCTGCTTGTGCACATGAGCGACCGGCATGCCGTGACGGTCCTTCTTGCTGGTGCTGAGCGTCACACGGTTCGACTCCTGCGGCATGTCCTCGCCGACGATCCACAAGCCTGCGGCATTGCGATAGGCCTCGATGTCGCGGGCGTACTCGCGCCCCCAGCCTCCGGGCTTCACGAAGGATGGGAAGCCGGGCATGCCGAACGCAGGCAGCGTCTCGAGTTCATAACCCGCCACGAAGCCGCGCTTGGGGTTGAAGACCGATTCGTCCTTGATGATGCCGGCCATCTGCGTGCCACGGTGCAGGTTCACTTCGCCCGGCATGATCGCGTACACGGCGCCGGTCAGGTGCGGCATGTAGTTGCGCCCCACCTGGCCGGAGGAATTGCCAAGACCGTCGGGGAACATGTTCGAGGCCGAGTTGAGCAGCAGCCGCGGCGTTTCGATGGAATTGCCCGCCACGCAGACGATGCGCGCCTTCTGCTCCCGCATCACGCCGTCCTCGTCCGCGTACACCACACCGGTGACCTTGCCCCGGGCGTCGTGGTTGATCTTGATGACCATCGAGTCGGGACGCAGTTCGTAGTTGCCCGTTGCTTCGGCCTTGGGCAGCTCGGTGTACAGCGTGGACCACTTGGCTCCGATGGCACAGCCGCTCATGCAGAAGCCGATCTGCCTACAGGCGGGACGGCCGTCGCGCTCGCGCGAATTGATCGCCATGTTGCCGGTGTGAAAGTCGCGGTATCCGACCCGCTTCGCACCGGCGGCAAGCACGTGGTAGTTGTTGCTGCCGGGCAGACGGGGAATGCCGTGTGTGCCGGTGACGCCCATCTTGTCCTCGGCACGTTCGTAGTACTCGGCGAGATCCTCGTAGGAGATGGGCCAGTCGTCGAGGTTGGCGCCGGCCAGGCGGCCATAGGTGCTGAGCGCCTTGAATTCGTGCGGCTGCAAGCGCAGCGAGGCGCCGGCCCAGTGCACGGTCGTACCGCCGACGGTCTTGCAGATCCAGGCGGGCAGATTGGGGTCGAGATCGCCGGAGCCTTCCCGCGGGTCGAGCCAGGAGAGCTTGGCGAACATCTCGCCGGTGTTGTTGATGTCCTTGAGCGCGAGCCGCCTGCCTGCTTCCAGGCAGACCACCTTCACGCCCTTCTGTGCCAGTTCGTTGCCGAGCGTTCCGCCGCCCGCGCCCGAACCGATGATGACGACGACGGAGTCGTCGTTCAGATCGAATTGAGCCATCTCGTGGTCCTCACTCTTTCGGCAGCCAGCTGATGTCGTCGAAACCGCGCTTGATGTAGCCGCCGTGCTCCACGGACGAGCCCTCGTAGCCGAAGATCTTCCAGATCTCGGGATTGCCGTACAGGCCACCCAGCGTTTCGCCGTACATCAGGCCGAAGAAGGGCGTCTTCTCGACCGTCTTGAGAATGCGCACGCGCCCCTTCTCGCCGAGCTGCGAGAACGGCTGGTTGTCGAAGTTCTTCCGCGCGAGACGTTCCACCTGTGCCACGCCCTCGGACACCATGGCCTTGGTTTCCGGGCTGGCCGCGGCCTTCTCGTCCACCGAGTGCACCACGTTGCCGTAGTAAGAATCCGCGAGAAAGTCATGCGGGAACAGGGTTCTCGCAAAGGCGAGCAGCGTCTGCCCCTCGGCATCGCTCAGCGCCTGCAGATGATGCGCAGACCACGCGTTGGTCGAAACAGCGCCGAGACCCGCTCCGGCCGCAAGGGACATGAAAGCACTTCCGCCCGCGATCTTCAGGAACTCTCGCCGTCGAAGCTCCAGCTCTTCGTTCAGCATGTGTTGTCCTCCCGTTTATCTCGTTATGCAGCTCGCTGCGAAGGCGGCCGATGTCGCGCCCACCATCGCCGAAGATGTGCCGGCAACCACCGATCACGACGCGATTAGAGGGAGATCGCCACAGTACGTCAAGGGATGTTTGTCCCGTGGCATAAGGAAGATCCTCGAATCGCGTTCACATGGCGCGACGCAACACGCCGGCATGTCAATGCCGACTGAACGAGTTACGTCGCGGCGGTTTGTTGGCCACCCCTGAGCATCCCTGATCCATGCGGCGATGCAGCAGCCGTCACTGCGACTCCCTTGGAGATGTCCGATGCAGACTTCTCCAGAGGGACTGCGCGGCGCCGGTGAGTTCGGAAAGGGTTACGTCATGCGACACTTCGGCGCACCCGCCTGGGGGAGTGCCGATGCCCTTCGCTTACTACGACAGACTCACGCCTGCGCGCCGGCGGATCTACGACCGCAGTGATGCCCTGACGGAACTGCCCATACCTGCCGGAGATGACTTGCGGCCGTTGGCCGAAAGCCCTCTTCAGAGCCTGGCCCAGGACCGCGAAACGGCCGTGCAGCGTGACTGCCAGCGGCTGCTGGATGCCTTGACGCTGCGCTTCGGCGTGCCGTCGCTGCGCGCCAAGGTGTTCGCCGTCCGTCCGCGCGGCGACTGGGGCGAGCTGCACGGGATGTATCGCCCGGAAGAGGAAGGACGCCGCGCCATCGTGGAACTGTGGATGAGAACCGCGCAGCAGCAACGCGTCGTGGCCCCGCGCACCTTTCTGCGCACGCTCCTGCACGAGCTCTGCCATCACCTGGACTACGAGATGTTCCGCCTCGAGGAAACCTTCCACACCGAGGGCTTCTACAAGCGGGAGTCGCACCTGCTCGTCCAGCTGGCAGGCCCGGCGCCCGGGCGGGGCAAGAGTGCGCAGGGCGAGCCGGCGACCTGAATCGCCCACCCGGCTCCGCGGGTCCGGTGCTCAGGAAGCCCGCAGCCGCGTGAGCGACCAGACGTACAGGAACGCCAACCCCAGGACGAAGCTTCCACCCAGAATCAGGTATCCGGTGTCGTCCAGCTCCAGGGAAGGATCCAGGTTGCGGGCGATGCCGTAGAACGCGACCGCATAGGACATCGCCACGATGGTCCAGCCGAGCGTGCGGCGGAACCGCGCGGCATTCTCCCGCTGGGAACGTCGCAGCACCGTGGCGAGCAGCCGGCTGTCGACGGTGTCCGTGAGCATCATGCCCAGCGTGAAGGCCAGCCCCATGGCCAGCGCGAAGGCCGGTTGCTTGCTGGTCGAGGCCACGTAGCCCCAGGCAGCTGCCTGCGTGGCCGTGTCGAACACGAGCCCGAACAGGACACCGATCAAAACCACGGCCAGCGGATGCGACGACTCCCGCAGCCGCCTGGACACGAACGGCAGGCGCAGGGCCATGGGCTGGAAGTCGTCGCGCCGAACGAGGGTCAGGAGATTGAGCGTGCCCACGAGCAGCAGCAGCGCCACCGGCAACCACGCACCCACGACTTCCAGCGAAGCCGGCACGATCGATTCCCGGCTCAGCAGGCTCACGGCCACCGCAATGAGCGTGACCAGTCCGCCGTGACCGAGGGAAGAGCGTGCCCACCCAGGGAGAGCCGCGGCCGCTGCCCTTCGAAGCGAAGACCCAGACCGTCGATCACCGCGATGTGGTCGGGATCGAAGCCGTGCCTCAGACCCAGGAGGCCCATGAGGCCCAGCCCCGACCACGACAGGAGTTCGGTGCTTGCCATGGCGAGATGCTAACCGATGGACGGCGTTCGATGACCCGCGAAACCACGATCGATCGCACGCGAACGGCGCGCAGGGAGCGTTCCATCGGCGGAGCGAAACGCGCACCGGCGCGTCGAGGCCGAGCAGGGCAACGGGCCCGCCACGTGCCCGGAACGGACCACTGATGGGCGAAGCGCATCCCCGGCGCACGATGACGACCCGGCGCGCTGCGGAATCCGGGGCGGTTGCGCCGGAACGGCGATCCGCGCACATTGAAGGGGTTCAATCAGGGAAGATCGAGTGAACGGGATTCCGTCATGGCCCTGAAGACCGACCGCAAGCTCCACTGGAATGCCGGCTACTGGCTGCTCGCGCTCGCCGCGATCCTGACGCTCAGAGCCTGTGGCAGGCGCAGCGGACCGTGGAGCCGGTGCCCTACAGCGAATTCGAGAAGGCGCTCGCGCAGGGCCGCGTCGCCGAGATCACGATCGGCGAGAACACCGTCACCGGCAAGCTCAAGTCGCCGGACGGTTCCGGGCAAGACCATGATCGTCGCCACGCGGGTCGAGCCGGCGCTCGCCGAGCGCCTGTCGCAATTCGACGTTCCCTACACCCGCGTCATCGAAAGCACGCTGTTGCGGGACCTCATGTCATGGGTACTGCCTGCGGTGGTCTTCTTCGGGCTCTGGTTCTTCGTCATCCGGCGCTTCGCCGAGCGGCAGGGCGTGGGCGGATTCATGAACGTCGGCAAGAGCCGGGCGAAGGTGTACGTGGAGAAGGACACGGGCGTGACGTTCGCCGATGTGGCGGGCGTCGACGAGGCCAAGGCCGAGTTGCAGGAGATCGTGTCGTTTCTCAAGGATCCGCAAGGCTATGGCCGCCTGGGCGCCCGCATGCCCAAGGGGGTACTGCTGGTGGGTCCCCCCGGGACGGGCAAGACGCTCCTTGCCAAGGCGGTCGCCGGCGAAGCGGGCGTGCCGTTCTTCAGCATCTCCGGCAGCGAGTTCGTGGAGATGTTCGTGGGCGTGGGGGCGGCGCGGGTGCGCGATCTGTTCGAGCAGGCTCGCGGGCGGGCGCCGGCGATCATCTTCATCGACGAGCTCGATGCGCTGGGACGTGCGCGCGGAGCCCTGGGTCCGATGGGCGGACACGACGAGCGCGAGCAGACCCTCAACCAGTTGCTGGTGGAACTGGATGGTTTCGACAGCTCGTCAGGGCTGGTGCTTCTCTCTGCGACGAACCGCCCGGAGATTCTGGACCCCGCCCTGCTGCGCGCCGGCCGCTTCGATCGTCAGGTGCTGGTGGACCGGCCGGACAAGGCCGGCCGGCTGCAGATCCTCCGCGTGCACGTGAAGAAGATCCACCTTGCGGCAGACCTGGATCTGGAACAGGTGGCGGCGCTCACGACGGGCTTCACCGGCGCGGACCTCGCCAACCTGGTCAACGAAGCGGCGCTCGCGGCCACGCGCCGCGGTGGTACGGAAGTGATCCTGGAGGATTTCACCGTGGCGATCGAACGGATCGTCGCGGGTCTGGAGAAGAAGAACCGCATCCTCAATCCACGCGAGCGCGAGATCGTGGCCTATCACGAGATGGGACATGCGCTCGTCGCGCTGTCGCTGCCGGGTACCGATCCCGTGCACAAGGTGTCGATCATCCCTCGTGGCATCGGCGCCCTGGGCTACGATCCAGCGCCCGACCGAGGACCGCTTCCTCATGACGCGGGACGAACTCGAACACAAGATCATGGTGCTGCTCGGTGGACGCGCGGCGGAGAAGCTGGTGTTCGGTCATCTTTCCACGGGCGCGGCGGACGACCTCGCCAAGGTGACCGACATCGCACGCGACATGGTCACGCGCTACGGCATGGTGGAAGATCTCGGTTACGTGGCCTACGAGGCGCGGCCGCCGCGTTTCCTGGATGTCCCCGGCTATTCCCAGGGCGGATGCCAGGTGAGCCCGGCGACGCAGCAGCAGATCGACGTGGCGATCAGGACCATCGTGATGGAATCATTCGCCCGGGCCACGGCCGTGCTCGAAAGGCACCGTGCGGTGCTGGACACCTGCGCGAGAGAATTGCTGGCGAAGGAGACGCTGGATGAACCGGCGCTTCGCGCACTCACCTCCGATCTGCGTTCAGGAGCGACCCATGCGGATGACACTGTACGGACAGACATGCAACCCGCCTGAAACGGATCACCGAGCGGACAGCCGCCGGCGGGTGCTGCGCGTGCTGGCTCTGGCACCGGCATGCGTGCCCGGTCTGCTGGCAGCTGCGGACGAACCGCAGGGAGTATCAGACGCGGATGCCACGGCGATCCGCGCGGTCATCGAGCGCCAGCTCGCCGCCTTCGCCGAGGACGATGCGGAGACGGCGTTCTCCCTGGCGTCGCCGGAAATCCGGCAGATGTTCTCCACGGCGCGGAACTTCATGACCATGGTGCAGGCCGAGTACGCGGTCGTCTACCGGCCGGCATCGACCATGTTCGCGGATGTCCGCCAGGCGGATGGGCGCATCCTTCAGTTCGTCGAGATGACGGATGCGGACGGGCAGATGTGGCACGCCATCTTTCACGTGGCCCGGCAGGACGGCGGCACCTGGCTCATCGCCGGGTGCATCCTCATCCGGGCCGACGCCAGGGAAGCAGGCGTACGCGACCCCGTCATCGCCCGGGATGACCTTCTCCCGTCATCGCGTAGAACATGCAGTCCTCGAGCGCCTCCACGTCGTGGCGCTCGCCCAGCGCCGTATGGTGATAGTCGCCCGCCGACAGCACGAACTCGCCCAGCCGCATGCGGCCGCTCACCATGTAGAGTTCCTCGCGCCCCAGATGGCCATGCATCTCGATGACGGCGCCCTTGGTCATGCGCACGAGCAGGGTGCGGCCCCCGCCTTCCTCTTCCCTGAGGATCGCGCGTTCCACGCCTGCCTGCTTCCCGGGCGCCCACTTGCGGTCGGCGGTGCTGATTGCGTACATGAACCTCTCCTGAATCGGGTGATGGCGGGAATGATGGCACGCAATCCGGCGATGGGCGAAACCCCGTCTCTCGGACGATCCGTTTTCCGGATGTGATCGGCGTGCGCGGATCGGTTAGGCTCGCGGCTCCGCGCTCTCGCTCACCCACGCCATGCCCGTCGATGTCTGCGTCCGTCCTTCCGTCGCCATCGTCGGCGGAGGCCCTGCCGGACTGATGGCGGCGGAAGCGGCCGCCGGCCTGGGTGCCGCGGTCGATCTCTACGAAGCCAGACCGTCGGTGGGCCGCAAGTTCCTCATCGCCGGCCGGGGTGGGCTCAATCTCACGCACGCCGAGCCGTTCGAGGCATTCGTCTCCCGCTACGGGGCGCAGGCCGCCGTGCTGCGCCCGATGATCGAGCGCTTCGGGGCCGCAGAGATCCGGCAGTGGGCCCGAGGCCTGGGTGTCGAGACGTTCGTGGGGAGTTCGGAGCGCGTCTTTCCGGTGGATTTCAAGGCCGGTCCGCTGCTCCGCCACTGGGTTCACCGGCTGCACGGGGCCGGGGTGAACTTTCACGTGCGCCACCGCTGGCGCGGCTTCTCCGAGGAGGGCATGAGCTTCGATAAGCCGGACGGCCCCACGAACGTCGTCCACCCGGCATGGGTGTTCGCGCTTGGCGGCGGAAGCTGGCCGCAGCTCGGTTCCGACGGTGCGTGGGTGCCCTCGATGAAGAATGCCGGCATCGCGGTCGAGCCCTTGCGTCCGGCGAACTGCGGCTTCGACGTGTCCTGGAGCGAACACATGGGCACCCGCTTCGCGGGCGTTCCGGTCAAGTCGGTGGTCGCCCGTGCGGTGGAGTCCGATGGAACCGTGCACGAACGGGCCGGTGAATTCGTCATCACTGGAATGGGTGTGGAGGGAAGTCTCGTGTACGCGCTGTCGTCCGTTCTTCGCCGCTGTCTGGAGCTAACGGGAGAGGCCGAGCTTGTTCTCGACCTGGTGCCCGGCCGCACGGCGGCGCAATTGGAGGCCTCCTTGGCGCGCCCCCGGGGAAAGCGCTCGCTTTCCGAGCATCTCAAGCGCCATGCGGGAATCGACGGAGTGAAGGCGGCACTGCTTCGCGAATTCACGGGCGCGGAAGCGCTGAGGGATCCCACCCGCACGGTGGAGGCCATGAAGGCGCTGCGCATCCCCTTGCTGCGTCCGCGTCCTCTCGCCGAAGCCATCAGCACCGCGGGCGGAGTGCGCTTCGACGAAGTCGACGAGGGCCTGATGGTGAAGCGCCTGCCCGGCGTTTTCTGCGCGGGCGAGATGCTCGACTGGGAGGCCCCCACCGGGGGATATCTGCTCACGGCCTGTCTCGCGACCGGGCTTGCCGCAGGCACGTCCGCCGCGGCCTGGTGCAAGGCGTCCGGCCCTGCCTGATGCAGGACGGACCTTCCGGCGATTCGAATTACACTCCGGTCAAATTCCGCGCTTCCCTGACATGCCCAAACGTTTGATCACGCGCGCCGCGCTGCTCACGGCTCTCGCCCTTCTTCCCGCGGCTGCGTGGCTTGCTCCCGCGGAGGACATCCCGCCGGAGGCACTGACAGGCGGCGACCTCAGTGTCGCCGATGCCTCGCAGACCGCGTACCTGCATCCGGCCGCCGGCCTCGACTCCCGCCAGAACGAACTCTTCGCGCTCGGGCGTCGCATGTTCCAGAACCGCTGGGCGTTCTTCTGGTTCGAGAACGCGGAATTCGGCCGGGGCCCCACCTCGAACGCCCAGGCCTGCACCACGTGCCACACCAACAACGGCAGGGGCCTCGTGACCGGGACGCCATCGCTGCCGACCGTGGCGATGCCGGGCGAGGTGCGGGACCACCATATCACCGTGCCCTTCGAGCCGGCCCCCAACCTGGTCGTCCGCGTGAGTCTTCCCGGGGTGGACGCGCACGGGGGTCCGCGCCTGCACCCCCAGTATGGCGACCAGCTGCAGATCTTCGGCGTGAAGGGTGTCGTGCCGCCGGAGGCATCCTTCGGTGTGGAGTGGACCGAGCACGAGGTCGCGCTCGCGGAGGGGGAGACCCGCGTGCTGCGCAAGCCCGTGCTGCGGCTTTCGGACTTCGGTTATGGACCGCTCGGCGAGGATGCACATGTCGGCATGCGCATGGCGCCGCCGCTCGTGGGTCTTGGCCTTCTCGAGGCAGTGCCGGACGAAACGCTGCTCGCGCTCGCCGCACGCCCGGCCACGGGCAGCATTCGCGGCAAGGTGAACCGGGTGTGGGACGAGAGCCAGCGCAAGGTGGTCATCGGACGCTTCGGCCTGAAGGCCAATCACGGCAGTCTGCGGGAGCAGGTCGCGATCGCCTTCCTCAACGACATCGGTCTTTCCACCGAGGTGTATCCGGACCAGAACTGCCCGCCGATGAGCCCGACCTGCAAGGAACAGATGGTGGCGGGCAAGCCGGAGATCACGGCGTTGCGCCTGGCGGCGACGGAACTCTACGTGCGGTCGCTTCGCGTGCCGGTGCGCCGGCAGGTGGACGATCCGCAGGTGCGGGAGGGCGAAAGACTCTTCGCGGATGCGCAGTGCGCAGTGTGCCACGTGCCGGAATTGCGGACGGGGCCGTTCCCCGCCTTCCCGCCCGTCGCCCACCAGACGATCCGGCCCTTCACCGATCTGCTGCTGCACGACATGGGCGAGGACCTCGCTGATGGACGGCCGGACTTTCTCGCGAGCGGCCGCGAATGGCGCACGCCGCCCCTGTGGGGCATCGGCCTGTCGGAGGTCGTCAACGGCGCGGGCGCATTCCTGCACGATGGCCGGGCCCGCAATCTCGAAGAAGCGATTCTGTGGCACGGCGGCGAAGCGAAGACGTCCCGCGATGCCTTTGCCGGCATGCAGAGAGGCGATCGCGAAGCGCTGATCGCCTTCCTGAAGTCGCTCTGAAAGAGACGGCCCGCCGTTCAGGCGGGCCGCGATCTGACCACGATCACTCAGTCGGGCCTTCCAGCGCGATCAGCCCGAGCCGTATGGCCTTGGCCACGGCATGAGTGGTGTTCTCGGCGCCGAGCTTCCTGCGGCAGTTCTCGAGATGGAGATGAACGGTGCGCGGCGTGACGCCCAGCAACTGGGAGATCTGCTGGGATGTCTTGCCCATGGATGCCCAGGAAAGGCATTCCTTCTGGCGCGGTGAAAGAACGGGAGCGGTAGCGGTGCTGTCCATGATGGCGCGATGCCCGCTGCTCTAGCGGGACAAGCGCGGCAACGCGTCTGCGCGCCCGCCGCGCGAACTGCGCCGATCCGGACCCTTGCTTGCGGGGAGAACCGACGACTCACCCGCAATCCCCTCGAACTTGAAATTTTCTGTGCAATTGTTTCCCAAAGTGGTGCTCCGTCGCTGCGTCGTGAAGGGGCCGTGACAAGTCACGGCTGTGAGCGTTGCTCGTACAGCCCTGGCAAACGTTCATTCTTCGCATCGATCGGCTATTGGGATCGAACGGCGTATTCTTGTGGCAAATACCGAGCAGCACGCCATGGCCCGCCCGAGGGGCGAGAATCGGGGAATCGGTTCTCGCGTTAAGCCGGGGTGCCTCTTGCCGAGTGCGCGCGTCATGCGTTCAGGCAGGACGCGCTGGAAACTGGGAAGGAACTCCGGCCGCACGGTCAAATCGAATCCGCTGAACGACGCGCGACAAGAATTATCTCCACTGCCTGAGGGGATCGCAGCCCTGTCATTTACTTCACCCCGCCGCGATCACGTGCAGGAGAGACACTGGGATTCTTCCGCGTCGCGCGGTCCGTGGCAAGTGCGGCGTGCATTATTCACGGCGGCCCCGCCCGTGCCGGACACTGTCCGGCACACCGGAAACTCTTCAGCTCATCCGTTCCCACAGTTGCGGAACCAGGGTGCCCGCCTGCCGTTCCACCGCCTCCATCGCGTCGAGAATCAGATCCTCGCGAAAACGGCGCCCGACGATCTGCACGCCCGCCGGAAGCCCCTCCACCAGCCCGACCGGAAGCACTCCGGCGGGCAGGCTGAGATAGTTCACGCCATAGCTGTAGATGGCCGCGCCGAACAGATCGCGCGTCTGCTCGAGCCCCTGGGCGTCGTAGTTCCAGGGGTACGTGGGACGCATGAGAAACGGCGTGAGCACCAGCGGATAGCGATCGAGAAACACATTCCACGCGCGCGTCATCCGCGTGCGTGCGGCGAGTCCCGCCAGGTAGGCAGGACCTTCGGCGACGTGGCCGATCGCGTAGTACCAGTCGAACACGTTCTGCACCGTCGCACTGCCGTGCTGCCGGGCAAGGGGATCGAGCGTCGCACGGATTTCCGCGAGCGCGACCGACATCCAGCCCGCAGCAGGTTCGGTGATGGGCGGCGGCTCGACTTCCTCCACGGCATACCCGGCGCTCTCCAGTGCGCGAGCCGCCTTGTCGAGCTGCTCGCCGATCCCCGGGTGCATCGGATAGCCGTGAGCATTGCGCGTGAAGGCGACGCGCATCGGCCCCGGCAACGGAGCCCCTTCGAACGGCACCGGCACCCACCAGGGATCGCGCGGATCGCCGCGGGACATGATCTGGGTGGCCAGGCGCACGTCGCGCACCTGGCGGCAGATCGCGCCCTGCACCGACATGAGCTGCGCGAGCAGTCCGCGCTCGGCGGACGCAGACGGATTGAACACCGGTACGCGGCCCACCGTCGGCTTCACGGTGCACACACCGCACGCGAAAGAAGGAAAGCGCAGCGAGCCGCCGATGTCGTTGCCGTGGTGCAGCGGCCCCATGCCGGCCGCCGCCGCCGCGCCGGCACCACCGGAAGACCCGCCCGGAGAGGCGTCCGGATGCCACGGATTGCGCGTGCGCCCGTGCAACGGGCTGTCGGTGGTCGCCCGCATGGAGAACTCCGGAGTCGTGGTCCGGCCGAACACGATGGCGCCTGCGGAACGCAGATTGCGCACCACGGGCGAATCGTCCGGCGCGATCACCGACTCCAGAGCCGGGACTCCGTTCGGCGTGGGCATGCCTGCGACGTCGACGTTTTCCTTGATGGTCACAGGGACGCCGTGCAGCGGCCCCCACGACTCGCCACGCGCCAGCGCCTCGTCCGCAGCGCGAGAGCGTTCTCGCGCGTCGTCGAAACGGGGATAGACGATGGCGTTCAGTTCGGGATTGCACTGCTCGACCCGCGCCAGCACGGCCTCCATGGCCTCGGTGCAGGACACGTCGCGGCGCTCGATCGCGGCGGCCAGGTCGCAGGCGCTCCACTGCCAGAGCGGTGATGCGGGTGACGGCATGGGGTGTCTCCTCGTCCGATGCGGTCGGACGGTGGGAGTCACCGGTGACGCGCGGGAGGGATGTTACGTCCGAACGGACGGCGGGCGCCGATCCCTGGCAAGCGACGGGAGGGCTGACCCTGCCACGCGGAAGAAGGCCGGTTCAGGGACCACGGGCGGCCGCAAGGCAGGCGCGGCGATCCATCTCCACCCCTGCCATTGCACCCGCCCTGATGGGCGCCAGGAACCGTGAACGCGCGCGGCCGCCGCACGCATCGACCCTCAATGCTCGAGCACCGGCCGGCAGGCCTCCGCCTCGGCACGGCTGCGGAAAGGTCCGATGAAGTTCGCGTTCTCGTCGAAACGGCGCTTCGTGTCATCGGCAGGCCAGGTGACGACGTAGAACCCGTTGGCAAGCGGCACGCCTTCTCTGCGCCGGTACCAGCGCTCGTAGGATTCGCAGTCGATCAGGTGGAAGGGCTTGTGGACACGGACCACCTCGTGGTCGTCGACACGAATTTCCATGGCAGCGCCCTCCCCTCTCCGATGACGTGCCTGCAGGATAGGAGCTGGCGCCCGATCCGGTATTGACAACGGTCAACGGATCCGAGGGCACCGGGCCCTCGCGCCGGTCCGTTCAGATCACGCGCTGTCGCGAAAGTGTCGCAATCCGCGTGTCGTCGTAGCCCAGGGCGCGCAGGAGTTCTTCCGTGTGCTCTCCGGGTGCCGGGGCGGGGCGCTCGACCTCGAAGGTGAAATCGGACAGCTTCACCGGCGGCGCCATCTGCAGCACGTCCCCCTCGGTGGGATGGGGCGACCGCACGAACATTCCCCGGGCGGCATGCTGAGGATCGTCGAGCAGTTCATCGAAGGTCTGGATGGGGCAGACGCAGCAGTCGCGGCCCTCGAATGCCTTGACCCATTCGGCTTGTGTCTTCGTGGCGAAGATGCCGCGCAAGGCGTCGATGGCGATCTGCGGGTCGCCGCCGGTTTCCCAGTGACAGTGCAGCAGATCCGGCCGGTTCACCACGTCGCAGACGTCCTTCCAGAACTTGGATTCCAGCGACCCCACCGCCATGTGCCGGCCGTCCTTCGTGCGGTAGACGTTGTAGCAGCCTTCACGGCCCGAGAGCAGATCGTTGCCGCGTTCGGCCACACGGCCCTTGGTCACATGCGCCGACAGGGCCTGGACGTTGTGAGCGAGCACGCCTTCGGTCATCGAGGCATCCACATGGCGGCCGCGGCCCGTGCGCTGCGCGTCGAACAGAGCCGCGAGGATTCCCATGGCCGGCACGACCGCGCCGCCGAGGATGTCGGCAAGCTGGAAATTGGAGATGACCGGATCTCCGCCCCGCTCCCCGTTCTGCTCGGCGACACCCGCGTAGGAGCAGTAGTTGAGATCGTGTCCGGCAAGGTGGCGGTAGGGGCCGGTCTGGCCGTAGCCCGAGATCGCGCAGTACACGATGGCTGGATTCACGGCCTTGACCGCTTCGTAACCCACGCCGAGACGGTCGACCACCCCGGGCCGGAAGCCTTCCACGACCACGTGCGCGGTACGGGCGAGATCCAGGAACGCCTCCACGCCTTCCGTCTGCTTCAGATCGAGCCGCATGCCCCGCTTGTTCCGGTTGATGGCGAGAAACACCGGGGCCGTGCGGCCGGGCGGCATGCCCAGCGTACGGGCGTAGTCCCCGGCTCCCGTGTCCTCGATCTTGATGACTTCGGCGCCGAGATCGGCCAGGTGCAGCGTGCACATGGGCCCCGGCAGAAGACGGGTGAGATCGAGCACACGGATGCCGGAAAGGGGCTTCGACGACATGGGATTCCTCGTTGGGGATGGAGCCGCGACAGTGAAGTGTCGAAAGGTACGCCGCGCCTACTTGCCGCCGGCCCACTCGGGCCACTTCCTGCGCACGAGTTCGCCGTCGGCAGCGTACATGTGACAGGTGTCGATGAGCGCCGGCCGCCTGCCATCGGTGCCCGCGGGCTTTGCGCGTTCGCGCGCGCCGTAGAGCGTCTGGTACACCGTCGTGGCCACGGGGCCCAGCAACTCGACCAGATGCGTGCAGCCCTTGGTGCCGCCGAGCAGTTCGCGGGTCTTCTGCGTGAAACCGGGCTTGATGTGCAGCCCCTTCAGCACCTGGAAGTTCGGCGTGATTCCGGGACAGCCGTAGTAGGGGCCGGCGTCCGTGACGACCTCGACGTCGTGGATCAGCAGGTCCAGATCCACGGTGAGGCGGATCCACATGTTGTGCATGGGCTGGCCCGCGACCAGCGTGCCTCCGGGCCGGTCCATGTTGGGGATGTCGAAGGGCTTGGTGTCGGTCAGATGACCCTCGATGTCCCAGAGCCCGTCCTCGCGGTGATAGCCGCAGCACTGGATCGTGCGGGTGTGCTTGATGTGGCGCGGAGCGGGGGTCGAAAGCGGCATGGCGTGTCTCCGGGCACAGGGCCCGCGTGTGAGGAAGGCTTCAGGGTGTCGCTCGCCGCGCGGGCAGCCTTGCCAGCACGGCTTGCCTTTCGTCGGCGGTATAGGAGGACCAGCCGGCGATCTCATCCAGCGTACGCTGGCAGCCACGGCACAAGCCCGTGGCATCGTCCATGACGCACACCTTGATGCAAGGCGATGGCACGTCCACGGGGACGGCGCGGCCGGCGTTGCGGATGGAGTTCACGCGGCGGCCTTGCGCTTCTTCGCGACGATCGCGCGGCCTGCCCGCGAGGAGTTCTCGCGGCCTACCGCTTCGCAGATGAACTGGGCGGCGGCGACCAGCGCATTCATGTCGACACCCGTCTCGATTCCCATGCCGTCCAGCATGTAGAGGACGTCCTCGGTCGCGACGTTGCCGGTCGCGCCGGGTGCATAGGGGCAGCCGCCCAGGCCTGCCACGGAACAGTCGAAGGTGGCCACGCCCAGCTCGAGCGAGGCGAGGATGTTGGCGAGCGCCTGCCCGTACGTGTCGTGATAGTGGCCGGCGATGCGCTCGACGGGAACGTGGCGCGCGACAGCCTCGATCATCCGCTGGGTCTTGAGCGGAGTGCCAGCGCCGATGGTGTCACCGAGGGAGATTTCGTAGCAGCCCATCTCCAGCAGCCGCGTCGAGACGTGCGCGACGGCCTCGGGCGCGACGTCCCCTTCATAGGGACAGCCCAGCACGACCGACACGTAACCGCGCACGCGAATGCCCTCGGCCAGCGCCCTTTCGCACACGGGCGCGAACCGGTCGAGCGATTCGTCGATGCTGCAGTTGATGTTGCGGCGTGAGAAGGATTCGGTCGCCGCGCCGAAGATGGCCACTTCGTCGGCCCGTGCGGCGAGCGCGCCGTCGAGGCCCTTGAGGTTCGGCACGAGGACCGGATACGAAACACCCGGCTTGCGCCGGATGGCGGCCATGACCTCGGCGGCATCGGCCATCTGCGGCACCCATTTCGGCGACACGAAGCTGGTCGCTTCCACCACGGGCAATCCCGCATCGGCGAGACGCTCGATCAGTTCGACCTTCACGCGCGCAGGCACCATCGCCGGCTCGTTCTGCAGACCGTCGCGGGGCCCCACGTCGACAAGACGGACCTTCTTCGGAAATGTCATGGCCGCCACCCGAGCTCCTCTCGTGCGAACAACACAAGGCACGGCCGCCTGCGCGGAAGCCGGGGCGGACCGACAGTCGCGCGTACGGACGCGAACGTCCGGATACGAGAGCCGTCCATGTCTGCGGGGAACGTGCGCGGGTCACTCATCGGATTCGAACCCCAGCAGTTCGACGCCTTCCTTCACCAGGTCGCCCTTGGCGAAGAAGATCTCCATGACCCGTCCCGCGGCCGGCGCGGCGATGGTGTGCTCCATCTTCATCGCCTCGATCAGCATGAGCGGTGCACCCTTTTCCACACGCTCGCCCGCCTTCACCAGAACATCGATGACCGACCCCGGCATGGGCGAGGTAAGCGAGCCTGCCGCGGCGGCATCGTCCACGGCTTCCAGCGCCTCAAGCTGCAGGCGATGGCTCGTCCCCTGGACGAAGACGGTCAGCTCGTTGCCCCGCCGCACCACCTGTCCCAGCATGCGCGCACCGTCCAGGTCGACGGCAAGCCGGCCATCGCCGTCCAGTTCGCCCTTGGCCATCACATGGCCGCCGGGCAGTTCCAGTTCGTACCCGGCGGCCCGGTAGTGCGCCGTGACCGGCACCTTGCGCTCGCCATCGGTAAAGGTGAAGACGTGAAAGTTGTCTTCGTTGAGTCGCCAGCCGGAGCTGCCGTGCCAGGGGGAATGCGGGTCGCCCGAGGAACGGGCTCGCGCACGTGCTTCCTCGTCGGCGCGCAGCAGTTCCGAGAGCACGGCAACCGCCAGGGTCACGTCGCCCGCAGGCTGTCCGTCGGGCAGCAGCTCCGCGCGATATCGCTCGATGAGTCCGGTATCGAGCAGGCCAGGATCGCGATGCGCCTCGGCGAAGGCGCGGTGCGCCACGACGGCCGAGAGGAACTGGAGATTGTTCGCGAGGCCCGCCACCTGGTACTCCGCGAGCGCCTGACGCATGCGCCTCAGCGCGGCATCGCGGTCCACGTCCCAGCAGATCAGCTTGGCGATCATCGGGTCGTAGTTCACGCCGATCTCGTCGCCCTCGCGCACGCCCGTATCGACGCGGACGTGGGCGGAAGGTTGCGGTTCCCGCAGATGCTCCACCACGCCGACCGCCGGCAGGAAACCCCTTCGCGGGATCCTCCGCGTAGACCCGCGCCTCGATGGCGTGTCCGCGAATCGCCAGCTGCTCCTGAGTGAGCGGCAACGGTTCGCCCGAGGCAACGCGCAACTGCCATTCCACGAGATCCAGCCCCGTGATCATCTCGGTGACGGGATGCTCCACCTGCAGGCGGGTGTTCATCTCCATGAAATAGAACTGGCCCGACGCATCGAGGATGAACTCGACGGTGCCAGCACCCACGTAGTCCACGGCGCGCGCCGCGGCAACGGCTGCCGAACCCATCTGTCTGCGCCGCTGCGCCTGCATGCCGGGCGCGGGCGCTTCCTCCAGCACCTTCTGGTGCCGGCGCTGGACGGAACAGTCGCGCTCGAACAGGTGCACGCAGTTGCCGTGCGTGTCCGCGAAGACCTGCAGTTCCACGTGGCGCGGCCGCTCGAGATACTTCTCGATCAGCAGGCGGTCGTCTCCGAACGACGAAGCGGCCTCCCGCTTTGCGGAGGCGACGGCGGCCTCCACTTCCCCGGCACTGCGCACGACGCGCATGCCCTTGCCGCCACCGCCCGCGGACGCCTTGATCAGCACCGGAAATCCGATGCGCGCGGCTTCACGGGCGAGCAGTTCGGCGTCCTGCGCCTCGCCGTGGTATCCAGGAACTAGGGGCACGCCCGCGCGCTCCATGAGCACCTTGGAATTGCTCTTCGATCCCATGGCGCGGATCGCGGAGGCCGGCGGGCCGATGAACACGACGCCGGCAGCGTCGCACGCCTGAGCGAACGACTCGTTCTCCGAAAGAAAGCCGTAACCGGGATGGACGGCCTGGGCACCCGAGCGCCTTGCGACGTCGAGGATGCGGTCGGCCCTCAGATAGCTGTCGCGTGCCGGCGCGGGGCCGATGAGATAGGCCTCGTCGCAGGCCGCTGCATGCAGCGCGTCGCGGTCCGCCTCGGAGTACACGGCGACGGTGCGGATGCCCATCCGCCGCGCGGTGCGGGCGACGCGGCAGGCGATTTCGCCACGGTTGGCGATCAGGATCTTCTCGAACATGGTCCGGCGCTCAGCCTGCGTCCTTCGCCCACGCGGGGGCGCGCTTCTCCAGGAAGGCAGTCACGCCTTCGCGTCCTTCGGCCGACGCGCGCTGCTGGGCGATGCGCCTCGCGGTGTCTTCGCACACCTGCGTGTCGATCGGACGGTCGGACACGGCGCGGATGAGTTCCTTGGAGGCGGCGATGGCGTGCGGACTGCCCTTCAGAAGATGGCCCACGAGACCGTCGACGCCCTGATCGAGCCAGTGCGCGTCCACCACGTCGGTGAGCAGCCCGAGACGCTTCGCCTCGTCGGCGCCGAAGCGTTCCGCCGTGAGGAAGTAGCGGCGCGCGGCGCGCACGCCGATGGCCTGGATGACGTAGGGGCTGATGACGGCGGGGATGAGGCCCAGGCGAACCTCCGACAGCGAGAACAGCGCCTCGCGGGCCGCGATGGCCATGTCGCAGCAGGCGACCAGCCCCACGCCGCCCCCGAACGCGGCCCCCTGCACTCTTGCGATGGTGGGCTTGCGCATGCGGTCCAGCGTGCGCATGAGCTCCGCCAGGTGCATGGCATCGCGCAGGTTCTCGGCCTCCGAATAGTGCGCCATGCGCTTCATCCAGTTCAGGTCCGCGCCGGCGGAGAAGCTCCTGCCGTGCGCAGCCAGGACCACAACACGCACCGCGGCGTCGTCGTCCACCGAACGCAGCACGGCCGTGAGCCGCGCGATCAGCGTGTCGTCGAACGCGTTGTGCACATCCGGACGGTTCATGGTGACGGTCGCCACGCCGGCGTCCGTCACCTGCAGTTCAACGATGTCTTCACTCATCTGCTCGTGCCCTCGCCCGAAGGTCATCCTTGAGCTTTCCCGGCAACCGGTTCCAGTGCAGGTCCATGATCGCGCCCTGCAGCGCGTACAGCATCACCGGCGTCACGTTGTAACCGTGCTTGCGCATGAGGCGGAATGCATTCACGGCGCCCAGGTCCTCCAGGTCCTTCTTGGTCACGACACCGACGGCCGCCAGCCACTTCGCCGATTGCGGACCGATGTTCTTCATCGTCGTCACGGCGATCTCGTGCGTGGAGGTGTAGCTCTGCGGGGGTTTCTTGCTCGCCATCGATTCGCCGTCCCGGGGGTGTGTGGGGCCTGTGGGCAGACCTTACATTCTGAAAACGCCGAAGCGTGTGGCCTCTTCGGGCGCGTTGAGCGCCGCGGACAGCCCCAGCCCCAGCACCATGCGCGTGTCGGCAGGATCGATCACGCCGTCATCCCACAGCCGCGCGCTGGCGTAGTAGGGATGGCCTTGCACTTCGTACTGCGAACGGATGGGCGCCTTGAACGCCTCCTCGTCTTCCTTCGACCAGTGTCCGCCCCTGGATTCGATGCCATCGCGGCGCACCTGCGCCAGCACGCTCGACGCCTGCTCCCCGCCCATCACCGAGATGCGGGCGTTCGGCCACATCCAGAGAAAGCGGGGGCTGTAGGCACGGCCGCACATGCCGTAGTTGCCTGCTCCGAAGCTGCCGCCCAGGATGAAGGTGAACTTCGGCACGCGTGCCGTCGCCACCGCCGTCACCATCTTGGCGCCATCCTTGGCAATGCCGCCGGACTCGTACTTGCGGCCCACCATGAAACCCGTGATGTTCTGCAGGAACACGAGGGGAATGCCGCGCTGCGCGCACAGCTCGATGAAGTGCGCGCCCTTCAACGCCGACTCCGAGAAGAGGATGCCGTTGTTCGCGACGATCCCCACGGGGTAGCCGAACACGCGCGCGAATCCGCACACCAGCGTGGTTCCGTAGTTCTGCTTGAACTCGTCCAGTTCGCTGCCGTCCACGATGCGCGCGACGATCTCGCGCACGTCGTACGGCTTGCGCACGTCCGTGGGGATGACGCCGTGCAGCTCGTCCGTGCCATACAGGGGTGCACGGGGTTCGCGCACCTCCATGCGGACCCGCTTCGCCGAATTGAGATTGCCCACGATGCGGCGCGCGATCTGCAGGGCATGCCGGTCATTCAGCGCATAGTGATCTGCGACACCGGACACCTTGGTGTGGACGTCGGCGCCGCCCAGATCCTCCGCGGACACCACTTCTCCGGTGGCCGCCTTCACCAGCGGCGGGCCGCCCAGGAAGATGGTGCCCTGGTTGCGGACGATGATGCTCTCGTCGGACATTGCCGGCACGTAGGCACCGCCTGCCGTGCAGGATCCCATCACCACGGCGATCTGCGGGATGCCGGCTGCCGACATGTTGGCCTGGTTGAAGAAGATCCGGCCGAAATGGTCGCGGTCGGGAAAGACGTCGTCCTGGCTGGGCAGGTTCGCCCCGCCGGAGTCCACCAGGTACAGGCACGGCAGGCGGTTCTGCTGCGCGATCTCCTGCGCCCGCAGGTGCTTCTTCACCGTCACGGGGTAGTAGGTGCCGCCCTTCACCGTGGCGTCGTTGGCGACGATGACGCACTCGCGCCCATTCACCCGGCCGATGCCGGTGATGATTCCGCCGCCTGGACATTCGCCGTTGTACATCTCCCACGCGGCGAGCTGGGACAGCTCGAGAAACGGCGACCCGACGTCCAGCAGCTGGCGCACGCGCTCGCGGGGCAGCAGCTTGCCCCGCGCCGTGTGCTTGTCGCGCGCCGCCTGGCCGCCGCCGCCGGCGATCGTCGAGACCTTGGCGCGCAAGTCGTCCACAAGCGCGCGCATCGACTCCGCATTCCTGCGGAAATCGTCGGAACGCACGTTGATTCTGGAGCGGATCGCCGTCATGTGACCGTGCCTTGCGCTGACCGTGTCTTACTCGTGCTTGTGAGGGCGCTCGCCGACGGCGCCGCCGCCTTTCTTCCAGCCGTTGAAGCCGCCTTCGATATGGCACACAGGCGCGAGACCCATTTCCTGCACCACGGCCGTGGCCAGCGCGGAACGCCAAGCCGAGGCGCAGTAGAACACGAACTCCTTGCCCGAGCCGAAGACTTCCTTGTAGTACGGGCTGTCCGGGTCCACCCAGACCTCCAGCATGCCGCGCGGCGCGTGGAAGGCGCCGGGAATCATTCCGTCCCGCTCCAGCTCCCGCACGTCGCGGATGTCCACGAATTGCACGCCCGGATCGCGCAGCTTGGCCTTGGCCTCGTCCACGGTGATGGTGCGGATCCTGGCCTTCGCTTCTTCCACGAGCACCTTGCATCCCTTGGTGATGGGCATCGTCTCATTCTCCCGGCGAAACCGCGTCCGCCCTGCCGGGCGGAATCCACGGCATTGTTGACTGCATGAACCGGCGCGCGGCACTTGCCCTCGCGCGCTCTCCTACACCCCGTTCAGGTGTCCTCTTCCGCGAGCCAGCGGTGGGTGGGCGGCGCGCGATAGTCGCGCAAAGCTTGCACGAGTTGCGTCGGCGCATCCACGGCAGCCACGATCGCGCGGTGCGCGCGGCTCACGAATTCCTCTTCACGCGCATGATCGAACATCGCGATCATGCGGTCGAAATACCCGGCGACATTCAGCAGCACGCAGGGCTTGCGGTGCATTCCCAGCTGCGACCAGGTGACGACTTCGCAGAACTCCTCGAACGTGCCGAAGCCGCCGGGCAGCATCATGAAGGCGTCGGACGCATCGGCCATGGCCTGCTTGCGCTCGTGCATCGATTGCACGACCTGCATGTCGGCCACCCGTGGATGCGCAAGCTCCCGGCGGCGCAGCGCGTCGGGAATGATTCCCGTCACCTGTCCGCCGGCGTCGAGCGCACCGTCGGCCACGGCGCCCATCATCCCGTTGCCTCCCCCGCCGTAGACCAGGCCGAGGCCCGCACGCGCGATCACCCCGCCCACCTCCCGCGCTGCCTGGACGAAGAGGGGATTGCGGCCGGGGCTCGAACCGCAGAACACGCACACGCGACGAATCACCGAAGGGTTACCGCTCAGATCAGAACCCTCCGGTTTCCAGCCACCGTGCCACCTGGTCGAGCCTGTCGACGCCCCAGAAGGGTTCGTCGTCGACGAAGATGAAGGGTGACCCGAACACGCCTCGCGCGATGGCCATTTCGGTCTCGGTCTTGAGCCGCAGCTTGATCGCAGGGTCTTCCAGCGCAGCCAGCACGGCCGCTTCATCGTGCCCCAGCGACGCCGCCACCCTGGCCGTGTCGGACGGATTGGAGATGTTCACGTCGTCCACGAAGTACGCGCGGTACAGGGCGGCGGCGAGCTGCCTGGCCGCGGCCGGATCCCTGTCCGTCAGCCAGTAGAACGCCCGTGCCGGGGCCTGGGTCGAGATGGGAAACACCGTGGGCATCCGGAACGGCACGGCGTGAAAGCGCGCGCTGCGCAGGACGTCTCTGGCCGAGTAGTCCCCCTTGAGCGGGACGGAGGGCAGCGAAGGCAGTCCCGTGACCTTGAACGTGGCCCCGAGCAGAAAGGGCTTCCACTGGACTTCGCGCCCGAAGCGCGCGGCCAGCGCGTCGATCTTCGTGCTGGCGATGTAGCCGTACGTGGAGGAGAAGTCGAAATGGAAAACGATGGGTTGGGCCATGGTGTCGGAATCAGGATTTCGGAGGGATGTCGACGCCGTTCAGTTGCGCCTGGGCCTGCACGAGCGAGGCGAGCATCCTGTCGGGCGCGCCGAATCCGAGCCCGAGCGCCTGGTTGAGACTCTGATTGACCGCCGCCGTCACGACGCCGGCGACCTGGGCGTTGGTCATCTCGGTGACGAAATAGCGGACGTCCTTGGCTGCGTTGCGCAGGGCGAACTTCATCCGGCCGAAATCGCCCTCGGCCGCGCCGCCGGCCACCATCTGGAACATGTTCGAGTTGAGGGGGCCCACGCTCACCAGCTTGACGAGCTGGCCCGGATCGACGCCCAGCTTCGCGCACGCGACCAGCGCCTCCGAGAACAACGCCACGCTGCCCACCGCCACGAAGTTGTTGACGAGCTTCAACGTGTGCCCCGAGCCGACGTCGCCCACATGGAAGACGTTCTCGCAGTAGGCGCGCAACACCGGTTCGATCTCGGCAAAGGTCCGGGCGTCGGCCCCGACCAGCGTGTTGAGTCTGCCCTGCTCGGCTTCCACCGGTGTCCGGGTGAGAGGCGCATCGACGAATCGCACATCCTTTGCGCGAAAGGCTTCCAGCGACTTCAGGGTGGACCCGGGCTGGCTGGTGGAGGTGTCGATCACGATCTGGCCCGCACGGCAGCTCGCGAGGACGCCGCCCGGCCGGTACAGGAGATCTTCCACCTCCGGGGTTCCGGTGACGCACAGGAACACGATGTCCGACTGCGCCACGGCATCGGCGACGTCCTTCGCCTCGACCGCGCCGCGGCGCACAAGGTCCTCCACCGGCGCACGGTTGCGATGGCCGAGCACGCACACCTGCCAGCCCTTCTCGACCAGGTTCTTCGCCATCCCGTGGCCCATCAGGCCCACGCCGATGAATCCGATGCTCTTCTGCGTCATCCCTTCCTCCGTGAATCCCGGCCCTGGGCGCGGCACGCCCGGCACGAGCCTCCGTCTCCTGCTACAGGCACTCGATGGCCAGTGCCGTGGCCTCTCCGCCGCCGATGCAAAGGCTCGCCACGCCACGCTTGAGACCGTACTTGCGCAGTGCCCCGAGCAGGGTCACCACGATGCGCGCGCCGGAAGCGCCGATGGGGTGCCCCAGCGCACACGCTCCGCCGTGAACGTTCACCTTCTCGTGCGGCAACGCATGTTCCTGCATGGCCGCCATGGTGACCACGGCAAAAGCCTCGTTGATCTCGTACAGATCCACCTTGTCCGCCGTCCAGCCGGTGCGCTCGAACAGCTTGCGCATGGCACCCACCGGTGCCGTCGTGAACCAGCCGGGTTCCTGCGCATGAGTGCTGTGGCCCGCGATCCTTGCAAGGGGGGTGAGCCCGCGGCGCAGGGCTTCCGACTCGCGCATCATCACCACGGCCGCGGCACCGTCCGAGATGGAGCTGGAATTGGCGGCCGTCACCGTGCCGTCCTTGCGGAAGGCGGGCTTCAACTGCGGGATCTTCTCGAAATTGGCCTTGAAGGGCTGTTCGTCCTGGTAGAGGAAGCGGTCGCCCTTGCCGGACTTCAGCGCGACGGGGGCGATCTCCCAGGCGAACCAGCCTTCGCGGTTGGCCTTCTGCGCGCGTTCGAGCGAAGCGATGGCAAAGCTGTCCTGCGCCTGTCGCGTGAAGCCGAACTTCTGCGCGCAGTCCTCCGCGAACGTTCCCATGAGCCGGCCCTTGTCGTAGGCGTCTTCCAGGCCGTCCAGGAACATGTGATCGAGTACCTGCTGGTGGCCCATGCGATATCCGGTGCGCGCCTTGGGCAGGAGATACGGCGCGTTGGACATGCTCTCCATGCCGCCCGCGACCATCACCCGGTTCGTCCCCGCGAGGAGGAGGTCGTTCGCGAACATGATGGCCTTCATGCCGGACCCGCACATCTTGTTGACGGTGGTGCACCCTGCAGAAAGAGGCAGTCCGCCGCCCAGGCTCGCCTGCCGCGCGGGCGCCTGCCCCTGACCGGCGGGCAGCACGCAGCCCATCACGACTTCTTCCACCTCGGCGGCGGCCACTCCGGCACGCTCCACGGCCGCGCGAATCGCGGTGCTGCCGAGTTCGGCGGCGGCGAAGTCCTTGAACTCGCCCTGCAGTCCGCCCATGGGCGTGCGGGCGGCGGAAACGATAACGACGGGATCGGTCATGGCAGACGCTCCAGGAAGAAGTAGGACAGGTCGTCGCGCAGGCAGTCTCGAATTGTCTCACGCCACGATGCGCATTCCGGTACCGCGTACTGCGGCGAAGGGGGCCGAGGTCTCATGCAATCCCGGGAAAACGGGCCGCGAAACGCACGGCCGGAGCGTAGGGAAAGACATCCTCGATGAAGCCTTGTTCGATGCGGTGCTTGGTCCCGTTCCAGAAGTCCGCCTCCAGCAGATCGCGGTGGTGCGCCAGGAAGTGCCGCCGCACCGCTTCTCCGGACAGCAGGAAGGGGGCGAACTCTTCAGGAAAGATGTCGTTCTGGCCCACGGGATACCACGGCTCGGCCGACATCTCGTCCTCGGGCGTGCGAGCCTCGGGAATGCGGCGGAAGTTGCACTCGGTCATGTAGACGATCTCGTCGTAGTCGTAGAAGACCACGCGGCCGCCCCGCGTCACGCCGAAATTCTTGAAAAGCATGTCGCCGGGGAAGATGTTGACCGAGGCGAGTTCCTTGATCGCATTGCCGTAGTCCACCACGGCAGCGAGCACCTGATCGTCGTCGGCATCGTCCAGGAACAGGTTGAGCGGCTGCATGCGCCGTTCGATGTACAGATGCTTCACGACGAGCGCGTCGCCGTCCTCCTCCACCAGCGAGGGCGCCTCGCGCCGCAGCTCGTCCACGAGCGCCTGGGTGAAGCGTGCCCGGGGGAATGCGACGTCCGCGTATTCCAGCGTGTCCGCCATGCGGCCGATGCGGTCGTGCCGCTTCACCAGCATGTACTTTTCCTTCACGATGTCGCGCGTCACTTCCTTTGTCGGCGAGATCCGGTCACGGATCACCTTGAAGACGTACGGATACGACGGCAGCGTGAACACGATCATCACCAGCCCCCGGATGCCTGGAGCGAGGACGAAATCGTCGGTCGAGTGCTTGAGGTGATGCAGGAAGTCCCGGTAGAAGAGCGTCTTGCCGTGCTTCTGCAGGCCCAGCGAGGTGTACAGCTCGGCCTTGGGCTTGCGCGGCAGCATCGACGAGAGGAACGCCACGTACGCCGAAGGCACCTCCATGTCGGCCATGAAGTACGCGCGGCTGAAGGCGAAGTGGGGCGCGATCTGGCGGGCGTCCAGCAGGAGCGCGTCGAGCGCGAGCCCGCCCTCGCCGTCGTGAACGATGGGGATGGCGAGCGGCGTCTCCTGTTCGCCGTTCACCAGCATTCCGATGAGGTAGCAGCGCTTGTTGCGATAGAAAAGCGACGTGAGGACGCGGATCTGGTGATTGGCCTCGGCGCGGAACGGCCGCTTGAGCGCGCCACGCATCACCTTGAGCAGGCAGCGCAGGTCGCGCGCCAGATGCGTGAACGGCAGCGTGAGTCCCGTGTCCGCCAGAATCCGCTCCAGCACGGCGCGAAGACCGTTCTTGCGCGGGTAGTAGCACCGGTAGGCCGGCGTGTCGGAGTCCAGGTGTTCCGTGGACACCGCAGGCCGCACGAACATGTAGTCGTTGTGGTAGTAGGCCCGGTGCAGGATCTTGCAGCTCACGGAGTTGAAGAACGTCTCCGCGAGTTCCGGCTGCTTGTGGTCCGTGAGCAGGCCCACGTAGTGGAGCTTCACCTGCAGCCAGATGTCCTCCGGCAGACGTTCGACGTCGAACTCGCGGATCAGGCGCTCGGCCGACTCCATGACCCGCTGGTCGTAGAACGCGATGCGATCGGCGTGTGCCCGATGCACTTCCGGCCAGTTCGCGGCTTCGAAACGCGCGCGGGCCTCGCGGGAGATCTCGCGGAAGATCCGGTAGTGGCGGTCGAAACCTTCCAGCAGCGCCTTGGCGATCCCGAAGGCGAGTCGGGACTGGTCCGCCACTTCGGCAGGAGCGTTCATTGTGGGCTCGGACAGGTACGACCGGACGGCAGCGGCGGCGCGGCGGTCAGACCGTGTCGGCGAACAGCTCGCGACCGATCAGCCAGCGCCGGATCTCGGAGGTTCCCGCGCCGATCTCGT
The DNA here is from genome assembly GCA_016713305.1 of Betaproteobacteria bacterium. Taxonomy (NCBI): domain Bacteria; kingdom Pseudomonadati; phylum Pseudomonadota; class Betaproteobacteria; species Betaproteobacteria bacterium. The sequence goes on from JADJPK010000004.1 coordinate 108,286, forward strand.
AGAGCTTGGCGTCGCGCCACAGGCGGCCGGTGGGGAATTCGTTGATGTAGCCGTTGCCGCCCAGGCACTGCACCGCCTCGCCGGCCATCCAGGTGGCCTTTTCCGCGGCGTAGAGAATCGCGCCCGCGGCGTCCTTGCGCAGCGCGCGGACGGCGTCCGGCGTGTGGGCGCGATCGCAGGCCTGTCCCACTGCGTAGACGTACGCCCGGCAGGCCATCATCGTGGAGTACATGTCCGCGAGCTTGCCCTGCATGAGCTGGAACTCGCCGATGGGCTGACCGAACTGCTTGCGGTCGTGCAGATAGGGAACGACGGCATCCATGCAGGCGGACATGATGCCCAGAGGGCCGCCGGACAGCACGGTGCGCTCGAAGTCCAGGCCGCTCATGAGCACGTTCACGCCGCGCCCCAGTTCGCCCAGGATGTTCTCCTCGGGAACCTCGCAGTCCTGGAACACCAGCTCGCACGTGTTGGACCCTCGCATGCCCAGCTTGTCCAGCTTCTGTGCCGTGGAGAACCCCTTGAAGCCCTTCTCGATCAGGAAGGCCGTGATGCCGCGCGGCCCCGCCGAAGGGTCGGTCTTGGCGTACACGACGAGCACGTCGGCATCCGGCCCGTTGGTGATCCACATCTTGTTGCCGTTCAGGACGTAGCGGTCGCCGACGCGGTCGGCGCGCAGCCGCATGGACACGACGTCGGACCCGGCGCCCGGCTCACTCATGGCCAGGGCTCCCACGAATTCGCCCGACACCAGCTTGGGCAGAAAGCGGGATTTCTGGGCCTCGGTGCCGTTGCGCCGGATCTGGTTCACGCACAGGTTGGAGTGCGCCCCGTAGGACAGACCCACCGAGGCGCTCGCCCGGCTGATCTCTTCCATGGCAACGATGTGGGCGAGATAGCCCATCGCCGTGCCGCCGTAGGCTTCCTCCACGGTCACCCCCAGCAGCCCGAGGTCACCCAGCTTGCGCCAGAGATCCATGGGAAATTCGTTGGTCCGGTCGATCTCCGCCGCCCGCGGGGCGATCTCCGCCGCGGCGAACTGCTGCACGGTGGACCGGAGCATCTCGACGGTCTCGCCCAGGGCGAAGTCCAGGCAGGGATAACGCAGGAAGGCAACGGGGGAGGCGCGGTCCATGGGAACTCCGTAACAGGGAAAACCGGTCGGGGAATCTATCTGCCGTTGACGTTAACGTCAATCGGACTTCGCAGTCTGGCGGCGGCGGGCCGACGCCTTTGCCGGAGCGAGACCCTGGTCGAGCAGCCGTTTGCACTGGGCCTCGAACGCCCGTATTTCCGACAGTGTCGCCTCGATGTCCTCGAGTTGCTGCTCGAGCGCCTCCCGGCGCTTGCGCAGGGTCGCCAGGAACTGGGTGAGCTGCTCGCCCTCGTCGTGGGCGGCGTCGTAGATGTCCAGCAGCTCGCGGATCTCGGTCAGCGGCAGTCCGAGGCGCTTGCCCCGGAGCGTGAGCTTGAGCCGGACCACGTCACGCTTGCCATAGACGCGGTTGCGGCCCTTGCGGGCAGGAGACAGCAGCCCGTGATCCTCGTAGAAGCGGATGGTCCGGGTGGTGATGCCGAACTCGCTGGCGAGGTCGGTGATGGTGAAGCTGGACTTGACGTCGTTGGCCGTGGCGCGGGTCATGTTTTGTGCAATGCAACAATCCGATATCATGCGAGTATAAGAAAAGACGGCTTGCGAGGCCGCATCGGATCATTCACGGACCCGTTACGCACCGCTTCCTGCCCATGCCGCAAGCTTCGTCCGCTCCGGCCGCCGCCGCAACGCTGTCGTTTCCCTTCGAAACGGCGCCTGTCCCTGGCCGCTGGATCGAGATCCACCCCGATGTCCGCTGGCTGCGCATGCCGCTTCCCTTCGCGCTCGACCACATCAATCTGTGGATGCTGCGCGGGCCGCTCGGCTGGACGGTGATCGACACCGGCTACCACAACGCCGCCACCCGGAACGCCTGGGACGAACTCCTGCCCCACCACGCCCCCCTCGAAAGAATCGTCGTCACGCACTGCCACCCCGATCACTTCGGGCACGCCGGCTGGTTCACGTCGACGTTCGGGTTGCCGCTGTACATGACCGAGGCGGAATATCTGACCGGTCACGCGCTCTACGAATCCACCTCCGGCTACGGCGCCGAGGCACTCGCGAACCTGTACCGCATGCATGGTCTGGATGCCGGCCGGCTCGCGGCCATCTCCTCCCGCCCCTCCGGCTACCGCAACGCCATCACGCCTCCCCCGCGGACGTTCCGGCGCATCGTGCACGGCGACATCCTTCAGCTCGGCTGCCACGCATGGCGGGTGATCGTCGGTTACCGCCACGCGCCCGAACATGCCTCGCTGTACTGCGAATCGCTGGGCCTGCTCATCTCCGGCGACATGCTGCTGCCCAAGATCAGCACCAACACCAGCGTCTGGACCACCGAACCGGACGGCGATCCGGTCGCCCAGTTTCTCACGTCGATCCGCGCGTTCACCGAACTGCCCGACGACACGCTGGTTCTGCCTTCTCACGGCATGCCGTTCCGCGGAATCCGCGCCCGTGTGGAGGCGCTGGGCGCCCACCACGCGGAGCGGCTGCAGGAACTGCTCGGTGCCTGCGACGAGCCGCGCACGGCCGCCGAGATCCTGCCAGTCCTGTTCCGGCGGGAGCTCGACACGCATCAGCTCTTCTTCGCGATGGGGGAGGCCATTGCCCACCTCAACCATCTGCACCACCGGGGCCGCGTCGAACGGTCCACGGGCGCCGATGGCGCCTATCGATTCCAGGCAGTACGTCACTGAACGGAGAACTCCATGGCCAACCCCCAGCCCATGCAGCCCATCGATCCCAAGGAACTCCAGGCCGCGCTCGCCCACATCGCCGAGCGTTCCGCGGCCGTGGTGGCCAAGTTCGCCGAGAGCCAGCCTCACGTGGACTTCATGCGCAACATCGGCGATCTGGGTATCGACAAGGCATTCGCCGAGCTGGGCTCGAAGCTCCTGGCCGACCCCTCCAAGCTCGCGCAGATGCAGATGCACGCGTGGGAGGACTACCTCAAGCTCTGGACGGCCATGCTCTCCCGGGCGCAGGGGGACAGGCCGAGCCGGTGAAGCAGCCGCAGAAAGGCGACAACCGCTTCCGCAGCGAACTGTGGCAGAACAATTTCGTCTTCGACTACATCAAGCAGTCCTACCTCATCGCGGCAGAGCACATCCAGCGCACGGTGGCGGAGACCGGCGGTCTGGACGAGACGAGCGCGCGCAAGGTGAAATTCTTCACACGGCAGTACATCGACGCGCTGGCCCCGACCAACTTCGCCTTCACCAATCCCGAAGTACTGAAGGTGACCGCCGAGACCGGAGGGCGCAATCTGCTGCACGGTCTCGAGAACCTGCTGGGCGACCTCGATCGCGGCCACGGCAAGCTCGCCATCAGCATGACCGACTACGCCGCGTTCAAGCTGGGCGAGAACGTGGCGGCCACGCCGGGCAAGGTCGTCTTCCAGAACGACCTCATGCAGCTGCTGCAGTTCGAACCGACGACGGGCGAAGCGAACCGCACGCCGCTGCTGATCGTTCCGCCGTGGATCAACAAGTACTACATCCTCGACCTGCGGCCCTCCAACTCGTTCATCAAGTGGGCCGTCGACCAGGGTCACACGGTGTTCGTGATTTCCTGGGTCAATCCGGACGAGCGCCTGGCGCACAAGACATTCCACGACTATCTGTTCGAAGGCCCGTTGGCCGCGCTGGATGCGATGCGTGAAGCCACCGGCGAGCCGTCCGCCAACGTGATCGGCTACTGCCTGGGCGGAACTCTCACGGCATGCCTCATGTCCTGGCTCAAGGCGCGGGGCCAGTCCGACCGCGTGAAGAGCGTGACGTACTTTACGACCATGATCGACTTCCGCGAACCGGGTGAACTGGGCGTGTTCGTCGACGAGGACACCGTGACGCGTCTGGAAAAGCGCATGGAGGCGCGCGGCTTCCTCGAAGGCGAGGAAATGGCCGGCACCTTCAATCTGCTGCGCGACAACGACCTCATCTGGTCCTTCGTCGTCAACAACTACCTGCTTGGCAAAGAGCCATTCCCGTTCGATCTGCTGTACTGGAACTCGGACGCGACGCGCATGCCGGCGAAGATGCACACCTTCTACCTGCGGAACATGTACATCCGCAACCTGCTGATCCAGCCGGGCGAACTGACGGTGGGCGGCGAGCAGATGGACCTCTCGCAGGTCACGACGCCCACCTACTTCATCTCCACGATGGAAGATCACATCGCGCCCTGGAAGTCCACGTACAGCGGGGCGCGCCGGTTTTCCGGCCCCGTGCGCTTCGTGCTCGGCGGATCGGGCCACATCGCGGGCATCGTCAATCCGCCGGCCGCGAACAAGTACTGCTTCTGGACGCGCCCGGACATGCCGGAGGACGCTCAGGCCTGGCTGGAGAACGCGGACCGTCACGAAGGTTCGTGGTGGAACGACTGGGCCGGCTGGATCTCCTCGTTCGGAGGCGGCAAGGTCCACGCGCGCAAACCGGGCGATCGTGCACTGCGAGTGATCGAAGCGGCACCCGGCTCGTACGCGAAAGCCCGGCTCGATGGCGCGGGCGGCGATGCGGCGCCCGCCGCGAAGGCTGCCCCCGAGCCGGCCACCGCCCAACCGCCTGCCGCGCCTGTCGTGGACCCCGTGCCTGCCGCGCCGGCCGGCACCACGGACCAGCGCCCGCTCCGGCCAAGGGACGCACGGCACGATCTGTATCCAGGACCGATTCCAAGCCGGCGGCGGCAAAGAAGGCGGTCGGGACGCCTCGTTCCACCCCCAAGCCAGAGTCGAAGCCGGGACCGAAGAAGGCGGCCGTGTCCACGGCCGAGCCCGCTCCGAAGAAGGCGCCCGGGAAGACCGTCAAGACGAAGCCGGCCGAACGAAAACCGGACCGCAAGAAGACCTTGCCCGCCGCTGCGGCACCGGCCGCGGTGAAGGAAGCGCCTGTTCGCCACGCCAAGCCGGATCCCGGGGCGAAGCCGGCACCGAAAGCTCGGTCCGCATCGACGCCGGTATCGACCGCGAACGCGATCAGCGCCCTGTTCCGTGAGCAGGTGAAGGCGGCGCGGTCCCACGAACCTGTCCCTGCCCCCAAGAAAGCGAAGTCCGGCGGGAAGAAGAACGGTAAGGCCAAGCGCAAGGACCGATGACGCCGCGTCGCCGGGCCCGCGCCCGCCGCTGAGCCGCCACGCGGGAGCCGGCGATGCCTTCGATCTTCACGCACGCCGCGGTGCCGCTGGTGCTCCGGGCACTCGCCGGACCGCGGATCTTCCACGGGCGGATGCTGGGCGCGGGACTCGCGCTCTCGATAGTGCCCGATGCCGACGTGGCGGCGTTCGCGCTGGGCATTCCCTACGACGCTGCCGCAGGTCATCGTGGCCTCACCCATTCCGTGGCCTTCGCGGCCGTGGTCTCCGTCGCAGCCGCCTTCCTCGTTCGCGGTGGCGTGCCTCTGCGCGTCGCCGTCCTGTGCCTGTTTCCGGTGGCGCTGTCGCACGGTCTCCTCGACATGCTCACGAACGGAGGTCTCGGCGTGGCCCTGGCGTGGCCGGTCCTGCCGGACCGCTGGTTTCTGCCATGGCGGCCCATCGAGGTCTCGCCCATCGGCGCCGGGTTCTTCTCGATGCGCGGACTGAGGGTGCTGGGATCTGAACTGCTGTGGGTGTGGCTTCCGGCAGCCGCGCTCGTTGCCGCGGCCGCCGTCGCAAGGCGCCGGAGTCGTCCGCAATGATCGTGACGGATGTCGGCTGCGGATTCGCCGGGTACGCGCCCCTCTCTCACAATCCGGAGTACCGATGAACAACCGCCTGCTCGCCCTCTGCCTGGGCAACGTCGTCATCGGAACCGGCACGATGGTGGTGCAGGGCATGCTGCCGGTACTCGCGTCCGGGCTCGACATCGGTCTGCATTCCGCGGGCCGGCTCATCGCCGCTTTCGCCTTCACCGTGTGCGTCTTCACGCCTCTGCTCGCCGCATGGTTGAGCCGCCTGGACCGCCGCTGGCTTCTTTCGGGTGCCCTGGCACTGTTTGCTGTCGGCCATCTCGCGTCGGCGCTGGCCACCAGTTACGGATGGATGCTCATCACACGCGTCGTGTCCGCGCTGAGTGCGGGGCTGTTCACCTCCCAGGCGGCCGGTGCCCCGCGTCTGCTCGTACCGCCGGAAAAGCAGGGAGGCGCCGTCGCCATGGTGTTTCTCGGCTGGGGCATCGCGGGCGTGGTGGGCATGCCGCTCAGCGCATGGCTGGCGGAACACTACGGATGGCAGTCACCGCTATGGCTGGTGGCCATCAGCGCTGCCATCGTGGCGGTGTGGGTGGCCGGCGTGTTGCCGGCAAAGCTCCACACCCCGCCCATCGACCGCAGAGCATGGTGGTCACTCGCGCGAGACCGGGCCGTGGTCGCCATCATCGCCCTCACGGCCATCCACTCCACGGGACAGTTCGTGGTCTTCGCCTACATCGCGCCGATCCTCAAACTGCGCACGGGCGCTTCGGCGGAAGGCGTCACGCTGACACTCGCGCTGTTCGGCGTGACGGGCATCGTGGGGAACATCCTCGCTGTCCGCTACATGGACCAGGATGGGCACCGATCGCGGCGCGTCGTTCGCGCTCCTTGCGATGCTCGCGGGACACGCGGTGATGGCCGTGGCGGGCTTCGGGCCACTGGCCATGATGGCCGCACTCGCGCTGTGGGGGCTGGGTTGCTTCTCGGTGAACAGCGCGCAGCAGGCGCGGCTGCTGCACACGGCCCCCATGCTGGCTTCGGTATCCATCGCGCTCAACTCCTCCGCGATGTACCTGGGACAGGCGCTCGGGGCCGAAACCGGCGGGCATCTGGTCGAACTCGAGGGCTTCGAATGGCTGCCGCGGGTGACGCTGCCCATCTTCGCATTGGCCGTGGGCGTGAGCGCGTGGGCGTCGCGCGGGTCGGAGCGTCTCGGCAAATCCGGTAGAGCGGCATCAAGGTGAGGCGGGCCAGTTGCAACGCCAGGCCGCCGGCGCTTTCCGGGCAGTGAACCGGTCTTCGCACTGCGCCACACTGCCGTGCGGAGGCGAACGGGCCTACCGGTTCAGTGACGTGTGCAGCAGATCGAACAGCCGCGACAGCGCCTGGCCGCGATGGCTGATGGCGTGCTTCTCGGATGCGGCGAGTTCCGCGGCCGTCTTGCCCAGCGTGGGCAGCAGGAAGTACGGGTCGTAACCGAAACCACCCTCGCCCCGCGGCGTGGCGATGATCGTGCCGTGCCAGCGGCCGTCCGCGATGATGGGTTCGGGATCGTCGGCGTGACGCATCAGGACCATCACGCAGTAGTAGTGGGCGGAGCGGTCCGTCTCGCGGGCCAGCAACGACACGAGACGCTCGTTGTTGCGCTGATCGCTCTTCGGTTCGCCCGCGAAGCGCGCCGAACGTACGCCAGGTTCTCCGCCCAGTGCGGAGACACAGATGCCGGAGTCGTCGGCCAGCGCCGGGAGACCCGTCGCGCGGGCCGCGTGACGCGCCTTGGCCAGCGCGTTCTCGACAAAGGTCGAATGCGGTTCGTCGGCCTCCGTCACGCCCAGGGTCGACTGCGGCACCAGCTGGATGGAAAGCGGGGCGAGAATCTCGCCGATCTCGCGGATCTTTCCCGCATTGTTGCTGGCGACCACCAGCCGGCCGATCACGTCACAGCCCCAGTGCCGCGCGCTGCAGACGCACCAGTTGCCCGATGCCGGCCTCGGCCAGATCGAGCATCGAGACCATTTCCTCGCGGGAGAAGGGTGCGCCTTCGGCAGTCCCCTGCACCTCGACGAGCTGACCGGCCCCGGTCATCACGACATTCATGTCGGTCTCGCAGTTGGAATCCTCGGCGTAGTCCAGATCCAGCACCGGCGTGCCGTCGAACATGCCCACCGACACAGCGGCCACGAAATCGCGTACGGGCACCCGGTCCAGCCGCCCCTGATCCACCAGCACGTTGAGCGCATCGTGCAGGGCCACGAACGCCCCCGTGATGGCGGCGGTCCGCGTGCCGCCGTCGGCCTGCAGCACGTCGCAGTCGAGCTGGATGCTGCGCTCGCCCAGCGCCGCCATGTCCACCACCGAACGCAGGCTGCGGCCCACGAGTCGCTGGATCTCCTGGGTCCGGCCGGTCTGCTTGCCACGCGCGGCTTCCCGGTCCATGCGCGTGTGAGTGGAGCGGGGCAGCATGCCGTATTCGGCCGTGACCCAGCCTTCGCCCTTCCCTTTCAGGAAGGGCGGCACCTTCTCCTCCACAGAGGCGGTGCACAGAACCTTGGTGTCTCCGAACTCGACGAGCACGGAGCCTTCGGCATGCTTGGTGAAGTGACGCTGGATGCGCACGGAGCGCAGTTCATGGGGGGCACGGCCGCTTGGTCTCATGTTTCGATCTTCTGTTCTGATGCGTTCTCGATGACGGCCGACGAAAACAACCCTGTGCTATCGTTCGGCGGCCGAATTCTCAGGCGCCCACCGTCTCCCCTGTAAAGCGAATCCATGATCTTCAGCATGACCGGTTACGCGGCCGTCACTCGCGACCTGCCCGTGGGAAGTCTGACGCTCGAACTGCGTTCGGTGAACCACCGCTATCTCGACATCACCTTCCGCGCCGCAGAGGAATTCAGAGTCTTCGAACCTGCCATGCGCGAGATGCTCGCCGCCAAGCACTCCCGCGGCAAGCTCAGTGCCGCATCAGCCTGAACCGCGGTACCGCAGCGCCGTCGCTGCTCGAGATCAACGTGCCCCTGCTCGACAAGCTGGTCGAGCTGAATGCGCAGTGCAGTCGAAGCTGCCCCAGGCTTCCACGCTATCCGTGAGCGACATCCTCCGCTGGCCCGGCATGTTCGGCGCCGAGACGCTGCCCATGGAAGAACTGCGGGAAACCACGCTGGGATTGCTCTCAGAGGCCCTGGCGGAATTCACGGCCAGCCGCGGACGCGAGGGCGAGAATCTGAAGCAATTGCTGATCGAACGCGCCGACCGCATGGACCAGCTTGCCAAGGATGTCGCGCCGAAAATCCCCCAACTGGTCGCCGCACAGCAGGAGCGCTTCGCCCAGCGCATGCGCGAGGCCGGTGTGACGATGGACGAGGAGCGCATCCGCCAGGAAGTCGTGATGTACGCCTCCCGCATCGACGTGGACGAGGAACTCTCGCGGCTGCACACCCATCTCGGCGAACTGCGCCGCATCCTGGGCAAGGGTGGCGCCGTAGGCAAGCGGCTGGACTTCCTCGTGCAGGAACTCAACCGCGAAGCCAACACCCTCGGCTCGAAGTCCGTGGACGTGGATGTGTCGCAGACTTCAATGGAACTGAAGGTGCTGATCGAGCAGATGCGGGAGCAGGTGCAGAACATCGAGTAAGTCTTCCGCCCAGCAGGCGCTTCATTCCGGCGCTACGGGTTCGGCCCTTCCCGGATTAGTCCCCTGCATCGAGGAGGGACGCGACACGGAAGTCCGGTTCAATCCCATCCACCAGCGGGTCATTGTCATCACCGTTTCCTCCAGCGGCATCGGGCTCGCCACCGGGTTGGGGCGGAGAGAGGCGCCACCCTGGTGCTCGCTGCACGCAGTGACGACACTCTCAGGAGATCGATCGCCAACTTTCGGCGCGTGGCCAGCCCGTGCTCAACCTCGAAGCCGGTATCGGAGACCGCTCGCAAGCAACCCTGTGCGCGGCCGGGACCGGATGCGTCGTCCGGGTTGCCGAATACGCTACCGCAGGCCGCGCGTTTCGAAACACGCCTGCCTGTCGGCATATTGCCCGGCCTGCAACAGCACACTTCTTCCTGCGCACCGTCCGCGCCGCCAGAGAAAGGGAGAACTGTCATGCACAAGAACCGGATCGACATCGCCATCAGAAACCACCGCCGCGAGCACGTCCCCGGCGAGCGCAGTTCGTCCTTGAGCTTGAGGTCCCATCGAGAGGCAGCCCGGATTCCGGAGCCCGACGACGGCGACCGCGACCCCGTCGAGTATCTCTGGCCAGGCGTTCCGCTCTGCTGAGGAGCGCGCGGGTCAATCGAGCCTCCTCCGCAGAAGGCACCTTTCGAAGCCGGTGAGCCGTTCACCGGCTTCGCTCTTCTAGACGTCACCGGTTCCGGTTACAGTCGGGGCATGCGACACGCGGTGTCGCGGCAGGCCGAAAGGCCGTCGGCCGCTTTGCCGCGAGCCCGGAACCCGCGGTCCGGCTTGCAGTCAGGACCGCTCGCCCTCAAGTCCGACCACACATGCCAGGAAAGCTCTTCATCGTCAGCGCGCCCTCCGGCGCCGGCAAGACCAGTCTCGTGCGGGCGCTGCTGCACGCCGATACGAGCGTGCATCTGTCCGTATCCTTCACCACCCGCGCGCCCCGTGCAGGAGAAACCCACGGCAAGCACTATCACTTCGTCTCGGTGGATTCGTTCCGCTCGATGCAGGAGAGCGGAGAACTGCTGGAAAGCGCGGAGGTGCACGGCAACCTCTACGGAACGGGCCGGGCCTGGGTGGAAGCCCAGATGAAGGATGGCGCCGACATCCTGCTGGAAATCGACTGGCAGGGCGCAGTGCAGATCAAGAAGCTGATGCCTGAAGCCGTAGGTATCTTCATCCTGCCTCCGTCGCTCGAAACTCTCGCCCAGCGACTGGCCAAGCGAGCCACCGACACTCCGGAGGTGATCGAGCGGCGGCTGGACGCTGCGAAGGCCGAGATCCGGCACGTAACGGACTTCGATTACGTTATACTTAACAATGACTTCGAAGAAGCTGCCCGCGATCTCATCGCTGTCGTCCGGGCCGAGCGTCTGAGGCTGACCACGCAACTGGTCCGGCATCACGATCTGATCAACCGCATGAAGTGAGAAATCGCCATGGCCCGCATCACCGTTGAAGACGCACTGCACAGCATCGCCAACCGTTTCGAACTGACACTCGCCGCCACCTACCGTGCGCGCGAACTCGCCAACGGCGCCACGCCCCAGGTCGAAGCGAACAAGGACAAGGTCACGGTCATCGCCCTGCGCGAGATCGCAAGCGGCCTGATCGGTCCCGAAATCCTCCGTCGAACCAAGCATTGAACACCTCGGGGCGCGGCCCGTCCCGTCGGCTCGCGCCCCTCGTGACATCACCTCGCGCCCCATGATCCCGCCCAGGACGATGCGCCGCCGATACCCTGCCAGGGGCTCTCGGCAGTCCTGCGGAGGTCTTCATGGGTGACATGTCGGAAGCCCAGGTCCTGCTCGATCAGGCCGCCGGCTATCTGAAGCAGGAAGACGTCTCCCAGCTCGAATCGGCCTTCCGCTTCAGCGCGGAAGCGCATCAGGGCCAGTTCCGCATGTCGGGAGAGCCCTACGTCTCCCATCCCGTCGCAGTCGCGCAGATCCTCACGCAATGGCATCTGGATTCGCAGGCCCTCACTGCGGCCCTGCTCCACGATGTGATGGAAGACACGGCCGTCACGAAGGCCGAGATCGCCGACAAGTTCGGCAAGATGGTCGCGGATCTCGTGGACGGCGTGTCGAAGCTGGATCGCATCGAGTTCGAGAGTCAGGAACACGCGCAGGCGGAGAACTTCCGCAAGATGGTGCTGGCCATGACCCGCGACGTCCGGGTCATCCTGATCAAGCTCGCCGACCGGCTGCACAACATGCGCACGCTCGACGTGATGAATCCCAAGAAGCGCGCGCGCATCGCCCGGGAGACGCTGGACATCTACGCGCCGATCGCCAACCGGCTCGGGCTCAATGCGCTGTATCAGGAACTGCAGGAACTCTCGTTCAAGCATCTGTTCCCCAACCGCTACCGCGTGCTGCAAAAAGCGCTGCTGGCGGCGCGGGGTCACCGGCGGGAGGTCGTCAACCGCATCCTGGAAGCCATCCGCGCCAAGCTGGAGCAGTCCGGCATCCACGCCACGGTGACCGGCCGCGAGAAGAATCTCTACAGCATCTACTGCAAGATGCACGAGAAGCACCTCACGTTCTCGCAGGTATCCGACATCTTCGGCTTTCGAGTGATCGTGGACGACGATCCCGCGTGCTACTTGACCCTGGGCGCGCTTCACAGTCTCTACAAGCCCATCCCGGGGCGGTTCAAGGACTACATCGCCATTCCGAAGGCCAACGCCTACCAGTCGCTGCACACCACGCTGTTCGGCCCCTTCGGCATGCCGATCGAAGTGCAGATCCGCACACAGGAGATGCACAAGCTCGCTGAAGCAGGCGTCGCGTCGCACTGGCTCTACAAGGCCAACGAACACGAACTGAACGAGCTGCAGAAGAAGACCCATCAGTGGCTGCAGAGCCTCCTGGAAATGCAGACCCAGAGCGGCTCGTCGATCGAGTTTCTCGAACACCTCAAGGTCGACCTGTTCCCCGACGAGGTCTACGTCTTCACCCCCAAGGGCAAGATTCTCGCGCTCCCGCACGGCGCCACTTGCGTGGATTTTGCGTACGCGGTGCATACCGACATCGGCAACCGCTGCATTTCGGCCAAGATCAACAACGAGCTGGTCCCGCTGCGCACGGTGCTTCGCAATGGCGACCGCGTGGAGATCATCACGGCATCGCACGCCAAGCCGAATCCGGCGTGGCTCAACTATGTGGTCACGGGCAAGGCACGTTCGCACATCCGCCACTTCCTCAAGACCATGCAGTACGAGGAATCGGTGCAACTGGGCGAGCGGCTGCTCAACCAGGCGCTGGCCGCCCTGCAGACCAAGCCGGACCAGGTGCCGGAAGCGGACTGGGCCAAGCTCATCAAGGATCGCAACGCGCCCTCCAAGCATGAGATCCTCGCCGACATCGGCCTGGGAAAGCTGCTGGCTTTCGTTGTCGCCCGAAGGCTGCTGCAGCTGGGCGACCAGCCGGATGGCGAATCATCGCGCCTGCCAGGGTCCATCGTGATTCGCGGGTCGGAGGGCATGGCGCTGCAGCTCGCGAAGTGCTGCCACCCGATTCCAGGCGATCCGATCATCGGATACATCAAGAAAGGCCATGGACTGGTGGTGCACACCCACGACTGCCCGGTGGCGCGCAAGACGCGCGGCGACCCGGACAAGTGGCTCGACGTGGAGTGGTCGCTGGACATCGACCGGTTGTTCGCCGTGAACATCAAGCTCGTGGTCTCGAACCAGCGTGGCGTGCTGGCAAAGCTGGCGGCGGAGATCGCCGAGTCGAATGCGAACATCGACAATGTCAGCCTGGAACCCGGCGACTCGAGCGCGTACGCCAACGTGCACTTCACCCTGCAGGTCAAGCATCGGCCGCATCTTGCGCTCATCATGCGCGGCCTGCGGCGGATTCCCGAGGTCATCCGTATCAACCGTCTCAAAGGGTGATCAGCTAAAACGCTGTTCCGATTCGCGGCCCGGCCCCCCGGGCAGCACGACTTCATCGCATGGAAATCCTGTCCCTGAACTTTCTCTACGCGCTCGGCGCGATCGTCATCATCGACCTCGTGCTGGCCGGCGACAACGCGATCGTGATCGCGCTGGCCGCCCGCACATTGCCCAAGGACCTGCAGAAGAAGGCCATCGTGTGGGGAACCCTCGGCGCCATCGTCGTGCGGATTCTCATGACCGTGATCGTCGTGTGGCTCCTGCAGCTTCCGTTTCTGCGGCTGGTGGGAGGCGCGCTTCTGATCTGGATCGCCTACAAGCTGCTTGCAGCGGAAAGCGATGACGGAGGACACGAAGTCCACGGATCCAGGGGCAAGCCCGCGACGTTCTGGGATGCCCTGCGCACCATCGTCATCGCGGATGCCGTGATGGGACTGGACAACGTTCTGGGCGTGGCCGGTGCGGCCAAGGGCAGCTATCTGCTGGTGATCCTCGGCCTGGGCATCAGCATTCCCATCATGATCTGGGGCAGCACGCTCATTCTGAAATGGGTCGAACGTTTCCCCCGTCATCATCTACGTCGGCGCGGGTGTGCTGGCCTGGACGGCCGCGTCGATGATCTGCCACGAGCCGGCGGTCGAGCGGTTCCTGGGGGAACAGCCCTGGATGCGATACGCCATCTATGTGGTAATCCTGGGCGGCGTCCTGGGCGGCGGCTACTGGATGAAAACCCGGAAACGTTGACGGCGGTCAAGGCGCGGGTACCATTGCCGGGATAGCTTCAAGCTGGGCAAGTTTGTCGGAGAGAAACACCATGAAGCGCGCAATCCTCGGTACGTTCCTCGTTCTCGGTTTGTTGCAGAGCGGCTTCGCCCGCGCCGAGAGTTCGGACGATGCCTCCGATCTCCCCAAGTCCCTTTCCCGGAGCGACCGCCTGGACATCTACGGGGCGGGGATGTGCCACCAGTGCGAATGGCGGCCACACGCCAAGGTGATGGCGGCCGCCGAGCAGTGCGGCACCGGGACGGACGGCAGAGCCAACCTGGCCACTTTCGAGTGCGGCCGCTCCCCGGCATGCGATCCGGTGTGCAACTTCATCAAGTGCGAAGCGCCCTGATCGGACACGCGCTTACCAGCACCAGACTCCTGCGGGCCGGCGGATCGGCACAGGCAGTCGGCGTCTTGCGACGCAAACCGCTGCCGTTGCAGCCAAGTGCGCCGGCAGGCCGGAAGGCACACCGCCAAATTGTTGATTGCATGACGCTCTTTCGAGCTGGCACATCGCTTGATATGGATGAACCGGCAGCATCCGAGTCCCCCCGACCGGGTGTGGCTTGTCTGTAAAGTGGGACTTCCCCCGCCCGCGCCTGGGCACAGGCCGGGCGGTTTTTTATTCTTGCGCGTGAATCCCGCAGGGGCCGCCTCACCATGAAGCCGAGACAAAACAACCCGCAAGGGCGTCCTGACCGCGGGGGACTCCTCGGCGACGCCCAGACGATCATCATCAACGGCAGCGTCGTCGTGCTGCTCGTACTCGGAATCGGCGGCCTCATCTACAACGCCTTCAAGCCCGGAGGCTGGCTCGGACGTTACGTCGGGGGAGCGCTCGACGGAGGCGCCGGTTCCATTCTGATGGGCCTCCTCGGCCTGCTCATCGGCGGCTACATGATCAAGCGCTGGTTCGATGGCGTGGATGCGAAGAGCTCACGCGGCGACCTGTTGCTGTACGTGGGCATCGGCCTGGGGCTCTTCTACGGCTACCAGCTGGTCGTCAACGGATCACTCTAGGGACCGCGCGGACGTTTCGGGCGCGTTCCCCGGTGCGCATGGGGATAGCGTCTGAGTTTGGCGACGTCTTTTTTTCCTTGGTTTTCCGCCGGTTGATTGCGGCGCGCATCGCCCGCGTCGTTACGGAGCGACACTTGGCCGGTCCGGCTAACGGCGTCGCACAGGGTTCGAGAGGGTCCTGAATCCGGCGATCCGGCACTCCGCGACGTCGCCATCCTCGATGACCACCGCGCCCGGCGTCCCGGTCGAGATGATGTCGCCCGGATGCAGAGTCATCACGTGCGAGTGGAACGAAACGAGGTAGGCCGGCGGGAACTGCATGTTGGCCACCACGTTCTTGCGATGCAGCTTGCCGTTGTTGAACGTTCCCACTTCCACGGAAAGCACGTCCGGGACTTCGTCGGGCGTGACGAGCTCCGGACCGAAGGAAAAGAAGGTGTCGAAGTTCTTCGAGCGAGTCAGGTAGCGCGGATTCTTCTGGAGGATGTCCTCGGCGGTCATGTCGAGGATGAGGCAGTAGCCCGCCACATACTGGCCGACGTCCGCCTCGCTCACACGGCGGCAAGTCCTTCCGATGATGACCCCGATCTCCGCTTCGGCCGTGACCCGCTGTGACTCCGGCGGCAACTCGATCGTGTCACCCGGCCCGATGATCGTCTGGTCACCCTTGATGAACGACGCGGGTTCGTCCGGATAGACTGCGTTGAGATCCGCCGCGTGATCGCGGTAATTGAGCCCGATGCCCCAGATCTTCCGGGGATGCCGGTAGAGCGGCCCGTACGCCAGGGCCGACGGATCGCGGTAGGCTCCACATGCCGCCGCATCCTCGGCCAGCGCGGGAGGCAGGCCGTTGACGATCAGTTCGAAGAGGTCCGCAGGCCAGGCTCGCCCGAGCGATGCATTGATGTCGGAGACGAGGACGGCGCCCTTCGGAAGCAGCACGGCGGCCTGTTCGCGGCCCTGATGAACGATGGTGGCGTAGCGCATGGTGGTCTGCCTGATCGACGCAAGTGAAGGACGCGATCCGTTCGGGGGCGCAAACCGGACTTGCGTACCCCGCATCTCGGTACCGGGGCGCCGTCTGTCCTGCGGACACGAACAACGGAACGGGTGGGTTTGGTAGGCCGTGTAGGATTCGAACCTACGACCAATGGATTAAGAGTCCACTGCTCTACCAGCTGAGCTAACGGCCCACACCGACTTCCACGCAACGGGATGCGCGCAGATTGCAAGTCAGTGGTAGGAGGTGCGAGATTCGAACTCGCGACCAACGGATTAAAAGTCCGCTGCTCTACCGACTGAGCTAACCACCCGAAAAAGAGGCCGAATTCTATGGACCGGGCCGTAGGGTGTCAACGCCGAAGGCCGCTTCAGCCACGGGCAATCCAGAAACGGAGCGTCAGCACACAACCCGTCACGATGGCGGCCACCGTGAGGAGCGACCCAGCCGCCAATGTCGAGATTCCCGTGAGGCCCTGACCCACGGTGCATCCCAGTGCCGTGACCCCGCCGAATCCCATCAGTGCAGCACCGGCCAGATGATTCTTGAGGTCGGCGCTGGAAGCAAACGATTCCCATCGAAAACTCTTCGTCGCGACGGCATCCGCCCACGAACCGAACGCGGCTCCCGCGACGATGGCCACCCCGAACGTCGGCTTGAGCGACGCATCCGTCCAGAGCATCAGCAGATCCAGCACGTGCGCAACAGGAGCCACGTACGTCAGCGACTCGGGGCGGTGCGATTGCGTGCCGACGAAGACTGCCTCCAAGGTGTCCGGATGTTCCGAAATGAAACCCACGTGACCGGTGAGATACCAGCCGGCCACGACGAGCGCACCGATGAGCACTGCGCTCGACCAGGCGCGCACGGAACGGCGAAACGCGGAATCCCGCCAGCACCAGGCCATCATCACCGAAACGATGAAAGCGGCAATCCAGGCTCGCGACGATTCGCCCACGAGCCGCGGCAGGTCCTGGCCTGCAGACAACCGCAGCGACCAGGTGTCCAGCCACGCCGTTCTGGGCACCGCGAGCACCCCGCGAAGCGTCATCGCCGCCACGACCCCCAACACCACCAGCACGACGACTGCCTTGAGGTTCCCCGCCCCCGCGCGTACGACGTTCCTCGCACCGCACCCCGAAGCGAGGGTCATCCCGATGCCGAACAGCAGACCGCCTGCCAGATGAGAGACGACCGTCAGCCGGGAGCCCGTATAGAGGCTCTGCGAAAGATCCACCAGGCCGAAGACATGAAGCGCCTGTGCGCCTGCGATGGCCACCGCCATGGCAAGGACCCACATGCGCAGCCGCACCAGATCGCCCATGAGGACGACGTCCGAGATGGCGCCCATGGTGCAGAAGCCCGAACGGCGGGCAGTCGCACCGAACACTGCCGCGATGACGAAACCGCCCGCAGGAATCAGCCAGGAAAGGGTGGGAACTTCGAACATCGGAACGTTGGGCCGGGAAAGGGTCGCGATTCTACGCGCGGCGATCGGGAATCCGCGGTCCGGAAGCAGAAACGGTCGATACCTTGCGGTTATCGGTCAGCGATCAGACAACGTATCGCGTCGGGTCCGCCACGCCGGCACCGGCAAAACCTTCGCGCCGCAGCCGGCAGGAATCGCAGCGGCCGCAAGCCCGGCCGTCGGGATCGGCGTTGTAGCAGGACACGGTGAGGGCGAAATCCACCCCGAGTTCCTTGCCGCGGCGAATGATGTCCGCCTTGGAGAAGCGGATGATCGGTGCGTGGATGCGCAGGGGCCGGCCTTCCACGGCTGCCTTGGTGGCCACGTTGGCGAGCGCCTCGAATGCCTGAACGAACTCGGGCCGGCAATCGGGGTAACCGGAGTAGTCGACCGCGTTGGCGCCGTAGAAGATGTGCGAGGCATCGAGCACCTCGGCGTATGCCAACGCGAGGGACAGCATGATGGTGTTCCGGGCCGGAACGTAAGTGCTGGGAATCACCCCCGACACCACGCCGCCCGTGGGCACTTCGATCCGGTCGTCGGTGAGCGCGGAGCCGCCGATGGCGCGAAGGTCGACATCCACGATGCGGTGAGAGACTGCGCCGAGCTGGCGTGCCACGCGTGGCGCCGCGTCGAGTTCGGCGCTGTGGCGCTGCCCGTACCGCACGGACAACGCGTGGCATTCGTAGCCGTCCTGACGTGCGATGGCCAGGACCGTCGCGGAGTCGAGCCCCCGACAGCAGGACGACAGCCCGAGGCCCGGCCGTGTCGGTCACTTGAGCTTGGCCAGGCGCTGCTTGGCTTTCTCGGCCGACTCGGACAGGGGATGCTTGGCGATGAGATCCTCGAGCGTCTTGCGCGCGGCCCGGGTGTCGCCGGCCCCATTCTGCGCATTCGCCAGGATCAGCATGGCATCGGGCACCTTCAGATGGTCGGGGTAGGCGGCCATCAGCTTCTGCTGGGCGGCGATGGCGTTCGGATAGTCTCCCACGCGGAAGTACGCTTCGCCGAGCCAGTACTGCGCATTGGGCGCCAGCTCGTGCTTCGGATGCTGCTGCAGAAACCCCTGAAAGGCCGACACGGCACCGGCAGCGTCTCCGGAACGCTGCTTTGCCAAGGCGAACTCATAGGCCTTGCTCGCGGATTGCGGCTCGGGCGAGGAACTGGCCGCGGCGACGGGTGTGGCGGCCACGGCAGGCGGCGGCGCAACCGCCTTGACGCTGGGCCCGCCGGTGATCGGCGCATTCGCTCCACCGGGCGGCGGCTCTCCACCGGTGCCGCCCGCCGTGGAACCTCCCGCGGCGACCGCCTGTTCCACGCGCCGCAGACGCATTTCCAGGTCGCCGGAAGCCGCAGGCGCGCCTCCTCCACCGGACTCGAGCTTCTTCAGCCGGGCTTCCAGCTCGGCCATCTGGGCGGAGGATCCGCCGGCGGCCCCCGAGCCGGCCGTCAGCGTGGCATCCATCTTCCGAAGTCGGGTCTCGACCTCCGCCTCGAACTTCTTCATCTGGACGTCGAGATCCGCCTCGAGCTTCTTCAGACGAAGCTCCAGATCGCCAAGCTGCCCGCTGATGCGCTTGCGTTCGGCCGCGTCATCCTTCGACAGCTGTTCGAGCCGGCGAAGCCTGCTGTCACCGTCGTTGTAGAGGTCGCTGTGGCGCTTCTCGGCCTTCTGGATGCGCTCGTTGGCCTGATCGACGCGATGGAAGGAGTCTTCCACCTGCCCGCGCAGTTCGCGCACCTGGCGGTTGAGGCCCTCGACCTGGTTCAACGTCTCGAGCAGCACCTTGCCCTGGTCGCTGGCCGTGCCGGCCGGACGCTGCGTCTGCGCCGTTGCCGGCGAGAAAGCAACAAGGCCCGCCAACATGGCGAGCCCTGCCGCAGCCGAATTCAACAGGCGCCGTGGCGTCGGATCACTCCGTGCCGGGGTACATGATGTCACTGCGTCGATTCTCCGCATAAGCATCCTCGTCCTGGCCGGTGGCCTTGGGCTTCTCTTCCCCATAGCTTACGGTCTCGACACGGGATGCGGAAACACCCAGGACCGTGAGTGCCTTCTTCACGCTGTCCGCGCGCCGCTGTCCCAGGGCCAGGTTGTATTCGGTGGAACCGCGCTCGTCGCAGTTTCCTTCGACTCGCGCCTTGATGTTCTTGTTCTCGAGCAGGAAGTTGGCGTGCGCCTCGATGAGCGGACCGAAGTCCTCGCGGATGTCGTACCGATCGAAATCGTAGTAGACGCTGCGCTTGAAGACCGGGCTTGCCGGGTCGTGCAGCGCGGTCTTGGGGTCGGTCAGGGCGCGTTCCGTCACGGCCGGCTGCTGCAACGCCTTGATCTCGGCATCGGCCTGCGCCTTGGCGGCGGCCTCGGCTTCCCGGCGGCGCTGCTCGTCGGCCTTGCGGTTCAGCTCTTCCTGCTCCTTGGCGGCCGCGGCACGGCGGCGGGCTTCCTCTTCGTCGGCCTTGCGCTGGGTTTCCAGGAGGTCGCGCTGTTCCACCGCGGCCTTGTCCTGCTCATTGACATCCTGTGTCGCACAACCGGTCACCATCAGGCCGGCCAGCACCAAGAGGATGAGCTTCTTCATGGTTTTTTGCTCCTTGTTCACCGAGACTTGAAAATGGGACCCCACGCAGGCTCGCGAATGTTCCCGCCTGTGTCGGTAAAACGCTGCTTTATCCGCCCGTCGCGCGAAACCGCCGCCAGTACGCCGCGCTTGTTGTGTTCCGACGCATAGAGAATCATGCGGCCGTTCGGCGCGAACGTGGGCGAGGAATCGATGCGCCCGTCGGTCAGCAAGATCGCTTCCCGGCTCCCCAGTTCCTGGATCGCCACGTTATAACGGCCGGAATTCCGTTGTATGAAGCAGAAACTGCGGCCATCGGGACTCCACCGGGGCGTCACGTTGTACGTCCCCTCGAACGTCATGCGCTCGGCGCTTCCCCCGCCGCTGGGCATGCGGTAGACCTGCGGACTGCCGCCGCGGTCCGACGTGAAGAGGATGTGCCGGCCGTCCGGAGACCATGAGGCTTCCGTGTCGATGGCCTGGCTGTTGGTGAGCCGGGTCAGCCCCGATCCATCCAGATTCACCAGGTAGAGCTGCGCCACCCCGTCACGCGTGAGGGTGATCGACAGCCTTTGCCCATCCGGTGCCCAGGAAGGAGAGCTGTTCGCGCCTTCGAAGTTGGCCAGAACCGTCCGCGAGCCATCGGCCAGGGAGTGGACGAACACGATGGGCTTGCGGCGCTCGAAGGATACGTAGGCGATCCTGGACCCGTCCGGCGACCATGCCGGGGAGATGATCGGCTCCTTGTGGGCCAGGATGAAGTCGGCATTGCCGCCATCGGCGTCGGCGACCTGCAGTTCGAAGCGCTCTTCGCCCTTGACCACATAGCAGATGCGGGTCGAGAACACCCCCGCCTCGCCCGTCATTTCTTCGTAGATGGCGTCGGCGATGCGATGCGCCGTCGCCCGGAGCTGGTTGGCCGCGATGGTGTAGGCGAACCCCGCCCGCTGGCTCTGCCTCGCCACGTCCATCAGCCGGAAACGCATCGCGAGACGGCCGTCCGAACGCTCGACGACGTTGCCGATCACCACGCTTTCGGCACCGCGGCTGCGGAATTCACGCCAGTCCACGTCCTCCGGTTCGGTAGGCAGCTTGGACAGACCGTTGAGGTCCACCTGCTTGAACCAGCCGCTGCGCATGAGGTCCGCGCGGACGATCTCGCCCACCTTGTCGCGGTAGCGGTCCTCGTTGCCGAAGGGGACCACCGAAATGGGCATCTGGTTGCTGCTGCCACCGATGATCTCGATGGTGAGGGCCGCGGACCCCAGCCCCGGCGTGCAGAGCGCCAGCGCGCCTGCGATTCCTCGCAGGGCATCTCGGCGACCCGGATCTGGCGGCAATGCATTCGGCATCATCAACATGGGGCGCAATTATACGGCTCCGCGTTACGTTCACTATGACGGATTCGGGGTCATTCGTTCGGCCTGAAGACCAGCGTCAGATCGCGGATCTGCTGAAAAAGATCCAGGTCTTCCGGCACGGGCAGCGGTTGCGCCTTCTCGATCGCCTGCTCGACGGCCTTGTCATAGGCCGGAGACCCGCTGGGCTTCACCAGCCGCATGCTCGCGACGGAGCCCGCCTTGAGCAGACGCACGTCGACTACGGCTTCGATGCGGCTGTCCACCCCGGGGGGCAGCTTCACCTTGTCCCGGATGGCAAGCTGGATGCGCACCTTGTACTCGTCGATGAGCTGCTGCGCCTTGATCGCCGCCTGGGTGGCCGCGTATTTCTCGGCCTCGATCCGTTCGGCGGCCGCCCGCTGCTCTTCCGCGATACGGGTCTGACGCTGCATCGCCTCCCGCACCTTCTTCAGTTCGGCTTCGCGCTGGGCGTCTTCCTCCTTGCGGGCCGCCTCCTCCGCGCGCCGGCGGGCATCGTCCTCCCGCTGCCTCTCGGCGTCCGCAGCGCGCTTGCGGGCGTCCTCCTCGCGCATGATCTGCTCGAGGCGCTTGCGTTCCTCGCGCTTCAGCCGCTCCTCGAGGTCGCGTTCGTCCCTGAGCTTCTTCTCCTGGATCCGGGTCTCGGCCTGGGCCACCTCGGGGGCCGGCGCATTGTCTGCCCGGGGAATGGCGTTCGGCGCCGTGGAAGTCTTGGCCGGCTGGGGCGGCGGTGCGGGCGGTTTCGGCTCGGGCGGAGGTTCCACCGGCTTGGGCGCCGGAGGCTTTTCCGCGGCCGGCGGTTTGGGCACGGGCTTCGGCGCCTCCACAGGTACGGGCGCAGGCGCAGGCCTGGGCTGTGGCTCGGGCGGTGTATGGACGGACGCCGGCGCCCGGGACGCCGTCATCGGAGGCAGTTCCTGCCACAGCTCCACGATCAGCTTGGGCGGAGGCGTGCGCTTCCACGACACCCCGGCGATCAGCAGACCGAACAGGAGTCCGTGCACCCCCACCGCGAGCAACCCGGATACGGCAAGTTCCGGGCGGCGCAGCGCTGCGAGCATCAGTTGGTCCTCGGACGGGTGAGCAAGCCCACGCGCGTGACGCCCTCGGTCTGCAACAGATCCATGATCTTCATCACCCGGCCATACTCCACCCGGCGGTCGGCGCCGATCACCACGGGGCGGTCAGCCTTGGCGGCCAGTGCCGCCTTGATCTCCTTGACCAGTTCGGCCTCGTTCACGGACCGTGCCGAACCGCCGGCTTCCCGGTCGATGAGGACCACCTGCCCCCCCGCCTTGATCGACACCTCGATGGGCTGCGGCGGCGGCGTGGACGACTTGCCGACGGGGGCAGTTCCACGAGTCCGGGATTCATCATCGGCGCGGTCACCATGAAGATGACCAGAAGCACCAGCATGACGTCGATGTAAGGCACGACGTTGATCTGGCTCATCGTCTGGAAACGCTTGCGGCGCGAAATCATGGGCATGATCCGGGAACCTGGAGAGATGTAACGGTCTGAGGCGCCATCCGGGGTCGATCAGGCTCAGGATTGCGGTGCGCGCAGCAGCAGGTTCTGGAATTCTTCCATCTGACTTTCGAACCGGTTCGCCAGCCGGTCCACGTCCCTGGCGTAGTGGTTGTAGGCAATGACGGCCGGAATGGCCGCGAACAGGCCGATGGCGGTGGCCACCAGCGCCTCCGCGATGCCGGGTGCCACATTGGCCAGCGTTGCCTGGCCCACGTTGGCGAGCCCGCGGAACGAATTCATGATGCCCCACACCGTGCCGAACAGGCCGATGTACGGGCTCACGGAGCCGACCGTGGCGAGGAAGTTGAGGTACGCCTCGATGTGATCCATCTCTCGCTGGTAGGTGGCCCGCATGGCGCGGCGCACCCCGTCCATCACCCCCGCCGTGCTCTGGCCGGGCTGCCGGCGCAACCGCGCGAATTCGCGGTAGCCGGCGAGGCAGATGCGTTCGATGCTGCTCGCCTTGGCGCCGTGGTTGGCGGCCTTCTGCAGCAGCGCGTTGAGGTCGGCCGAGGTCTGGGCGTTGCGGAACGCCTTCTCGAACTCCTCCGTCTGCAGCTTGGCGGCGCGGATGCCGAACATCTTCTGGAAGATGAAGAGCCAGGAGAACAGCGACAACACCAGCAGCAGCAGCATCACGAGCTGGACCGTGAAGCTCGCGTTGGTCACCAGGTGGACGATGGAGAGATCGGTCGTGAAGTTCATGGGGTTGTCGAGGTGGTGTTGGAGGTCCCGGAAAGCCTCCGGCCAGGCCCCGCGAGCCGCTCGCGCAGCGACACGGGAATGCGCGCCGGCCGCAATCCGGCGCAATCAACGCACGCGAGGTGCACTTCGGCTGACACGAGCGTATCGGTACCGCGAATGACGCTCTGGCGCAGTTCGAGCCGCGCTCCCTTGAGGCCTGCGAGCTCCAGCTCGACAGCGAGATCGTCCTCCAGCCGGGCCGGCCGCAGATACGTCACGCGCAGCTCGTGCACGATGAACACGACACCGTGATCGCGCTCGAGGACGCGGATGGGAAACTCGAGCGCGCGCAGCCAGTCCATCCGGCACCGCTCGAAGAAATCGAGATAGCGCCCGTGGTACACGATGCCGCCCGCGTCCGTGTCCTGGAAATAGACGCGCACCGCGGTCGCATGCGCGGGAGCCTGGGCATGCATCCCCGGTTCATCGCTCATGAGTTCGGGACAAGGCTCAGTTTTCCGACCACAGGTCAGGTGCGCCCGCCTTGGACGGCGCGGCCAGCCCGAAGTGCCGGTAGGCCACCAGGGTCGCCATGCGGCCGCGCGGCGTCCGCTGCAGAAACCCCTGCTGAATGAGATAGGGTTCCAGGACGTCCTCGATGGTGTCGCGCTCCTCGCCGATCGCCGCGGCCAGATTGTCCACACCCACCGGCCCGCCGCCGAACTTCTCCAGCACGGCCAGCAGCAACTTGCGATCCATGAGATCGAGGCCGTGGGGATCCACGTCCAGCATGGAAAGCGCGGCATCGGCGACGGCGCGGGAGATCCGTCCGTCCGCCCTCACCTGGGCGTAATCGCGGACGCGGCGCAGCAGCCGGTTGGCGATCCGCGGCGTGCCGCGCGACCGTGAGGCGATTTCCATGGCGCCGTCGTCGCCGATCTCCGCCTCCAGCAGACGCGCGGACCGGGTGACAATGCGGGCCAGCTCCTCGGGCGTATAAAACTCCAGCCGCGCCACGATTCCGAAACGGTCGCGCAGCGGGTTGGTCAGCATGCCTGCGCGCGTGGTGGCACCCACCAGGGTGAACGGCGGGAGATCGAGTTTCACCGACCGGGCTGCGGGACCTTCGCCGATCATGATGTCGATCTGATAGTCCTCCAGCGCCGGATAGAGAACCTCCTCCACGACCGGGGAAAGACGGTGGATCTCGTCGATGAACAGCACGTCGCGGGGTTCGAGGTTGGTGAGCAGCGCCGCGAGGTCTCCCGCCCGTTCCAGCACGGGGCCCGATGTCTGGCGCAGGTTCACGCCCATTTCGCGGGCGACGATGTGCGCGAGGGTCGTCTTGCCAAGCCCGGGCGGACCGAACAGGAGGACATGATCGAGCGCTTCGCGGCGCGCGCGGGCCGCCTCGATGAAGATCGAAAGCTGGTCGCGGATCTTTTCCTGGCCGACGTATTCGTCGAGCTGGCGAGGACGCAGGGCGCGCTCGAAGGTTTCCTCGGGCTGGCCAAGGACGGACGGCGCGATGAGCCGGTCGGTTTCGATCATCGACCGGGGCCGGCGGGCGTTGCCGCCGGGAGTGATGAACCGGACGCTGCGTTACTTCGATGCATCCGCACGGTAATTCGTGACGAACGGCTCGGCCAGTGCCAGATTCGAAGTCGCCTTCTCCGGCAGGCCGGCAGCCACGCGGTCGAGTTGGGCATTGATGACGCCGGTGACCTTGATGATGAGCGTGCGCTGATACTTGGCACCCAGCGGCGAGAGGGCGAACCGCTGGCCGTCGACGTTCTCGTGCGCCGCGATGGAAAAGCGCGTCTCGCGCTCCTCCTCGTCCCACACGTAAGTGAGCGTCTTCTGCTCTTCCGCCGTGCCGGGGTAGTCCTGGATCAGCTTGCCGGACATGGTGTAGACGCCTCCCACGTGGAAGGCAACGGTGTGATCGATGATCTTGGCCTGTTTCTGGCCCACCTCGGTAGCGAAGTGCGCGAGCAGCGCGTTCATCTCGCCTTCGGTGAAGCTCGACTCCGCGATCTGATCCCACTCCGCCGCCATCCACTGTCCGCTGGTCCATTCGGTCTGCACCGAGTCCAGCAGACGCGCGCTGACGGCCTTTTCGGCGGCGTCGAAATACATGTTCCCGGGCTTCCAGCTCTTGCCCAGGTCCCGTTCCCTGCCCAGCCGGGCGAGCGCATCCCGGGTTGCCATCAGCGACTGCTGCTTGAGATACCGGTTGCCCAGAGCGACGGAGGTCTTCCAGTTGTGAACCTTCAGCAGCGTCTGGGTCTTCTCGTTGGCCACCGCCGACTGGACCGGCGATACGACTGCCGCCAGGAACATCCCGGCAACGAGCATGCGAATGGAACTGAGGAAAAGTGAGGGCATGGGAATCTGACGTTGAACGGGGTCCTCGGACCCACGGAACCGTTACGCGAAATGCGCCGGATTATAGACGCATGACGCATCGGTACAGCGCGCCGATCTTCCCCGGTGCGCGTCTCCGGGGGGCGACGTCATGAAAGGTTCTGCGCCTTTCACTGGACGCGCGCCAGAATGCGCAGGGACTGCCGGATGGCGTCCTGCACGGGCAGGTCGGGCGCCAGTTTGGCCAGCGCCGCCTTCGCCTCCTTGTCACTGTAGCCCAGCGCGACCAGGGCATTGAGCGCATCGCTTCCCGATGGAGCGGATGCTCCGGCCGCGACCACCGCAGGCACGAGACTCAGCTTGTCCTTCAGCTCCAGCAGCAGGCGCTCCGCCGTCTTCTTGCCGATGCCGGGAATCCGCGTGAGCCGCGCGCTGTCCTGCTGCGCCACTGCCGCATGCACTTCCTCCACGGACATGCCGGACAGAAGGGCGAGCGCGGTGCGCGCCCCGATGCCGGTGATCTTCAGCAACTGGCGGAAGAGCTGCCTCTCGCCGTCGGTGGCGAACCCGAACAGCAGATGCGCATCCTCGCGGACGATCATGTGGGTGAGCAGCGTCACGTCGGCACCCGTCGCGGGCAGGTGATAGAACGTGCTCATCGGCACGTCGAGTTCGTATCCCACGCCGTTCACATCGATCACGATCGTGGGCGGGTGCTTTTCGGCCAGCCGGCCGTGCAGGCGCGCAATCATCGGCCCTGACTCCAAGGAAAAGATGCGTTGGACACCGGGCAGAAGACCCTGCGAAAGCCCACCGCGCACCGCCGTGTCCGCATCGGCCGCACGGTTCCCGGGCCGCCGACGGACCCATGCTCGCGGACGGCGTTGCTCGGGCCAGCCGGGACCTGCGCCACGACTGCATGCATTGACGAGACCCTCCCTAGACCAGCCTGCCGCCGCGCACGCGGTACCCGGCTGTGGGCAGCGCCCCGAGGCCCAGGCCGCCGTGCGCGTGACAGATGGCACACGCCAAGGCATCGGCAGCATCGGCGGATGGCTGCCCCGGCAGCGCGAGCAGCCGGCCCACCATGGCCTGCACCTGCTCCTTCTTCGCATGCCCGTTGCCCACGACCGCCTGCTTCACCTGCAGCGCCGTGTACTCCGCCACCGGCAAGCCGCGCTCGACCGCCGCACAGATGGCCGCGCCCCGGGCCTGCCCGAGAAGGAGAGTGGACTGGGGGTTCACGTTGACGAACACCTTTTCCACCGCCACTTGCTGGGGAGCGCCTTCCGCGATCACCTGCCCGAGATTGTCCAGGATGGTCTTGAGCCGATCCGGCAGCGACGCGCTCTCGTTCGTCCGGATGCAGCCGCTCGTGAGATACGCGAGCTTCTGGCCGCGCTTTTCGATCAATCCGAACCCGGTGATCCGCAGTCCCGGGTCGATGCCAAGAATGCGGACGACTGCATCGGCACCGGGAGCCGTCGCGGGCATCACGTATCGCCGTCCGGGAAGAAAAATCGGCGGGCACGGGGCCCGCCGACGTCACGGCGACTGGATTCTCCTGACAGGTCGATGGCGCGCACTCCGGCCCGTCACTCGTCCATCACGGCGGTGGTGTAGACCTCCTGCACGTCGTCCAGGCTTTCGAGGACGTCCAGCAGTTTCTGCATCTTGACCGCATCGTCGCCCGACATCGCGTTCTCGGTCGTGGGCTTCATGATCACTTCCGCGAACTCCGGCTTGAGACCGGCCTTCTCCAGCGCTTCCTTGACCGCAACGAAGTCGTTGTTGGGCGCGGTGATGACTTCCATGGATCCGTCGTCGTTCGACACGACATCCTCGGCGCCCGCCTCGATGGCGACTTCCATCACCTTGTCCTCGCTGGCGCCGGGAGCCAGCACGAGCTGGCCGCAGTGCTTGAAGAGGAAGGCCACGGATCCGTCGGTGCCCAGATTGCCGCCGTGCTTCGCGAATGCGTGCCGGACCTCCGCCACGGTCCGGGTGCGGTTGTCCGTCATGCAGTCGACGATCACGGCGGCACCGCCGATGCCGTAGCCCTCGTAGCGGATCTCCTCGTAGTTGACGCCATCGAGCTGGCCCGAGCCCCGTTTGATCGCGTTCTCGATCGTGTCCTTGGGCATGTTCTGGTCGCGCGCCTTGTCGATCGCCAGCCGCAACCGCGGATTGCTGTTGGCATCACCGCCCCCCAGCCGGGCAGAAACGGTGATTTCCTTGATGAGCCGGGTGAAGATCTTGCCGCGCTTGGCGTCGGTCGCGGCCTTCTTGTGCTTGATGTTGGCCCACTTGCTGTGTCCTGCCATGGATCCCTCGTGTTCCTGCGATGGGGTTTGCAATGCCCGAACCGGCACGAAGCGCGCGATGCGGACGCGCTCGTTCAGTCGATTGATATACTTTTCAGAATGTTATCACTGCGCCTGCGGAGCCTGCCATGCCCGAGCCCATGCTCATCGCCAAGTCCGAACGCGATCTCCACCTGCTGCCGGGGCTCGCCAACCGGCACGGTCTGATCACGGGCGCCACCGGCACGGGCAAGACCGTCACCCTGCAGCGCATCGCGGAGCAGCTCTCCGCGAACGGCGTTCCCGTCTTCATGGCCGATGTGAAGGGCGATCTCTCCGGCCTGTCCCAGGCGGGCGCCTGGAACCCGAAGTTGAAGGAGCGCGCCGAGAAACTGGGCATGGGCGATCTCGCCTTCTCCGGGTTTCCCGTCACCTTCTGGGACGTGTGGGGGGAGAAGGGCCACCCCGTGCGCGCGACCATCTCCGAGATGGGTCCGCTGCTGCTGGGGCGCATGCTCAACCTGAACGACACGCAGCAGGGCGTGCTGACCCTCACCTTCAAGATCGCGGACGACAACGGCCTGCTGCTGCTGGACCTCAAGGATCTGCGCGCGATGATCCAGTTCGTCGGCGAGAACGCGAAGGAGTTCACCGTCTCGTACGGCAACGTCTCGGCCGCCTCCATAGGCGCCATCCAGAGGGGCCTGCTCGAACTGGAACAACAGGGAGGCGACCGGCTCTTCGGAGAGCCCGCGCTCAACATCGACGATCTGCTCCAGACCGGCGCGAAGGGCCGCGGAACGATCAACATCCTGGCGGCCGACCGGCTGATGCAGATGCCCAAGATCTACGCCACGTTCCTGCTGTGGCTCCTCTCGGAGATGTTCGAGCAGCTGCCGGAAGTGGGCGATCCGGACAAGCCGAAGCTCGTGTTCTTCTTCGACGAGGCGCACCTTCTGTTCAACGATGCCCCCAGGGCACTGCTGGAGAAGATCGAACAGGTCGTGCGTCTCATCCGGTCCAAGGGCGTGGGTGTGTACTTCGTCACCCAGAACCCGCTCGACGTGCCGGAAACCGTGCTGGGCCAGCTCGGCAACCGCGTGCAGCATGCGCTGCGTGCCTTCACCCCCCGCGACCAGAAGGCGGTCAAGACGGCCGCGACGACGCTGCGCGCGAATCCCAGGCTGGACACGGAACAGGCCATCACGGAACTGGGCGTGGGTGAGGCGCTCGTGTCGTTCCTCGACGAGAAAGGGCGGCCGGAGATCGTCGAGCGGGCCTTCGTCTGCCCTCCGTCCAGCCGCATCGGCCCGGCCACCGACGCCGAGCGGCGCAAGGCGATCGACGAATCCCCGGTCTTCGGCGTCTACGAGAAGGTCGTGGACCGCGAGTCCGCCTACGAGAAGCTGCGGGATCGCCGCGAGACGGCGCCACCCGCAGAGCAGGCCGGGACCGGCGCAACGCGTCAGACCACGGCTGCGCCAAGTGACGGCGGAGTGATGGGCGGCCTGCGCGACATCCTGTTCGGGTCCACCGGTCCCCGGGGCGGCCGTCGGGAAGGCGTGATCGATGCGGCGGCGAAGAGCGTCGCACGCACCATCGGATCCTCCGTGGGGCGGGAGATCGTCCGGGGCGTGCTGGGTTCGATTCTCGGAGGCACGCGCCGCCGCTGATCCCGCGCCGGCGATTCCGACGTTGACCCAGGCTTCCACCGCCGAGCGGCACGCCGCCATCGGCTCGCTGTTCGTTTTCACCGCGGCCGTCGCCTTCTCGGGCAAATCCGTTCTCATCAAGCTCGCCTATGGGTACGGCGTGGATGCGACGGCTCTTTTCGCCCTGCGGCAGATCTTCTCCGCGCCGTTCTTCGCCTTTCTCGCATGGTGGTCGCGCAATCCCGCGGCCGAGCACGCCGGCGTCACCCGCGGAGACTGGTTGCGGCTTGCCGGACTGGGACTGCTCGGCTACTACGTGGCGGCGCTGCTCGATTTCCTCGGGCTGGAGTACGTGGGCGCGAGTCTGGAGCGCCTCATATTGTTCCTGTACCCCACGGTCGTCCTGGTCCTCTCCGCATGGTGGCTCAAGACGCGGATCCGTCCCGTGCAGCTCGTGGCACTGCCCATGAGCTATGCCGGCATCGGTCTGGTGTTCTTCGAACATCTGCAAGGCCAGGCCCCGGGCGGCCACCTGCTGCTCGGAGGGAGTCTGGTCTTCGCCAGCGCCATCGCATATTCGGTCTACCTGATCGGATCGAGCCGGGTGGTTCACCGCTTCGGCGCCGTCCGCTTCACTTCCTGGGCCATGCTGGCGGCCACGGCCGCCGGCATCACCCAATTTGCCCTGACCCACGGAGTCGATGCGTTGCGGCTCCCCCTCCCCGTGTATGGCCTGGCGGCGATCATGGCGATCTTCTCCACCGTGCTGCCAGCCATCCTGATGTCGGAAGGCCTCCGGCGGGTCGGTGCCAATCAGGCGGCCCTTATCGGCACGATCGGTCCGGTCGTGACCATGCTTCTCAGTGCGGTCTTTCTGGGGGAGCGGATGGGGCCGGCCCAGATCGCCGGCTCGCTGCTGGTGCTCGCCGGAGTCCTGCTCGTCAGCCTTCGCAGAGGCGGGCCCCCGGGGTAGGAGTCCCTGGGAAAATCTTCATCAGTCGAAATAACCATAAAGGGGACCCGAGCAGCGACCGTAATTCGCAGGGAGCGGTATCCGCCGTGGAAACCGCCTTGACCGCTTCCCAGCGAAGAGACCTCGATCGATGAATGCCCTGTTCTCCCCTGCCGTCGGCCTGATGAACCGGCTGCCCTACCTCGGAAAGTTAGCTCTGCTTGCCTGTCTGTTCGGCGTGGTGAACTGCACTTTCCTCGCGGAACTGATGATCTCCAAGTGGCAGACCATCCGTGACTCGCAGCGGGAGGTCGCCGGCGTCCAGGTGCTGACACCGCTCACGCATCTCGTCCACGATCTGCAACAGCATCGCGCCCATGCCGTCGCGGCCCTCGACGGCAACGCGGCGATGGCGGCCAAGGTTCCGGAGAAGCGCAGCGCCGTGGATGCCGGTTTCCAGGCCGTCGAGGCAGTGGACAGGAACGGCACGGGCAATCTGGAGATCGCCGTGAATCTGGCGGATCTCAAGTCACGGTGGAACGGCATCGCCTCGGGCAGCAAGGATCCCTCCGAGAACTTCAAGGCACACACGGAACTGATCGCCAACGTGATCGCGCTCATGAACATCGTGGGCGACCGGTCGAGCCTGTCCTACGAGTCGGACGTCCTGAGCAACCAGTTGGGCGCCCTTTCGGCGCGCCACGTGCCCGAACTGGCCGAGTCCTACGCGAGGCTCCGTGGCCTGGGCACGCGATTTCTGTCCGACGGCGTCCTGACCACGGAAGAGTCGGGCCAGCTTTCCGTTCTGCTGCTTTCGGTCCAGGGGCGCGAACAGCGCCTCGCACACGTCTCGGGTGAGCTTTCCCCGCAGCGGCCGGAACTCGCGCGGCAGGTGGAATCCCTTCTGCCCAAGCTGGCACAGGCCCGTGCGGACGTCGAAAAGGCCCTCGATGCGGCCAAACGCGGAAGCGCCCTTCCGGCGCCCGAATACTTCCAGCTCGCGAGCGCTCCGGTGAGCCTGGTCGAGCAGCTGTCCGAACTGAGCCTTCCCGCATTGACCTCCGTGATGAACGACCGGCTCTCCAAGACCTGGGCATCCATGTGGCTGCACATCGCGTTCGCCGTGGTCGCCAGCATTGCAGTCCTGTATCTGCTGACCGGCTTCTACCTCTCCACTCACCGGAGCTTCGACGAGCTGGGCCGCTCCGCCGAAGCATTTGCCAAGGGAGATTTCTCGCGCCGCATCAAGGCGGAATCCCGTGATGAAGTCGCCGTCATCGTGCACCAGTTCAACAAGATGGCCGACGGAATCGGCGAACTGCTGCAGGAAGTGCAGCGCGGCGTGAGGACACTGAACGAGACGTCCGCCCAGCTTTCGCGCGCATCGATGCAGGTCACTCAGGCGTCACACCGCCAGAGCGACGCGGCGCAGTCCACCGCCAGCGCCGTAGAGCAGATGAGCGTAAGCATCAGCCACGTGGCGGAAAGCGTCGAAAGCTCGGTGGAAACGTCCCAGCGGGCGCGGGAACTGTCGGAAACCGGCGAGAGCGTGGTGCGCGTGGCGGCCCAGGAAATCATGGAAATGGCCGGCGCCGTGCGCAACTCCAGCGCGCTCATCGAACAGCTGTCCGAGCACTCCAGCCGCGTGAGTGGCATCGTACGGGTGATCCGCGATGTCGCCGACCAGACCAATCTGCTCGCCCTGAACGCCGCCATCGAGGCAGCCCGGGCGGGTGAGATGGGGCGCGGCTTCGCGGTCGTGGCGGACGAAGTACGCAAGCTCGCCGAACGGACGGCCCACGCCACGAGCGAGATCGCCGCGGTCATCGAGAACATCGAGCAGGGCACCCGGAACAGCGTGGACGGCATCCAGAACGCCACGGCCCGCGTCGACAGCGGTGTGGAGCAGGCGAACCGCGCAGCGGCCGCGCTGGCCGAGATCCACGGCGGCACCAGCGTCACGCTGGAACGCATCGCGTCCATCGCGGCCGCTGCCCGGGAACAACGCGAAACCAGCCACGAGATCGCCATCAACGTCGAATCGATCGCCCGGATGGCCGAGGAAAACGAGCACACCGTCCGCGAGATCGAAGGCGCGGCGCACAACGTGGAACAGCAGGCCGCGGCCCTCGCCGGTTTGATGCAGCGTTTCAGGACCGCCGCCTGACGCCGGACACTACTGCGGCAACGGCAGCACGATCCCCAGCCGCTTCCTGGCCGCCTCCGCGGCGGCCGGATCGCCGGCCTGCTCCGCCAGCGCCGCTTCCACGGCAAGCCAGCCCGCCAGAGGACGCCTGAATCCCTGATCGGCGGCCGTCTCCACGGCGATCCGCACGCCTTCGCGCGGCAGTTCCGCCCGTTTCAGCAACGAACCCGCGGTCACCAGCCGGGACAGCGGATCGTCGATGGATCGCATCTCGCGCATGCGCGCTTCGGTATCGCCCGCCCGCACAAGGGAGCGGTAACGCTCGGGCAATGCCGACGCGTCCAGCCCGTTCCAGTCCCCCAGGATGAAGCGCCAGTAGGCGCGGTCTTCCGTCGACAGGTCGGCGGCGGGAACGTCGCCGGCGGAGCAGCCCGATGGATCTGCGGAAGCTACCGCCAGGGCACAACGAACGATCGAGGCGCGCGCGATCTCGGCAGAGCGTCCCGTCGCGGAAAGTTCGTCGCGCGCACGTTCCAGCGCACGATCCGCGAGCCGGGATTCGCCCCGGAGAAAATGCCTCTGGTAGGCATCCAGCGCGGCGCGCGCTTCGCGCTGCCACTCCGGAACCGCGGGCTGCGAACCGCACCCCGCCGCGGAGAAGGCGGCGAGCAGCAGGGCAGGAACAAGGCGATTCATGGCAGCCTGATCCGCTCGTCGCGCGCAAAGGGCCACTTGCGGTTGATCTCCCGCAGCAGATCGTTGGCCTTGCGCACGCTCGCATCCACTTCTGACCGAAGCTCCGCGAGGTCGACCGTGGCCTCGCGGGCGCTCCCCGTCACGGCCTTGATGTCCACGGTCGCAGCGCGCGCGTTCTCCATGGTGGCATCCAGCTTCGCGATGGCCCCGCGCAGTTCGCCCAGGCCGGTGTTGAACTGGACCACCGCCTTCCGCGTCTCGTCGGTGATGCCCGCGGGACCGAGAACCTGGGATTCCGCCTTCGCCACGACCCGGTCCACCCGCCGCACCACTGTCTGCAACGATGCGATCGTCGCGTTGAGCCGATCCACGCTCGCCAGAACCCGCTCCGCCCCTTCGTCGCTGCCCGTCACGGCGCTCAACAGGCCGCGCTTCCCTGACATGCGGCTGGCGACCGCCTCCAGATGCGCCAGGGTGCGTTCCAGTTCGGAGCCCGGCCGGGTGATGCGCTCGATGTTCGCCAGCACCTCGTCGACGCGCGCCACGGCCAGCGGCAGGGCGGCCGCGGCGTCCTCCACCTCGAGGCGGACCTTCGCGTCCGGTGGCAGGGGCGGATCCTGCATGCGGGGGCTCTCGGCGCGCAGGCGCGCGCCGCCCACGAGCGGACGCACCAGCGAAAAGACCGTGCTCGTCCGCAGCCATCTTGCATCGCGTTCGCGCACCGCAAGCTCGATCCACACGTTGGCATCCTCGGACAACCCCATGCGGCTGACGGTCCCGATGGGAAACCCGGAGAACATGATCGGCATTCCCACATCCACGCCTTCCACGTCATCGGCAAGCAGGACGACCTTGCGGGAGGGTTCGAACACACCGCGGGCATGCAGCGCGTACACCGTGAGCCCGATCATGATGAGCGGCAGCGCGATCAGCAGGATCGCGGCCTTCACGCGGATGTGTCGGAGTTCGGCCGGGCGTACAGGTGCTCGTTCCATTCGTAATCGACGATGCAGCAGCGCGCGTATTCGCCGGCCAGCGCCGCAAGAAGGTCATCCAGGAAAAGCGGATAGCGGATGTCCGGCAATTGCAGGGCCGGACGGTCGACGACGATTATAGGCGGCGACTGCAGGATGGCCCGGGCGAGCTTGGTCACGAACCGCTCCTGGCGGGTGAGGTCGGGGTCCCGCTTGGTGCCGGCCTCCGCGTAGCCGGCCAGTTCCAGCAGGGCCCATCCGATCTCGGTCGCCCGGCGGTAGGGAACGTTCTGATGGAA
This sequence comes from Betaproteobacteria bacterium, assembly GCA_016713305.1. Classification (NCBI taxonomy): domain Bacteria; kingdom Pseudomonadati; phylum Pseudomonadota; class Betaproteobacteria; species Betaproteobacteria bacterium. The sequence continues at coordinate 143,434 of JADJPK010000004.1, forward strand.
CTGCGGGACCAGGGCGATGTTCTCGATCACCGTCAGATTGGCCCGCAAAGGCAGCCATTCGGCGACCAGCGCCGCATCCTGACGCTCTTCGAGGAACGCCTGGCGAGCGGTGTTGTCCGGCATCAGCCGGATGGCCGCCTTGTCGGTGCCCAGAATCTTCATGTCCGCCATGCGGGGGCCGCCGTCACAGATAGCGCAGAACGAGTGCCGCCGTCTCGATCAGCATGACGGCGAAGAACAGCCGCACCATGCCGTGGAGGACCGCGATGGGCGCGTAGAACACCTTGCGGGGCGCATGCATCGCCTCCGCGATGGGAATGAGGGTCACGGCCAGACCGAACAGCAGCGTCTTGACCCAGAGCAGCGCCATGCCGGGGATGTCGAGGACCTTCGCAAGCACCAGCCGGATGTCGGCCGCCGGTGCGTTCCAGGGCTGGTAGCCCGACACGACGAAGTGCGCGCACAGCAGCGACACGATGATGCCGATGGAGGTGAGCGCCAGCACGGACACGGTACCGCCGATCACCCGGGGCACCAGTTCCAGCGTGACCGGATCGATGCCTGCCGCCTCCATGGAACCCAGCTCGTTGCGGATGCGCATGAAGACCACCTCGGTCGTGATGGCCGCCCCCGTACGAAGCGCCACGAACAGCACGGTCATCAATGGCACCACCTCCAGCACCACGGCGCGGATGGTGAATTCCAGCGCGTATTCGTAGATGCCGAAATCGCGGGCGGCGTTGGCCAGGATGTGGTTGACGACGATGCTGAAGACGGCCACGAACGCCGCATAGCCGCCGATGATCTGCCAGGCCGTGAAGTAGATCTGGCGGGCGAGCACTTCCCGCGTCGCACTGTTGTAGGTGGAACGCGAGAAGACGGCGCCGATCGCCACCCGGGCGAAGGCGAACACCTGGACCCACGCCAGCAGCCGGCGTTCCACGCCCGTGACGCGCCGCGCCAGGTATTCGCCGAAAGTGCCCATGGTGAAGGAAGCCTTGAAGTCAGGGCCGGAGCACTCCCGTCGGCACTCCGGTGACCCCGAGAATAAATCAGAGCATTGCCGGAACGAACCGCTGCCCCCACCCATTGCATGAACATCGTCCGCGCGTGCCAGAATCCGGTCCTCCCGTCCTTGCCGGGTCTTTCCGGCCTCCCCCCTGCGATTCATGAGCGAACCCCTCCCTTCTTCCCGCCCCCGGTCCCTCGCCCGGCTGCGTGCGATCCCGCTTCGGGCCTGGCTCAGTGTGGGCCTGCCTGTGGCGATCGGAATCGTCGCGACATTCGTCATCGCCGCCCACTACGTCCGTCCGGCTCCGCCCACGGACATCGTGTTCTCCGCCGGCCGCGAGGGAGGTGCCTACCGTGCGTTCGCCGAGGCATACGCCAGGATCCTCGCCCGGGACGGCGTGAAGGTGACGATTCGCTCGAGCGCAGGGGCACGCGAGAACTACCGGCTGCTGCGGGAACGCAAGGAACCGGTGGACGTCGCGTTCGTGCGCAGCGGCATCGGCGACGTGGAGGAAGCGCCGCATCTGGTTTCGCTGGGGGTGATGGGGTACGAGGCGCTCTGGGTCTTCTGCCGCGGCAAGGCCACCCTCGACGATCTGCCCGGCCTGAGCGGCAAGACCATCGCCATCGGGGCGAAGGGCGCAGGTACGCGCCGCCTGGTGCGCACGCTGCTGGGTGCGAACGGCATCGACGAGAAGGACTTCAAGGCGGTCGAGATCGGCGGTGTGGAGGCTGCAGAAGCACTGCTGACGGGACACGTGGACTGCGCATTCCTCTTCGAGTCGCCCGAAGCGGGCGTCCTCAAGGCGCTCCTGTACAGCCCCGATGCCCAGATCGTGGATTTCACCCGGCGGGCCGACGCGTACTCGAAGCGCATTCCGGCGCTGCACAAGGTGGTGCTGCCGGAGGGCGCCAACGATCTCGAAGCCAACCGTCCGGAAAGGCCGATCACACTGCTGGCGGCGCAGACGCAGCTCCTCGCGCCTGCCGACCTTCACCCCGCCATCCAGATGCTGCTGCTGCAGGCCGCCACCGAAGTGCACGCTGCCGAAGGTCTGTTCCAGACCGAGCGGGAGTTTCCGGCACAGCGGGCCTTCGAGTTCCCGCTCTCGGACGATGCGAAGCGCTACTACGCGACCGGCCGTCCGCTGCTGCAGCGGTATCTTCCCTTCTGGCTCGCCAATCTCGCCGACCGCGCGCTCGTCTTCCTGATTCCCGCGCTGGCGATCATCTTCCCGCTCGTGCGGATTCTCCCGCCGCTGTACGCCTGGACGGTCCGCCGGCGCATCTACCGCTGGTATGGCGAGCTCATGTTCATCGAGAACGAGATGCGCCGGACGCTCACCCGCGGCGAGACCCGCGATTACGGCGAACGGCTCGACTGGATCGAGCGGGAAGTCAACGAACTGCAGCCGCCGCTCGCCTTCGCCAACCAGGTCTATGCGCTGCGGCAGCACATCGATTTCGTCCAGCAGAAGCTCGAGCACATCGGGTCCGGCGTGACCGGCGACCCTTCTCCCCCCGCGCCGGTTCCGCCGATGTCCCTGTGAATGCGCGTTCGTTCGATCCCGCAGCGGGGCTGCGTTATGCTCCCGCCTCCGACTTCGCCTTTGCCGCTGCCGCCTTCATGTCCCCCCCACCCGTCCCGCCTCACGACGAAGACTGGGATGCCGGCGAGCTCGGTTGCGGCGAGCTCGTGATGAACCTGCGTTTCCTGCTGAAGGCCATGAGACCCGGGCAGGTCATCCGCGTCCGGGCCACCGATACCGGCGCGGTCGAAGATCTGCCGGCCTGGTGCCGGATGACGAAGGACACCCTGCTGCATCATGACCCGCAGCAGAGCTTCTACTACATCGCTCGAGGCAGCTACTGATTTTCCGGCGCGGCGCCGCGGGTGCCGCGCCCCGTTTCGACTTTCAACAGGAGACACCCATGGCCGGCACCGGCAAGTTCTGCGTCAGCTTGAGCTATTCCAAGGACAACACGGACAAGGCGACGGTCGCCTTCGTCGTCGCGAACGCCGCTCAGGCGTCCAACCAGCAGACGCTCGTGTTCCTCTCGATCGAAGGCGTGCGCCTGTCGCAGCAGGGCTACACGGACGGCATCCACGAGGAAGGCTTTGCGCCGCTCAAGGATCTCATGGAGAACTTCGTGAAGGCCGGCGGAACCATCTTCGTGTGTTCGCCCTGCTTCAAGAAGCGCGGTCTCGCGGAAGACAGCCTCATTCCCGGCGCGACGATCGTGGGCGGTGCCAAGCTCGTCGAGTTCCTGTCGGACGGCACGCCCTGCATGAGCTACTGAGCGCGCCGACCGCCCCTGCATGGAAACACCTGTCTCCACGGCCTTGAAGCCCGACGTGAGCTTCGACGGCGGCGATCTCGATTGCGGAAGCGGTCTGCTGCTCATGATCCGCAGCCACATCGATCCGCTGCCGCGCGGAGGTCTGCTGGAGATCCTCTCCACCGAGATCTCGGTGAAGGAGGATCTCCCCGCGTGGTGCAGGCTCACGGGAAACGAACGCGTCTCCGCCGGGCGTGCGCCCGGCGGCGCCATGGCCTTCGTCGTGTGCAAGGGCGCTCTCGCGGAGCGTTCCGTCTCCTCCCCGCCTGCCCACATTCCCATGACCGCAATCCCGCGGCAGACGAGCACGTTTCGGGACCACCTCCCCGAGCCGGCGCCGGCCCCGGCCATCGCCGCGCTCTCCGTCATGGGCGTGGGCAGCTGGCCGAGACCGCGATGGATGGTGCAGGCGGTGCACGAGCGTCTCGAAGGCCGCCTCGGGGAAGCAGACTTCGACGCGACTGCCGACGATGCCGTGAGACTGTGCGTCGACGCGCAGCGGCGTGCGGGCGTCGACGTGTTCACCGATGGCGAGCAGCGCCGGGACAGCTACGCGAGCTTCGTCGCAAGCCGGCTGGACAATTGCCAGCTCATCCCGCTCACCGATCTGCTTCCGCTGGTGGACGATCCGGAGGAGTTCCAGGAAGAACTGAGGGCGCTGGACGTCCCGGCCGGAGAAGTCCGGCATCCCGCCGTGTTCGGCCGCCTGGGACGCAGCAGGCCCGTGGCGCTGCACGAGGCGACGTTCCTCCGCAGTCTCGTCGACAAACCCGTCAAGGTGGCGCTGCCGGGACCCTATCTCCTCACCCGCACCATGTGGATGGAGTGCATCTCCGATCGCGCCTACGGCTCCCGCGAGGACATCTCCGCGGACATCGTGCGGGTGCTGCGGGAAGAACTTGCCGATCTGCTGGCAGCAGGCGTTTCTCTGGTGCAGTTCGACGAGCCCGTGCTCTCGGAAGTGGTCTTCACCGGCGCCAAGAACCGGCGGAGCTTCATGTGCGGAGCGCTGTCGGAGAAGGGCGATGCCGCGACGGAGCTCGCCTTCGCACGCGATCTCGTCAACGCAGTGACCGAGGGGTTTCCGCTGGAGCGCGTCGCGCTGCACATGTGCCGCGGCAACTGGACACCCGACGAATCGACCTGCCTGGCCGGCGATTACACGCCGCTCGTGGCCACGCTCGCCGACATGCGAGTCGGCACGTATTTCCTCGAACTGTGCACGCCCCGCGCCGGCGAGATCGAGGTGCTGAAGGCACTGCCCGCGGATCGGAGGATCGGCGTCGGCGTGGTGAATCAGAAGCACACGCGGGTGGAAACCGTCGACGAGATCCTGGCCAAGGCCCAGGGCGCGATCCGGATCTTCGGCGCCGACCGCGTGCTGCTCAATCCGGACTGCGGTTTCGCCACCTTCGCGGACAATCCGGTCAGCTCGGCCTCCGTCGCGGAAGCCAAGCTTCATGCCATTGCCGAAGCGGCGCTGCGTCTTAAGGAAAGCAGCGCGGTCTGATGGCGGAGTGCGGCCGGTTCACTCGACCGTGACGCCCGGCTGACCGGCCTCCACTTCCCCGATCTCCGCGGCCCGTTCGAAGCCTTCGCTGCGGAAGACATCCAGTACCTCATCGACCGCGTCGGGCGCGCAGGTGACCAGGAGTCCGCCGCTCGTCTGCGGATCGCACAGGAGCCAGCGCCGGGTTTCGTCCATCCGGCCTGGTGCGACCTCGTGGCCGTAAGCGGCCCAGTTGCGCTTCGATGCGCCGGTCACATGGCCGGCGGCGGCCAGTTCCTCCACGCCCGGAAGCAGGGGCACCCGACCGCTGCGCACCGTCGCGTGGACACCGGAGCCGCGGCAGACCTCCAACAGATGGCCCAGCAACCCGAATCCGGTGACATCGGTCAGGGCATGAACGCCCTGCAGGGCCGCGAGCCGCGGTCCGGGTGTGTTGAGCCGCGTCGTGCTGTCCAGCATCGCGGCGTAGTGGGCTGCCGACAGCTGCTCCTTCTTCAGGGCAGCGCTGTAGATGCCCACCCCGATGCCCTTGCCAAGAACGATCCTGTCCCCGGGCCACGCATCAGAGTTCCGCTTGAGTTGCAACGGATTCACGAGCCCGATGGCGACCAGCCCGTAGATGGGTTCGACCGAATCGATGCTGTGGCCACCCGCCACCGGAATCCCGGCGCGTTTGCAGACGGACTCGCCGCCTTCGAGGATTGCCCGGATCGTCTCCACCGGCAACTTGTCGATCGGCATGCCCACCAGCGCCAGTGCGAACAGCGGCGTGCCGCCCATGGCGTACACATCCGAGATCGCATTCGTGGCGGCGATGGCGCCGAAATCGAACGGATCGTCCACGATGGGCATGAAGAAGTCCGTCGTCGCCACGACGGCCTGGCTTTCGTTGATCCTGTAGACCGCGGCGTCGTCGCTCGTTTCTATGCCGACCAGCAGTGCCTCCGGCACCAGGCCCTTGGCCGTGTTCGCGAGGATGTTCTGCAGGACCCCGGGTGCCAGCTTGCAGCCGCAACCTCCGCCGTGAGCGAGGCTGGTGAGCCGGGGGAATCCGGCGGCGGGTGCGTTCATGGGGTGCTCCAGAGGGGTAAGCCGTCATTCTAGGGAAGGTCCGACCGATGGTCGCGGATCGTGTGTCGGTCGGAAACGGTCCGGGTTGACCCGTTGGGCCTCTCGTTTCCGCGAAGGACGACGATCGGCGCCCTGGGAACACCCCGGGCAACCTCCTTCCTCAATGTCACTCAACAGGGAATTGTCCGGATGGATCACGGGAATCTGTCCGATGGCAGCGGCGACAACTTCTCCAATGATGTTTGCGTCATCGTCGGGCAATGACATAATCCGGCAACAAAACGAACGTACCTATATGCAAACAGCAACGGACGCGGACCCAGGGCAATCGCGATGATAGCCGTCGGCAAAGTCAGGGAACTGTGGCGCTACCCGGTGAAGTGCATGGGGGGAGAGCGCATCGAATCCGGCGTCATTTCGGCCTCGGGCCTCCGTGGAGACCGGCGCTGGGCCCTGCGGGACGAAAACCGGCGGGAAATCTGCACCGGGCACTTGATGCCCTCCCTGGCGCGCTGCCGCGCCCGGTATCTTCACGAACCGGAACACGACGAAAGCGCTCCCGTCGCACTCATCTTTCCGGACGGCTCCAGCGCCCGCAGCGATTCCCCGGGCGTTCACGATCACCTCACCTCGGTTCTGGGGCATCCGCTGACGCTCTGGCCCGTGGTCGATGCGGACGAAGCGGATCACTACCGTCGCAGGGGGGAACCTCTGGAGGCCCTGGGGGTGACGGAGATGAGCGATCCCGGACGTGCACCGGGCGAATCGCGCGAAGGGTCGGCCCGCCCGGCCGGTACCGGCGAGTTCGTGACCCGCCCCGGAACCTATCACCGGTTGGCGCCGATTCACTTGGTGACCACCGCATCCCTGGCCTTCATGCGCACCACAGGGCTCGACCTCGACGGGAGCGTGGCCCGGTTCAGGCCCAATGCGCTGCTCGAAGCGACCAGGCCCGGGCGTGCGCTCCCCGAATCCGAGTGGATCGGGCGTGTGCTGGCCGTGGGAGATGCACGGGTTTACATCACAGGTGCCGTTGCCCGCTCCGGTGCATCGGGCACAGGCCCGGCAGCCCCGTCGAGCCTGGACACCACGGCCGGACATGCCAACGGGCACCCGGGCGTCTAGGGCGAAGTGGTACGTGCCGGCGAAGTCCGCGAAGGAGACACGGTCCATCTGATGGACTGACAGGGACACCGGCAGACCGGTGTCCTCCATCGACGGCTCACGGGGACGGCAGCACGTTGCCGTCCGTGATGACCGCTCACGGCGACATCGGCAAACCTCTGGCGCCGGCCGCTCTGGCGCCAGCCGATATGACAGCAGTAATATTCCGCAGGCAATCTGCGAAAGCTTAGACTTGTTCCGCGACTCGTAAAGGCCCGCGAGAGGCCTGCATCTCGTCCCACTCGATTCAGCCGTTCTCCCATTCCAAGCGGTATCCGATAACGCCGGCGAGCCCGCCGTTTCTGCACGCCGGCGAAACGATAGACCCAGGAAGGGCGCGGCGAGAGCCGTGCCGCTCCGACGAACCCAGGAGACATCATGCTGCTCGACCGTCCGTTCCACCGGCTCTTTCCCGCCTTGTCCATGCTCGCCACGCTGTCGGCCGGCCCCGCCTTCGCCCTGTCGCTCGACGACACGGTCGCCATCGAAGCCCGCGGCCGCGTGGACATCGACGGCGTCGGTCCGACTCCCCGGCAAAGCTGCCGTTGCTTCAGAACGAAACAACGCCTCCCTTCGCCCGTTCGGTCGTGACCGTCGCGGACTCGGATGACCCCGCCAACCCCGACGACGTGGAGTTCGCCTATTTCGCGTCGGCGGATATCGGCAATCTCGAGTTGAAGGTCACCGGCAAGCTGGTCAACTCGAGGGGCACGGACATGTTCGGCCAGGGAGTGCCCATCCTGCAGAGCGTGGCCGAAGCGCGCGACATCGTGACCCTGTCGACCGCCAGGACCGATCCCTTCGACGTGACGCTGAATCTGGTCGTCCACGGAGACATGAATTTCGGCGCGAACAGCCAGGTGGCGGCGAACAGCCTCATCATCCTGGATGTGGCCGGACCTAGCCTGAACGTTTCCGATTCCGGGCGCTACACCACCAGCGGCGCGATCTCCGACACCCTGTCGGTGACCCGGACGGTATCCGGTCCCACCGTGGTGCTGGAAATCCAGACCCTGCTGTCCTTCAACGTCTTCAAGGCTGCGGCCGGCGATACGGTGACGGGCGACCTCGGCAACACGGCATTCATTCAGCTCATCCTGCCCGAGGACGTCGCGATCGAGAGTTCTTCCTCGGGCACATTCGGAGTGCCCATCCCGGTGCCCGAGCCCGGAACGATGGCACTGGGCGCCCTGGGACTGCTGGCGGTGGCAGCGGCCTCGCGGCGCAGAAGGCGCTGACCGACAAGGCAGAGTCGGGAACGGTCCGCGCCGGCAGCCGGAGGGCGCCGAAGTGCTGGCAGCCTCCGGCCATCTTCTTTCAGCCTCGCGGCGTCATCGCTCGCCCGGCCTGGGGCGAAAGCGGCCCCTGGGTCAGTGCATGAGAACGAACCTCACACCGTCAGGGCAGCGGCGCGGCCGCCTCCGGCCACCCGATGCTCGGCGGGTGGCCGCGAAAGTTCTCCAGCCACCAGCGCCAGTCTTCCGGCACCAGCGAGAACGGATTGGGGTGCCCCAGCTCACGCGCCGCCCATACGGGCCAGTGCGGGTTGGCCAGAGCGGGGCGCCCGACCATCACCACGTCGACGAGTTCTTCGCGAACGATGCGGTCGGCAACGCGAGGCTCGCCCAGGTTCCAGCTGGTCATCACGGGCAAACCCACTTCACGCTTCACGCGGCTTGCACGCTCCACCATGAATGCAGGCCGCTTCATGGGAGGGTCCACCATCGCGTCGGTGTTGAAACCGAGCGAGACATCGGCCATGTCCAGGCCGTGGTCCTTCATCATGGCGATGGCGGCAAGGGAGTCCTCGAACTGGATGCCCTCCGGATTCAGGTCGTCGGAGCCCAGACGCATCGTGAGCGGGTAGCGATCGGGCCACACCTCGCGCACCGCATCGAGCGCCTCCAACAGGAACCGTGCACGGTTCTCCACGCTGCCGCCGTACCGGTCCGTCCGCTTGTTGGCGATCGGCGAGAAGAAGCTGGAGGCGAGGTAGCCGTGGGCGAAGTGCATCTCCAGCCACTGGTACCCGGCGTCGAGCGCACGCACGGCAGCGTCCGCATATGCCCGATGCAATGAGTGAATCTCGTCGACCGTGAGCGCATGGACGGGGTGCGTGTGCCCCGCGAATCCGTACGGCACGGGTGACGGAGCGACGCACGTCCAGCCATCCGGGTGGTCAGGCGGCAACTGCTTCTTGGTTCCATCGGCGTTCACGCCCTTGTGCGGCGGCAGCTGACTGCCCTTGCGGCCCGTGTGCCCAAGCTGGATCGCCGGCACCGCCCCCATGCGCCTGATCATGGCCGTCACGCGGGCGTGACCTTCGATCTGACTGCCGTCCCAGATACCTGCGCACGACGTCGTGGTGCGGCCGTCCGGTGTGATCGCCATCTGTTCCCCGAACACGAGCGCAAAGCCGCCGGCGGCACGGGCACCGAGATAGCACACGTGATAGTCGTCGAGCTTGCCATCGACCGAGCTGTACATGGTCATCGGCGACATCACGGTGCGGTTGCGAAGGGTGATGCCCTTCAGCGTGAAGGGTGTGAAGAGATTCGGCATGAGGTTCCCTGGACTGAATGGAGTGCTCCCGGGCACCGGTCCCGACCGGCCGGTGCTCTTATCGGGTATCGGATCCGTTCTTCTCCCGCACTGCGTGCTCTCCTTCCCGGATCCGTTCGACATGCGCGATCAGCGATCGCATCGCAACGGGCCACAGCTTGCGCGGCACGTCGTCGTACGCGTGCGGCAGCCAGTCGTCCGGCGTGCCGCCCGGAAGTTTCCGCATCACGGACAAGATCTTCGCCTCGCGGCGCAGGCGGTGCGCCCTGAGTCTGCGGATCGCGTCCGGTGCGTCGTGCACCTGTCCCGGCTCATTGCCGAGCACGTGGCCGTGCGCGGGCAACAGGAAGCCCACCCCTTCCCGCTCGCACAAGGCGATCAACCGGTCGAGCGACTCGAGGTAGGCAGTCATGTTGCCGTCGGGCGGATCGATCACGGGCGTGGTGCCGTTCAGCACATGATCGCCGGTGAACAGCAACCGGTCTTCCTCCAGCAGAAAGCACAGGTGGTTGGCCGCATGCCCCGGCGTGTGCACCGCACGGAGGGTGTGCCGATGTTCGGATTCGCCCACGACGATGCGTTCCCCGTCGGCCAATTCTCGATCGGGCACGAATGCGCTGTGCGAAGCCGCCGTGGGCAGTGAAGCCATGCCGAGGAGGGGAGGCCGCCGGCCACCTCTGTCGCACATCTCCTGCAGGATTCGCGCGCCTGGCGAGTGGTCGGGATGCGAATGGGTGCAGACGATGAACCGGATGTCGCCGTGCGCCGCTTCATGCAGTCGCCGCTGATGTTCGGGCGACACCGGACCCGGATCGATCGCGATGAAACCCGTCTGCGCATCGCCGACCAGATAGCTGTTCGTACCCGGTCCGGTCATCATGCCCGGATTGCTGCACGTGAGCCGCGCCACGTTGCGTAACAACGGAACGGCCTTGTCGCATTGCCAGTCCAGGTGATGAAGCATCTGCCCGTCGGGACAGACGAGCGCCAGTTCGCCGAACGGCAATTCGTGCTCCATGAAGCGCTGATCCTGCCCGCGAACGAAGGCTCCCCGGGGACAGCTCACGAACCAGGGCTGCTCGCCGGCGCACTCCGCGAGCACATCTTCTATGCACGCGTAGGTTGCCAGGCGTTCGAGGGTCCGGATGGTCGGAAAGATCATGAAGAACTGCCCGGCGCGATGACGCTCGAGCGCCTCGGGCGGCCGCACCCAGACCGGCTCGAACTGCTCCTGGCCATCGGCCTCCGGATGCTGCCCCTCCGGCATGCGGGCCACGAGAAAGGAAACGTCGAAGCGCTTGGGCAGATCCCGGTCGGTGATCCAGTGCGTGAGCAGGAACACTTCGTCGGCGGCGAGCACCAGCCGGCGCGCGAGGCATTGTTCGAAGAACGGTCCGCGGCGATCCAGGACGGCCACGTCCTCCGCGTCCGCGTGGCGGCCGTCCGCACGGCGGGCGAGCAGAACGCCCAGTTCTTCGAAGCTCTCGCGGATCGCCGCGATCGCCTGCGTCAGCCGGGAATCCTCCTGCGTGGCGCGGCGCCTCGCATGAACGTGCGCGGCAGCATCCGCGGCGTCGATGGCACCGCCGGGAAAGACAAAGGCGCCCGGAGCAAAGCTCGCCGTCGGGGAACGGCGGGTCATCAGGACCTCGAGGCCGTTCGCGCCGTCTCTGATGAGCAGAACCGTGGCCGCGGGTCGCGGGGTGACGGGTGCACGGAAGGCGTGCAGGCGTTGGGCAGGTCGGACCATGGCGAATTATCGCCCGGCCGACCGAGGATGTGGTCTGCGACAAGCCTGGTACGTCGGGCCGGGCGTTGACAGACGCCCAGCGGGCAAGGCGACGCCTAGACGCGACGGCGTCGCACCGAGAGCCCTCCCGCTCCGGCGGCAAGAGCCACCAGTGCGAGCGCTCCAGGTTCCGGAACCGACGGTACCGGAGCCGACAGAGTGATGTCCCCGCGCCAGCTGCCGCTGTAGAGGATGTCGATGGGCGGGAACCCGAGAATCCCGTCGACGACATTGAACGGCGGAACGTTAGGGGGAACAGAGGGTGTCACGACCGTGACCTGGACCGCCGCGAACTCCTGCGTCAGGTCTTCGAACTGGAAGCTGGGTGAGAGCCCTGCGATTGTGAAGGCCGCAGTGAACAGAAATCCGGTGTCGTCGAAGTCGATCGACATGTTTCCACCCAGGTTGAATTCCACACCCGGTCCCACCACGGCACTGGCCTGAGAACATGCGAGCCCGTAATAGGGGGACGCACCTCCGCCAGCGCACGTGACCGTGTGCCCGAGCAACCCCGCGCCTGCAGGCCCGGAAACGGACGATAGCGCGAGCGCCGTGACAGCCGCAGACAGGAACTTCCTCATGATGGGTCTCCTTGAAGGATCATTGTTGACTGCTCGAACGGCATGAGCAAACTACCAGTGCGCAATGACAAGAATCAAGCGTTGCATGCAAATGAGCCCGGTCCGTTCGATAGCAGTGCGTCGAACAGTACCTTGCTGCAAGACCGAGAATTTCCCCGCAGCACTGGATGGGACCTCGGGATCCGCGGATGGGGGAGCTTCTCCGTTGCATCCGCGGGAAACGACCGGACCTCTACGGTGCCCGGGCCTCAGGCCTGGAAGGTCACGGCCAGTCCCTCAAGACCGACGCCCCGGATCTCCGACCGCCACGTCTCTCCCGCTCGAATCGGGTGTGCGGCAGTGATCGTTCCGGTCGTGACCATCTCGCCTCCCTGCAACGGCTCGAAGCCGGGTTGGCGTGCCAGCACCGACAACAGATGGACGATGGCAGCCAGGGGACTGCCCAGAACGTTCGATCCGCACCCGCTCTCCACGAATCGCCCGTTGCAGGACAGATCGAGCGTGAAAGACTGCAGCGCGTCGGCCACGCCACTCCCCAGAGCCGCCAGCGGCTGCCGCGGCCCCACCAGAAGCGTTCCATGCAGCGCCCAGTCGGCCACCGTGTCGGGCGCCTGGAAGCGCCAGCCGGGGTAGTGCGACTGCACGATCTCGAAGCCGTGGGCCACCCATTCGATCGAATCCAGCACGCCTGCGACCCCGCCGTGGATGGGGGGCGAGGAAAGGAAGCCCAGGACGATCTCGGGTTCGATCTTCGGTTCGGCGTACCGGCTCAGCGAACACTCTGCCGCCGTACCGTCCAGTTGCCGGACCGTCCTGTCGTAGATGTTCGCCCAGACCGGTTCCCGCACTCCGTACCGCTCCCACATGTCCGGATTGGAGAAGCCGATCTTCCGGCCGACGGGTCGGGCGCCTTCGGCCAATCGTGCCCGATGCACGAGCCTCGCGACCTCGTACGCAGCCGGGAGGTCGAAGGCGGGAAAGCGGGCCGTGACAGGCTCGACCTGTCGACCGGCGTCCTGCGCGCTCTTCATTTCTGCCGCGATCGCCTGAAGATCCGGAGTCATGGGGTTCAAGGGCTCGCGCCCGGTGATCGCAGTGGGGACGGAAGTGTACCGGCCGGCGTCGGAAAATCTTCCATCGTGAGCGCCTCCTGGCGCGTTCTTCCCGCTGTGACTTCGTTCGCCCGATTCTTGCAGCGACGCTGCGGCCCGGCGTTACCCCCAGGATGACGTCCGCGACGAGTCCAACAAGTCCAAGGAGACACGATCGATGAAGCCTTCTCGCCAAACCAATGCATTGACTGCCGGCGTGCTGGCCCTGATTGCCTCTGGGAGCGTGCACGCCGCCTCGATCATGGGTCCGACGCAGATCACCGCCACCACCGATCTGCCCCTCTACGCTCCAGCGTATCCCGTATCTGCCCTGGTCGACGGGATCACCGCGGAGAACAACGCCCTGAACGGCTTCGCCGCGAACGTCGGTTCAGGTCTCGTCACGCTCACCTTCGACCAGGCGTACGACCTCTCGTCGTTCGTGCTCTGGAATGACGTGAACGTCTTCATGGAAGGGATCAAGGACTTCAAGCTGCACTTCTACGACGCCGGTGGCGATCTGATCTCCTCGACGTCCACCCTCACGGGACCGATCGGTCAATTGCTTCCCCAGACCTACACGTTCGATTCCACTGTCCTGGGCGTGAAGTCGGTCGGTCTGGATGTCGCCAGTTCCAACATCGGTGTCGTCACCCACATCGAGATCCGCGAATTGGCGTTCAACGGAGTGCCCGCGGTGCCGGAACCCGAAACCTGGGCGATGCTGGCGGCCGGTCTGGGTCTGATGGGCATCACCGTGCGTCGCCAGCGGAAGGGCTGACCCTCCGGCGAGGAGACACCGGCCGGTCCGCGGTTCCTCCGCGACGATCGGCTGGACTCAGCTTCCCTTCGTCGAACGGCTCCGCTCCAGGACGGGGGGTGCTCTAGATCGTTGCACGTCACGCCGGTCCGGCTTCCGGCTCGAAGGATGTGGACATACGCCGGCAAGACGGCCGCTCCTCTTCGGGCAGCGACTCCTCCTCCCTGTCTGTGAGGCACTTCCGCCTCATCCAACGCGCGTCGTCTGTGACTCTCGTACGCAATATCGCGTAGCGGAACGGCAGACACATGGGAGTGCGGGATTCGGCAACCCGGACTTATGGTATTAATTACATCCATCCGAAAGTCTCGCCGGCCCGCTGCGCCACCAACAAGAACATGCCGCTCAGCACACACTTCGTTTCTTGCCGCACCCGCAGTATCGCCCGTTACCCCGAATAGCGATGCTCATCCAGTCGGCGCGAGAACTGGTGGCGCACAAGGCCGATGTCGCTGCCGCCGCGCGCCTCCGGCTGCCGGCCGAATGGTTCCGCAGCGACGGCAGCGAACGGCTGGAGCTGGTCTTCGATCTCCAGATGCATCTGGCCTTTCTCGGGGAAGCCGTACGGCTCCAGGAGCCGAGGCTGTTCACGGAGTATGCGATCTGGACATCGCACCTCCTGCAGACCGCGGGGGGTAATCCGGAACGTATCCAGGCCTGCTTCGACGCCATCGGCGTCCGGCTCGGCGAATCCTGCGAGGGAGAATGGGTGCGGACCGCACTGCAGATTCTTGCGGCCGCGCGCGAAGCAGTGCTCCACGCACCACCGCCTACCGCCACGTACTTCGAGGACGGCAACGCCCACAAGGCGCTGAGCCAGGCGTTTCTCGATGCCTGCCTGCACATGCAGCGTTCCAAGGCGCTCTCCACCATCCAGCAGGCCGTCGATCAGGGCGTTCCCCTGCCCGTCATCTACGTCGACGTGATCACGCCGGCCATGCGGGAGCTGGGACGTCTCTGGCATCTCAGCCAGGTCACGGTGGGCCAGGAGCACTACTGCACGGCGGTTGCCCAGATGGTCATGGCGCAACTCTTCCCCGCCATTTTCGACGGCGGCCGGATCAGCAAGGGCTGCGTCGTCTCGGCCTGCGTGGCCGGAGAACTCCACGAGATCGGCGCCCGCATGGTGGCCGACATGTTCGAGATGAACGGGTGGGACACCATCTTCCTCGGCGCCGACGTTCCGCGCCAATCGGTCATCGACGTGATCGTGGAAAACAGGGCGGACGTGCTGGCGATCTCGACCACGCTCGGCGCGAACCTCGGCCACGCGAGCGATCTCATCGATGCCGTGAGAGCGGAACCTGCGTGCAATGGGGTGAAGGTGATGGTGGGCGGAGCGGCATTCGGCGTGGATCCCCAGTTGTGGAAGCGCGTCGGCGCGGACGGCTGGGCCCCGGACGCACCTGCGGCGCTCGTGCTCGTCAATCAGTGGAGGAGTTAGATGACCGACGCCTACGCCGATCATCCGGGATTCGGTCTGGTGTGCGCGTACGACGGCATTGTGAACGACGTGCTCTGGGACGACCTGGGCATCCTGGGGCGCATGAGCGGCGGTTCGCACTTCGCCTGCATTCTCGACCCCGGCTCGGTGCAGAAAGGCCTCGCCCTCCTCCTGTACGTGAAGGAACACCGGGCCGCGTTCGGCTGGGAACTCAATGTCACGACGGACGGCGGCCCGGTGCCGGTGAGCTTTGCCGCCGCGGTACTCCTGGACCGGGTGGTGCTGCTCGCGACGATCCCTTCGCGCGAAGAAGGCCAGATCTACAACGGGCTGAGCCACGTCATCAACGAGCAGATCAACGCGCTTCGCACGCTTAATAGATGTTTTAGGGCATCCTCGACCACGAACGCGACCGCGACCGCATCGGCAGAAGCGTCGCCGGTGCGCTTCGATCAGGAAATGCTGCGCGACATGCTGCAGCTCAACAACCGCCTGATCAACGCGGAACGGGAACTCGCGCGGAAGAACAGCGAGCTCAAGCGCATGAGCGCCATGCTCAGCAAGGACCTGCAATTGGCGCACCGCGTTCTCCAGTGTACGGGCGAGGCCGTCGCCATCGCGGATCGCGATCGGCGTGTCGTCGACATCAATCAGGCCTACACCGCCATCACCGGCTTCACTCGGCAGGAAATGCTTGGCCAGCCGCTCAAGCTCACCGAGACCGAGCAGCACGACGACGGTTTCGTCGAGAGCATCTGGGAGCAGGTCGCCAGCCGCGGCTCCTGGCAGGGCGAATGCGTGGGCCGCAGGCGCAGCGGCGCGCTGTTTCCCGAATGGCTGTCCGTCAGTTCCGTTCCGGACGAAAGAGGCGGGCCTGGCCACTACGTGGTGAACTTTTCCGACATCTCGCGCCTCAAGACCGCGGAAGAGAAGTGGCAGCGGCTGGCGTTCTACGACAGCCTGACCCGGCTCCCCAATCGCGTGCTGTTCAAGGATCGTCTGCAGCAGGCCATCGTGCGCGCGCGCCGCGACGAGGAGCCGCTCGTGCTGATGTTCATCGACCTGGACGAGTTCAAGATCGTCAACGACAGCCTGGGCCATGACGCAGGCGACGAACTGCTGCGACAGGCTGCGCGGCGGATCGAAGCCTGCGTGCGGGAGACCGATTCGATCGCCCGCCTGGGCGGCGACGAGTTCACCGTGATCATGAACGGACTCGACAGCGAGTACGACATCATGCTGGTGTGCGACAAGATCATCCAGACATTCGCCGCGCCGTTTCTCATCGGAGAGCAGAACGTCCATGTGGGTACCAGCATAGGCATCGCCCGCTATCCCGTGGACGGCGAAGACCCCGACACGCTGACAAAGAACGCCGACGCGGCCATGTACGCGGCCAAGTCGGCAGGACGGAACACCAGTCGGTTCTTCTCTCGGTCGCTGGGCGAACGCGTTTCACGGCATCTACAGGTGAAGACCGAGATCGCCCGCGGCCTGCAGCTGGGCGAGTTCAGCCTGCACCTTCAACCCGAGGTGGACCTGCACAGCGGCCGCATGGTCGCGCTGGAAGCCTTGATCCGCTGGAACCATCCGGAACAGGGCTTCATACCGCCGGATCAGTTCATCCCCATCGCCGAGGAATCGGGTCTCATCGTCGAACTGGGCGAGTTCGTCATCAGGGAGGCAATCCGTCTGGTTAAGGAGCTGCGCTCGGGTTGTTGTCCTGACGCGCGCATCGCTGTCAACGTGTCGCGCCGGCAGATCGCGGCGCCGGGTCTGGTGGACTTCATCGTTGCGGAATTGGGCCGCCACGAACTCCCCGGCACGGCGTTGATCGTGGAGGTCACCGAGAGCATGACCATGGGCAACCTGGATCACACGATCCAGGTGCTGCAGATGCTGAAGGACCACGGAATAGGTTCCGCCATCGACGACTTCGGCACCGGCTATTCGTCGCTCAACTATCTGCGAAGACTGCCGGCAGAGTTCCTCAAGATCGACAAGTCCTTCATCGCCGATGCGGATGTCTCGCGAGAGAGCGAAACCATCATCCGCGCCATCACCGCCATGGCGCGCAGCCTGGAACTCAAGACGGTCGCCGAGGGAGTGGAGCGCAGCAGCCAGCACGAGCTGCTCCGCACGCTGGGCTGCGACATCGGTCAGGGCTTCTGGTTTGCCCGCCCGCAGCCTGTGGAGTCGCTGGTGGCGGCGCTCGAGGGGGGAATTCTGGTACCGGCGGCGGAGTCGCCTGGCGGTTAGATCCTGCCCGCACGCACTCGGATCTCGCGAGGTCGCCGCCACGGCCGCGGACAAGTCGGCTCGCTGGTCACGCGGGATCGCCATGGCCGGGCTGCAGCGCCCGGTGAACCCGTGCAGAACCCGGGCCTGACGCGGCGAGGTTCGTCAGGTGATGAACCTGCACTCAGACACACCGGCGGAGCGCCGGTGTGTCTGTCAGGAAAGATCTGATCAATCCACGCGATTGCAGCCGAGGTCCCGGCGCTTCCTAAGAACGCCGGCGGGCCGCCGCAACCAACCCCAGACCCCCCAGCACCATGGCCCAAGTGCCCGGTTCCGGCACCGGTGCGGCCGGAACGGCGCCGATCCCGTCGATGATGGCAAAGTGGGCGAAGGGGTTCTGGTCATTCCAGAAGCGCACGGTCGTGCTCGACGACGCTGCGACGAAAGAGTGGGTGATCTGCTTCCACGCCATCGCTCCCGTGGCGGCAACGGCCGTCGCGTAATCGGTGGTGACGCCATCGATGGTGAGCTTCACGATGCCTGTCCCATCGCGGCCCGAACTTGCCGAGTTCCCTGCGAAGAACGTGAGGTCGTACTCTTGACCGGCTGCGGTGGAGATCGTCTGTTCCAGACCTCCGCCCGTGAGGTATACGTAGTTCGCCAGATCGACCGCCATCCTTCCGCTGCCTGGCGCGCCGCCACCGAGGGAAGTCGCGTCGAAGAATTCGACACCCGACAACACGGTCGTCCAGCCGCTGATGAAGTTCGAACCGGGCCCAAGGGCAATGTAACCGATGTATGGCGATTCGAATCCGCCGTTGGTGATCAGATCGGAGTCGGCCTGAGCCACTCCACCGCCGAACATGAGTACAGCAGCCAATGCAATGCGTTTCATCTCATTCCCCGACAAGTCCACCGTTCTTGTTCACCATTGAATCGGAACCCGGCACGCGTCGGGCCGGCTACGCAAAATGCCAGCCAGTGTGCAGGAACAGCAACTTGAGTCGATGCGGCGCTTTCACTGTCAAGACATCCGACGCAAGCACGGCGGGCTTGGCCAGACGCCTGCGTCGACAACGGCATCGCGGAATCCGCCAAAGCGTTCCATTCCACCGCTTCTCGACCCGCGGACGGAAGATGGGTGCCGGCCCGACAGGGTGGGATTCGAGTCGAACGAGAACGCCCGTGCATGGCGCGGAGCCATTCTCGGGACTCGATGGCGAGGTGCCGGTGCCCCGCCCAGGCAGGCACCTCGCGGGGAGGCGATCTCAGGTACGCCGGCGCCGCGCCGCGAATGCGACTCCGGCGAGGCCGAGTGCCATCAGAGCGTAGGTTTCAGGCTCCGGCACCGGAGCCGCGATGTCGAGCAACGGCGGTGCGATTGCCGCATTGCCGCCGATGCCGAAGGCACCGAGCGCGCTGGCGGCACCGGTCTGCAAGTCGATGCGATAGAGACCGCTCTTGCCCGTGAGCCCGTCCGTGAGCGACGCATAGGCGCTCCCTCCTGCCGATACATCGAAACCCACCACTCCGATGGTATCCACGCCGAGGTCGCCCACCTTCGTGAGCGTGCCGGCGTTGGGTGGGTTCTGCAGATAGAGCGCGTCCGTGGCCGCATCGATGTCATAGAGCGATGTTCCGGTCGCGGCATCCCGGTCGTTGTTGATGTAGGCAGAACCGGCGATCTGGGCGCCCGCCGGACCGGAGAGCGGGGAATCCGTGAAGACCCGCCCGGCATTGGCGCCGTTCACGTTGATGCGCAGGTTGATTCCGGCATCGCTCGTGACGCGGAGCGACGGAAGAGACATTCCAAGATCGGGCACCGGATTGAAGTCCACGCCGAAAGAGGCGCCGACCAATCCATCAAAGGGATCAGTGGCGTCCGCCGGATCCGCGACCAGCATCGCGACAAAGGTCGCGGCGCCCGTGTCGGCGTTCAGCGTGTACAGGTTGTTCGCGCTGCCCAGCCCATAGAGCAGTCCGGTGCTGGGCCGGAAATCGATGCCGAGGATCTGTTCGTTCTGCGCAATGCCCGTGACGGCGACCGGCGCGGATGCCATTCCCGGCGCGAGGCTGTCGAAGCGGACGATCTGGTTGGCCGTCGTGAGACCGACCAGCCCTTCGGCATGGACGGTCGTGGCAGGGAGAAGGACGCCGGCTGTCAGCAAGGCAGCGGCAAGACGGTGAAGTGACACACGCATGGGGAAGTCTCCGATCTTGTGGGTAACCGGCCCGGCCTGCGGTCGACTGGCGCAATAGGGGCCTCTCGCGTGCCGCGACGAAACGAGACGGACACTCCGGACCTACGCACGCCTGCAGGCTTTGGATTGAAACGGGGGCAGGATCGCGCCACGCCTTCCGCCCTATACTCCGTGACCCGGTGTCCGCGACCAGGAGAAACTTGAATGGTGCGACTTCGCAACGTGATCCTCCTGCTGTGCATCGTCATTCCAGGCATCTCCTGCGCCGCCGATACGGCTTCCGCTCTCGACCCGGATTCCGCTCTCCCGGAGATCGAACGCGTGTTCAGGCGGTCAGGCGAGCAGGCGTGCCGCGCGGTGGTACTGGCATCGCAGGAGACCGTGGCACATGCCGACTGCGGCATGGGACGCCACTGTCCCGACGAGTCGCGGTGCTGCGTGACGAGCAGCGATTTCTGGTGCTGTCCGGCTGCTTCCGGTTGCGACTACGACCGCCCCGGACACTGCCAGTCGAAGTAGAACGGCTCACCGGCCTCTCGCGGTGAACGCCATGCTCGCCCGCCCACTTCCCCCGCCGGCACGCCATCGATGATCCGGACCTTCCTGTGCACGATGATCGGCATGCTGGCGGCGATCCCGCTTGCCGCCTTCGCGGCCGACCCCTATCCGGCACGACCGATCCGCATGATGGTGGGCTACGCGGCCGGGGGTGCTGCCGATGCCGCGGCCCGGCATCTCGCGACGCTGGTGTCCAGACGGCTGGGCCAGAACGTGGTGATCGAGAACCGGCCCGGTGCTTCCGGATCGATTGCGGCCGCCATCGTGGCATCGAGCCCGGGTGACGGCTACACGCTCCTGTATGCGACGAGCGATCTGATCCTCTACCCTCTGCTGACAGGCAGCACGGCGTTCGCGCCACTCAGGGACTTCGTGCCGGTCATCGGGGTGAGCCGCAGGCCCTTGCTGCTGGTGGCCCAGCCTTCGCTCGGATTCAAGTCCGCGCGCGATCTCGTGGCCGCCGCGAAGGCCAGGCCGGGAACGATCACCTTCGAATCCTCCGGCGTGGGCAGCGTGGAACATCTCGCGGGCCACCTGTTCCAGAAGCTCACCGCGACCGAACTGATCCACGTGCCCTACAAGGGCAGCGCGCCCGGCATACTGGCCTTGCTGGGCGGACAGGTGAACATCGGCTTCGAAGTCCCGCTGGGCGTGCTGGATCACGTGAAGGCCGGCAAGCTCGTCGCGCTGCTCACGACCTCCGGCGAACGCCTGACGTCGTTGCCGTCGGTCCCCACGGCGAATGAGGAGGGACTGGCCGGTCTCGATATCCGGGCGCCGTGGGGCGGCATCTTCGCTCCGGCCGGCACGCCGTCCGAGCGCGTTGCGAGACTCAACGCGGAGTTCGCCGCAGCGCGCAATGCTCCGGAGACCCGGGCGCATGCCGTCTTTGCGGAGTCGATCTCCCTGGCGGGACCCGCGGACGCATTCGCGGCGTTCGTCCGCACGGAGCACGAGCGCTGGTCTGCGCTCATCCGGGATGCGGGCCTGCGACTGAGTCCGTAGGCGCCGCCGATACTGCCGTGCGGCCGTGGCACGGTCACGGCGCAACCGATCCGACGTCCAGGTACTCCCAGACAATGGCAGCGTGTACGGTGTTCGGCTGCGCCGTTCGAGAGCTTCGTGCCGTCCACGTTTCGCGAAACCGTCGAAGCGCCCGATGCGGAATGCGGATGCCGCACGGCCGGGCGTGTATTGCGGCACGCCGTCCTCGATGGGATCATGCGTCAAAGACGAGCCCGCGGTGGAGAACGACGAGGATCGAATCCCTGTCCGCACTCGCATCCTCCCGTCACGCAAGGTTGCCATCATGAATTCGTGCTTCACCGCCACACGTGCGCTGATCGTCGCTCTGGGGCTCGGATCCGTCTGCTCTGCCGCCTTGGCGCAGGAGCCCATCCGCATGGCCACCGCGTGGTCCGGCGGGCCTCACCTCGACCTCTTCGCCAAGGGCTTTGCCACGAAGGTCGAGAAGCTGACCGGCGGCAAGGTGAAGTTCCAGGTCTTCACCGGTGGAACGATCGGCTCGCCACTCAAGATCACCGAATCCGTGCAGAAGAAGGTCGCGCCGGCCGGCCACACCTGGTCGGGCTACGACCTGGGCGTGGACAAGACCTCGGTCCTGTTCGGCGGCTATCCCGGCACTCCGGGAGCGGAAGTTCTGCTCCACTGGCTGTACAACGGCGGCGGGGTCGAGCTCTGGGAACAGTGGCGCATGGAGAAGTTCGGCATCGTCGGCATGCCCTGCGGCGGTCATTCCGACGAGATCCACATGCACTCGAAGAAGCCCGTCCGCAAGATCGAGGACCTCAAGGGCCTCAAGTGGCGCACGTCCGGTGCGGCCGCGGAGATCGGCGCATCGCTGGGCGCTTCCACGGTCATTCTGGCCGGCGGCGATGTCTATCCGGCCCTCGAGCGCGGGCTGGTCGATGCGATCGAGTGGTCCACCCCCGGCGTCAATCTGCCCTTCGGATTCCAGAAGATATCCAAGTACATCGTGCTGCCCGGCATGCAGACGCCCGCGTCCGTGCAGGAGTGCCAGTTCAGCAAGGCGCTCTGGGACGGATTCGACGCGCAGACGCAGATGCTCATCCGCCAGGCGGCGAAGCTCTCCACGCTCGAGTCGTGGATGGAAATCAACCGGATGGACATGGACGCCCTGGAAACCTTCCGCAAGCAGGGTGTCACGATCATGCGCGTGGACGACAGCTACATCGAGGCGTGGAAGAAGGCCACGCGGGCCTGGGAAGACAAGTACGCCGCCGACCCGAAGGAGGTGTGGTTCAAGAAGGTGCTGGAGCACAAGCGCGCGTTCGAGGCGCGCTGGGAAGCCTCCAAGAGCTACCGCCGCGACCTGCGCTAGTGCATCCGGTGCGCCGAGCATGAAGCCGTTCGTGCGTGCGGTCGACGCGCTCAGCCGGGCCTGCGGTGCGATCGCCGCGCTGCTCGTCATCGCCCTCATGGTCCTGATGCTCTACGACGTGGCGATGCGCTATCTCGCGAACGCGCCGACCCTCTGGGCCTTCGACGTCAACACCTACCTCATGGGCTCGGCGTTCGTGCTGTCGATCGCCTACGGCCTGTCGCACGACTCCCACGTGCGCGTGGATCTGCTCTATACCTCCCGCACGCGGCCCCGCCTCGCGTGGGTCGATCTCATCGGCTTCAGCCTTCTCGCGCTGCCGGTGCTCGCATGGATCACCGCGGGGCTGTGGACCTATTTCGCCGAAGCGTACGAAAGCGGCGAACGCTCCGGTTCTTCCGCGTGGAACCCGGTGCTGTGGCCCTTCCGCTTCGTGCTCTTCGCGGGCTTCCTGATCCTCACGGTCCAGGTCCTGGCCGAGATCCTGCGGCGCATCGTGCGTATCCGCGGCGGCCACGCTGCCGCTCCTTCCCCCGGCCACCGCTGACACGGAGCACGGTACCGCGCCATGTCCGCCCTTTGGATGTTCCCCGCCCTCATCGCCGGCATCCTCACCGGTTTTCCGGTCGCGCTGGTCATGCTGTCCCTCGCAGTGGCGTTCGGCCTGTGGCAGTTCGGTCACGAGGGATTGCTGCACCAGGTGCTGCTCAAGGTGGAGGAAGTCGCCACCGCGCAGGTGCTGGCCGCGGTGCCCCTGTTCATCTTCATGGGCGCGATGTTCGAGGCGTCGGGCATCGCATCGCGGCTCTACGACGCGATCCACCTGTGGACCCGGCGGATCCCCGGCGGGCTCGCCATCGGCACGGTGGTGATGTGCGTGATCTTCGCCGCGACGAGCGGCGTCGTGGGCGCGACGGAAACCGTGGTGGGCCTGCTCGCGATCCCCGCCATGCTGCGGCACCGCTACGACAAGCCGCTCATCTGCGGCACGATCTGCGCGGGAGGTTCGCTCGGCACCATCATCCCGCCGTCTGTGCTGGCCATCGTGATCGGTCCGGTGGCCAATGCTTCGGTCGGCCCGATCCTGATCGGCATGATCGTGCCCGGGCTGCTTCTTGCCGTCGGCTACATCCTCTACATCCTGATCCGCTGCGTGCTGAACCCCGCGCTGGGCCCGCGCTTCGACGAGCAGGAGTCGGTGCCGCTGGGCCGCAGGCTTGCGGTCACGGCCGGTGTCCTGGTCCCGCCGATGGTGGTGATCGTCTGCGTGCTCGGATCGATGATGGCCGGCATGGCGACACCGACCGAAGCGGCCGCGGCGGGCGCGCTTGGGACCGTAGTGCTTGCTGCGTTATACGGAAAGCTGTCGTGGGCCGTGCTGGTGGGTTCGACACTGCGGACCGTGCGCATCACCGCGATGATCCTCTTCATCGTCACGTGCGGCTCGGTGTTCGCGGCAGTGTTCGTCGCGGCAGGCGGCATGCAGACGGTCACGGACATCCTGCAGGCCAAGGGAGTCGGGCCGGGGCCGCTCATCGCGATGATCATCGCGGTGATCTTCGTCGCGGGGTTCATGCTGGACCCCCTCGTGATCATCCTGATCGTGGTGCCCGTCACCGCTCCCCTGGTCGCGGCGGCCGGTTACGACATCGTCTGGTATTGCGTGCTGTTCCTGGTCGTGCCGCAGACCGCCTATCTCACGCCGCCGATGGCGCCGTCGATCTTCTACCTGCGCGGAATCGCGCCGCCCGAGATCACCCTGCACGACATGTATCGCGGAGTGTGGCCATTCATCGGAATCCAGCTTGCGGTCATCGTTCTGCTGATCGTCTTCCCCGATCTCGTGCTCTGGCTGCCCGCGAAGATGCAGTCCTTCTGACGCACCTGCACGCCACCTGCACGCCACCTTCAGCCTACTGCTGGAGGATCCAGTCCACCAGAACGTGGAGCTCGTCGTCCGGCACGACCTCCTGCGGCCACATCTCGAAACGATCGCCCCAGTGCCCCTCGCTGCCGTGGCGGATCTTGTCGGCAAGAATGTCGCGCGCCCAGGGGTTGTAGCGGTAGCGCGCAGCAACGGCTTCGAAGCTCGGCCCGACATTCCGCAGCGTGACCGAGTGGCACTCGAAGCACATGCGCTTCTGGGTCAGGAACAGACCGCGGCCATAGTCTTCGGCATCGGCGGCCGCCACCAGCGCAAAGCTCGCCACCATGGCACAGACGAAGAAGATCGGATTGCGCATGTGCTGTCTCCTTGAACGATTCGCCGGATGACCGGCACCCGCCGGAACCTGGTCGATTGCGTGCCGCCGTGGCGCCGGAGTGAAGCCGCAATGGGGCTGCCGGGGGCTCTCCAGTATCGGACGGCCGGAGTCCGCCGGCAACCCGTGCGGACACGGCTGCAGGCCCTGTCCGGCATGGGGCGCCTCGAGGCAGAAACACCGGGCGCACGATCCCGCCTCGAGCCCGGGCATCGTCCATAAGGATCACGGCAAGACGCCGCCGTCATCACGCTCTCTTCACAACGATGTTCCAGCATGCGCTGGAATCGTTGAATTTCCCTTGCCGTAGGGAACCCGGCCACCCGTCGCGCCGTGCAGCGGGCCTGATACCTGTTCCAGGAGACCGACCATGCAAACTATACCCTTCAGCCGCACGCTGATCGCCGCTGCTCTGTCAGCTGGCTTTGCGCTGCCGGCGTTCGCCCAGATCGACGTGCGCTTCGCCATGTTCAACGCCTCGCTGAACCGCGACTCGAGCGGCCAGTTGCTGAGCGACCTCGCCAATCCTGCGGGAGCGGGTACCGCGAACGCCACGGCCCGCCGGATCCTGCAGGCAACGAACGTCGCCGAGATCATCCAGCGCGCCAACCCGGACGTGCTGCTCGTCAACGAGTTCGACTTCGATTTCAACGGGGTGGCGGGTTCGCAGAGCACGCCCACGCCGGTCGGCTATTCCAGCAATGCAGCCGTGCTGTTCCAGGACAACTTCCTTTCCAAGAGCCACGGAAACGCGGTACGTGGCATGACGACGCCGGTGACGGACGCCTACCGTTACACGCCGCCCACCAACACCGGCATCGCGTCCGGCCTTGACCTCGACAACAGCGGCTCGGTCGGTGGCGGCAACGATGCCCATGGCTTCGGCAATTACGCAGGCCAGTACGGATTCACCATCTACTCCAAGTACGAGATCACCCAGGTCCGCAGCTTTCAGAACTTCCTGTGGAAGGACATGCCCGGCAACCTGCTGACCAGCGATCCGACTCCGGGTGCCAACAATCTCTCGAACTTCTACTCGCAGGCGGAGATCGATGCGCTGCGCCTTTCGTCCAAGAACCACGTCGATGTCACGCTGAACATCGGCGGGCAGGAGGTGCACTTCCTCACGGCCCACCCGACACCGCCGGTCTTCGACGGTGCCGAGGACCGCAACGGCAAGCGCAACGCCGACGAGATCCGCTTCTGGAAGGACTACATCAACGGGGCCTCCTACATGTACGACGACCAGGGTGGCACCGGCGGGCTGTCCGAAGGAGCCCGCTTCGTCATCGCCGGCGACTACAACGCGGATCTGTGCGACGGCGACAGCTACAAGGTCGCTTGCCTCGGCCCGGACCAGCCCGGCGAAGGTCCGAACGCCATCGGCCAGTTGCTGCTGGATCCGCTGGTCAACACGACCCTCACCCCCGAAAGCAGCGGCGGAACGCAGGCCGCGACCGACCCCAACAACAACGGCACAGCGAACAGCACGCATCTTCAAGACCCGATGTTCGACACGGCCGACTTCAACGACGCCTCGCCGGGCAATCTGCGCGCGGACTACGTGCTGCCCTCGGCCAACCTGACCATGACCGAAGCGGGCGTGTTCTGGCCGACGGATTCGAACTTTGCCGACGGCAACACCTCCGGCGAGCTGTTCGATCTGGTCGGACAGTTCAACAAGCCCGGTCTCTACGCGGGCCTTCCGTCGTCCGATCACAAGCTGGTGTATGTGAACGTGACGGTACCGGTACCCGAGCCGGAAACGTACGCCCTCTTCCTGGCAGGCATCGGCCTGCTCGCGACGGTGGCACGCCGCAAGGCTTGATCGGGATCGTCGGGGTTCGAACGCGAGCAGCTCGGCCCTACTCGCTGCTCGCGCTCGAACCCCGACGGCGCGCCGTATCCTGGAAAACCCGGCACCGGCGTGCATTCGCGGCAAGAGCCGGCGTCCCGCGCCCGGGTCCCTTCCGGGTCAGGGCACCTGTGCTGTCTGCCCGAGGACGTCCCGCTCTTCGGCTAGCCGGTCCGCCAGTGCGCGGATGAGTGCCGCGCCATTGCCGCGATAGGCGTTCCCGTGCATGCACGCCAGCATCCCGGGCCGTGCAGGTGCGAGACGCTCCAGGGCCTTGGACGTGTCCGGCGCATGGGCGACGTCATCCATGGGCCTGCGGAACGCCTCGCCAGGACCGAGGATGTCCGACTCGACGAGCGGCATCTTGCCGTCGCCGCCCTGCGTGAACAGATCGCCGCAAAGCAGCGTGCGCGTCGACGATTCCATCAGGAACCCGCAGTCCCGGCCATGCGGCGTGTGCGGCGTATCGAACCAGCGCACGGCGCGGCGCCCCAGCGTCAGCTCCTCCCCATCGGCCAGAGCACGCGCCGGACGATCCGGCAACGCTCGGCAAGGTGCAAGGCGCGCTAGTATTTCTGGCGAGACAGACCCCGACAATGGAGAGCGGCGCGGTAGCCTCGCGAAAGTCGGAAAACGCGTGAAGGGCCTCCGGAGTGGGGATCGCTGCTCCGTCAGCCTCTGCGGCGGCCGCGGAAGGCCAGGAGCAGACCCAGCCCGGCCGCCATCAATACGATCGACGAGGACTCCGGAACGAGGGTAGGCGCCACCATCTCCCACGAACCGGAGAGCACTCCGGAAACGTTGCCGTTGGTGGTTCCCCAATAGACCACACCCGTGGCGCCGATCGGCGCAAACGATTCGCCGGGATTGAGCTCCAGGAACATCGTCCCGCCGAACGGCTCGCCCGAGGGCATCGTGGGAAACGGAAGCACTCCGATGTCCCTGCCCATGTAGATCGTGTTGTTGAACGCTCCGCCGATGCCGCTTCCGGCCGCATTCGCGAAGTTGAAATAGAAGTCGCCCGTGTGCAGTTCCGAGTCTTCGAGAATGCTGTGGACAGACAATGCAGCAGGCGCGTTGGTAAAGGGATCCTGCAGGTAAAGTGAGTGCACATTCTCCGGAGGCAGCACGGCGCCCATCTCACCGCTTCCCGAAAGGATCACCTGCGTATCGCTGAGGCGTTCCAGCGTCAGCTTCACGTCCGCGAGGGCGGGAAGACAGACGGTGAAGGCAACAGCTCCCAGCACGGATTGAAGCCAGACCTTGAACGGGTTCGATACGCGGGCCATGACGAATCTCCTGGATGCGTTGCCTTGCGCACGGTGGCGAGCGAGCACCGTCAGGCAAACGAGTGGTGAGGCTCTCTGTCTGTCCGTCCGCACGAGGCGGGAAAAGCCGACGAGCCATTCCAAGACGGGTCCGTCTTGTCGGCCAGACGGCTTCGATCATACGCCCCAACCCCGTTTGTTCAATGGCCGCAAAGGTTTTCTTGAAGGGCGTGCGAGCGGTCCGCGGGGGAAGTTGCGGTCCGCTCGAAGATGACGACCGGCCTCAGCGCGGCGGCTTTCGGTCTCCCCACCCCATCACCGCACGCTCGACAGGAGCCGAAACCACGTACGCGAACTTGGGTTCGGGAGATCCGTGATGGATGCGCCAGTAGTGGACCGTCTCCACGCCTTCGACGAAGACGCCGAGGTACTCGAGATCCCTCGCCTGCAGCGCACCCGGTTCCGACAGCAGCGCGCCG
This sequence comes from Betaproteobacteria bacterium, assembly GCA_016713305.1. Lineage (NCBI taxonomy): Bacteria > Pseudomonadati > Pseudomonadota > Betaproteobacteria > Betaproteobacteria bacterium. The sequence continues at coordinate 172,042 of JADJPK010000004.1, forward strand.
AACTCCCGGCGCAGATATCGGGGCAGCTCGCGCTCCTCGTCGTCGGAAAGCCCGGTCTTGCCGAACCACGGCGCCTCCTCCCGGACGGATTCGTCCTTCTTCATCTCGTCGAGCCGGGCCTGCATGCGCCGCTTGAACTCGGGACCGTTGACGTCGACGGTTCCGGCCGTGGCGCCGGGCGCAGCGGAAGACGTGTCCTGGGGCCTCTCGCTGCAGCCGAGAAGCGCAGCGGCCACGGCCAGGGTGACGATCCAGCGGCCGGGCCGGGCACCCGATGTGCAACTCACTCGGCGGGAGGCACGCATGCGTCGACCAGGTTCGAGATGCCGCCATACTGCCGCGCCAGCGCGGTGTCCAGGCTCTCCAGGTAGCTGGCGCCGAGCTTCATCAGGGCCAGCCGCTCGAGCTGGTCGGCGAGGCTCGCGTCCGCAGGGTTGCGGGCTCGCATCTCGTCCATGACCGCCTGCAGTCCCTCTTCGCCGTTCTGCCGCACGATGTCGCTGACCTTGTCCATGACCTTCCCCCACGCCATCTTGGCCGCCTTCTGTACCGCCCACTTCGCGGCCGCTTTCACGGGAAGATTGCCCCAGCGCTGCCCGGACTCGGCCGCCTGGCGGGGCGCCGAGTACGCGCCCGCGCCGACTTCCGGGGCGAGGCCGCTGGAACCGTGCGAGACGTTCATCACCATGTCGGTGACGTCTTCGATGCCCTCGAAGGCGGCGTCGACGATGACACCTCCGCCGGGGATGCCCAACGTGGTGGCGTCGCTGTCGATGTAGTTGTCCCCCATCGAGCGGAGCACGCCCAGCGCAATCTCCAGTTGCACTCGGGAGGTCATGCGCGCATCGGGCGCAACCACGGTGTGCCAGTTCCGCGCGGCCGCCCTGGCCTGAGGCGTCACGAAACCGAAGCGGTCGCGCAGCGGCTCGGCGCTGACCTGCTCGAGCGCGGCCGATGTCCTGTCCATGCGCGGCAGGAGCAGTCCTTCCAGGAACGCGGCGCTGGCGATGCCCTCCACGTCGAGCGCGAACACGTCCTTCAGCAACTCGTACTTGGCCTTGTCGTCCGTGCGCACGAACACCCCCGAATCCCCGAGGGCTGCAACACGAGTCTGATCCTGCAGGTGCGCCGTCTCGATCCGCTTGAGGGCGCGCCCCACGAAGATGTCCAGGCCCTTCATGATGGCGCGCTCCGCGGCGGGCTTCATGTGCCGCTCGAACAGGAGCATCTGCTGCTGCGCGACCTGTGCCTGCAACGCCTGTGCACCCTGCGCAAGCCGCGAAGCCACAGGATCCATGTGCTGGAAGAGGCAACGGCCGAGGGGATCCCGCTCGGCGATGGAGCGGAGTTCCGCCCAGGCGGCCGCCGGGGTCAGACTGGCCGCGCCCCCCTGCGAGAGCGCTTCGAGCTGGCGCGCCCGTGCCTGCGCCAGAGGTTCCATTGCCGCCGAGAACCGCTGGTGCATCACGCGGGGCATGGACGCCGAATCGCTGACGAGGCGCTGGATGTCGCCCTGGAACTGCCCCATCGCACCGCTCCTTTCGATGCAGCGGAACAACTCGTCCACGCGCAGGTCGCGCGCCGCGGTCAGGACCCGCTGCTCGCCAAGCGTTCGTGCGTGGTTGGCGCTCTGCTCGACTTCCCGGCGAGCGGCGGCCACGAGCCGCTGCGACTCCGCGCGCAGTTCCTCGGCCTCGCGCCCGGCGGCCGCGAGCCGCTCGTCCAGACCGCGTGCTCGCGCCTCGGCAGCGTCTTTCTGGCGGCGGAGATCGTCGGCCTGCGCGGCAAGCTTCGCGATCTCTTCGTTCTTGTCGTCGATGCGATCGTTCAGCCGCGCTTCGGCATCCCGCACCCGGCGGTCCGCGGTCTTGTTCACACAGTCGATGAAACCGTTCGGGTTGCCCGGTGGCCGGTAGCTGCAGCCGAGGACATCGAAGGCCGATGCCGTGGCAGGGAGCAGCGCAAACAGGGCGAGCGAAACAACTGACAGCTTGTGGGACCTCGTGCTCATGAAAGGCTCCGGATCATCGAGTGGGGAGGTTGGGACGCAGCCGGGCGGGATCGGTTGCACGACGTGCACGCTCCGGAGTCTCGCGGCGCATGGGGCGCTCGATCGTCGCCGCGACCACGTCGCTCCAGCGCGAACAGATGCGGCCCACGAACTCGCCTCCGGAGACCAGCGCCCGGACGCATTCGCGCAACTTCACGTTCCACGTGCCGGAGCGCGCGCCGCTGAGTTCGTGTTCGCCACGGCCCGCGGGCACGTCGAAGGTCTGCTGGGTTCCGCCGGTACTCAGGACATAGCTCACCTGATGAAAACCGTTCGCACGTGTTTCGCCGGACCAGCGCGCCCGCAGACGCTGAGTGAACAGGTTGTCGCGATTCACCACCTGCACGGCCACCGACGGCCGGGCGGTGCGCACCGCCTGCTGCTCCGCGACGCTCGTCACGCGCAGCGGCCCGGACCAGTGGGAGCACATCGCGGGCGTGCAGGTCCGCAGTGCGTAGTCCGTGGCTCGATCCGGACTGCTCACGGTGCTCGTGAGAAGGTTCCCGGCCCTGTCGATCTGCCAGCGTTCCGCGTGGTCACGATGGGGCAGCCTCGGCGGTGTGCCCAGGGAATCGGGCGTGACCATGGGAGGTGACACGGCAGGCCCTGTGGCGTCCGCGGGGGACACCGCACGGTGGGCGATCTGCACGAACGCCGCACGGGAATCGAACACCTTCCACGCCAGCCTCAACCCCTGCGCGTTGTGGACGGTGGCAGGATCCGGGCCGTTGACGTTCAACGACCAGACCGGGACGGCCGGTGGGCGAAGCACCTGCAGCGCGGGGGCCACGATTTCCGCCATCTCGATCTGGCCACGCGCGTTGGGATGCGCCGCACCCGTGCAGTCGCCCTGGTCGCGGATCGAATCCTTCACGAGATTGATCCAGCGATCCGTCGCGCAGAACCCATGGCCCTTGAAGCGCGCGGCAACGCCTTTCACGAAGAACCCGTACGCGCCTCCGCCCTCGTCCTGAATCATGCGCGCTCCGTCGGCCGCCTTCTGGTTGAGCCGCGGAACCACCACGTCGTTGGCCCAGCGCGCCTCTTCCCGGCTCACGCGGTCGAACAGATCGAAGGTAGGGCGCGACGGTCCGCCGCACACGCTGCCGTCGTCGTAGGTCATGGGCGACGGATACTCGGCCAGGAACACATTGGCAATCAGCGGCCTGCGGAACAGCGCCACATAGCGCCGGTTCACGCGTTCGATGGCGTCGGCCAGCCGCCGATAGCGGCGATCGAGTTCCTCCGCGCCAGCGTCTACGTCCGTGCTCGCCCCGGGAATCAGCGTGGGCATGTGCTGGCAGCCGGTCAGGAGCGGAGTGAACAGGCAGTGCTGGACGGTCGGGCCGAAGCCGACATCGTTGCCTCCGATGGTCATGACGACCCCGTCGAGCATGACTCCGCCGTAGGCCGTGCCCGGGCTTTCGCGTGCCAGCCGCTCCTCCTCGGTGCGCCGCACGTGGCGCTCCAGATCGCACAGCGCGCCGAATGCGATCTGCCGGCCGGACTCGTCCGTGAGACAGGTGCCGGGGTCTTCTCCCAACCCCCGATACGGCCGCTCGACCAGATCCGGGATCTCCGCCCCGCTGCATGCGAGCGATGTGAGCGAGACCGATTCGGGCACCTGTGCCCGCAGCCGGTCTGCCGCCAGGATCGGCCAGCTCCTCGCAGCACGATGACACGCGGTATCGGTGATCCTGGCCACACGGTCCGACCGCAGCCCCGCGTTGGCGTCCCAGCGCGCGGGCTGGTCGACGCGCGTCGGACTGCAGTTGGCGGCGTCGACCACGCTCGGGGCGTCATAGCCATCCGGCGCCCCCTCGCCGGAGGAGTAGGAGTCGCCGAGCGCCATGATCCGTATCAGGCGCTGCTGCGCGAAGGCGGGCTCGGAAATCTGCAGGACACCTATCGCCAACAACAGGATGCGCGCGGCTGCCGCCGCACCTCGAAGCATTCGTTGCATTCGTACGTCTCCCTGGCTTGGGAAGGTCGGGTCGATGCATGCGGTCCCGCGCATTCACAGGACCTTTCTTGCACGGATACGGCTACTTCTCCGCGATGCGCTTCAGCGTCGCAAGCCCCTGCTCGTATTTGTCCCCCACCATCTTGTCCATGCTGAAGAACAGGCCCATGAGCTTGGCCATGAACGAGTTCTGCCCGTACATCGCCTGCGTCACCTCGGTGGAATCGCCGCGCGGCACGAGCGTGAATTCGACGGTGTTGTGCGCCTCGAACGGCGTGATGAAATCGATCTTGATGACGACCTTGGACGGTGGCGTCGACTCCACGATCTCCATACGACCGTGCCCGACGTTCTTGTTCCCGTTCCATTCGTACACGGCCCCTCGTCCGCTCGGGGCCCCGCTGTAGGTGCGCTTGAGATCCGGATCGATCCCTTCCCACGGCGACCAGGCTTCCCACTGGTGGAAGTCTTCGATCAGCGGAAAGAGCTTTTCCGGGGGCGCCTTGATGCTGGCGGAACGCTGGACGCGAAAGGTGTCGGGGCGGGTGGCCGCGAAGACGAGAGCACCAAGGATCAGGAGAACAACGACAGCAGCGACGAGCTTGAACATGGCAGGCTCCTTCGAGTTCGTTGGACAGCGAGACAGGCTACCTCTTGCTCGGATTTTCCGGCCGGAGGATACCAGTGCCGTGCTCCAGCGAGCGCGACACGTCTCCTCGCGCTCCAGGCAGAATCAGTTTCCCGACTGAGGCACTCGACCCCGCAACGTGGGCAGGCCGACCCCGGCGGCGTCGAATCCGCCGTCGACGGACAGGTACTGGCCGTTGATGAAGCTCGCGTGACTGCTGCAGAGGTAACCCACCGCATCGGCGATCTCCTCCTCCGTCCCGTACCGGCCGAGCGGAATGGCGTCGTGGTAGTCCGCACGGATTGCCGCCGTGTGCACCAGCTTGGCCATCGCCGTATCCACCGGCCCCGGACACACCGCGTTCACCCGGATGCCGCAGTTGCCAAGCTCGACAGCAAGCTGCTTCGTAAAGTGGATGAGCGCCGCCTTGCTCGTGCCGTAGGCCAGCCGCAGGGTGCTCGCCCGCAATCCGGAGATCGAACCGATGTTGACGATCGCACCGCCGCGCTCCTGCGACATCAAGGCGCTGAAAGCCTGGCTGCACAGGAACACGCCATCGAGATTGGTCGCCATGACTTCGCGCCATTCGGCGAAGGTCGTCTGCTGGACAGGCTTGAAGATGGCGATTCCGGCGTTGTTGACCAGCGCATCCACGCGTCCGAACCGGGACGCGACCTGCCTCGCAGCGTCCGCCACCTGGCTTTCCATGGACACATCGCAATACACGGCAAGCAGATCATCCGGCTGACCGATCTCGGCCACGGACCGATCCAACCCCGCCGTGTCCCGATCGAGCAAGGCGACCCGGTACCCGTGGGCCAGGAACCACTTGCCAATGGCCAAGCCAATACCGCGAGCGCCACCGGTGACCACGGCCACGGGCTTTGCATTCGTATCAATCGACATCTGGACGTCCTGTTGTTGTGACGGGCGCTACTGGAGAAACGTCGCCCTGACCGAGGGGACGTATTGTGCGGCACTCCCGCGGGTCGCTGCGTTTCCCCGCCGCCATGCGCATCAGCTCGATGCACTGATCGACTTGCCGCACCAGCATCAGCCCGCCGTCGCTCGACAGGTCACCGCCCGAGGAATCCGCGTCGATCACCCCGACCTCCGAGCTTGCCGAAATCGATCCGACTGCCGGTACACGTCGGCATGGCGAAGCCTCCTCCCGAACATCTCGCAGATGCCTGGATTGCCTCAGGCTTTGGAGGTTTCGCCTCCCACCTCATGAAGTTTCCGGGCCAGGGACCTTGCCTGGCGCACCGCACATCGCCTACGGCATCGGCTGGAGCGGCAGTGGCGTCAACCCGAGCCGGATCGGCGGACGCATCCTGGCGGAACGCGCGCTGGAGCGCACCAGCCGTTGCAAGGACAACGCCCTGGTCAATCGAAGCGCGCCAGGTTTTCCGCAGGAACCACTGCGCTACTGGGGCGGTGGCCTCGTGCGGCGTTCGATGTTGAGGAAGGATCGCGCGGAAATCGCAGGGCGTTCGCCCTCCATCGTGGACCCATGGCTTGCTGGCCTCGCGCCGTCGGGGCTGGAAGACAAGGGATGATCCTGCCGCTGATGGCGACGGGAGGCGGAACTTGGGGCCCATGGCATGCGCCCGTTGTCATTTCCTTGGCCGGTAGCCCATCAGTGAAGCCACGCCTTGGAATGATGCATCGAAAGACCTCGGCAGTGCCGTCCCTGCACTGAGTCACACCGTTTGCCGAGAGGCGGGGATCCATCCGGTTGGCTGGTTGCTGCGTATTCGGAGTGGGGGCCGCGTGGCCCTCCATGACCGCATTCACTCGACGAAAGGAAAGCATCCATGAAAGCGACTTCGACTTGGCGCCCGGCAGTCCTGGCCGTTGCGGCGATGGCGTACCTGGGAAGCAGCCAGGCAGCCACGGTGGTTACCCTCCAACCCGACGAGGCCAGCAGCAAGGACGTCTTCGTCTACGAGTTTGGCGTGGCCGGTGTCTTCAACATTCCGGCGCCACGTGTCACCAACCTCGATACGGAGACGCTGTCGGCGCTGGTCCCTGCACCCACCGTACCGTTCGGCAATTTCCTCGGTGCCGGCGAAACCGATCCGTTCACCGGACCGGGCGGTGAGAACCGCGCGCACGGCATCCGCTCGCTGCTGCAGTTCGATCTCGGCTTGCTCGCGTTGACGCCTGCCCAGGTCGGCAGTGCGACCATCAACCTCTACGCGCTACCGGCGCTGGGCGCCTTCGAAAGCCCGACCGCGGCCAACCCCGTAACCACCGATCTGCGCCGGGTGACCGGCAACTGGAGTGAGACCACCGTGACCTGGGAGACGGCACCTGCGGTGGCCGCGCCGGTAGTCTCATCTGTGACGCAGGACAGCGTGAACCGCTGGGTGAGCTTCGACGCCACTGCGCTCGTGCGTGACTGGCTCGCCGACCCGGCGTCGAACAAGGGTGTCGAGTTGTCGCAGCGCGGCGTCGTGGAAATCGAGAAGCCGGGCGCCCGCGACCGCTACTTCGCGTCTTTGTACGCCTCGTCGAATGCCGCCGACGGCTGGCAGCGCCCGTACCTGTCGGTGACGGCGGTGCCCGAACCGTCGACCTATGCGCTGATGCTTGGCGGCATAGGTGCCGTGGGCTGGCTCTCGCGTCGCCGGAGGCCGGGCGCCTGAACGGCACTGTCACGGTGTGACGCAACGATCTCGCACGCTGCGGTCCTCATTGCCATGCGCGGGGTCGTTGCCCAGGCGGTGACGGCCCCGCCAGCGGCACATCTCAGGACGAGTCGTCGACCGTCTCCTCCGTCTCCACTTCCCGGTTCTCCTTCGAGCGGCACTTCTGGAAATACAGGCCGCCATCCAATGGGTGGCCTCCCCGCGGGGACGTGGCACTCATCGCAGGCGACTACCGACCCGCAGAAGGGCGGCCGTGGACAAACGCCATGCCTCGAAACGATCGATTGAAAGCCCTCGGGTGTGCATTCCAGGACGGCATCTGATCCTGGTGCATTGCCGACTTCACGCAGGCCGGGTGCATCCTCTCCACATCCGCTGCCGATGCACCCGTCTTGTTCTGCGTCGCGGGTCCCGCCGCATCGAGCACCCGGGCACCGCTGGACCGGCAAGCCAGGTCGTGGTCGACGAGCCCACGCTCGTGTTCCATCCCCGCGCGGTGCAGCGCGTGTCATGTGCCCCGGTGTCACTTCCTTGGCTTGTATCCCATGATGATCGAGGCAAGCGTCAGATGCACAAGGAGGTCCATCCGAGGCGCTGGGAACTTCTCGGGAGCGCCGCGACACCATGCTTCCCGCTCGGGACGGGGCGCTGCGCGCAGCTTGTCCAGGATCGCCTCGTTCTCGCGCTCGCTCCGGGCGGCGGGGCATCGCCCGCGGAATCCGCCTCGATCACCCCGACCTCCGGGCTTGCCGAAATCGATCCGGCTGCCGGTACACTTTGGCGTGGTGCAACCTCCTCCCAGTCATCCGAAGAATGCTTGGAAAGGGAGGTTTCTCCTCCTGCCGAGTTGAATTTCCGGGCTAGTATCGGGACGTGCCGGACCCAGGAGACGAATGCATGAAGAAGACGGACGCGCGCGAGGCGGCCTCGGAGTTGCGGCATGGGTGGCGCCTGGTCATGGCATCGCTCATCACGGTGTACGCACTGTCGCTGTGGCCGAGCGTGGCGCGGGCCGACAGCGCGGAGGAATTCGTCAGGCTGGGCGAACGGATCCACGGCGGTTTCGGCAGCTATGTGGCGCTGAACGTGCGCATCGGCCTCGATGCGCGAGAGCGCCTGCAGGCGAAGGGACGGCAGCTCGAAGTGACGCTCTTCGACGGGCCGACCAGTCCCTGCCCCTGCATCGCCGACGGACTGTTGTTGTCGACACTCGCCACACCGGGCCGCGGGACGCTGCGCGTGTCGATGCAGCCGGCCGGATACGGGCAGTTGGGCGTCGTCCTGGTGCGGGACCGGGAAAGCGAAGAGATACTCCGCTTCACCATTCCGGACACGTTGCGCGCCCGGCTCGACGAATGGAATCGCACCGATACGCCCCTGGCGCGCTATGAAGCCCTGATGAGCGCGCCGGCCGCGGAGCTCTACGTGGTCGAGACGCTCGGCGCGGACACCGCACCCCACGTGCACTGAACTCCTGCGCCGCTGCGGCATTACGGCGTCGTTCGGCGACCCGAGGTCGCGGCGTCTGTGCACGCTGCGATGGCCGTGGCCAGCCATGCCTCCGACACCTCTCCCGTATGCATTGCACAGGGCAGCCGCTCCGCAGTCAGCACCACGGTGTGAGGCAGCGCCCCGGTCCGGTTGCCGAAGCGTCGCAGGATCGAAAGCGGGTCGACGGGCCCGTTCAGCACGATGGGCGGCAGGGGCACCTCGCGCGCGAACGCTTCGGTGTCATTGCGTCCCTGCAAGGCCACGGCCACGACCCGCACATCGCTGCGTCCGTGGGACAGTGACCGCAGCGCCGGCAACTCGCGCCGGCACGGCGGGCAGTCGCTGCGCCAGAAATTGACGACGGTGACGCGGGGCGGGAGCGCCGACAGGCGAATCCACGCTCCGTCGAGGGAACCCAGTTCGAAATCGGCCCGATCCGGCCCCGCCTGCGCGCCGGGCGGGGCGGCCAGGATCGCCACGGCGAGTACGACCCTACGGAGACTCTGATCTATTCGCACGGTCGCGACGGTGTTGCTCGGCTGGCCCGTATTCCCGATACGGGCTGCACGTCGCGCCTTGCCGGCACCGCAGGGCGGCGGCAACGCGATCCGCGCGAATAGATCAGAGTCTCCCTAGAGGTCAAAGCGCGCACCCACATACAGGCGCCGGCCCACGTTCGGGCCCCAGATCTGGGTGTAGTCGGGATTGCCGGTGCGGTCCACCCACAGATAGTCCTCGCGATTCGTCTGCCGGTAGTCGAACAGATTGGTGACGCCGGCCAGGAGCGACAGGCGCGTGCCGACTGCATAGCGCGCGGTCACATCCAGGGTCCAGAACGACGGGCTGCGCGTCAGCTTCGGAGTGCCGTCCAAGTTGAAGCGGGGCGTGCTGTCGTAGTCATAGAAGCGGTCGAGCGCCATGGGACCGGTCCAGGTGGCACGCATCACCACCGTCCAGCCGTGCGCCTCATAGTCGGTACGCAGATGGATCCGGTTCCGCGGGCGGGCGAATACGAGCGGGCTCTTCGCGGCGCCCCCGGCGAACAGCGGGGTCGACGTGAAGCCGTAGTGGTAGTCCTCGAATCCCGCGGTCGCGTCGAGCGACGGCGTGACGCGCCAGGTGGCCGTGACGTCCCACCCGGCGATGCGGGTGTCGGCCGAGGCGCTGCCGAAGACCGTCACCGGCGTCACGCAGCCGGCACTGCCGGCCGTCACCAGCGTGCCACCGGCGGCGAGGCATCCGTCGGGATCGAGCAGGGCCATGTGGCGGATGCGGTTGTGGGTGAGCGAGAGCACGGCGGAGAACCGGTCGGTGGCATGACTGAGCGAGTAGCCGACATTGTCCGCCTGCTCGGCGCGCTCGACGAGACGCAGGACTCGCGTCGTGCGCAGGATGCCGTGGTCCTGTTCGAAGAACGAGGTTGGCGCGCGAAAGCCGCGCCCCACCGCCAGCCGGCTGGTCCAGGTGTCGTCGTGATGGTAGAGCAGTCCGACGCGCGGGCTCGCGATGCGGCCGAACACGTTGTGGCGGTCGACGCGAATCGAGGCGCTCATTTCCAGGCGCTCGGCGAAGGCACTGCGCTGCGCCTGGGCGAACAATGCCGGGACGCGGTAGACATAGTTGTCGATGCCGTCCACCGACAATGTGCCGCCAACGCGACCAAGGCTGCGCAGGTTCTCCTGTCGGTAGTCGACACCCGCGTCGAGCAGCGTGTCCCCCAGACGGCTCTGCAACTGCACGCCCGCATAGCTCTGCTGCTGGCGCGCATCGTACGTGTCGCCCTCGTAGAACGAATCCTGGCGATGCCTCGCGTGCCCCAGCGCAATGCGCAGGCGGCCGAGGGCGGTGCTGCGATCGCCGGTCACGAGGCTCTGGACCCTGCTGGTGTCGATGATCTCCGAGAAGCCCGCCCGTCCGCCGTCGTAGGGGATGATCGCCCCGGTGGACGGGTTCACCCAGCCGGACGCGACCGGTGAGCCGCCGCGGCCGCGGGAGAAGTCGAAGGGGTTTCCGGCCGTGTCGGCACGGATGCGGTCGTGGTCCGGCCCGAGCGCACCGCCGCCGCGCTTTTCGTCAATGACGTCCAGACGGCCGCGCACGCGAAATCCCCCGGCATCGTCGAGGAACACGCCGACGCCGCCGATGCGGCGGCGATAGCCGGTGTATTCGGAGATGCCGTTGCCATTGCCGTCGACGGCGTCGTGCTCGTTCAGGTTGCCCTGCACGGTGAACGCTCCGCCCGTGAAAGGTCGAGCCACGAACAGGTCGCCGCGTCGCTCCTCGTGGGTTCCGTTCTGCCACTGCAGCACGGCCTCGGCACCCGTCGGACGGCGGGTGACCAGGTTCACGGCGCCGCCGAGGGCCTCCGGTGACAACTGGCTCGCGCCCGCACCCCGGGCGATGTCGATGCGCTCGAGGCCGGCGATGCCGACGCTGTCGAGCCCATAGGCGTTGGAGAGCGAGGAGAACAGCGGCACACCGTCGATGGACAGCGTCGTGTAGCGCCCCGGAAGATTGTTCAGCACGACGTTGCGAACGTTGCAGATCGAGCATTCCACCTGCACCGACACGCCGGGTCGCCCCTCGACGGCCTGGAGCACGTTCGCGGCGTTCACGCGCGCCATGTCCCGGGCCGACACGGACTCGATCTTCACCACTTCGTTGCGCAGACCCCCGAGCGAGTCCACCTCGCGGCCGACGACGGTCACCGTGCCCGCCGTCACTGCGGCGGCATCGGACGCCGCGCGGCTCGCGAACGCAGCCAGCGACAGCAGCGCGCCCGCCGCTAGAACGGCAGTTCCCGGATGCCGCATTGTGCGTCGTCCGGACCCCGAGGAATCGAATCCCGCAGTCACGCGGCTGCCCGGCGACCCGCAGTTCGCCTAGCGCTTCACGGGCGGCGCGAGCCCGGCGACGGCCTCCCATTCTTCCCCAATGAAGCCCGAGTAGACGTACACGCTGCTGCTGTCGTTCACCCGCGCATAGCGCAGCATGCTTTGCGGATTGGGCTTCCCGAGCGCCAGGCGCATTCGCTCCGACGTTCCCTCGCGCAGGGAGATGACGGCCCGCGGCGGGTTCAGCCCGAACTCCGCCGCATCCCCGGCACCGAGTTCCGCCGCCGTGAGTTCGCGGATCGGCGGCGAGGTCCGCATGATCTTCACGGCCACGTCGAGCCGGTGCGAGGCCTCGGGTTCGAGCGCGAGGTTGCGGCCCTCTTCCAGCCAGCCGCCGCCGCGCCGCGCGAACCGCAGCTCCGCGCCGGGCAGCGTGACGACGACCCGGTCGATGGCCTCCGGTGCCACGCTGAGCAGCCCCTTGGACTCGGTCCGGATCAGGTGTCGATATTCGGGCCGTCCGCCATCGAGGGCCAGCCAGCAAAGGAACAGCAGTGCTCCGACCGGTGCGACGCGCCAGAAGACCGTGCGTGCCGACGCGCTCACCGACGCCGCCACCAGTTACGCACGCCGATCAGCGCCGCGCCCAGCGGCAGGGCCACGCCGACCAGCAGGAAGATCCACTGCATCTGGCTCTTGGTGAGCTGCACCACGGGCGCCACGGGAATGCGCGACCGGGCCGCCGGTGCGCGCTCCTCGCGCGCCAGCCAGCGCACGATCGACAGCACGAGATCGGCGTTCGCGACGCTCGGCAGGTACTTGTTGCTCGCGAAATCGCTGTCGCCCACGACGACGGCCCGGAACGGATGCGCGGCGTCACCACCGGGCCAGGTGCCTTCGGCGGCCGCGCCGAGCACGTGAGCCCGGCGTTCCCGGGTGCCCGCCGCCACGGTCTTCACGCCGTCCGCGTGGGCCTGCAGGTAGCTGTCCTGACTGCTCGTGAACAGGGGCGCCGTCGTGATCCCCTGGGCCGGCGGCACCAGTTCGAGCGGCCGAACCCCCGGGAAGAAGGACAGGGAGAGGCGGCGCGTGATCACATGGTTCTCGTAGGTCGGCACCGCGACGATCTCGAGGTCGGTCGCGTAGTGGCTCGTGGGATCGAGCACGGCGCGGGGGTCGAGGCGCACGCCCAGTTTCTCCACCAGGCCCGCGAGTGCCGGCTGGAGGTCGAAGCCCAGGTCGTACAGCAACAGCACCGAGCCGCCGTGCGCCAGATAGCGCTCGAAGCTCGCGATCTCCTCGGGCGTGTGCTCGCTGCGGGGGTTGGCGGACACGACCACGGAACACGGCTGCGGAATGCCCTCGCCCGTGGCGGGAAGGATCCGGCGTGTCTGGTAGCCCAGCGATTCCAGCGACTTGGCGGCGAGCAGGAGGCCGCGCGGAATCGTCACCGTGACCATCGATTCGGCGTCGCGATCGTTACTGCCGATACCGGTCTCGAAGTGTTCGCTGCGGGTGGGATTGACGATCCCCAGCTCCTTGTGGCCCTCGACGAAGCAGATGGTGACCGTCGCCTTGCGCAGCAACTTGAGGATGCCCACGGCGATCTCGTTCTCGTCGGTGCTCTGCACCAGCAGCCGGCGCCCGTCGACCTCGATCACTGCCGCGTTGTAGAGCCGCACGCCCTGGCTCTCGGCCAGACTCGGTTGCTTGTCCGGATCCACCGTGCGCACCTTCAGGCGGCTGTTGCGCTTGCCCATGAGCTGCACGATCTCCTTCACCCGGCCGCCGTTCTGGTCGCCGGCCTGGAAGAACCACGTGAGCTGCACGTCGCGGTCGATCTGGTCCGCCACCTCGAGCGCGCGCTGCGAGGGAGTGAACACGCGCTCCCGCGTCAGATCGATGTGCGTATCGCGGGAGACCAGCGCCGCGTTGGCCACGAACAGCACCGCGGCAGCCGCCACGATCGCGCCCACGGAGCGGAAGCGCGCGCCGCGGCCGGACGCGGCGGATTGCAGCGGCAGCCGCAGACCCGCGAGAAAGATGAGGGCCAGCGCCACAAACCAGCCCGCGAACCAGAGCAGATTGCCGGTATCGGTCGTCGTCATGGCTCAGCGCCGCTCCAGCGAACGCAGGCTCAGGAACAGGCCGAAGAGCGTAAGCGCGATGAAGAATCCGAGGTCGGACAGATACAGGGCACCGGTCGCGAACGGTGTGAAGTGCGCCAGCAGCGACGCGTTCGTGACGATCTGGTCGTACGGATCTGGCAGCAGTGCGCCGAGGGAATCGACCATCCAGAGCAGCAGGAAGACGCCGAGCGAGATGGTGGCGGCGACGACCTGATTCGCCGTCATCGCCGAAATCGCGAGCCCGACGGCGAGCAAGCCCGCCGCCAGCAGCAGCAGGCCGAGATAGCCGCTGTAGATAGGCCCGAGGTCGGGGTCGGAGAACTGACCCAGGATCACCACGTAGAGCAGCGTGGGCGCGAGCATCGCGACGATCACGGCGAAGCTCGCCAGCCACTTGGCGAGCACGATCTCGATCTCGGAGACGGGCGCAGTCAGCAGCAGTTCCAGAGTGCCCTGCCGGCGTTCCTCCGCGAACAGGCGCATGGTGATCACGGGAATGATCAGCAACAGCAGCACCGAGGCCTGGAACAGCACGTGGATCAGCGTTGCGCTCTTGGTGAGGAACAGCGTGGCGGCGAAGCTGAAACCCATCAGCAGCAGGAACACGGCGATCAGCGCCCAGGCGACGGGTGACGAGAACAACGCCTTGGATTCCTTGCGCAGAAGCGGCACGAAGACACTCATGGCGCGGCACCCCGACCGGTGAGTTGCAGGAAGCGCGTCTCGAGGTCGGACGCCGCGGCACCCACCTCATGGATACCGATGCCCGCACCGACCAGCCGGGCTACCACCTCGCGCACCACGCCGGCCTCCTCCAGATCGATGGTCAGAATTTGCTGGCCGGCAGACGCGGCCGCGCTGGCCGCGTGCAGCACTGCCCCGTCGAGACCCGCCAGCGCTGCGACGGCGGCGTCGGGTGAAGCGCCGTCGATGCGTACGCGCACGCGCCGGTCGCCCCGCGCCGCGAGTGTGTCGAGGGCGAGCAGCTTGCCGCCAAGCAGGATCGCCACGCGCTGTGCCACCTTCTCGATCTCGCCGAGGATGTGCGAAGTCACCAGCACGGTGTGGGTCTTTGCGAGATCGCCGATCATCTCCCGGATCTCGATGATCTGCCGCGGATCGAGCCCGTTGGTCGGTTCGTCGAGGACGAGCAGGGTCGGAGCCCCGAGCAGTGCCTGGGCGATTGCCACCCGTTGCCGAAACCCGCGGGAGAGCTTGGCGATCGCGAGCCGCCGGACGCTCTGCAGCGACAGCCGTTGCACCGCACTGTCGACCGCAGCGGTCAGCGCGGCACCGTACAGCCCCTTGATGCTGCCCATGAAGCGCAGGAACTCATCCACATCCATGGTCGTGTAGAGCGGCACGTCCTCGGGCACATAGCCGACCTCGCGACGGGCGGCCAGGGAATCCTTCGACACGTCGATCCCGGAGATGCGCACGCTGCCGGAGGTGGGCCGCAGGTAGCCCGTGAGTACGCGCAGGATGGTGCTCTTGCCGGAGCCGTTCGGCCCGAGGAGGCCCAGCACCTCGTGCGCCTCCAGGTTGAAGCTCACGTCATCCACGGCAACGCGGCGACCATAGCGCTTCGTGAGGTGGTCTATCTCGAGGACCCGGGACATTTTCTGGCTGCAAGGGAACGAAAAATGGAACGCGGGGGTAGTGAACCCCGCGCGCAATGAAACAGGCGGGGCGCGCCGCAACGCGCCCCGATGCCCGCTTCAGATCACTCGTAGTACTCGGGAGCCTTCTTCATCGCCTTGAAGGCGTCCGGGTCGTGCGAGGTGAAGTAGTCGGCGTTCTCCGTCGCCTGCAGGAAGCGGACGTACTCGTAGGCCCGCAGGATCCCGGTGGGGTTCCAGGCCAGGATCACGTTCGGCGGGAGGTTCTTCTCGACGTTCTCGCGGAAGTAGATCGTGTCGGCCGTCAGCACCAGCGTACCCGTCTTGGCCAGGCGCAGCACGATCATCTGGCTGCCAGGCGTGTGACCGGGCCACTTCTTGATCATGACGCTGCCGTCGCGGAACAGGTCGAGGTCGCCATCGAGCTGCACCAGCTTGCCGCGATTGGGCAGCGGCGCGTCATAGCGGCCCTGGCGCAGATAGCCGAAGTCGTCGTAGATGTAAGGTCCCTGCGTGTTGTCGTCGGGCCAGAACGCGTTCTTGATCTCGTCGCGCTGGATCAGGAGCGTCGAGTTGGGGAACTTGGCGATGTTGCCGCCGTGATCCAGGTGAAGGTGGCTCGGCACCACGTAGGTCACGTCATCCGGCTTGACGCCGATCTTCGCCAGTTGCACGTCGATGGCCACGTCCGGGGTGCGTACGGGGTTCAGGGCCTTGATGGCCGGCCCCCAGTAGCTGCCGTCGGTGATGATCTTGTCGTTGTTGCCGGTATCGAAGAGCACGGTGCCCTTCGGATGCTTGATGACGAAGAAACCCACCGGAATCTGGATGGGCGGATCGTTCGGCGCGAGGTTCTGCAGAATCCCCTTGCCGATGGTAAGTGCGCCGGAACTGAAGACGTAGAGCTTCACGCCCTTCGTCTGTGCCACTGCGGACTGGCTGAGGGCAGCTGCGAGGACCGCCGCCGTACCGAGAACCTTCAACATTCGGGTGATGCCGCTACTCTTGCTCATTTTGCCCTCTCCTGTTGTTGATGACTTTACTGCACTGAGATCCCTGACTGCCGGAAACGGCAAGCGCAGCTCTGTCTGTTGGCTGCGTCATGCCGACACGGAAGTGCAAGGTGACTGGAGCGTGAAACTCCACCCTGTCGACTACAACAAACCACCCTCTTGTGTCCTACCTACGAAACCGTCAGCGCTGCGAACCGGGGTCATGGCCCGACCGGACCGGTACGTGCTCCTCGATGGCGCGCCGCAGTTGCCGCGCCTCTTCGCAAGAGGTGACCCCGCAGAGGCGATCCAACTCGCGCAATTGCAGCTCGGCGTCGGCACGGCGATCCAGGGCGAGATACGCCTCGCCGAGATACTCGCGTGCGGCGAGATGCCGGGGCGACAAACGCAGCGCTTCGCCATAGGCCCGCAGCGCCGCATCGAACCTGCCGGCGCGCCGCAGGCTGTAGCCGAGCCAGGCGTGCGCATCCGCACTGTCCGGTCGGTCCGCGACCACCAGACCCAGGGCTGTCACGGCGGCATCCCAGTCTTGATCCATCACCGCCTGTTTCGCCGCGCGGAAGTTCGGATCCTGATCGAGTCCGCTGTTCTCTTCGGTCAGGATCGCCTGCGCGGGTGATGCCAGCGCAACCCAGATCGCGACAACGGCCCACCACAGGCGGATGCCCGCCATGTCTGTGACGCAGCCCGGAGAAGCGCGCACGATGGTCAGGATGGGCTGCGGGCCGATGCGCGCCCTCGGGGATCGGCCCGAGTCGAGCGGGTGGAACGGCAGGCACCTGCCGTCCCGCTTCATTCCGAGACCACCTTGCCGACGCCCGGCTGCCGCAGCGTACCGGCGAGGAATGCACCCAGCACCACCACCAGCACCGCCACCCCGAGCACGGTGCCCTTGTCCGCGCTCCACTGTTCGAAGTCGGCCGACAGCAGTTTCGCTGCGCCGACCCCGGCCACCATGAGGCTCACGCCCGCGATGGCGAGACCGAGGACTCGACTGGCGCGTGCGACCCGGGTGTCGGCCCGCGCGAGGAGGCGCGAAATCCACAGTCCGTTCGCCGCATCGGTCGCCGCCATGCCGGCCGTGAACAGGAGACCGAGGACGATGCCGTGCTGCACGCCACCGAACTGGGTGGCCGCGAAGCCGAACAGGGCGGCCTGGCTGACGGTATCGAACGAAATCGCGAACAGCGCGCCCACCAGCGCCACGGAGTACGGGCGCCCCGCCCGCTGCAGCGGGCGCAGAAGCGCTGTCTTCATCGCGACCGGCGCCACCGGTTCGCCCGGGGCAGCACGGACCACAGCAAACAGATTGGCCAAACCCAACGCGCTCAGGAAGCCGATGGAGATCCACGCGCCTGTCAGGTCCAGCCACCCGGGGGGAGTCCAGCGTGTTCGCGCCGCTGCCACGGCGATTGCGATCGCGATGACGACGATCCCGTGACCGAGGGAGAACAGCGCGCCGCAGTAGCGGGCAAAGGCGCGATTCCGGGCACGATTGTGTCGTGTGAGGCCGTCGATTGCTGCGAGGTGATCGGCATCGAGCCCGTGCCGTGCGCCCAGCAAAGTCACGGCTACGCAAAGCGCCAGCCATTCCGACGGAAGTTCGTGCATCGCTCGACAATTCCTCCGAAAAGGACCCACCGAAGCCGCCGAGACAGCATCGGTGGATGCGAACCATGTGTCCGGTCAGGTTGCACACGGAGCCGGGATCAAGCAGAGAGCGAAGACAACTTCCCGTCTGGTTTCGAGTGTAAGGGAAAATAATAATTTCGCCTACATCGGATTCACGAAGTGCGGCTACGCGCGCGAGGGGCTCGGCGGGCTGCCCCATTCTCGCTCGCGAGCGGCGTCGTCACGGGCAAGTCCCGCAGCGAGGCTGCCGACCTCGCGGGCAAGTCGCGCGGCGAGTTCGTGACGGGCGAAACTGGAGAAACGTCGCCCTGTCCGGGGAGACGCATTGTGCGGCACACCTGCCCAGTCTCACTCATGCAGCCCTCCAATCGGTGCCACGCCACTCCGCGGTCGGGACGCGAAGGCCCGGCCCCGGCGGCCTAAGCGTTGGGCCGCAACTGCACCTTCCCCCCGCGCGACTCCCGTTTGGCGTGGGCCAGAGCTTCGGCCACTTGCGTCAGCGGATAGCTGGCCTCGACCGCCACATGGAGGGTATCGTCGACGAGCCGCTCCGCGAGCTTCGCGTACATGGCCTGGATCTCCTCGAAAGCCATGTTCCGCATCACCTTGGCCAGCCAGAATCCGACCAGATGGAGGTCGCGGAACACGAACTGGAACGCGTCGACCTGGATGGGCTCGCCGGACATCAGACCGTAGTTGACGACCGTGCCGCCCTCGGCCACGCATTGCGCGAGACGTCCCGCCGCGGCGCCGGCGACGGCATCGATGCCGAGCCTGATCTCCGCACCGCCCGTGGCCTCGGCGACACGCCGCGCGAGATCAGGGCCGTCGACGACCACCAAGTCAGCGCCCATCTGCTTCAACTCATCGACGAGTGCGGCTCTGCGCACGACGTTCACCGTGCGCACGCCGCTGACCTTTGCCAGCCGGATCAGATCCACTCCGACGCCGGAGTTGGCGGCGTTCTGGATCACCCAGTCGCCGGGCTTCAAGTCCACGTAGCTGATGAGCATCATGTGCGCTGTGGCGACGTTCACCTTCAACATCGCGGCCTGTGCGAGATCCACCTCCGGTGGCAGCCGCACGAACGCCTGCGCCTTGTCGCGGATGCGCTGAACCCAGTTGGTGCGTACCAGGCTCATGACCTTGTCGCCGACCTTCAGGTGGGTCACGCCCTCCCCACCGCCGCGACCGTGCCCGCGCCCTCGATGCCCAGCGGACACGGCGGTGCCGGCTTCGATGCGTAGTTGCCTTCGATAGACAGGATGTCCGCCGGATTGATGGAGCAGGCGACGACGTCGACCAGCACTTCACCGGGACCCGGCGCGCCGGGATCTGGGACGTCGATGCACTGGACGGACTTCTCCGCGGGACCGATGGCAATGAGTTGCGCAGCTTTCATTCGAGCCCTCCTGCTGTGTTGTGGCGCCGCAAGGCGACCCTTGGGACGGGGATGACGTGCGGCAGACGTGAGCTCGGCTCATGCACGGCGCGTCCGACGCTCTCTATGAGGTCGCAATGATTGCTGCGACGGCAAGAGTTCACAAATTGACCGTTGTCACACGCTACGTTGCCGACTTCAAGCAGTTCAAAGTCCAGGTGCTCAATCCGTTCCAGACTGCGCGCAAGTGATTCGACCGCGGGGCCCCTGGAAAGCGGTATACGAGGTTGAGTAGTCGACGCCCGAAGGGGTCAACCAGTTCAACCCCCGCCGACTCCCGCAGCCAATTAGCGATTTGTCGTCGGCAGAGTTGGGAGCGGTCGTGCGATCAGTAGGAACGAAAATCGACCAGGGCGGCCCAGCTCCGACCCGGAGGTCTCCGGGAAACGCGGGGCGATTCAGCGCGATACGTGAATGCAGGACCTGACACTAACTGCACGATCTCGCAACAGGCTTTCTTGTCGCCCTCATCCCAGGCGCACGGACCCTTGTAGTCGAGATCTCTCGACTCGAATCCTCGGCCGATGATGTCAGGGGGGTGGATCATTGAGAGAGGGATAACGCGTCTAATGACCGGACCGTTCAACACTGGCACGAAGCACCGCAATTGAACGGTCCGGTCGAACTGAGGGTTGGGCCACGCGGGCTGCAGCCAACAGAAACGCCTCCGCTTCTCGAACAATGCGCTCTTGCACTCCCTTCCGTCGCTCTTCAGGTGACGGAAAGTCTCGCATCCTTTTCACGGAGTAGCGACGCGGGCGAAGATTGGGCTTACGACCGTTCAAGAAGAGCTGCCACATGGTTTCGTGAAACGAATTGAGGAACGCGAACAGGCGTTGAAGCTCCCGAATGTTGGTTCCGGCGAAGTGCGCCTCTACCGCCGCGCGTTCACTGAGTTCCCTATGCGCGAACACCTTGCGTCGTAGATCGCGATAGCTACGGTCGTAGATCTTGCGCTTTTCCCTCACGTATCTCCGCGGCCGGCGGAAGTCCGACGCTTTTGGAACATAGACACTTTCAAGGTATCCATCAAGCCAGTCTGGACGTGCTTTACTTGAACCCTGCTTTCGCTTTGCTAGTGCCGCCGTTCCAAAGATCTCCGGATGCCGCTGAGAAATGCTTAGAACCTTATCAATATTGTGCGGCGAGTCTTGATCGAACACGCGCCCGAGTACGATGAATGTGGCAGTCTGTAGCGCACCAAGGGTAGTGTTCCAGAAGAGAGGAGCTGAGTTCAGTGTACGGTGAACTTGGCTGTCTCCCGCTGCGACAGCATGCACCGTGAGGTAGGCGTAGAAGAATTGCGTCCCTGCCTCCGCCTCAGTACGGAAGACTTCAAGTTCGTTCTGGAAAACTTGTTCGGGAGTCACAGTTCCGGTAGCGGGGCCCAACGATCCCGCTAGCCAGCCCTCCACGAGTGGGCTTCGCCTGCTCGTAGAGGGCTGGTTATTGGGACTTAGAACTCACCACCACCCCAGCTTGGAGATGCCTGCCGTATACGCTGCCGCGACGGCTTCGAATCGCTCGGAACTCCCGCCGAATAGCCCTGCTTGGATCGGCGGCCACGCAGTTTGCTGCGCACGGCCCTCCGCTACGACTCTAGCGAGTGGACCATTGTCGCGAGACTTGTGCTTCCAACCGAATCGACCAACCGGGCCCCAACCACTACCACCCCGAAGGAGGTCGATGTCAGCAATGGCGAGCGCAAAGAAGACTTCAAAGGCATCAAAAGCCTGCTCGTAGTTCTTCCCAAGGAACAGGACATCGTCCAATTTAGGCTGAAGAATCTTGAAGAGATACTCGCTTAGTGGGACATAGTTCTTTTCGTGCCCGGGGATCTGCTTGAGGACACTACTTCGATGCAGTTCAAGCAAGCCTCGCCCCGTTCTTTCCACGAACGTTTCTGTTCGATCCTGATACTCTGATGTGAGAATGGGCGTGTAGAAGATGGTTGCCAGGGAATCAAAGCGTTGCCCATCGACGGCGGCGATACCCGAGCTGTACAGTTCCAGAAGCAGCGGATACCAGCGCAACGCCAGCCAAACGGCCAATCCACCTTGCAGCTCTAATCGGTCTGCGGAACGCGCGAGTATCTTCTGCAACGTGGCCTTGTGAATTGGCTTTGCCCAATAGCTAACGCACGCGAGTAGGACCGCAATATCTGCGCTAACCTCTTCGTAGCGTGTAAGACGGCGCAAGAACTCTTCTTGCGAAAAATGGCCTTCAGCGAGGAAGTCGTCCTCCGACGTAGCGGCCAGAAACTGGCGCACTTCGTCAATGAGGAAGTCATGCAATTCTATCGACGCAGAATCCGTTGCCAGCAGGGCCTTTACCCGACGAACCTTGGTCGCTGTTGTTTCCGGTTGTGCATGCTCGTCGGGGTATGGAACAGCGATCAGTCGATCTATATCTTTGTTCTCCGGTACCTCTAGTTCGGTGAGATTGGGTGCACGAACAATGAAGTCGCCGTCACCGTCGAAGTAACCGTAGTGTGGAGTTTGGTTCGAATTCTTGTCATTGGCGACCTTTCCGTATACATAAGCCATCAACCCACTTGCGGTAATGACACCCTCTGCTGTTGCAGCGTTTCCGCGCAGTCCTTCAATGAGATGGCCCGTAAAGACGGAATGATTTGGTATAGGACCTCCAGCATCGGCGACGACTTCATCAGCTTTGCCAGCTGTCAGCACCTGGCGCGAATGCCGCAGCATCATGTCCTTGAGAAATCGCGTGCTACCTGGTTGCAGATGGCGCGTCAGTGCCAAGCCACCGTAGCATGCATCCATGATGAACAAAATGTGCTTCGCGCGTATGAGTTCAGCGTTGCGAGTCAAATCGTCCCATCGAATAAGAGTCGCCAAATCGGACAGATCTGCATCAGAGGGGACAAGATATCCAATCTCACCTCGGCTCCCAGTTCTCGTGTATCCGTGCCCGGCGAAAAAAACCAGTAGACGTTCATCGATGTCAATGTCTTCGGCCGTGAAACGGAGATACGCCCTGAGGATCTTGTCTTTGGTCGCTTCCGCGTCGGTCAGGTATGTAATGCTTGGTGCGGGGAAACCCAACTCATCCACGAGAATTCTGCTTACTTCGCTTGCGTCACTAACGGCGTAGGACAGCGGGGAAGCGTTCGTGTACTTATCGATGCCAACGATTAGGGCGCGGCTATTCGTATAGTGCGTCTTAAGGAGAAATCGGACGTCGTGCATCGGACGAGGTTCCTGTGAGTTCTAACGCACGGGTTGAGCTTCGGCCAACGAGCGTAGCGAGGAGGGCACCGCACGCACACGAAACGCGCCTGCGGCTGGTTGCTCGAACGCGAAGTTAGAGCCCAGCATATAGATCGATCAGATGCTTCTGTAACGCGACCCTCGCGTTAGAGAAACCTTCCGCCACGGCCCCTAGCTCAGACAGCGTAAAGAACTTCTTGGTGTCATCGAACTTGACCAGATTCTCCTTCATGATCAGAAGGTCCCATGTCTCTTGGTTCGATACATCGATCGCGATATACGGCGTGCCGTTGTGGGTGACAAAATTTCTGTTTCTGTCGAGGATCGTGAACCAATCTCCGGAGACATTGGATTTCGACAGTATTTGCCGAAGCATGTCGGTGAGCTTGTTATCCGGGATGGGTATTCCGGCTTGGGCGTACAGGAGTTGAAGGAACTTACTCATCAGCTCCGCACAGGAGTTGACTTCAACCAGGAAGGCGTTGATATCTGCGATCAGCTGGTACTTGAGATCGTCATCTACATGTAGCGCGGCGCCGTGCGTTGTAGCGGTGAAGACGTGCTCGGGTTTGTGGGTTTTCGCGATATCGCACAGGACCTTGGCTTCGGTGTTGATCCGGCTAGCAATGCGGGGAAGAATGTTTAGCCGGGCAGAGACATGGACCCCCAACTCCCGCTGATCCTTTGAGAGTGCTTGAACTTTCTTGGCCTCGACGGCCTTGTTCACGGCAGTCCAGATGGGCAGCACCCATGGGTCCCCGCCCAGTTCCGAAAGGTGAAGCCACTTGGTCACCATCGCGGGGCTCTAACCGAGAGTCGACAAGAGTCTGACGGCTAACATTCTCGACCTCCTCTGTAATGTGAAAGACACGCTAACGAGACGCATGAAAATCATTTCGATGCACCCTCCCCGTCACGTGCGCCCACCACGTCGTCACAGTATGTGCCGGTCAGGAAACTCCGTGCAATGTGAAAAAATCACAAGTACCTTGGTGCTCGGCACGTAGCCCTGAACATAAGTGTTGGACCAGCGCCTTGAGATGGGCTTGCGGACTTGGCGACGTGAGAAGCTCCATCGGAGCCGGGTGCCGGGCCAGCGTCTGGTCGGAATCGGGGCGTCCGGAACGGTGCCGCACATCGGCGGTTTCGTCTTGGCAGGGTGCACCAGAAATTGGCCTCCCGCGAAGACCGGGGACGGGTCTTGCAATCACGCCTCCACTGAAACGGTAGGTGATCTCATTGGTGCGCCGTTCCCCTCGGCTCTGGAAGTACGGTGTCGAGAATCAAGCGACACCTCTTCCATACCCGGCTTCCCTCTGGCCTCGGATCGCCAGGATGTACACGATGTCCAACTGCTCGGCATAGCGATAGAGGGCTACGTATCCGCGTGAACCTTTGCCGATCACGAGTTCCTTCAGGTCGTTCTCAGCTGGTCTGCCAATGAGCGGATTGGTTGCGAGCACATCGATTGCGGCAAGAATCTCCTGGATCCGGGCGGCAGCTTCGTTGACTTCATGCGTCAGCAGGTGACTCAGGATGCGATCGAAATCTTTCGCTGTCTCCGGCGCAAGTTCAATCCGAGTAGGCCTCTTCACCTTGCAGGTCGTCGTGCCTTGGGACGAGGCACCACTTCACCTTCCACTCGACGCGCAAGGTATTCGCGCATTTCCGCCCAGGGGATCGTCTTTCCGGATGCCACGATGGCGTCGTATCGCTTCTCGGCCGTGGCGACGAAGTCGACTCTCTGCTCCTCGAACTCGGCTTTCTCGCTGATCGCCTCGAGAATGAAACTGTGAGCACTCTTGCCGGATCGTTCTGCCGCCCGCGCGACCCTCTCCTTGAGTTGCTCGGGAATACGAATAGTCGTTGTGCCCATGATGATCCAAGCCGGTCGGGTCGAGTTAGAAGGTCCGGGGAATGTAGCACACCGGTGTCACACCCCATCTCCCGTGCACTGCGCCCGGCGAATAGCGAGTCGCGTAGCTTGGCTTTCTGACCGTGTCAGGTCGACACGTGAGGGTTCCCGCCGATACTTCGACAATCGCACGCATTCCAGAAAGATCCCGGACTCGCTGGCATTGCCGTCACACGTTGAACCTGAAGTGCATCACATCCCCGTCGCGCACGACGTACTCCTTGCCTTCCAGCCGCATCTTTCCGGCTTCCTTGGCGCCGTGTTCGCCCTTGCAGGTGATGAAGTCGTCGTAGGCGATGACTTCCGCACGGATGAAGCCGCGCTCGAAGTCGGTGTGGATGACGCCGGCGGCTTGAGGCGCGGTGTCGCCCTGGTGGATGGTCCAGGCGCGCACTTCCTTTTCGCCGGCGGTGAAGTAGGTCTGCAGGCCCAGCAGTTCGTAGGCCGCGCGGATCACGCGATTGAGGCCTGGTTCCTCCAGGCCCATGTCGGCGAGGAAGAGACTCTTGTCCTCGTCGGACAGGTCCGCCATCTGCGCTTCCATGGCGGCGCAGATCGCGACGACCGGCGCGCCTTCCTTCGCGGCGTGTTCGCGTACGCGGTCGAGCAGCGGATTGTTCTCGAAGCCGCCTTCCTCGACATTGGCCACGTACATGGTGGGCTTCATGGTCAGGAAGAAGAACTGCTTGATGACCGCAAGCTCTTCCTTGGCGAGATCCAGCGTGCGGGCGGGTTTGGCCTGGTCGAGCACGACCTGCAGCTTCTCCAGCACGGCCACGAGACGCTGGGCCTCCTTGTCGCCGCCGGCCTTGGCCACCTTCGTGTACTTGGCGAGCTGCTTCTCGACACTGGCGAGGTCCGCGAGCGCGAGCTCGGTGTTGATGACTTCGATATCCGACAGCGGGTCCACCTTGCCGGCCACGTGCACGACGTTCGGGTCGTCGAAGCAGCGCACGACGTGCGCGATGGCGTCGGTCTCGCGGATGTTCGCGAGGAACTGGTTGCCCAGGCCTTCGCCCTTCGAGGCGCCGGCCACGAGACCGGCGATGTCCACGAATTCCACGGTGGCGGGCAGCACCTTCTGCGGCTTGACGATGCCGGCCAGCTTGTCCAGCCGCGGGTCGGGCATCTCGACGATGCCGACGTTGGGTTCGATCGTGCAGAACGGGTAGTTCTCCGCCGCGATGCCCGCCTTGGTGAGCGCGTTGAACAGAGTGGACTTGCCGACGTTGGGGAGTCCGACGATGCCGCATTTGAGGCTCATGATGTCTCCTGGGCCCGCGCGTCCAGGCGCAGGTTGCGATTCGATTCGAAGATGCCGCGGAGCGGTGTGGCGACAAACTCCCCGCGCATCATTGCTTTTCCTTCGTGGGTTTGGCGTCCGCTGCCGGCGCATCCGGGCGCGTGTGCAGCGCGTGCATGGCGGCTTCCATACGGTCTTCCCACACCATGGGCCAGACGTCGATCGAGCGGTTGATGGCCGATTCGATGCCGGGCATTTCTTCCTTGCGGGGCGGCTGCAGGACGAAGTTGATCACCTGCGCGCGATCGCCCGGGTGCCCGATGCCGATGCGCAGCCGCCAGAAGGCCTGGCCGATGTGGGCGATGATGTCCTTCAGGCCGTTGTGCCCGGCCGCGCCGCCGCCCTTCTTGAGCTTGACGCCACCGGGCGGCAGATCCAGCTCGTCGTGCACGACGAGGATCTCCTGCGGTTCGATCTTGTAGAAGCGGCACAGCGCGCCCACCGCACGGCCGCTGGCGTTCATGTAGGTGGACGGCTCCAGCAGCCAGCATTCGCGCCCGCCGCGTGCGATGCGCGCGACCAGCCCGTGAAAGCGCGATTCGTTGCGCAGCGAAACGCCTTCGCGGTCCGCGATGGCATCCACGAACCAGAACCCGGCGTTGTGGCGCGTGGCTTCGTATTCCCGGCCGGGATTGCCCAAACCTACGACCAGTCGCATGTGTCCGGAGCTTCGAGAGTGGGGGTCGTTCGTGACAGGGGTTCAGATGCGCAAAGGCCCGCTGCGGGCGCACCCGAGCGGGCCTCTTGCCGACACCAGGACGAGATTACTTCTTCTCGGCCTTCTGCGCAGTCGCGGGAACCGTGGCTGCGGAAGGCGCCGTCTCGGCTTCGGCTTCCACCGCACCGCCCGGCACCTGGATCGTCACCACCACGGCGTTGTCGCCGCGCTTGTACTGCACCGACTCCACGCCCTCGGGGAACTTGATGTCGGCCAGGTGCACGCTGCTGCCGAGTTCCATCGCACCCAGATCCACGGCAATGAACTCCGGCAGGTGGTCGGGCAGACACTGGATGTCGATTTCGTTCATCACGTGGTTGATGATGCCGTGACCGAACTTGACGCCAGGCGCGGCATCCGCGTTGACGAAGTGCAGCGGAATCTTCACGTGGATGATCTGGTCCTTGGCCACGCGCTGGAAGTCCACGTGCAGGATTTCCTGGCGGTAGGGGTGCATCTGCACGTCACGCAGCAGCACGCGGTCGACCTGGCCATCCACCTTCATGGTCAGCACCGAGGCGTGGAACGCTTCGTTGCGCAGACGCAGCGAGAGCGCCTGATGGTCGATTTCGACGGCCTGGGGTTCCTTGCCGCCTCCGTAGACGATGCCTGGTACCAGCCCCTTGCGGCGCAGGCGGCGGCTCGCACCCGTTCCCTGCAAAGACCGCGGGCTCGCGATCACTTCGAATTGCATGTTGTTTCTCCTTTGACCCGGCGCCTGCCGCGACCAGCGGGCACCGATTCTTCACCGGAACCGGAAGAAGCGTTCGGCGAACGCTTCCTTCGATTCCACCCTCAGGAGCAGGCGGCGCCTACTCCATGAACAACGACGAGACGGAATCCTCGTTACTGATGCGGCGCATGGTCTCGGCCAGCAGACCGGCCACGCCCAGTTGCCGGATCTTGGGGCACGCCCGGGCTTCCTCGCGCAGCGGAATGGTGTCGGTGACCACGATCTCGTCCAGCACCGAATCCGCGATGCGCTGCACGGCCTTGCCGGACAGCACCGGGTGGATACAGTAGGCGAGCACCTTGGCCGCGCCTTTTTCCTTGAGGGCGCGCGCCGCTTCGCACAGCGTGTTGGCGGTGTCGACCATGTCGTCCATGATGAGACAGGTACGGCCGGCGACATCGCCGATGATGTTCATGACCGTCGCCACATTGGGGCGCGGACGGCGCTTGTCGATGATGGCGAGGTCGGATTCGAGGCGCTTGGCCAGGGCACGGGCGCGAACCACGCCACCGACGTCCGGCGAGACCACGATGAGATCCTGGAACCCCTGCTTCCAGACATCCCCCAGCAGAATGGGTGCGGCGTAGATGTTGTCCACGGGGATGTCGAAGAAGCCCTGGATCTGGTCGGCGTGCAGGTCCATGGTCAGCAGCCGGTCGACACCGACCGACTGGAGCATGTTCGCAACGACCTTGGCGCTGATGGCCACCCGGGCGGAGCGCGGCCGGCGATCCTGGCGCGCATAACCGAAGTAGGGGATTGCCGCGGTGATGCGCCCGGCGGACGAACGCTTGAGCGCGTCGACCATCAGCATCACTTCCATCAGGCTGTCGTTGGTGGGGTTGCAGGTGGACTGCAGCACGAAGACGTCCTTCCCGCGGACGTTCTCCAGCAGTTCCACCATCACCTCGCCATCGCTGAACCGCCCGACGGTGGCGCGGCCCAGGTGGATGTTCAGGTTCTTGCAGACGTCTTCGGCAAGCCGCGGATTCGCGTTGCCGGTGAACACCATCAGGCTGTCGTAGGCCATGAGCGGTCAGTAGGGCGGGCTGTGGTGGCTGGGGAGGAAGGATTCGAACCTTCGAATGCCGGAATCAAAATCCGGTGCCTTAACCAACTTGGCGACTCCCCAATATCTTCGACTACGTACCCGGCTCCAGCAGGGGGTGAGTGTCCATTCCCTGAGCAACGAACCCCCGCCAGTTCACAGGCTTTCTGTCCCACACCGATTGCGCTTCGCGCAGGGACGGGAACCCGCAAAACACGCTGGCGCCCGAACCGGTCATCCGGGCGGGACCGAAGCTTTCCAGCCAGGCGAGCGCTTCGGCCACTTCAGGGTACAGCCTGCAAACGACCGGCTGCAGATCGTTGCGGGTATGCCCCGAAAAAAAGGTCGCCATTCTGACTGGATCACTATGGCGCGTCAATTCCGGATGACTGAAAACCGCCGCCGTGGACACGTGCACGGGCGGGTTGATGACCACGTACCACGCCGGCGGCAGCTCGATGGCCTGAAGCTTCTCGCCCACGCCTTCCGCGAATGCGCTGCGCCCGAACACGAAAACCGGCACGTCGGCCCCGAGCCGCAATCCCAGCGCCTGGAGCCGTCCCCGCTCCAGACCGGTGCGCCAGAGCACGTTCAGGGCGATCAGCGTGGTGGCCGCGTCCGAACTGCCGCCCCCCACCCCGCCACCGAAGGGCAGCCGCTTGAGGAGATGGATGTCCGCTCCGAGCCGGCTGCCGGTCTCGGCCTGCAGCAGCCGGGCCGCCCGGACCACGAGATCGTCCTCCGGCGGCACTTCGGCCGGCCCCGATGCGCGGCGGATCAGCCCGTCCTCGCGCACTTCGAAGCGCAGGTCGTCGCCATGGTCCAGAAAGCGGAAGACCGTCTGCAGTGTGTGGTATCCGTCCGGCCGGCGGCCGGTCACGTGCAGGAAGAGGTTGAGCTTGGCCGGCGCCGGCCAGATTTCCCTCAAGGATTCAACTCCGGTTCGCCCCAGTGGCTGGCGATCAGCTTCACCTTGAGACCGGGCTTCTCCAGGTCGAGCCGTTCAGGCAGCAACGGCGCCTTGGACGCGAAATACGACCGGTAGGTCACGCGCCACTGCCCCTGGGACAGCCGGACGGGCCGCCCTTCGGGACCGGATTCGACGTCGGCGGCGCCGGCACCGGGCGCCGGCCGGGTAAAGAGCCAGAACGGCAGTTCGGTCAGGGGCAGTTCCCAGCCGAGGATGCGGAGGGAGAGCGTCTGGGCATCGGGTTCCTCCGCGCGCTTGCCGTCGGCGGTTTCGAGGATCGCCCCGGCAGGCTCCCGCAAGAGCCTCGCGTGGAGTGTGCCGATGGGCGTGAACAGCTCGACCCGGTCGCGCTCACCGGCATGCTGCCAGCGGAATGTGCCGCTGTAGCCGTCGTCGCCGTAACGCACGGCGATCTTGCCTTCGAGTTCGAAACGCTCGGGCACCGGCTTGCCTTCCACAGGGGGCTTCTTGAACAGGAAGGCACAACCGTTCAGGGCCAGCGCCACCCCGGTCAGTGCCGCCAGGCGGCCGACGGCGGCGCGCCGGCCTGAATCGGCAGCGCCGGGAGCGCATGGGCGGGCCGGGAGAAGGAGCGTCCGGGAAATCACGGTGTCGGCAGTGCGCCGGCAGCGGCCCGGGTCACTTGAGCAGCTTGGCGACGACGCCCTTCAACTCTTCGTTCGTGGGGTGGTCCTGCAGGGCGGTGCGCAGCAACTGCTCGGCTTCGCCCTTCTGCCCTTTCATCCACATCACTTCGCCCAGATGCGCGGCGATCTCGGGGTCCTGGCGCTGGGCATAGGCGCGGCGAAGGAAGTCCAGGCCCTCGTCGAGCCGGCCCTGCCGGTAGTGGACCCAGCCCATGCTGTCGAGAATGAAGGCATCGTTGGGCGACAGCGTGAGCGCCTTCTCGATGTAACCCTGCGCTTCCTCCAGCCGGAGGTTGCGATCGGCCAGCGTGTAACCCAGCGCGTTGTAGGCCTGCGCATGGTCGGGCTTGAGCTCGATGAGCCGCTTCAGGTTGCGCTCGAGCACGTCGATGCGGTTGAGCTTCTCGGCGGCCATTGCCACGTCGTACAGCAGGTCCTGGTTGTCCGGCTGGGCGTCCAACGCGCCGTTCACGACATCGAAGGCTTCCTGGTATTGCGAGGCCTCGCGCAACACCTGGGCCTCGGCCTGGATCAGCATCGTCTTCTGCTGGTCGTTCTGCACATCCAGCGACTGCAGATACTTGCGCGCCTCGTCCACACGGTTCTGCTTGCCCAGGATCATCGCGTAGCGCGTGGCCGCCGGAACCGCCTGCTCTCCCGACTGGACCTTCGAGTAGTAATCCAGCGCCTCGTCGAACTGCTTGCGCTCCTCCGCGAGTTGACCGAGGTAGAAGCGCAGGCTGTCGGGATCGCGGTAGTTGAGCTCGAGCGCGCGTTTCAGCTTGGCTTCGGCCGCCGCGAAGTCCTGCATCTGCATCGACAGCAGGCCGATCATCACGACCACTTCCGAGTTGCCGGGCAGTTCCTTCTCGAGCAGCTGGAACTCCTGCCGGGCTTCCTTCGGGTGACGGTCCGCGGCCAGCAGGCGCGCGTACAGCAGGCGGGCATCCCTGGCCTTGGGATTGAGGGCGACGAAGCTCTTGAGGTACTCGGCGGCCTTGGCCAGCGACGTGCGCTGGAGCGACTGCGCCTTCAGCAGGGCCGCCGGTTCGAGGTCGGGCTTGATGCGAAGCGCCTCGGCGAGCTCGGTTTCGGCGAGGTCGTAGTTCTCCATCCCGAAAGCCGACTGGGCGACGGCCAGATGCGCCTCGGCGACGCCGGGATAGGGCTGAGCGAGTTCCTGGATCAGCTTGAGCGCCGCGGCCTTGTCGGGGTAACGGCTCAGGAGCGGATGCAGTTGCAGAAACAGGGAACCGGCGCGCCCCTTGTCGGCGGCCAGCAGCTTCTGCAGCAGCGGCTTGGCGTCGGAAATCTTGTTGTTGCCCACGAGCGTGGCGATGAGCGTCTGCCGCGCCTGCTGGGAATCGGGTTCGATCTCCAGCCACACACTGGCGGCCTCCGCGGCGATGTCGCCGAAGCGGCCGTACATGGCGATTTCGGTCGCGCGCCGGGCCACGCGGGGATCGCGGGTGGATTGGGCAAGTTCGAGATAGGCGCGCGACGCGAGCCGGACGTTGCCACGCTGCCCGGCGATCTCCGCGAGCAGGAACTTGTAGAGGAATTCCCGGGTCAGCGCATGCGACGGCAGGCGGCCGGGCTTCTCCGTGTCGGCCGGCGCGCCGGCCGAGGGCTGGATGCCGACTTCTTCGGCCCCGTCCGTCTGGGCGAGCAGCAGCGCGTCAGGAAACCGCGGCCCGGCGGACAGGCGATCCACGCCGTGCTGCACGGGAATGCGGTACTTGCCATGCTGCGCGCACGCCGGCAGCGACAGTGTCAGGGCGACGAAGAGGACTTGGAGGCGCATGGGCATGACGACACCGATGAAGAAGTTGACGGGTGGGCCGGCGGGGAGGATCGGCCTTCGCGCGCGCCTGTCTTAGAGACACCCCACGCGCCTTAGTTCTTGGACGCGCCGGGCCAGTTTAGGTATATTTCGGAGCACTCACAAGCTGCGCACCGCTGTCGTGACCGTGCGCGGCACCGATTCAAACCCGATCCATTCAAATCCCTTAACGTTGCCTTGAACGCCGGACTTGAGCCGACCCTATCCGCATTGAAGCTCGTGCGGAACTTCGGTACGCGCCACGCCGTCTCGGACGTCTCGCTCACGTTGCAGCGGGGAGAGGTCCTCGGCCTGCTCGGGCCGAACGGCGCGGGCAAGACCACCACCATGCAGATGATCACGGGGAACCTGGCGCCTACGGCCGGGGAGATCCGCGTCTGCGGCGTCGACCTGCTGGAATCCCCCACGCGCGCCAAGGCGCGGATCGGCTACCTGCCCGAGACGCCTCCGCTGTACCGCGACTTCTCCGTCGACGAATACCTGCGCACCGCGGCCCGGCTGCACCGCGTGCCCCGCGGCAAGATCGCCGAGGCCGTTCAGCGCGCGAAGACCCGGTGCGGCCTGCCGGACATGGGACATCGCCTGATCGGCACGCTGTCCAAGGGGTATCAGCAGCGCGTCGGAATCGCGCAGGCCATCGTGCACGATCCGGACGTGGTGGTGCTTGACGAGCCGACCGTGGGTCTGGACCCCAACCAGATCCGCGAGATCCGCGCGCTGATCCGCGAGCTGGCCGCCAGCCACAGCGTGATCCTTTCCACGCACATCCTGCCCGAGGTCGAGACGGTGTGCGACCGCGTGCAGATCCTGAGCGCCGGACGCGTGGTCTACACCGACACCATCGCGGCGCTGAAGCAGCACCGCGGCGGTCATGCGCTGACCGTCGCCTTCCGCCGGCCGCCCGCGGTCGAGCGTCTGTCCTCGCTGGCAGGCGTCAAGGCAGCGGAGGCCCTGGGTGGCGCGCACTTCCGTCTGTTCCACGAACCCGCCGAAGATCCCACGGACCTGCTGGTGCGCACGAGCGTGGAACAGGACTGGGGGCTCACGGAGCTGACGCCCGTCGAGACGTCGCTGGAGGAAGTGTTCGTGCAACTGACTCAGCGCGAGGAAGAGAACGCTCCCGCTGCATCCGCGGAGACGGCCGCGCCATGATCTTCGTCATCGCCGCCAAGGAACTGCGCAGCCTGTTCGGCTCTCCGCTCGCGTGGGTGGTGCTCGCCGTGCTGCAGATCATCTTCGGCTACAGCTTTCTCGTGGGGCTGGACCGTTTCCTGGAGATCCAGCCGCAGCTCGCCCAGTACCCCAATCCGCCCGGCGCCACCGAGCTCATCGTGAGCCCCACGTGCGGGCTCGCCGCGATCATCCTGCTCATGATCGTGCCCCTGCTCTCCATGCGCCTCATCGCGGAAGAACGCCGCAACCAGACGCTCACCTTCCTGCTGTCCGCGCCGGTGAGCATCACGCAAATCGTGCTCGGCAAGTTCCTCGGGCTGGTCACGTTCCTGCTGCTCGCGTGCGTCTTGCTGGCCGTGATGGCCGTATCGCTGTACGCCGGCGGCCGGATCGACCTGGGGCTCGTGGGCGCCAATCTGCTGGGGCTCGTGCTGCTCGCCAGCGCGTTCGCCGCGGTGGGCCTGTACCTGTCGTCGCTGACCGCGCAACCGGTCGTCGCCGCCGTCTCCGCCTTCGCGGCCCTGCTGCTGCTGTGGATCATCAACATGGGCGCGTCGGACCCGAACAGCCCCATGCACCTGCTGTCGCTGCTCAAGCACTACGAGAGTTTCGCCAAGGGGACCTTCCACACGGGCGACTTCGCGTACTTCGTGCTGCTGACCGGGCTGTTCCTCGCCCTGAGCGTCCGCCGTCTCGACCGCGACCGGCTCGCCGCATGATCGTCTCCCGCCGCACCCGCATCGCCCATCTCATCCAGAACGGCGTCTTCGCCGCCCTGCTGGTCGCCGCCGTTCTCCTGGTCGCGCCGCTCGCGCAGCGCCACTTCAAGGACTGGGCTCTCACGCAGAACTCGCGCAACAGCCTGAGCGAAGGCAGCGTGCAGACGCTCGCATTGCTGAAGGGCCCCGTGCGGATCACCGGCTATGCCACCGAGCAGAACCCCACGCTGGGCAACCTCCGCCTGCGGATCGCCGATTTCATCGGCAGATACCAGCGCGTGAAGAAGGACATCGAGGTCGCCTTCATCGATCCGCGCGAGCAGCCCAAGGCCGTGAGCGCGGCCAACATCCGCGTCGACGGCGAGATGATCGTCGAGTACGACGGCCGCAGCGAACACCTCACGAGCCTGGACGAGCAGTCGCTCACGAACCTGCTCGCGCGGCTCGCGCGGAAGACCGAACGGACGATCATGTTCCTGGACGGTCATGGCGAGCGCAAACCGTCCGGCATCGCGAATCACGATCTCGGCGAGTTCGGCAAGCGGCTCGAAACGAAAGGCTTCAAGGTGAGCCCGCTCAATCTCGCCGCCGCCCAGCAGGTGCCGGACAACGCCGCCGTGCTGGTGATCGCGAATCCCCAGGTGGATCTGCTGCCGGTGGAAGTCGAGAAGATCAAGGCATGGATCGAGAAGGGCGGCAGCATCTTCTGGATGATCGACCAGGAACCATTGCACGGCCTGCAGCCCATCGCGGACCTGCTGCGCCTGCAGCTCGGGCCCGGCGTCGTCGTGGACCCGGCCGCCAACGCGCTGAAGGCCTCCGCCACGCTGTCCATCGCATTCGCGTACGGCAATCATCCGGCGACGCGCGACTTCGCGTTGAACTCCGCCTTCCCCAGCGCACGCCGCATCGCGGTGGCGGACGACGACCGCACCTGGCGGGTCACGCCCCTGGTGGAAGTGGCGCAGTCCGGCTGGGTGGAGATGGGCGAACTGAGCGGCGACGTGGGCTTCGACAAGGCCCGGGACATCAAGGGGCCGATCACGGTCGTCGCGGCGCTGGAGCGCGAGGTCGAGGGCAAGTCGCAACGCATCGTCGTGACGGGCAGCGGACACTTCCTCGCCAACACGTATGCAGGGCTGCTGGGCAACCTGGACCTGGGCATCAATTTCATCAACTGGCTCTCGGGCGACGAGAACCTGATCACGCTGCAGCCCAAGGCCATCATCGACGGTTCGCTCACGCTGTCGCGTTCGGAACTGCTGTTCCTGATGCTCACCTTCCTGCTCGCGATTCCCGGCGCCTTCCTGTTCACCGGCGGCATGATCTGGTGGCGCCGCCGCCACAGCTGACCCGGCGGCGGCGGCCGTCCGATCCATGAAGCGATCCCTCGTCATCAATCTCCTGCTGGCCCTCGTGGTCGCCGGACTCGGCGCCTGGATGGTCCTGCAACCCGGCGAAAAGACCGAGCCGCAGTCGGCTCTGTCCACGTTGAAGCGCGACGACATCACCTCGGTCCGCATCGTGCGCAAGGATCTGCCGGAGTTCGTGCTGGAGCGCCAGGGCAAGCAATGGAAGCAGACGGCGCCCTTCCCTGCCCGTGTCGACAACTCGCAGATCGGCCGCCTCGTGGATCTGACGGCGGCGACTTCGAAGCAGAAGCTCCCCGCGACCGATCTCGCGCGCTTCGAACTCGACCAGCCGTTCGCCCGTGTGACGCTGAACAAGCAGGAGTTCGCGTTCGGCACGGTGAACTCGCTCACCAACGAGCAGTACGTGTTGACGGACGGCGCCGTGTACCTGATCACGCCCACGTTCGGATTCGGCCTGCCCACGCGGCCCGATTCGCTCGCCTCGCACATGCTGCTCGCGGAGGACGAAGTACCGGCGGGAATCACCGTGGGCAACATGAGCGCGCTGCCCAAGGACGGCAAGCTCGTGCTGTCTCCCGCGCCCGCGGAGGCCGAACGTCCGTCACAGGACGAACTGCAGCAGTGGATCGAAGAATGGCGTTACGCGTCGAGTCTCGCCACGCAGCCCGTCGGCGAAGTCCCCAAGGGGGATGTCGCGAAACTCGTGCTGAAGGACGGCCGCACCGTCGAGTTCGTGATCGCGCAGCGCGTGCCGCAACTCGTGCTGGTGCGTCCAGACGAGAAGCTGCAATTCGTCTTCGCGGCCGAACAGGCAGGCCGTCTGTTCGCGCCGTCCCGTAAGAAATAACCCGCCGTGCCGGAACTGCCGGAGGTCGAAACCACCCGGCGCTCGCTGGAAAGCCGGTTGCTGGGGCGCCGCATCGTCGGTGTGACCGTGCGCGACCGGCGGTTGCGCTGGCCGGTCCCGGAAACGCTGCCGCAGGATCTCATCGGAGCCAGTGTCAGGGCCCTGCGCCGGCGAGCGAAGTATCTTCTGCTCGAGACGGACCGCGGCACGGTGATGGTCCACCTGGGAATGTCCGGCAGCCTCACCGTGGTGGACGCCGCCGTGCCCGCCGTGAAGCACGACCATGTGGACATCCAGCTCGACGACGGCCGGATCGTGCGCTATCACGATCCGCGGCGTTTCGGCAGCATCCACTGGCTGCCCCCGGGCGAAGACGCGCATCCCCTGCTGGCGCAGCTGGCGCCGGAGCCCCTCACCGTGGAATTCGATGGCCGGTACCTCCATGCCGTCACGCGCGCCCGCGCCGCCGCGATCAAGCTGGTGATCATGAACGGCACGCTGGTCACGGGCGTCGGCAACATCTACGCCTCGGAAGCGCTGCATCGGGCACGCATCAATCCGAAGACGCCCGCGCGGCGGCTCTCCCGAGCGCGCTGTGACGTTCTTGCCGAGGCCATCAAGGAAACGCTGCGACGCGCCATCGAAGCGGGCGGATCGACCTTGCGCGATTACGTGAACGGCGACGGCAGCCCGGGGTATTTCCAGATGGAATCGGCCGTGTACGGCCGCGAAGGCGAAGCCTGCCCGCGATGCGGTGCGGCGGTGCGCATGTTCCGGCAGGGCCAGCGCGCCACCTTCTATTGCGCGGGCTGCCAGCGGTAGCGTCCCTGGTGGGACCGGTCGCGGACCGGCGAGGCGCCGGGGGCGCCCCGCGGCCACCGCCGCGTTTCACGCAGCGCACGTCCCATGCCGAGCCGCGCGCCCCTGGCCGTGGGACGGACCGGCCTAGGCGCTGCGCGCCTGCGCCGGCAGCAGATCGTCCAGGAAGTCTTCGTCGGCCAGATGCACGCCGCCGGCCATGAGGCTGGCCTTCTTCTCCGCGGCCTTGCGGACAGTCTCGACCAGCGTGTCCCGCGTCACCGGTTTGGAGAGATAGTCGTCCATGCCCGCGGCCAGGCACAGTTCGCGGTCACCCTTCATCGCGTTGGCGGTGAGCGCCACGATGAACGTCCTGGGCCGTCCCCACGCGCCCTGTCCTTCCAGTTCGCGCACGCGGATCTCCCGTGTCGCCTCGAACCCGTCCATCACGGGCATCTGGCAATCCATGAGGACCAGGTCGTAGGCCAGACCTTCCACCATCGCGATGGCTTCGGAACCGTCCTGTGCGAGATCGAAGGTGCAGCCCATCTTGTGCAGCATGGCGCACGCGATCTTCTGGTTGACCGGGTTGTCCTCCACCACCAGCACGTGCAACCCCGAGCCCGGCAGCGCCGGCGTGTCGGTCGCGACCACGACCGTTTCCGGCGCCGGCTCGTCTCTCGCGGCGAGCGCGATCTGCAGGCTCTGCAGCAGAGGCTGCAGCCGCACGGGCTTGATGACGTAGCCGTCCACGGCCTTGAGACGTGGTGCCTCGAGCGCCGCCTGCGACACGCTCATGAGCCACACGATGCGCGGCTGGCGCGCGTACGGCAGCGCGTGCATGGCATCGACGAAGCGTGCCGCGTCGTCCGCAGTGTCGGGAAAACTCACCAGCACTGCGTCGAACGGCGAATCGTTGTCGCATGCTTCCTGCGCCAGACGTGCGGCCTCGACGGTGTCGGACGCGCACGTGGTGATCGCCGCGAAGCTCTCCAGGCTGGAGGCGAGCGATTCGCGCGTGGCGATGCGGCTTTCGACGATCAGCAGGCGTTTGCCCTGCATCTCCGCCGCACCCGGCATTTCGACCGGAACATCGACCGTGAGGGAAGGCAGGCGCGCCGTGAACCAGAAGGTGGAGCCGGCCCCCTCGGTGCTGTCGACGCCGCATTGGCCGCCCATGAGCGCGGACAGCCGCTTGACGATGGCCAGACCGAGCCCCGTTCCGCCGTACTGCCGCGTGGTGGACACGTCGGCCTGCGAGAATGCCTCGAACACCGTGCCGAGCTTGGCCGCGGGAATGCCGATGCCGGTATCCACCACTTCGAAGCGCACCAGTTCGGGATTGGCCGAAGTCCCGAACTCCATCCGGATCGTCACCGAGCCGGCGGCCGTGAACTTGATGGCATTGCCGACCAGATTGCTCAGCACCTGACGCAGCCGGCCGGGGTCGCCCAGCACCAGGTGCTGCGAATAGGCCGGCAGGCGGCTCACCAGTTCGAGCCCCTTGGCGTCGGCGCGCTCGGCGAGCAGTTCGACGACGTCCTCGATGACCATGCGCGGATCGAAGGCGACCGATTCCAGTTCCATGCGGCCCGCCTCGATCTTGGAGAAATCGAGAATGTCGTTGATCACGGAAAGGAGCGAGCGGCCGGAACGCGCGATGGTGTCCACGAGCGTGTGCTGTTCGCTGCGCAGTTCGGTGTCGAGCAGAAGTTCGGCGGCGCCCAGCACACCGTTCATGGGCGTGCGGATCTCGTGGCTCATGACAGCCAGGAAGTCGCTCTTCGCCCGGCTTGCGGTCTCTGCCGCCTCGCGCGCCTCGCGCGCCTCTTCGATCGCCAGGCCGAGTTCGCGGTTGATGGACGACAGCTGTTCCGCCCGTGCGGTGACGTCGCGCACCATGGCATTGAAGACCTGCCCCAGTTGCGCGATCTCGCCGCTGCCTTCCACGGCCAGCGGACTGGGCACGTGACCGCCCGCCAGTGCGAGACTCGCCTCGCTCAGGCGTTCAAGCGGCTGGGCGATGCGCCGGCTCAACCATGCGGTGACCAGCAGCGATGCGACCGCGGAGGCGAGCGTGGCGAGGAGGAGGATTCCCACGCCGCGGCGGCTGATGGCGGCGAGCTCGCGCTCGGCCGACAACGACGCCAGTTCCGCCTTGCGGCCGATCTCCTCCGTGGTGCGCAGGATTTCCCGGGTGGTGTCCAGGAACGCCGCGGTCTTCACCTCCACCGCCGTCTGCAGTTCGGTGAGGTCCACGTGCCGCGCGAGATACGCGGAGGCCAGCCGCCTCATTGCCTTGGTTGCGGCAGGGTGCGCCACGATGGACGACACGGTGATGCGCGCCCGGTCGAAGTACTCGGCCCTTCCGAACGCGAGGTAGTTCTGCAGCGCCGATTCGAGATCGTGCGCAAGCTCCTGCAGCCGGCGGTCGCCGGTGCGCTCCGCCATTGCGGCGATCGCGCCGACGCGCGTGCGCAGATCGGTCTCGAGCCCGTCGCCGGCGGCCCGCATGGCAATCTTCTGCAGCGCCTCGTTGAAACCCATCTCGTAGCCGTCGAACAGCCCGGCCAGCTGGTCCGACACCGCTTCGAACTCGCGTCTCTCGTCCACGCCCGTGGCATGCGCGCGGATGCTCGCGAGTTGGGCCCTCGCTTCCTTCAGGCGCAGACGCAGGGCCGTCACGTGCTCCTCGACCGCCGGTTGCAGGCCGGCGGTGTGCCACTCCTGCAGGAAGGCCTGTTCGGAAACGCGCACCAGCAGAAAGGCCTTCTGGACCTGCAGTCCGGCCTCGCGCAGCTGGCTGGTCCGGACGAGCATGGTCTCCATGCCGGCCTGGAGATTCCTGAGACTCATGTAGCCGGCAAGGGCGATGGAGGCGCCCAGGACGACCACCA
The DNA here is from genome assembly GCA_016713305.1 of Betaproteobacteria bacterium. Classification (NCBI taxonomy): domain Bacteria; kingdom Pseudomonadati; phylum Pseudomonadota; class Betaproteobacteria; species Betaproteobacteria bacterium. The sequence goes on from JADJPK010000004.1 coordinate 211,713, forward strand.
CACCCACCGCCGCCAGCAACTGGGTGCGCAGGGAAAGGCCCTGCAGACGGACGGCAAACCGGCGGAGCGCGCCTCGCGTCACGGCGTCCCCCTTTGACGATGGGCCGGGCGCTCCAGAATCCTGCTCCACGCCTCGTCGTACAGCACGGCAACGTTGGTCCCCACGTCGGTAAGGGAAAACAGGCGGTGCCGCATCTCGTCGGTCATTCCCAGACGCTGCCGCTCGGCCGGCGTCATGAGGGCCTGGGCTGCCCGGTTCGGCGTGGGATATCGCGTTTCGCGCGAGAGGACCGCACCGTTGGCGCCGTCGAGGATGAAGTCGATGAATCGTTCCGCCGTGGCCTTGTGAGGCGCGCCACGCGCGATGCAAAGGCTGTCGGTCACGAGCAGCGACCCTTCGGCGGGCACGGCATGGGCCAGGTGGGGATGCTTCTGTTCCGCCGTCACCATGTCGCCTTCCCACTCAAGCACGATGTCGGCCTCGCCCGCGATCAGGAGATCCTGCACGGTGTCATCGGCGAAGGAGTGGATGTGCGAACGATGGTCGAGAAGGAAGTCGCGGGCCTTGGCGATCTCCACCGGATTCGTGGTGTTGGGGCTGTACCCGAGCATCAGCAGGATGATGCCGATGCTTTCGCGATTGTCGGCCAGCAGCGCGACGCGGCCCCTGTGGCGGGGATCGAAGAGGTCCGCCCAGTGGCGGATCGGGGTGCTCACCCGGCGCTTGTCGTAGCCTACGACGAGCTTGGACCAGAGGTACGCCACACAGTAGCGGCTCCCCGGATCGTGAGTCGGGCTCATGAACAGGGGATCCAGATTGCGGAGATTGGGAATGCGCGACTTGTCCAGGGTCGCGAGCATGCCCTTGCCACGAAGCTGGGCGACGGCGTAGCTGGTCGGGACGATGATGTCGTGATGACCGGGATTGTCCAGCACCGCGCGGAACAGCTCCTCGGTGGATCCGTAGGTGGAATACTCGATCCGCACGCCGTAGCGCGCGCGGAACTGCTCGAGCAGTTGCGGTGCGATGTAGTCGGCCCAGTTGAAGATGCGCAGCACGCGCTCCTCGGCCGGCGCGGCGTCGGACTGCTTCTCGGACCCGGCGGCAACCGATCCGCCGCCCCACGTGGCGACGATCCCCCACAGGGCGATGCCTGCGGCCCGGAGCACGCGCCTGACGGTGATCAACGGTACCCCCGTAGCTCGGACGGGCCTCGAAGAGCGCGGCGCAACGGCGCACGGGACGAGCGCGCCCGTCCGGATGACGATGAGGTGCTTCCACCCATGCTGCAGTCGCGGTTCCATTGTTCTGCCGCGCCTTTTCCCTCCCGGACGGGAGAGAGCAGGAGGCCGGCTCTCGATCGACAGATGATCGGCGCAGTACCTGTCATCTTGAGTGGTGAATTTGCCAGAGGGTCCCGACGCAGGCCTCGAGGCAGGCTGCCTGCAGGGCCGAAGACACCGGGTTGCAGCCGTGGCAAGCGACACCTGCCCGGCCTTGCGGGCAGGACGGCCCGCGGCCAAGCTATCAGGAACTCTTTCAGCTTCTGCTGCTCGGACCCTGCCCGGCATCGACTCGGCGCTGCCCTGCCCCGCTCCTCATGAAGATCCTGCCTTCCCTCCTGTGTCTGGTCCTCCAATGCCTGGCCGCGAGCGCTCTTGCTGCGGACCGCATGACCCTCTGCCTGAACTGGTCGCCCGGGGCCGATCACGCACCGCTGTACTTCGCACGCAGCGAAGGCTGGTTCGCCGATGCCGGGCTGGCGGCCACGCTCGTTCCCGGGGGTGGCTCGGTGGATGCGCTGTCACGCCTGGGACGCGGCGAGTGCGATGCGGCCGTGGCGGATTTCGGTGCGGTGCAGGCATCGCCCACCCATGACAACGCCCCGGTGGCCGTCATGGCGATCGTTTCCGAGTCTCCGCTGGCTTTCCTGTCGGGGCGGACCGCCCCGCTCCGAGGCCTGGAGGACCTGCGAGGTGCAAGGATCGCGGCGGATCCGAACGAACTGGCCCGCCGGCTGTGGCCGTATCTCCTCGCCCTCAACGGAAAGGAGGATCTGACGGTGACTTGGGTGGACGCCCCGAACAACTCCAAGGTGGATGCCTTGCTGACAGGCAGGGCGGACGTGGCGGCCAGTACGTTCTACCACCATGTCCTCGAGTTCGAATCCGCCTTCGGCGATCGGCTTCGCAGCCTGGCATGGCGCGATCTGGGGGTGAACCCTTACGGCAACGTGCTGGTGTTCGCGCGGCGGACGATCGCGGAGTCACCACGCCAGGTGGCGCGGACCGTGGAGATCGTCCAACGCGCCTACGCCGCATGCGTGCGCGCGGCATCACCTTGTCTGGATGCGCTGCTCGCGGCGAACTCCCATCTCGACGGAGCCGTCGAATCCTCGAAGTGGCGGCTGGTCAGCCCGCTGATCGCGCCGCCACGACGCCGAGGGGAGACCCTCGGCACGTTCGAGGAGAACAGGATCGGGGCCACGGCAAAGCGTGCGGAGGTCCCCGCAGATCCGCGCTGGACCAACGAATTCCTGTCGACTGCACACGTGATCCCCTGAGAACCTCGAAGCAACTGCGAAGAGTCCGGCTAACCGCCCTTGGCCTTCTGGAGCATCAAGGCGCGGTACTTCACCTCGAGCTGGTCCTTCGATTCGGCCACGTCCGGATCGGGCAGGACGCAGTCGACCGGGCAGACCTCCTGGCACTGCGGCTGCGCGAAGTGACCGACGCACTCGGTGCAGCGCTGCGGGTCGATCACGAAGATCAGCTCGCGCATGGAGATGGCGTCGTTCGGGCATTCGGGCGCGCAAACGTCGCAGTTGATGCATTCGTCGGTGATCAGCAGCGCCATGGTCGCAGCGTCGGAAGGGTCAGTCCTGCGCCTTGGCGCGCAGCCGGTCCAGTAGGAGCGGATTGACGAAGGGCGAAACGTCGCCGCCCATCGTGGCGATCTCGCGGACCATGGTGGCCGAGATGAACTGGTACTGCTCGGCAGGGGTCAGGAACAGTGTCTCGACATCGGGATAGAGGATGCGGTTCATGCCCGCGAGCTGGAACTCGTACTCGAAGTCCGTCACGGCGCGCAGACCGCGGACGATGATGCGCGAGTCGGCCTGCTTCAGGAAGGCCATGAGCAGCCCGGAAAATCCGCAGACTTCCACATTGGGGTACGGCGCCAGGACCTCGCGCGCCATGCCGACCCGCTCTTCCAGCGTGAAGAACGGCTTCTTCACGCGGCTTTCCGCAATGGCGACGACGACGTAGTCGAACAGCTGGGAAGCGCGGCGCACGAGATCCTCGTGGCCACGGGTCATGGGATCGAAGGTCCCGGGATAGACGGCACGTCTCATGGAGTCTTCTGCAGCAGGTGCGCGTGGACGTTGCCGGCCTTGAGCCGGCGCAACACGTGCCAGCCCGCGAGATCGGCGATCGGAGAGGGAGCCTCCAGATACGCCAGACCTTCCGGTGACAGATGCGATGAAATCTTCGCCGCGAGGCCCGGCGGATCCGCGTCCGCGTAGGGGGGGTCGGCAAAGACGACGTCGAAAACCCGCTGGTCCGTGCGCAGAAATTCTAGCGCATCCATCCGGACCACCTGGGCCGTCGCGAGAGAGAGTGCACGGACGTTCTCGCGCAGGGATTCGGCCACCGCGCCATCCCGTTCCACCAGGACGACGGTCGAGGCGCCGCGCGAGGCGGCCTCGAGCCCCAGCGCCCCGCTGCCCGCAAAAAGGTCGAGGACGTGACGTCCGGCAAGATCCTGTCCGAGCCAGTTGAAGAGCGTCTCGCGCACGCGATCAGGGGTGGGACGCAACCCCGGCTTGTCCGGAAAGCGGATGAGGCGGCTGCGATGCAGGCCGCCGATGATCCGGACCTGCTGCGCCCTCACTTCTGCGGCACGGCCCCGGCCACGACGACGGTGACCATGCGATCGGGGTTCACCCGGCGGCGGAAGGCATCCCGCACCTGTTCGACGCTCACCGACTCGATGTTCTCCACGAACCGGTCGAGGTAGTCGAGCGGCAGCCGGTAGAAGCCGATGAGGCCAAGATAGTCGTGGATCTTCTTGTTGGAGTCGATGCGCAGGGGAAATCCACCGACGAGGTTCATCCTGGCCGCCTCAAGCTCGGCAGGCGTGGGGCCCTCCGCCACGAAGCGTGTGACGGTATCCCGGACGACCTCCAGGGCCTGCGCCGCCTGTTCCTTCTTCGTCTGCAGGCCGATCTGGAAGACACCGCGCTGCTCCAGCGGCGAGAAGTAACTGTAGGAGCTGTAGGCGAGGCCGCGCTTCTGCCTCACCTCCTCCACCATGCGTGAGGCGAATCCGCCCCCGCCCAGGATGTAGTTGCCCACGAAGAGCGGAAAGTAGTCGGGATCGGTGCGGGTGATGCCCGGCTGGCCGACGAGGATGTGGCTCTGGCTTGCCGGATGGTCGATGACACGCTGCACGGGAGCCGCGAGATCCTCGACTGCGGGCAGCGGGGGGACCGGCCCGCCGGCCCGGGGCAAGCGCTCGGTGAGGCGCCGCGCGACCGCATCGGCTTCCTCCCGCGAGATGTCTCCCATGAGCGCGACCACGGCCCAGTCGGATCGGAACCACTGCCGGTAGAACTGCTCGAGGTCGGCCACCGTCAGGCGTTCCAGCGTGGCGCGTTCACCGGAACCCCGCAGCCCGTACGGGTGGGACCCGTACACGGCCGCGCTGAATGCCCGCTGGGCGATGGTCTCGGGCTTGGAGTCGGCTTCCTTCAATGCGGCGGCGAGCCGGTTCTTCTCGCGCTCCAGGACGTCGGCCGGGAACGTGGGCGCCTGCAGCACGTCGGCGAGGACCGCCAGCGCACGCTCGCGCTCCTTCGCACTGGACAGAGTGCGCAGTCCGTAGCCGGAGCGGTCGGTGTCGAACCGGCTGCCCATTTGCGCGCCGACGTCCGCCAGCTCTGCTGCGATCTTCGCTTCGTCGAGAGATTGCGTGCCCAGCCGCATGAGGGCGACCGTCATGCCCGCGAGCCCTGACGTGGCCGGATCGTCGCGCGAGGAACCGGCAGGAAAATCGACGCTCACGTCCAGCATGGGCAGGGCGCGGTTCTCCACGAAGAGGACACGGGCGCCGTTGGGCAGCGTCCAGGCCTCGATGGGAAGCGTCGCATGCGCGAAATGCGATGCGGCAAGACACAGACCCCACGCGGCGAATCGCAGGAACGCGGTGACGGTGAAACGGGAAGAGAACATGGAGATGCAGCTCCTCAATCGTGCCCGGCAGGCACGGTTCCGGCCTGCTTCACGAGAGACTGGGGTTCGAGAACGGCGACGGTCAGGCGTTCGTCGACGAGATAGCGCCGCGCGACGTCGCGAATCTGCTCGGAGGTCACCTCGCGCACCCGGCGGGACTGCACTTCATCGGAATCGAACGGAAGACCTGCGTTCTCCAGGATGCCCATCTGCATGGCCTGATAGAACATGGAGTCGCGCTCGTACACCTGCTGCGCGATGACCTGCGCCTTGATGCGATCCAGTTCCACTTCGCTCACGCCTTCGTCGACCACGCGCTGAAGCTGCTGGCGCAGCGCGGACTCGAGATCGGCCACGGTCCTGCCGGCCGCCGGGACACCGTCCATGAAGAACATGCCCGGACCCCGATTGACGCTGTCGTAACTGGCGCCCGCGCTCACCGCGACGCGCTGTTCCCGCACCAGGGTGCGATCCAGGCGAGCCGCGTCGTTGCCGTCGAGAATGCCCACCAGAACGCTCAGCGCGTAAGGCTCCCAGTCCTTCCCGACATCGCGCAGAACGGGCACGTGCCATCCCATGAGCAGATAGGGAAGTTCGCCGGGCGCCTTGACCACGAGCCGCTTCGTCCCTCGCTGGGGCGGTTCGACCGCGGGCTTGCGTACGGGAAGGTCGCGTGCGGCCAGCGGTCCGAACTTCTCCTCGGCCAGCCGGAAGACCTCCTCGGGTTCGACATCGCCCACGACCACGAGAAGCGCGTTGTTGGGCGTGTACCAGGTCCGGTACCACTCGCGGGCATCGGCGACGGTCATGTTCTCCAGATCGTTCATCCAGCCGATGATGGGCCACTGATAGGGATGAACGGCGTAGGCGGCGGAATTGAACTGCTCGTACAGCAGGGAACGCGGCTGGTCGTCGGTGCGCATGCGCCGCTCTTCCATGACCACGCGGATCTCCTTGGCGAACTCTTCGTCGGAGAGCACCAGGTTCTGCATGCGGTCGGCTTCCAGGCCCAGGGCGATCGGCAGCTTGGACTTGTGGAGCTGCTGGAAGTAGGCCGTGTAGTCCTTGTTGGTGAAGGCATTCTCGCGTCCGCCGGCCTGGGCGATGGTCTTGGAGAACTTGTCCCCGGGATTGTCCCGGGTCCCCTTGAACATCATGTGCTCGAGCACATGGGCGACGCCGGTGGTTCCGCTCTTCTCGTCCATGCTGCCGGCGCGGTACCAGACCATCGAGGCGACCGTGGGCGCCCGGTGATCTTCCATCACGATGATCTTCATTCCATTGGAGAGAACGCGATCCCGGACATCGCCCTGTGCTGCGGGGGACGGAAGCGGGACGGCAAGCGTTCCCAGCAGTGCCGCACCGGCGAAGCGGCGCGTCAGGCTGTCGAAACGTGTCATGAGTCGGTGGAGGGAGAGATCGGCAATGTAGAATTCGGGCTGGCGGTGCATGCGCACTCACGCATGCACCCACCGCACCCACCAGATGACCGGCTCGGTCGAGCGATGCGCATTGCATTGGTCGTGCGCCGGACGGCAGCTGTGACACTCTAACACCATGCTGAGTTTCCTGAAGGGCAAGGACAAGGACCAGAAGGAGTCCGCCGAACCGTCGCGTTCGTGGACTCAGCGGTTGCGCGACGGCCTGGCCGCGACGCGCGAAAAGCTGGGCGGACAGCTCAAGGAGCTCTTCACCAGTTCGGCCAGGATCGACGAGAGCTTCTACGAAGAACTCGAGACCATCCTCATCTCGTGCGATGTCGGCGTGGCGGCCACGCGCCACCTCATCGACGCCACCCGGGCGCGCGTCCGCAAGTCCGGAGCAGCCACACCCGAGGCCGTCCGGGATGAATTGAAGGCGGCCCTGGCGGACCTCGTCGCACCGCTCGAGCGTCCGTTCGCGATCGGCGCGGAAAGGCCTTTCGTCATCCTGCTGTGCGGTGTCAACGGCGCAGGCAAGACGACCTCCATCGGCAAGCTGGCCCATCTGTTCCAGGCGCAGGGCCACTCGGTCCTTCTGGCTGCGGGCGACACCTTCCGTGCGGCCGCGCGGGAACAACTCGCGGAATGGGGCAGCCGCAACAACGTCACGGTCGTCTCGCAGCAGTCCGGCGATCCCGGCGCAGTGATATTCGATGCCGTTCAATCGGCCGCGGCGAAGGGAATCACCGTGGTGCTGGCCGACACCGCGGGCCGTCTGCCCACTCAGCTTCACCTCATGGAAGAACTCAAGAAGGTGCGGCGGGTCACGCACAAGGCGATGGAGGGGGCGCCCCACGAAACCCTCCTGGTGCTGGATGCCAACACCGGCCAGAACGCGGTGGCGCAGGTGAAGGCGTTCGACGACGCCATCGGCCTGAGCGGTCTCGTGCTCACCAAGCTGGACGGGACCGCCAAGGGCGGGGTGATCGCCGCGATCGCACGGGAACGGCCGGTACCGGTCCGGTTTATCGGTGTGGGCGAGAGCCTGGAGGATCTCCGGCCGTTCGAGGCGAGGGCCTTCGTCGACGCCATGATCGACTGACCGGCCGTGATCCGACTGACCGATGTCGTCAAACGCTATCCCGGCGGACGGGAGGCCCTTCGCGGCATATCTCTCGAGGTGTCCAAGGGCGATTTCGTGCTTCTGACCGGCCATTCGGGCGCCGGCAAGAGCACGCTGCTCAAGCTGGTGGCTGCCATCGAGCGCCCCACTTCGGGCCTGGTGGAAGTGAGCGGCCAGAATCTGGCGCGGCTCAGCGTGGCGGCCATCCCCTATCTGCGGCGAAACCTGGGCCTGGTGTTTCAGGACCACAAGCTTCTCTACGACCGGTCCGTCTTCGAGAACGTCGCCCTGCCATTGCGGATAGCCGGTTTCGAAGGAGCCGACATCGGGCGCCGTGTGCGCGCTGCCCTGGAACGCGTGGGTCTTCGGGACCGTGAGCGGGAGAACCCCGTCGCGCTCTCGGGCGGCGAGCAGCAGCGGGTCTGTATCGCGAGGGCGGTGGTTCACCGTCCCGCCCTCATCCTGGCCGACGAGCCCACCGCCAATCTGGACGAAGCGTACGCCCGGGAGATCGTGTCCCTGTTCCAAACGCTGCATCAGGTGGGAGTGACGCTCATGGTCTCCACCCACTCCGCGGAGGCCTTTGCGGGCGTCAACCACCGCACGGTGGATCTGCGGGAAGGAGCCGTCGCCGCATGAGGCGCTGGATTCGTGAGCACGTGCTCGCTGTCAGGGATGCCCTGGGCCGGCTGGTGAGGCATAGTCCGGCGACGGTACTGAACGTGCTGGTGATGGGTTTCGCGCTGGCATTGCCGGCAGGGCTTCACGCCGTCCTCAAGAACGTCTCCGAGCTGTTGCCCCGGGCGGCCCCGGAGCCCCAGCTCACCCTTTTCCTGCGCACGTCCGCGGCCTCGGGCGAGATCGAGGCCATCTCGGCCAGACTTCAAGCCCACGCGGCGGTGGCCCGCGCGCGCTTCGTGTCGAAGGACAAGGCCCTGGACGACCTCAAGCAGTCCGCCGGCCTCGTGGACGTCGTCGACGAACTGGGCCGCAACCCCCTTCCCGACGCTTTCATCGTGTCGGCGCGCAAGGATGCCGCCGCCGAACTGGAGGGTTTGAAGAAGGCGGCCGAGGAGTGGCCCGGGGTGGAATATGCCCAGCTCGACAGCACCTGGGCGCGCCAGCTGGGCGCGACGCTGCTCGCGGGCAGGGTTTCGGCTGCGATCCTGGCCGTGATCCTGGCGGTGGCTCTGCTGGCCGTCACTTTCAACACCATCCGCCTGCAGATCCTGGGGAGACGCGAGGAAATCGAGGTTTCCAAGCTCATCGGCGCGACGAATGCCTACATCCGCCGGCCTTTCCTGTATTTCGGAGCGCTCCAATCGCTCCTCGGCGGCTTGTTCGGCTGGGGCCTCATCGCCCTTGCAATCCGCGTCCTCGAACACAATCTCGGTGATGCGGTGGGACTCGTTTCCCCGCGCGGCAGCCTGCTGGGCCTGGCCCCGGTCGAAGTGGGGCTTCTCTGCGGAGGCGCCGCCGTGCTCGGGTGGTGCGGGGCGTGGCTGTCGGCCACCTTCTTTCTCCGCCGGCTGGAGCCGTGAGCCCGGGTTTTTGTTGAATCAGGGCTCCAGATCCGGGAACCCGGACCGATGTTTGGCACTCATAGATTGAGAGTGCTAGCATTCTGTCCATCAGGAGGATGAAGAGCCCCATGACCACCATGTCCACCGCCCTGTCCCTTGCGACCCCGGTTCCGTCCCCGGCCACCATCGACAGCTACATCCAGTCGGTGGGCCGCTTTCCCCTGCTTTCGCAGGAGGAAGAGACGGATCTCGCCCGGCGCTATCGCAACGACGAAGATCTGGAAGCTGCCCGCATGCTGGTGCTGTCGCATCTGCGGCTGGTGGTGGCGATCGCGCGGGGATACATGGGGTACGGATTGCAGCAGGCCGATCTCATCCAGGAAGGAAACATCGGCCTGATGAAGGCGGTCAAGCGCTTCGACCCGGAACGCGGCGTTCGTCTGGTCTCCTTTGCCGTGCACTGGATCCGCGCCGAGATCCACGAGTTCATTCTCCGCAACTGGCGCATCGTCAAGATCGCAACGACCAAGGCCCAGCGGAAGCTGTTCTTCAATCTCCGCAGCATGAAGGCGGGATTGAACACCCTCACGCCGGACGAAGTGGACGCCATGGCGCAGGAACTCCGGGTGAAACCCGAGGAAGTGGTGGAGATGGAAACCCGGCTGGGTGGCGGCGATGTGGCGCTGGAGCCGGCAGACGACGACGAGGAGGTGTTCAGCCCGATCGCCTATCTGTCCAACCCGGAGGACGAACCAGGCCGCCTGCTGGAAAACGCCCAGACGGAACGGGTGCGCACCGAAGGTCTGGCCCAGGCGTTGGCAGCGCTGGATCCACGCAGCCGCAGAATCATCGAAGCCCGGTGGCTGCGTGAAACGGATACGGCCACGCTGCACGAACTGGCCGAGGAATTCGGTGTGTCGGCGGAGCGCATCCGCCAGATCGAAGTGCAGGCAATGAAGAAACTGCGTCTGGCCATGGCAGAAGCCGCCTGACCGGACCCCGGTCGAACGAACGGCCTTCCTCGGAAGGCCGTTTTCGTTTGTGCTCGGCAGTGCCTGCGAACGCTGCGAACAGCAGACGGGTGGACCGAATGCCGAGGCGGACTCCGGTGGCCGCGACCGCATGCGGCGCAGACACGGGCTGAGGTGCGCGGGGCCACGCCGGAAGTGCAGCCGGCTTCATCAGCCATCGCCCCTCGGACGCAGAACTTTCCTAGGCGCCTGCCACCAGCAACCTGAGGTCGGCTGCCATGGCCTCGGGCGTGGCACTGCCTGTGATGTACAGCCGCACCTTGCCGGTCGTGTCGAAGGCGTACAGCGCCGAGGAGTGATCCACTGTGTAGGTCTCCGGCGTCTGCCCGGGTTGCTTCTGGGCGATGACCCGGAATTCCTTGGTTGTCCGCTCCAGTTCTTCGCGGGTGCCTGCAAGACCCAGGAAGGTGGGATCGAATCCGGTCGTGTAGACCTTCAGCACTTCGGGGGTGTCACGCTCGGGGTCCACGGACACGAGCAGCATCTGGACCTTGGCGGCGTCAGGTCCGAGGAGACCCATCACGGCCTTGAGCTTGATGAGGGTCGTGGGACACACGTCGGGGCAATGGGTGTAACCGAAGAAGACCACGACCACCTTGCCCCGGAAGTCCGCCAGCGTGCGCGTGGTTCCGTTGTGATCCTTGAGCGTGAAGTCCCGGGCGAATTCGGCCCCGGTGATGTCCGTCGACTGGAACCGGGGACCCTCCTTGCGGCCGCAGGCAGCCAGCAAGGTCCCGAGGGCCAGTCCCGCCGTGCCGAGGACGAAACTGCGACGCGCGGTGCTCACCAGCCCAGGTAGTGGTCCACCAGCAGCACGGCGAACAACGCGGTGAGGTAGACGATCGAGTAGCGGAAGGTCTTCTGCGCCAGGGCATCGGAGTACGTGACGTAGATCCGCCAGGCGTACCGCAGAAAGATGCCGCCCAGGATCATGGCGCCGGCCAGGTATACCCAGCCGCTCATGCGCACCGCGAAGGGGAGCATCGTGACGGCGACCAGCGCCACCGTGTAGAGAAGGACGTTGAGCCGCGTGAATTTTTCGCCATGGGTCACGGGCAGCATCGGCAGGCCGGCCTTCGCGTATTCGTTGCGGCGGTACAGGGCCAGCGACCAGAAGTGCGGGGGCGTCCAGACGAAGATGATGAGGAACAGGAGCAACGCCTCGTGCGTCACCTGGCCGGTGGCGGCGGCCCAGCCGAGCACCGGCGGCATGGCTCCGGACGCGCCGCCGATCACGATGTTCTGGGGTGTGGCCGGCTTGAGCAGGACCGTGTAGATCACGGCGTAGCCGACGAACGTGGCTGCCGTGAGCCACATGGTGAGCGGATTGACGAAGGTGTACAGGATCCACATGCCCAGGCCGCCGATCACCGAAGCGAATGCCAGCGCCTGCAGGGAGGTGAGCTGCCCCATGGGAAGGGGCCGGGCGCGAGTGCGCGCCATGAGGGCATCGAGCTTCTGTTCCACCAGGCAGTTGATCACGGCTGCGGCCCCGGCGACGAGGCCGATGCCGATGGTCGCCCCCAGCAGGGGCTGCAGCGGCACCCATCCCGGCGTGGCCAGGAACATCCCGATGACCGCGGTGAAGACGATCAGCGACACGACCCTGGGCTTGGTGAGCTGGTAGAACTGTTGCAGGCGTGAGCCGATCGTGGGCAAGGTCAGACTGGACGCCATCCTGATCTCCGGAACAACTTCAAATGAGCGCGCGAGTGTATCACCGCGCCGGGGCAGTCCGCGCTCCCGCCCCGGACTTTCGCATGCCCGCAACCGCGGATGCGCTCAACCGATCCGCGACACCTGCAGCAGGTGCCCGAGGTCCTTTCGCACCTTGGTCATGTCCGGGTCCTTGGGGAACCGCATCATGAGATTGCCGAGGGGATCGATGAGGAACAGGTGGTCCCGCGGCGACCGGTCCTTGAGCATTTCCGAGAGCCTGGGTGCGATGGAGGGAGACAGAAGCACGGTTCCCTGATATTCGCCCATCAACGGCTGTCCCGGGACCCCGCCGTCGTCGACGAGCCACGCGCGTGCGATCCGATCCATTTCCTTGCCCTGGGTGAGTCTCACCTGACGCATCTGCCAGAGCTTCGTGCGGCATGCATCTCCGCACTCCGCGCCGTCCACGCTCAGGAGAACCCACTTGCCTTTCAGGCCTGCGACATCCGGTCGCGAGGGATCCGCCGCGGCGATTTCCGGTACCACGGCCGGAGCGATCAGCTCGCCATAGTTGCGCGTGCCGGCGGGCTTCCACGCGAAATAGAGGAAGTACGACGCGATGACCGGAGCAGCGCAGAGCAGCGCCAGCAGGAACAGGCTACGGCGACCCCGCTTGGGTGCCTTGTTGTTTGCGATTGCGGTAGACGGAGAGGCCATAGAAGATGACGATTGACAGTGCCATCGCGCCCCATTGGAGCGCGTACCCGAAGTTCTTTGCCGAACCGGTGGCCGGTTTGGGCCACTCCCGCAGCAACCCGTCGCCCATGTCCCCTTCCTGCTGGAGGATGAGCGGCTCGAAATCCAGACCGAAGCGGGCGGCAAAGCGTTCCACGTTGACGTTCTGCCACACACGCTGGTTCAAACCCGCGTCACCATACTCGACGAAACGGCTGGAAGGCGGATAGGCGATGCCTTCGATCTTCACACGGTCCGCAGGCGTGGTCACCTCCGGCAGCTGCGACCGGTCGAGCGAACCGGGAATCCAGCCGCGCTTGACCAGCAGGTGGCGGCCGCCATCGAGGCGGAGCGCCGTGAAGACCACGTAGCCCGGCTGTGCGCCGTGGGGCTGGTTGTCCAGCAGGATCACCGTGTGCGGCAGGAATTTCCCCTCGGCGAAGACACGCCGCCAGCGCAGAGCGTCCGGGCTGGAGTGCTCCTTCCCCACCTGCACGGGCGCCATGCCCAGCGCTGCTTCCGACTCCGCGGCGAGCATGTCCTTGCGGTGACCCTTCTGGTACTGCCAATAGCAGGCAGTCATCGTGATCGCGAGGCCGATCACCGTCGCGAGATTCACGATCCATCGCGGCCGCCGCGCGCTCATCGGCCGGCCTCGCGCGAAAATGCAAACGCGGTGGACGGCTTGTCCGATTCGTCGAACTGCGACGGATGCATCGAATTGCTTTCCAATGAAGCCCGGTGTTTCGCTACACTCGAAACCCTACGGGAGGAGTGCTTCGCCATGAGAATCTTCGTCATCGCCGTGATCGTGCTCATCCTGGCCAGTCTCGGCTCGGCACTGTTCTATCTCGTGCGCGACAAGGGTAGCACCGAGCGCACCGTGAAGGCACTCACTCTGCGCATTGCGCTGTCGGTGGGATTGTTCCTGCTGCTGATGGGCGGCTACTACTTCGGCTGGTTTCCGAAGGGCCGGCTCTGAATTCCGGCGCTGCCGCCGGCCATGGCTCGCCGCACGTGACACGTGCGGCGATTTCATTTTCTGACCTCGAATTCGAGACGCAGATCAAAGACCCGGCTGACGGGAGAGTCCGGGCTGACGATGCTGCCTCGCCTTCGCGAGACAGCATCGTGACGGCGTGGGCTTACAACCAGTAGACGAGAATGAACAGCATCAGCCAGACGACGTCCACGAAGTGCCAGTACCAGGACACGGCCTCGAACGCGAAGTGGTTCTCCGCCTTGAAGTGTCCCGCGAGGCAGCGGCCGAGGATCACGATGAGCATGATGGTGCCGATGGTCACGTGGAACCCGTGGAAGCCGGTGAGCATGAAGAAGGTCGCGCCGTAGGCACCCATCGACAGCGTCAGGTTGAGTTCGTGGAAAGCGTGCACGTACTCGTACACCTGCAGACACAGGAACAGGATGCCCAGCGCGACCGTGGCGGCGAGTCCCAGATTGAGCTGGGTGCGATTGTTCTTCTTGAGACCCCAGTGAGCCCAGGTGACCGTCACGCCCGACGTGAGCAGGATGAGCGTGTTGATGGCAGGAATGCCCCAGGCACCCATCGGCGTGAACGTCTCTTCGATGCCGGGGCCCGAGACGGGCCAGCCCGCCTTGAAGTCCGGCCACAGCAGCCCACCCGTGTCCACGGTGGCGAGGTCCGGCACCGACAGCACGCGCATGTAGAACAGCGCACCGAAGAATGCCGCGAAGAACATGACCTCGGAAAGATGAACCAGCTCATGCTCCAGCGGAACGAGATGTCCACCTGCGGACCGTAACGGCCGCTCTCGCTCTCGCGTGCGACGGTGCCGAACCAGCCGACCATCATCCACGCCAGGATCGCGAGGCCGATGGCCAGCATCCACGGGCCTGCCGCGATGTCGTTCATGAGGAAGGCTGCGCCGAACCCCATGAAGGCAAGCGCGACGGAGCCGACGATCGGCCAGTGGGACGGGCTCGGGATGAAATAGTGTTGCGCGGCTTGCATCGTTTTCTACTCCCCCATTGAGAATCAGGTTCCGGTGCGTTGGCCCGTCGCGTTCCGCGCCGTGCCGGACGGCGAGGAACCGGCAGGCCCCTCGACTCTGAAGAACGTGTAAGAAAGCGTGATCGTGCCGACGTCCCTGGGCAGGTCGGGATGGATCACGAACACCACCGGCATCTGGCGAACCTCGCGCGGCTTCAACTCCTGCGTGGCGAAACAGAAACAGTCCAGCTTGCGGAAATACTGACCCGCGAGCTGAGGACCGTACGAGGGGATCGCCTGTCCCTTCACCGGCTGATCGGATTCGTTGCGGACTTCGTACGTGACCTGCACGAGCTGTCCGGGGTGCACCTGAACGCTCGACTGGGTCGGACGGAACTTCCACGGCAATTCGTTGCGCGTGTTGGCGTCCAGCTCCAGGATCAGCGTTCGCGAACGGTCCACCTGCGTGTTGGCCACCTCGTCTGCCTGCTGCAGATTGTTGAGCCCGGTTGCTTCGCACAGCTTCTTGTAGAACGGCACCAGCGCGAAGCCGAACCCGAACATCGCGCACGCGACGATCAGGAGCTTGCCCAGCATGCGGCGGTTCTCGCGGATCACGGCCATAGCAGACGTCGCACGATGATGGCGGCGAAGAACACGGCGGCGATCGCGAGCAGCAAGCCCAGTGTCCTGGCCTTGCCTGCCCCGCGAACGTCGCCCGTGCCGCTCATGACGAAGTGACGATCGTGCCGGTCACTTGACGATGGGCGGCGTCTCGAAGCTGTGGTACGGCGCCGGCGACGGCAGCGTCCACTCCAGGGTATCGGCGCCCTCCCACGGCTTGGCCGGCGCCTTTTCGCCTCCGCGGATGCACTTCACCACCACCGCCAGGAAGATGAGCTGCGTGAGGCCGAAGCCGAACGCGCCGATCGAGGCGATCATGTTGAAGTCCGCGAACTGGGTGGCGTAATCCGGGATCCGCCGCGGCATGCCGGCGAGACCGAGGAAGTGCATCACGAAGAACGTCATGTTGAAGAAGATCATCGACAGCCAAAAGTGCAGCTTGCCCAGACGCTCGTCGTACATGTGGCCGGTCCACTTGGGCAGCCAGAAATAGGTGCCGGCGAACAGCGCGAAGAGCGAACCCGCCACCAGCACATAGTGGAAGTGCGCCACCACGTAGTAGGTGTCCTGGATCTGTATGTCGATCGGCGTGATCGCGCACACCAGTCCGGTGAACCCGCCCATGGAGAACACGAACAGGAAGCCCACCGAGAACAGCATCGGCGTCTCGAAGGTCATGGACCCCTTCCACATGGTCGCGACCCAGTTGAAGACCTTCACGCCGGTGGGCACCGCGATCAGCATCGTCGCGTACATGAAGAAGAGCTGCCCCGCCGCCGGCATGCCCACCACGAACATGTGGTGCGCCCACACGATGAACGACAGGATCGCGATCGACGCCGTCGCGTACACCATCGAGGCGTAACCGAAGAGCGGCTTGCGTGCAAAGGCGGGAATCACCTGCGACACGATGCCGAACGCCGGCAGGATCATGATGTACACCTCGGGGTGGCCGAAGAACCAGAACACGTGCTGGTAAAGGACGGGGTCACCGCCACCGGCGGCGTTGAAGAAGTGCGTGTCGAAGTGGCGGTCGGTGAGCAGCATGGTGACTGCGCCGGCGAGCACCGGCATCACGGCGATGAGCAGGTAGGCGGTGATGAGCCACGTCCACACGAACAGCGGCATCTTCATGAGCGTCATGCCCGGCGCGCGCATGTTGAGGATCGTCGTGATGATGTTGATCGACCCCATGATCGACGACGCACCCATGATGTGGACCGCGAAGATCGCGAGGTCCATGCCCATGCCCTGCTGGACCGACAGCGGCGCATACAGCGTCCAGCCCGCGCCGGTAGCACCGCCCGGCACGAAGAAGGACGACACCAGCAGTGCTGCTGCAGGCGGCAGCAGCCAGAAGCTGACGTTGTTCATGCGCGCAAACGCCATGTCCGCCGCGCCGATCATCATGGGGATCTGCCAGTTCGCGAACCCCACGAAGGCCGGCATGATCGCCCCGAACACCATGATGAGGCCGTGCATGGTCGTGAGCTGGTTGAAGAAGTCCGGGCGCCACAACTGCATGCCGGGCTGGAACAGCTCCGCGCGGATGCCCAGCGCGAGCATGCCGCCGGTGATGAACATCGCGAAGCTGAACCACAGGTACAGCGTGCCGATGTCCTTGTGGTTGGTGGTCGTCAGCCAGCGCATGATGCCGCTGGGGTGATGGTGGTCGTCGTGTGCGTGGTCGTGTCCGTGAACGGCATCCATGCTCGCTCTCCTGCGCGATTAGCGTTGCTTCAGGGAAAGGAAAATCGGGGTCGGGGGCGTGTTACCTGGACAGCGCGACCATGTGGTCGACGGCTGCGGTCACTTGCGCGTCCGACAGGGCGGGATTGCCGCCCTTGGCCGGCATGGCACGTATCCCCTTGATGGCGTGCTCGTGCAGCGCCGCATCGCCTTGCGCGATGCGCGCCGTCCACGCGCCTTTGTCCCCCACCTTGGGTGCGCCCGCGATCCCCGCGCCGTGACAGGCCGCACAGAGACCTTCGTAGACCTTCTTCCCGTCGACCGGACCGGAGGCATCGTTCGCCGCTGCCGGCGCCGCTGCCGCGACCTGGACGGGAGCCTCCGCCTGGGCGGCGGGAGGCATGGCAGCCTTCTGCTTGGCGGCCCAGTCCTTGAATTCTTCCTCGGTCACCGCGCGCACGACGATCGGCATGAACCCGTGCTCCTTGCCGCACAGTTCCGCGCACTGCCCGCGATACACCCCCGGATTGTCCACCGTGAACCAGGTGTCCCGGATGAAGCCCGGAATGGCATCCTGCTTCACGCCGAACGCCGGCACCCAGAAGGCATGGATGACATCGTTGGCCGTGGTGAGGATCCGCACCTTCTTCTTGATCGGAACGACCATCTCCGTGTCCACTTCGAGCAGGTAGTTCTCGCTCTTGGGCACGTTCTTGTCGTAGATCTGCTCCATGGGCGTGGCGAGGCTCGAGTAGAGCGAGATCCCGTCGCTCACGCCGGCCAGACTGCCTTCGCCCTTGATGTACTCGTAACCCCACTTCCACTGATAACCCGTGGCCTTGATGGTGAGGTCCGGGTTGGAGGTGTCCTTCATGGAGATGATCGTCTTGGTCGCCGGATACGCCATCCCCATCAGGATGACGAAGGGGACGATGGTCCAGACGACCTCCACGGTCGTGTTCTCGTGGAAGTGCGCCGCCTTGTGGCCTACGGATTTGCGGTGCTTGATGATCGCGAAGAACATCGTGCCGAACACCAGCACGAAAATCGCGATGCATATCCAGAGAATGAGCGTGTGGAGCGAATAGATCTCGCGCGCGATGGGTGATTCGGGATCCTGCAAACCGTACTTCGAAGTAGCCGCATAGGCAGCCTGCGCGATCCCGAGCGTAGCGAGCGCGCTGAAAGACAGCATTTTCCTCATGCTTCCCCCAGTTCCGTCTTCAGTAGTGCTTCAGTCGTTTCAGTAATTCGCGCGCCAGGGAGACGCGCTCTTCGTCGGTGAGGAACTGGCCGAACCCCACCTCTTTTCCGTGGGACCTGACCGCCAGATCGACGCGGCCCCATCTGTCCGAGCGCTTTATGACAACTTGCGCCCAATATTTATTGAATTCGTACCTGCTGACGCGCCCGTGCTCGCGCCGCTCCACCAGCACCCGGTCGCCGTCTATGGTGATCGATTCGAAGTCCTGGACTCCGTGATCGATCGCGCGCAAGACCGCGTACAGGATGGCCACTTCAAGGATGGCGAACGGAAGAACCACCCAGGCACCACGAAGCGACCAACCCAAGGCAATGGCGAGCGAGACGACCGCGATGCCGGCGAACAATCGTCTACGGCCTTTGGAGCCGAGCGATTCATTGCGCCTGGACACGAGCCGGAAACAGTCGGGCGCCGAATGCGAACTAACCATGTTCACCTCCGCCAACCCCCGGCTCGTTGCGCGGTACCGCCGCGTCTGATCTCGATGGACTCTAGCACGCGATTCTCGGACGAGGCAAGGATGCACGGACCCGCCGCGTCGAATCACCGCCTGCCGGACTGCTTCGCACCAAGCCCATGAATGCGCACGACATCCAAACCATCCCGGGTCTTGGAAGGCCCGGCCTCCGGCCACCAGGCGTGCCCGTACACCACCTCCAGCGTCACCGCGATCCCGCCCTGCGGGTCCCGGGGGAGCGCGTCGACAGCCCGGCGCCAGACACGCGGCGTCAGCATGCCGGGCGAACGTCGGGCGGCTGCCTGGGTGGCGCCGACGCCGCGCAGATCGCCGAACAACCGGTCCGCGTCGCGGTACTGCAGCGTGAGCGTTTCCATGTCCATGACCGGCGCCGAGAAGCCCGCGTGCACGAGCGCGTCGCCGATGTCGTGCATGTCCGCCAACGGCACCGTCGGCACGCCCAGTCCTGCCGTGCGCCACGCCTGCCGCAGTTCCACGAGGGTATCGGGGCCGGCGCACGAGAACATCAGCAGGCCGCCCCCGCGCAGTGCCGCTCCGAGTTCGCGCCAGGTCGACGCGGGGCGCGAGAACCAGTGGGCGGCGAGGTTCGACCAGATCAGGGAGAAGGTCGAAGGACGCAGGGGCAGGCGGTCGAAATCCGCACAGAAGAACCGGCTCGCGGGACGGCGCATGGACTGCCACCACTTGCGGCTTTCGGCCATGCCGTCCACCGCCGCGCGGGCAAGTCCGGCGGAAGGATCCAGGCCGAACACGTCGCGGCCGGGATACCGCTGCCCCAGTGCGCGCGTCCACCGGCCGGAGGCGCATCCCAGATCGAGGACGGGCCCATCCGGCAGGCGGATCATCTCCAGCCGCTCGAACATCCGGGCGCCCACTTCATCGGCCACTGCCGCGAACTCGCCGTAGCGGGCGGCGGCCCGCTCGCGATGAAGACGCACCGCGCGCGCATCGATGGCGTACGCTTCGGGGCTTGCGCCGGTACCGCTTCCGATCTGCTGCTCCACTGACCTCATGTTCCGTCTGTTTGCCGCAACCGCGGACTTGCTCCGCCATTCGCTGGGCGAGCGCTGCATGGCGTGCGAGACGCGCCCCGCGCCCGGCGGACTGTGCGATGGCTGCCGCGGCGACATTCGCCGGCTGGACACGTCGTGCTGCCCGCGCTGCGCGTTGCCGGGCCCTGCCGGCGTTCTCTGCGGCCGCTGCCAGTCTGCCACACCGCATTACGACGGCGTGACGGCAGGAGCGGTCTTCGGCTATCCGCTCGACGCCATGGTCCGGGCCCTCAAGTACTCGGGAGACATCGCCGTGGCCCGCGCGCTGGCGTCGGTCCTGGCCGACCGGCTGCCGGGCGAGCCGGATCCGGACGCGGTGATCGCGATGCCGCTTTCGGACGCGCGTCAGGCGAGCCGCGGATTCAACCAGTCCTGGGAGATCGCCCGTCAGCTGCCGCTGCGCTGGTCGAGCCGCCTTCGGCCGGGACTGGACAGGATCGAGGACACGCCCGCGCAGGCCGGATTATCGCTGGAGGAACGCCGCCGCAACGTGAAGAATGCGTTTCGCGCCAGCGCCGATCTGCGCGGTTGCCGGGTGGCTGTGGTGGACGACGTGATGACGAGCGGCGCGACGCTGGATGCCGCGGCCCGCGCCCTGAAGGAAGCGGGCGCCGCGGAAGTCAGGGGATGGATCGTGGCCCGCGCACTGCGGGACGGTTGAAGGGGTGGGGGCCCGGGGCTCAGCCCGATTTCTTGAGCGCCGCGAGCTGCCGCTCGACGTACTCGCGCACCTCGGGTGTCAGCGCGCCCGAGGCGAGCGCCTGCTGGAACCCGGAACGCGCATCGGCCGTGCGGCCCAGTTCGCGCAGCGAGATCGCGCGGCCCATGTGCCAGACCGCGCGCGCCGTGCCCATCGCGATCGCATCGCCGTACTTGTCCACGGCTTCGGCGTGACGACCCGCCCGCTGGAGCAGCGCAGCGTGGAAGGACAGGTAGTCGCCTCCCGCCGAAGGTGCGGTTTCGTGGCGCTCGAGTGTCGCGATGGCGGCATTCAAGTCGCCGCGATCCACCTGGAGCCTTGCCGCCACCATGGCGAACGCAGCGTTTTCCGGATGCTGTTCGAGCCCCTCCAGGACCAGGGCTTCCGCCGCATCGTTGCGCCGGGATTCGATCAGGAGTCCCAGCAGCGCCTGCCTTGCGGGCAGATGCGAAGGTGACAAGGCAAGCGCTTCCGCGAAACGGGATTCCGCCTCGCGCACGTGCCCGTTCTGGGCGGCCGCCGCGCCGGCCCGGAATGCCGTGTCCACTCTCTCCGCCACCGTCGGCGGCTTCTGGGTCTTCTGGATGGCGGGCTCAACTGCGGCGGAATCCGCGGACGGCGCAGCCGTCTGGGGACGGGATTGTGTCGATCTGCCCGGATCCGTTGCTTCCGCCGAGCGGACCGGCGCTTCGGACGCGCGGGAAGGAATCGCAGGACCTTTCGATGGGGCACGATCCGGCGGCGGCATCTTCGTCCGCACCGATGCCGGAGCGGCGGTGGACTCGCCCCAGAGAGCGACCGGCCGTGGCAACGGCGCGGCAATCGGCTTGGGCACCGGCGCGGCAGCCGTGATGCCGGGCTGCACGGGCGCCGGGATCGGCGAATCGCCCGGCGCTGCCGGAGCAGCGGAGATCGCCGGCGCATGCGCCGGCAGTCCCGGTGTCTGCCAATGACGCGCGGCGAACGCGCCCGCGGCGGCCACGGCCAGCGACGTGACCGAGGCGATGGCAATGACCGATCTGTGCCTCCGGCCAGAACGCGCGACGGCACGCACGTGCACGGGTTGGGGACCGGCCTCGGCCGGGGTGGCGTTGCGCTCTTCGAGGTCGCGCAGGACCCGGTTGATGACGCTCATACGAGCCAGGGGATCAGGACGTGGCGGGCGGAAGCGGTGTCGCGTGCCGCGGCAAGCACGTGGCGGATCCCCGCGCGATCCTCGCCCTCGGCATACACGAGCAGCAACGCCTTGTGCGCGAGGATGTTCACCAGCCGGGGCACGCCGCCGGTGGCACGGTGCAGGAACCACAGCGCGAGCGGCGAGAAGATCTGCGGCCCGTTGTATCCGGCCACGCTCATGCGGTGGCGCAGGTAGTGGCGCAGTTCGTGCCGGGCCAGCGTGTCGATGGAATAGTGAAACGTGATGCGCTGCTTGATCTGCCGGACCTGGGGCTTGTCCAGATTGCGGTCCAGTTCCGGCTGTCCGAACAGCACCACCTGCAACAGCTTGCGCTTCTCGGTTTCCAGGTTCGAGAGCAGCCGCAGCGTCTCCAAGGTGGCCAGCGGCATCGCCTGCGCTTCGTCGATCAGCACGACCACGCGCTTGTCCTGGGCCATCAGCCGGACGAGCGTGTCGTTGAGGCTGCGCAGCAAATGGTGCGGATCGTCGCGCGGCGTCAGCTCGAGTCCCAGTTCGGTCCCCAGCGCGGCCATCAGTCCGCGAGGCTCGAGGAGCGGATTGGGCAGATAGGCGGTGACGTAGTCGCTGCCCAGCGTGGCGAGCACCCGGCGGCACAACAGCGTCTTGCCGGTACCGACGTCTCCGGTGATCTTGATGAAGCCCTCGCCTGCGTCGAGAGCCACCATCAGCACGTTGAGCGCCTCCTGGTGCGCCTGGCAGTCGTAGACGAAGCTCGTGTCGGGAGTGATCGCGAAGGGCGCCTCCCGCAGTCCGAAGTGCCTTCCGTACATCGCGTCCGTCATGGTGTTGCACTCCTGCAAGTCGTGCAGGACGGAGAAGCGGTCAACGCCTCTTGCCGTCCCGCCACATGGATTCGCCGCCCACCCCGTCGGCCGCATCGAAGGACTTGAGGCGCTCGCGCAGATCCGTGAGATCGTTCGAGGCGACCGCATCGCCCTGGATGATCGTGGGCTTCAACAGGATCACCAGTTCGCTCTTGCGGGCGGCGGTGGATGTGGACCGGAACGCGCCCCCGATGAGCGGCGCATTGGCGAGTCCCGGCACACCGGACCGCGTGCGCTGCGTGGTCTCGCGCATCAGACCGCCGATGGCGACGATGTTGCCGTCGGTGGCGCGCACGATGGTGTCGGTCTCGCTGATGGTGCTGGAAGCCAGGGGCAGGCGGAAATTGCCCGACGTGCCCAGGTCGATGTTCTTGGTCTTCTCGACCACGTTCGACACCGAGGGATGCACGTGCAGGATGATCTGGTTGTTCTCGTCGATCTGCGGCGTGACGTCCAGGGCCACGCCGGAGAAGAAGGGCTGCACGACGATGGAGGGCGACTGCGTCGTGCCCCCGGCCGCATTGGTGAGCGTCGTGGTCGTCACGTTGGTGACGAAGAATTCGTCGTTGCCGACCTTGAGCACGGCCTTCTGGTTGTTGAGGGCCGCGATCCGCGGACTGGAAAGCACCTGCAGATTGCCCTGTGTCTGCAGGAACGAGAGCAGCGCCGCGAAATTGCTCGTCTGCAGCGCGAGACCGAACACCGTGCCGGGCACGCCCACGCCCGCCGTGATGGACGAAGGATTGGCCGGGTTGGCGGTGAGCGCGGAGTTGGCGCTGATGCTGCCGTCGGCGGCTCGCGCCGTGAACGACGAGATCGCGCCGCTGGTGCCCAGCGCCACACCGGGCGAGAGCACGCCGCCCGCGACCCTCGCATGCTCGCCAAATGCCGACCAGTTGACTCCGGCCTGATAGCCGTCCGACAGTTCCACCTCGATGATCTTCGCCTCCAGCATCACCTGACGTTCCAGCACCAGGCGCGTGGCGCGCAGGTACGATTCGACCGAGCGGATCTCGGCCGGCATCGCGCGCACGACGATCACGCCCGATTGCGGGCTGATCACCACCTGCCTGCCGTTCTCGCTGCCGATGATGGTCTTGAGCGCATCCGAGAGTTCTTTCCAGAAGTCGCTGTCCGTGGTCGTGACGACACGGCTGCCGACGACCGCTTGCGACGCGGCCCCTGCCCCGCCGGGCAACGCGCCGGGCGTCGATGGAATGCCGGGTGACGGGCTGCCTCCCGGCATGCCGGGCAGGCCGGTGCCGGGCAGGCCGGCCGAAGGCGAGACGAAGTCCGAGATGGCGCCGGAGGTCACGCGGACGTCGCTGCGGCCCCGGCGCTGCGTCATCAGATAGTTCACCTGGAAGACCCGCGTCTGGATCTCCGCCGGTTGGACGAGGATGCGCGTGCCCTGGATCTGATAGTCGTAGCCGTACAAGGTGCGCACCGTGTCAAGGGCTTCGGCCACCGTCACGTCCTTGAGCGCGATGGAGATGCTTTCCTTGATGCCCGGATGCACCACCATGCTGTACCGGGTGCCCTGCACCATCGCCATGAGCACCTGCGAAGCCGGGGCGTTGGCCACGTTCAGATCGAACCTGGGCTCGGTGGGACGGCCATCCATCTTGGGCATTTCCACGACCACCGGGGGCAGCAAGGCCTGCGCGACGGCATCGGGCTCCCGGGGCGGCTTGCGGGAAGCGATGCCCTGCTCCAGTTCGCGGTCGATCCGGTCGAGCGTCTTGCCCTGCCTGGGCTGGAATGCCGTGCAGCCCGTGGCCGCAAGGGCCAGGGCGAGCAGCACGCCGGTGATGCAGGTGCGGAAAGTCGTGGTGACGGGATGTCGGGTCACGGGTGGAATGACGACGGTATGAGTGACGGGATTTGGGTCACGAGCCGTGAATACGCTTTGTCTTTGTACGCCTTATCGGCGGAACGTCGGCCAACTTGACATCGCGGCGCTCCACGGGTCCGTACAGCTTCAGATGGAGCGTGCCCTCGGGGCCTGTCAGCGTGACGTCGTCCTCGCCCACGCGGGTGAGCGTGTAGCCGCGCACCGAACCGCCCAGGGGAACGAGCGTCCCGCCAATGACCGCGATGCGGCGCCGTTCGCCGACAAGAACCGACTGCAGGACGAGCGGCTGCGGGCCCTCCTTTTCGGCCGCGGCGCCGGCCGCCACCGCGCCTTCCGGCGGACGGGTGGGATCGGGCAGGGATTGGGCTCGGGCCGCCTGCGTCATCAGGGCCAGCACGAAGGGGCAAAGCGTGGTCAGCATGGCGCGGCGGTTCATAACGTCATCCATGTTCGGTCCAGGCCGAGAGTGAAGAGCGTGAGGGTCATCGACACGCGTGGAAAGGCCGACGCGTCCACCCGTGTCTGGCTCCATACCACGCGCACCGGCATCGCCTGCAGGCGCGAGCAGTAGTCGACGAGCGCCGGATAGGCGCCCTGCACGGTCAGCTCGATCCCGTGCTTGAAAAGGCCGCCTGCCTCGCCCGCATTCGCATGAGCATCCTTGTCCCCTTTTTCCTGCTCCAGCAACGGCGCGGCGGGAAGCGTGCGCATGGCGCGCAATTCGATTCCGGGCGAACGCGCGACGAGATCGCGCACCAGCGCAGGCATCCGCTCGGGCGCCACCAGCGACGAACTGCGCGCGCCGATGTCGGCTTCGAGCGTGCCGATGAGCCCGTCCAGTTCGTTCACTTTGGCCTTCAGCGCATCATCGGGGTGCTCCCGGCTCCTGGCCTCCAGGGCCACGCGCTGCTCCTCGAACGCTCCGGCCGTGCTGCTTGCGGAAGCCAGTTCCGTCCGGACCTTGCGCGTCTGCCGCGCGACCGGATCGATGGCACCGGCCCATACGACCAGAAAGATGAGCGCCAGCCCGCCAGCGAACACGAGCATCCGTTCGCGATTCGCGAGGCGGTCCAGCCGTGCGGCCAGCTTGTCCCAGAGCACCTTCATCGGACCGCCGGCGCATCGTCGATGCGCGAAGCCACGCTGAACTCGAGATAGGACGGCCTGGGCGCTGCCGCCTTGCCATCGCCGCCTTGCGTGCTGGCATCGGGCGGACGGAATTACAGCCGGTTGAATCCGCGGCCCTTGAGCGAGGGATCCTGCCCCAGCGCGCCGAGAAATCGGGGCACCAGTTCGGGATCGAGCGTGCGGCCCTCGATGCGGATGTCCGTGCCGTTTCCGTTCACGGTGACACCGGTCAGCCACAGTCCGCTGGGAACGCTCCGCGCGAGAGCCCGCAGGACCGCCGCGTGGCCGCCGCCGGCCCCGAAATCGCCACCGTTCAGCCGGTCGGCCACCGCCTGCCGCGACTCGAGCTTCCGGGTGCGCTCCTCGACCTGAGTCACCATCTCCGGCGACGGCTTGCGCGCGGCCAGGGCAGAAGACAGGCGCTTCACCTGTTCCTGGACCTCCGTGGACCGGCGCGAGACCTGCCGCTGTTCCGTCGAGACGCGATGCAGGTCGTAGGATTCCCAGCCGTACCAGGCCAGAAGAAACACCGTGCCGGCAATCCAGCCTGCCGCGACCTGTCCGGAGGGCAGCAGCACCTTGGGCTTGCGCAGCGCAGGATCGAAGAGATTGACGTTTCCGTTCATGGCGGTGAAGAGTGCACTCAGAAGTCGCGCAGGGCTGCGCCGAGCAGCCTCAGGTGCCTGCCCTGGGCCGCGGGATCCCGCAGGAGCGGTGACGATTCGAGTTCCAGCGCCCGCGCGAGATCCAGGATCTCCACGGGCACGTACAGGTTCTCCGCCAGCGCGAGGCGCAAGGCGTCGACCTCGGCGAAGGGCGCAATCAGCAGCCGCGCCACCTGCAGGCCGCCGTACTGCCGGTCGAAGTGATCCAGCGACCGCTGCAGTTCCAGCGCCATGCGGTCGATCAGGCCGGAACGGGTATCGGCGTCGGTGCCCGAAAGCAGCTCGGTGCCCGTCTCGA
The DNA here is from genome assembly GCA_016713305.1 of Betaproteobacteria bacterium. NCBI lineage: Bacteria > Pseudomonadati > Pseudomonadota > Betaproteobacteria > Betaproteobacteria bacterium. Next base: position 238,187 of record JADJPK010000004.1, read on the forward strand.
GCGCGCGGGACAGGTACAACTGACCGCGGGCCGAAACGGTGAACAGTCCGCCGGTCTCGGTGAACGACACGAGCGCCACGGCACGCTCGCCTTCCTCGTAGAGACTGGCGACGTTGCGCTGCGCGGTCTCGTGAATGTCGATGACGGCGAGGTCGAGCCTGGCTGCATCGAACAGTTCGATGACGCCCGATATCCTTTCGCTGCGCGCGCTCACCGCGAGCACTTGCGGCAGCCGCCCGTGGCTCGACGACGCCTGAGGCAGGGACAGCACGTCGACCGTGGCCTGCTCGGGCGGATAGTCGATGACGTCCTTGAGCCGCCACCTTACCGCGGTGCGCATTTCTGCTTCCGGCACGTCGGGCGCATCGACCGCGTGAACCTGGTATTCGCCCGGCGCGAGAAGCGCGGACACCTGCCCGCGGTCGAGCCTGAGCTCCTTGCGCAGCCGCCGCAGCGTTTCCGTGGACGAGCCCTCCGAAGGCGCGTCCAGCAGCGTATCCACGCGGGGGCGCCGTCCCGCGTCGCGGATGACATGCGCAACCTGGACCCGGCCGCCGGCGAGGGCGATCGCGTAGAGGGAATCTCCGGTCTTCGAACGGCGCGTCGGACGCACGGCCCACCCAGATGAAATAAGCCAGGAGCATGAAGCTCCTCACATCCGCGTTTACGGCGGTCAGTAGCTTTCCCTTAGGAAAATCACGTCCGGCGTGTTGGTATAGAGGCCGAACACAGCCCGCGCGGCGGGATTGCGGTCGTACGTGGCCGCACCCCAGTTGCCCTGCAACCAGGGCTTGGAAGAGGCCGTGGCCACCGAGGAGGCACCGGCCGAGCAGGTGTTCCCCGACGCCGAGCTCCCGAGGTTCGCGGTGAGGTCCACGGAGCCCCGCACGTTCGGCTTGCCCAGACGGAGGGTCGCGCGGCCCGATGAGAAGACGATGCCGTTGGCGCCGGTGGGACTGCCGGAGGTGACGCACGCGGCCAGGGGCGAGCGGAAGTTGGAGAACGAGAACTGCGTGTTGGTGAGCCGTGTGCAGGCGTCGTCGCGGTTCGTCACGAATCCGCTGCCGTTCCAGTACTCGGCGGTGAGCGGCACGGGAAGATCGATCTGCGGCGCGCCGAGCGCGCTGCCGATCTTCAGGCGGCCGAACCGGACCTTGGTCGACCCGCCGGAATTGAGCGCGCGGGCAACACACGAACTGCCGCACGAACCGGTGCCGGAGGCCGTCATGTCCGCCGAAGCGACCTTGGCGCCGTCCGCATCCGTCACGGACACGCCCAGGACGAGACTGTCGTAAGGGCCGTCCGCCGACGCCGCGCGGCTGAACGTCGCCGAGGTGGAACTGATCGAGTACTGTCCCAGGGTCCAGCTCGCGGACGGCAGTCCGGTGATGCGGCTGCCCAGATCGGTCCCCGCGTCCGCATTCTCGGCGTGCAGCGTAACGGTGCCCACGGTGTAGGACCCGCTGCGGTAGTTGGTGGTCACTGTGCCGGACGAACTGCGGGCCTCCAGCACGTACGCAAGGCCGAAAGCCGGCTGGTCCATGTAGGTGAAGCTTCCGGACGAACAGGCGGGCGTGAGACTGCTCGACACGAGGGCGAACTGGCTTGGATAGAAGCGGCCCACCCGGGTTGGGATGCCCGTCGATGCGTTCACCGCCACGCCGGAAACATCCGCACCGCTGGTGCCCAGATAGCCCGTCGCGGACGCGGTGAGCCCGATGCTCCCCACTTCGCTGTAGGTGAGATTGGACACCGTCACGCTGCCCCCGCTGTAGCTCGCCGAGCCGATGTCGGTCGACCCGCCCAGCACCCCCAGTGTGCCGCTCGCGGGCGTGAAGTACGCGGCATCGCTGCTTGCGGCGAGTCCCGTCGGCCAGGCAAATCGTGCCGCAGCGGTGTTGTCGACGAGGTTCGCTCCGGCATCGGCCGTCCCATCGTTGTTCGCGTCATCGGCCGACTGCCATAGCAGGGCCTTGATCGTGGCCGAGAACGTGCTGCCCGCAGCGGCAAACTTTGAGCCGGACGTTGCGGTGCCGGCAGGATTCGCCGTCGAGCCGCTGGCGATCCCGGTGATCGCGAAGGCGAACGGCCTCACCGTGATCGTGGAGGAGCTGCCGTCGATGTTCACGGCATTGGCGAAACTGCGCGTGTCATCCCGCAGATTGAGCGAGAACTTGCCGACGTCCGAGGTCGTGAGGTTGAACGAGGCGACGCCCGCGGTGAATGTCAGCGAAACATTGGCGGATCCCGGCACGGACGTCCCGAGCGCGGTGCCGTTGTCGATCGCCGGCGCCGTCGCACCCGCAGGGTGGGACGCGTTGGCCGTGTACCAGGCCTTCAGGCTCTTCGCCCCTGAATAGTTCGTCGCGACTGCGCAGTTGGGAGTGGCCAGCGAGGTGTCGCGACGGTAGAGCGTGGCCGTCATGGCGTGCGGACGGCCTGCCACGGCCGTGGTGCTCAAGGCGTCGGTCGTCGACAGGACGAAAGCGTTGTCGCGGAACGAGACCGTGGAGGAGGTTCCGGTGATGGACGACGTCGTGCTGTCGCGCGCGGTGACCGTGAGATCGTCCGCGCTCTGGTTGGACAGCGTGAGCGTCGCACTTCCCGCGTCGGCGGCCCTGAACGTGTAGGTCGCAGCGCCATCGTTCGCCGTGCCTGTTTCCGTCACGCTGCCGGAACTGGCTCCGGCCGCCCAGCCGCCGCGGCCGCTGCTCGTGGAAAGGACGACGGTGCCGGTGTAGTCGGTGGCCCGGCTGCCTGAACCGTCCAGCGCAGTGATTGTCACATTGTGGCCTGTGCAGGTGCTGGCACTGGCCGAGGCCGTGACCGAAAGCTGCGCGGCGCCGCAGCTCGTGACCTTCCGCGGATTCCCGTCGAGGTCATAGCCGTTGGCCTGAAGCTTGTAGACGAGCGCGATCTCGTCGGCCGTGGCGGCCCCTTCCCCGACCACGAACTCGTCCAGCGGAGCGCGCCATCCCTGCGCACCGCTGGTATTGACCGAGTCGTACGAGGTCCCGACGTAGGCGAGCGTACCGCCGTTCACCTTGCGGGCGACCGAATCCACCAGCGCGCCATCGATGTACAGAGACGTCCTGCTGCCTCGCCCCACCAGGGCCACGTGATGCCAGCCGTCGGAGAGCACACCGAACTTGTAGCTGCCGTCGGTGGTCCCCGAGGTCGTGTACACACCCCAGCGATAGCCGGCATTGTGGTCCACGTACATCATGTCGCCGCCTCCCGCGATGGCGGACAGGATGTGGTACTGGGAACCGCTCGTATCGAAAGGCGTCTTGAACCAGGTGAGCAGGGTCCAGTCGCGGGACAGCGTGGCGGACGTGCTCACCCAGTGCGAGTATTTCAGGAGCTCGAGCGCCGAACCGATCACTCCCTCGGCCAGTCCGTTCACGCTGTTCTTCGGCGTGCCGTGCGACGAACCGATCGAATCCTTGATCTCCCCGGCCGCGCCGGTGTAGCTGCATTCGTCGAAGCGGTACTCGAGTCGCGCGATGAACGCGGGCTTCAGCGCCACCAGGGCCGCGATGTTGTCCGCTGCCGTGGCGAGCGTCGCGTTCTTGGCTCCCGTCGAGCCCACGACGGTCAGCGCAAGCGAGGAGGCCGATGCCGTGATGCCATTCGGACCGGCGCCGGTGGACACGTCGTAGATTTCGGTCATCCCGCTGGGTGCCGTGAAGGACGTGGACTGCGCGCCCGAATAGAGAGCCAGCAGGGTCGCGTCCGTGATATCCGTCGTGACGGCTGTCGAGGTCACTGTCGTAGACGACGAATTGTTCTTGGTGCTCGATACGTTCACCGGTGCCGCGTTGTCCACCCCGCGATAGCTCAGGAGAGCCCCGCCGCCGCGCTCGGACGCCCCGAACGTGAACGCGTAGCTCGCCGGCTCGGACGAGCCTGCCACCCGGTAGTAGATGTTCTGCCGGACCGAGTTCTTGCTGTCGCCCAGAAGCGTGGTCCACCCCGACGGGGCCGTGATGGTGTTGCCGGTGCCGCGCACCGCGACCTGGGCGATCAGCACGTCACCCGCGACCGTTCCGGCCGGGACGGAAAGACTCAGCGACGACGCCCCGACGAACCGGTCGTTCCCGTCGCGGTCGCCACCTGGCTGATCGCCGCGTGCAGGGTGCCGGCGCATGGCAACTGGCACACCAGCGCCACCGCCGTGCCGGCGAGCGCCCGCAATGCGACTCCGAAACGGCTCACGGACATGCGTACCTCGGCGCAGTGCCGTTGGGGTCCACACAACGTGTCACCGTGGCATTCACCTGACGGCTGATCGGCATCGCCCCGCCGGCCAGGGAGACCGTCGACACGATGGCATATACGGCGATCTGTCGGTTCGCCTCCGTGGTGGTCGTGCGGGCGCAGGTGACGGTCGCGGACGCGCCGTCGAAGCTGCCTCCCAGACTCAGCGTGGTGTCGGAAAAGCACGCGGGTGGCTGCGGAGTCGAGGCCGACAGGCCGGCATCGTCATTGTTCCCATCGAGCACCTGGTACAGCCCCCATTCGATGCCGGCCCGCGCGCCCTGGTAGGCCCGGGAACTGGAGACGTCCACCGCCTGCGCGGCGTGCTGCATGCCCGACACGGCCAGCATGAACGCGCCAAGCATGGCCAGAATCACGAGCAGGAACAGGGCGCTGGGGAGAGCGAAACCGCGCAGGGTGTCAGGGAATGTTCGCAACGTGCGCCTCCGCATGAAGATTGGCGGATTCCCCGTCGGCAGCGATGGCGAGGCGGACGGACACGGTCCCGTACCGGGTGAGAAGGTCGTTGGCGTCGTAGGTGAACGCGCAGTCCGTGACCTTGGTGGCCAGCAGAGCACTGCTGCCCCCGGTGGGCGGCGTGGCCTGCGATGCATTGATCCCGTAGCCCCAGTAGCGACGCAGGCTGCCCGAGGCGAGGTCGCACTCGTACGTGACCGCATGCTCGACGATCTGGAATCGCCTGCCCGGCGATTCGTACGGAAACAGCTTCGCCGCCGTCAGCGTGATCGTGGTGGCGGATGCCGAGGCGATCGTCGCTCGGTTGTTGCCCGAGGACTGGTACGCGTCGGCGCCGGAGAAACCGGCACCCAGATTGAAGATGACCACGTGGTTGCCTGCGGTCACGGTGGGCATGGTTCCGATCACGTCGAAGGACGAGTCTCCGGACGCCGAGGTGAAATCGAGCACGTTGCCCGCGCCGGTGGAGTCGGTCTGCGCGCGATAACGCCCGCCTCCGCTCACCAGGAGGAATTCCACGTAGCGTCCGGTGCCGTCGACACGCACGCTGTTGGGAAGGGCGAGGCGCAGGTCGCGCACGATGCGGCGCATCGCCACGTCCGCGGTGTCGGAGAGCTCCGCGCGCCGCGTCGTGTCGAGATAGCCTTGCACGGGCCGCTGCAGGAACACCGCCACCACCGCGAAGACGATCCCCGCGATGGCGATGGCCGCGACCGCCTCGACGAGCGTGAATCCGGTCAGCCGGCGGCGCCCGCTCCCCCTCGCCCGCAGGCCGCTGGTCGTGCAGCGGGTGCACGCTTCGAACTGCCGCATTGGAACGGTCGCACGGATCATGGCAGGGAGTTCGGCGCCGATCTCACGCGGTACGAGTGCAGCGTCACGGTTTCGTTGCCGGGCCCGGTCACGGCAACCGCGACCAGCGCGGCGTCGGCGGTGGTGGCCAGTCCGAGCCCACCCTGGGTCACGGTCACGCTGGCCGAATAGCTTTCGAGCCCCGGGATGGCCGTGCCGGAGAGATCGCGGATGCCGCTCATGACAAAGCCGTGGTAGTCGTTGACGTTGTCGAACGGGGTCGTGGTGCTGTAACGGGTCTCGCCCTGGGAAGTCTCCGGTCCGGGTGCGGACATGCTCTCGGGCACTGTGCAGCCGGCCTCGCTCGTCGCGGTCGCCGCGGCCGGATCATCCGGGTCGCAGTACGTGAAGGGCATCAGCTCGATCTCCTCGAGCAGCGCCTCTGCCACGGCCAGCGCCTGCTTGCGCACCAGCGGATCGGAGCTCTTTGCCGAGGTGATGTTGAACACGCCCAGGATGCCCACGATGCCGACGCTCACGATCACGATGAACACGATGAGCTCGATGAGCGTGAGGCCGCACTGGCGGGATGGACGGGGGCGCGCGTTCCTGCGATCAGGGGTGCGCATGTCCCGTTTCCGCCTCGACCGTGAACGTACGGGTGAGCGCACCGTTGGCCACGGTGACGGTCAGGGGTCCGCTGCTGGGCCGGCCCAGCGCGTCGAAGGAGAAGCTGGTGCCCGACACGGTTACCGCCGAGGACCCTGTCGCCTGAAGCGCGCTGCCGGTCGTCGGATCGGCAACATCCGAGGTGCAGCTTCCGGCAGGCGCGAAGCAGGCGGAAAGACCGTTGCCCGCAAAGATGAGAAGAACGCTGCTGCGCGAGCCGATGGCAATCTTCTGCGCATACCGCACCGTCGACAGCACCTTGTCGTAGGTGCCCTGCAGTTCGAAGTCGTCCTGGTTCGCGAAGCGCGGCAGCACGACGATGGCCATCACACCCAGGATCATGATGACCACCAGCAGCTCGGTCAAAGTGAAACCGCGCCCAGGGGCGCGGTTGCGGAACGTTCGTCGTCGGCTGGGCATGTCCGGACGGTGGCGGCGCCAGGCGGCCGCCTGGCCGACGCTCGTCAGTTGGTGCAGACCACGCTGGCAGTCGCCGTGGCGGAGCCGTCCTGCGAATCGGTGATCGTGCAGGACACGACCGCGCCGTCGCCGCCCGTGCTGCAGTTGCCCGTGCCGCTCACCGTGTAGCCGGTCGGGAGGCTGCCGCCCTGGAGCATGGAGCCGAGGATGCCCGACGTGCAGACGTTGGTGGAGTTCATCTGCACGACTCCGGTGCGCGACGAGTTCACCTTGAACGCGCCGTAGTTGATCGACGCGGCCGAAGAGACCGCGCCCGCGACACCCTTGGTCGCGGAGAGTCTTGCGTCGGCGCTCAGGTCGATGAACCGGGGAAGTGCCACTGCGGCCAGAATGCCGAGGATGACGATCACGACGACGAGTTCGATCAGGGTGAAACCGCTTTGATTGCGTTGCATGGCAAGGAGTCCTTTCGGGTATTGGGAAGGAGGTGAACGCGAAGTGTCTCCGGGAGGGTGCTTGCCCCTCCTGTCGTTGTGGTGGACTTGCGGGTCCGTGTAATGGATCGGATCAGCATCCGCTGGTGACGGGCGCGGGGATGATGGGCGCCTGACCTCGTCCTGGGGATTCCTGATAGCTCATCTGGCAGTTGACCGAATCGACGGCGCCGCGGACCTGGATCACGAGCGGATTGCCCGCGAGTACCTGTACCTGGTCGGTCTGCGGATTGATCTGGGCGGCCGTGACGATGCCCGCGCCGTCGGCCGTGGGGTAGCCGAAGCGCATGGTCACGGCCAGCCCGTCCATGTTCACGGTGCCTGCATCCTGGGTGCAGGTCGGCGTTTGCGCGACTCCCGCCAGATCGACGCGGCACGCTGCCGAGGCGAGTGCCGACGCAGACCGTACTGCGCCATAGATGGCATTGAGCTTGGCCGCGCGGCTCTGGCTTTGCATGTTCACGTAGCGGGGCAGCGCGAACGCCGCAAGGATGCCGATGATGGAGATCACCACCACCAGCTCGATGAGCGTGAAGCCTGCGCTGCGTGCTCCGGCCCTGCCCGTTTGCGTCCTCACTTTCGTCACTGTCCTCGTGGATGGATGCCGCACGCACCCGTGCGCGCACCCGTAGGGTTTGACAGCGTTAGCGGACGCGCGGGGAACATCTTTAGGAAACAGGGGGCATCGTTCGAAAAGATGGAATGCCGGCCTCACGAACCCTTGTGGAAGGCCGCCTGGCCGAGATCCCAGATCGGAAGGAACACGCCCAGCGCAAGGATCAGCACCAGCACGCCCAGACCCACGATCAGGATGGGCTCCACTTGCGCGGACAGGGTCTTGAGCTCGTACTCGACCTCGCGCTGATAGAGATCGGCGACCTCTTCCATCATGTCGTCCAGCGAACCGGATTCCTCCCCCACGACGATCATCTGCAAGGCCACGGGCGTGAACACGCCCGAGGACACGGCCGTGCGGAGGACGCTCTCGCCGCGCTCCACGCCCTCGCGCATCTTCTCGATGCGGGTCGCGATGTGTGCGTTGTCGACGGTCTGGGCACTCAACGACAGCGCCTGCGTGATCGGCACGCCGCTGCGGAAGGCGAGCGAGAAGCTGCGCGCGAAGCGGGCGATGGTGGCCTTGAGAATGATCTTGCCGGCGATGGGAAAGCGCAGCTTGAAGCGGTCCCACCAGAGCTTTCCCGCGGGAGTCCGGATGTGCCGCCGGAAGACGATCGCACCGGCGATGCCGCCCGCCAGCAGGTACGGCCAGCTTGCGACCATGAAGTCGGAGAATCCGATGAGCAGGCGGGTGATCACCGGCAGCTGGGCGCCGAAGCCCTTGTAGACCTTGGCGAAGGCCGGAATGACGAAGAGGTTGATGACGGCGATGGCCCCCGCCATGGCGATCACCACGAAGGTGGGATAGCGCAGCGCCGACTTCACCTGCGTGCGCATGAAGTCCTGGAACTCCAGGTGGCGGAACAGGCGCAGGAAGATCTCGTCCAGCCGCCCCGTGCTCTCGCCCACGTAGATCATGGCCACGTAGAACGGATTGAACATGGCCTTCTGCCGCTGCATGGAAGCCGACAGGTCCCGGCCGGAATCCAGACCCTCGCGCACGCCCTGGATGGATTCCCTGACCGTCGGATGCGTCGCGGACTCCTGCAGTCCTGCCAGAGCGCGCAGGATCGGCACGCCGGCCTTGAGCAGCGCATACATCTGCCGGCTGAACAGCATGAGGTCCTGGGTGTCCACGGGCTTTCGGCCGAGCGCCCAGAGGGGCCGGTCCGCCTGCTCGACCTGCCCGTTGCCATGGCCATTGCCGTTCGCCGATCGGCCCCGCGAGAGCACGATGTCCACGGGCGTGATGCCGGAGGTCACGAGCTGGCCGGCGATCGCGCCAGCGTCAGCCCCTTCCAGAACCCCCTCGACCAGTTGGCCGCCGGCGTTTCTCCCCTTGTAGGAAAAGTGCGGCATCTCAGCGGACCCTTCCCGCGTGGCGGGCAGCGGATGCCGCTGGAACGAGGGTGCCCGGACCGTGCCTTCTCAAGGGCTGGACGTCTCGCATGGGCGTCAGTCCTCCAGCTGATTGGTCGCGTGGATGGCCTCGTCCACGGTCGTTCTGCCCTGCGCCGCCAGTTCCACCGCGGCCCGGCGCAAGGTGCGCCCGCCCATCTGCTTGCGGGCCGCCGCCACGAACGTGGAGTGGTCGCCGTCCGAGGCGGCATCCACGACGGGACGCGTCATCTCCAGCATCTCGTAGATGGCCGTACGGCCGACGAATCCGGAGTTGTTGCAGCGGTCGCAGCCGGTCGCCTGCCTGAACGCGAACTGGTCGACCCGGTCGCCCAGCTCGAAACGCAGGAAGTGGCGTTCGTGGTCTTCCAGGACATGCGGCCGCGCGCAGTTCTCGCACAGCAGGCGGACCAGGCGCTGAGCCAGCACCACCTGCAGCGACATGGCCACCATGAAGCGCGGTGCGCCCATGTCCATGAGCCGCAGCGGGGTGCTGGCGGCATCGTTGGTGTGAAGCGTGGACAACACCAGGTGCCCGGTCATGGCGGCCCTCAGTCCCGTCTCGACCGTGCCCTGATCGCGCATCTCGCCCACGAGAATCACGTCCGGATCCTGCCGCAGGGCCGTGCGCAGCACCCGCCCGAACGTGAGTTCGATCTTTTCGTGGACTTGCACCTGGGTGAGTCCGGGGAGGCGATACTCCACCGGATCCTCCACCGTGATGATCTTGCGTTCCGGGGTGTTGAGTTCGGTGAGCGCCGCATAGAGCGTGGTCGTCTTGCCGCTGCCGGTGGGCCCGGTGACGAGCACCATGCCGCTGGGCCGGCGGATGATCCGCCGCATGCGGTCCAGTACGTGAGCAGGCATGCCCAGGCGCTCGAGATTCGCGACGCCGGCGGACTGGTTGAGCAGACGCATCACGGCCGATTCGCCGTGCTGCGTCGGCATGGTGGATATCCGGACGTCCACCTGGGTGTTGCGCAGCGCGATGTGGAATCGGCCGTCCTGCGGCAGGCGTTTCTCCGAGATGTCCAGGCCGGACATGAGCTTCAGCCGCAGCACCAGCGGCGCGGCGATCTTGGGCTCGGCCTGGGTCTGCACGTGCAGGACGCCGTCGATGCGGAAGCGGATGAAGAGCTTGGACGCCTGCGGTTCGATGTGGATGTCCGAGGCGCGCGCGCGGACCGCCTCCTCGAATACCGTCTGCAGCAACTTGACGACCGGTGCGTCCTCGGCCGCCGCCGTCGTGCCGAACGCGGCGAAATCCACCGCGTTGTCGCCCATCTCCTCGCCCAGTTCCTGGGCGAGGCCGGAGATCTCGCCGCTGCGCGTGTAGACGCGGTCGAGCATCGCCATGAGCTGCGACTCCGCCACGACGCAGACGTCGATGTCCCGCTTGAGAACGCGGGCAAGCTCGTCGTAGGCCAGCAAGTCGGTCGGATCGGCCATGCCGACCCGGAAGGCCGGTCCGGCTTCTTCCAGCACCAGGGCGCGGAAACGGCGGGCCTGGGATTCGGGCAGCCTTGCGACCAGTTCGGGATTGAGCTTCGCGTTGCGCAGGTCGACGAAGGTGACGCGCAACTGCCGCGCGAGAGCCTCGCAGATCTGCTCCTCGGTCACGTAGCCGGAATCGATGAACACGCGGCCCAGGCGGCGTCCCGAGCGCTTCTGGTCCTCCAGCGCGCTCTTCAGCTGATCCTCTGTCAGCAACCCCTGCCGCAGCAGGATCTCGCCGAGCCTCACCTTTTCCGGTCGTGCCATGAATTCTCCGTTGCACCGGTGCGAGCCCGGCCACACCGGCAACCATGCCGGTCGACCGTGTACTTCGGCGCGGGATGGCCCAAACTTGAGGGTCGCTCCACTCCCTCCACCCGTTTCGCATGTTCGACGTCGTCCTGTATCAGCCGGAAATTCCGCCCAACACAGGCAACGTGATCCGCTTGTGCGCCAACACCGGCGCCCGCCTGCATCTGATCGAACCCCTCGGATTCCGGATGGGCGACAAGGAAGTCCGGCGCGCGGGCCTGGACTACCACGAGATGGCCAACGTGACGGTGCATCCCGATCTGGACCGCTGTTTCGCCATCCTGGGCGAGCGCCGCGTGTACGCGCTGAGCAGCAAGGCCGGCGCGAACGTGTATGCCGCCCGGTTCCAGCCGGCCGACGTGCTGCTGTTCGGTCCGGAGACGCGCGGCCTTCCCGCGGACGTGCTCGAGCGCATCCCGCGGGAACGCCGCTTGCGCCTGCCCATGCTGGCAGGCAACCGGAGCCTGAACCTTTCCAACGCCGTGGCGGTCACCGTCTACGAGGCCTGGCGGCAAGCCGGATTTTCGGGAGCAGCGATCGATTGAGGTCCGAGACAGGCGGTTCGTCCAAGGCAGGCGATTCCGGGTTACCCGGAAACCGGCTCTTCCGCTATTTCGAGTCGCGGGTTTCGGGCACCGCCGTCTCGCCGGAGACCGTGACACCCCCCTCCGGCCCGCCCCCGACGCTGTGGCGCTTCTATGCGCATTTCCTGAGGCAGCATCCGCGCCTCTACGGAGCCATGCTGGCCGCAAGCCTTGCGGTCGCGCTCCTGGACATGGTGGTGCCGCTGCTCATCGGCAGGATCGTGGGCCTGATGACCGCCCCGGATTCCGCTGCCGCGTGGGCGGAATCCCGCGTGACGATCGCCACGCTCGCGGCACTGTTCCTCTTCCTGCGCCCCGTGGCGATCCTGATCGACTGCCTGATCCGGCTGTCCGCCGTGTTCCCGGGCGTGACCACGGAGATCCGCTGGCAGAACCACTGGCACGTCGTGCGGCAGTCGTGGACCTTCTTCCAGAACGACTTTGCCGGCCGCATCGCCAACCGGGTGATGAACACGGCCAACGCGTTGCGGGAGAGCGTGGTGTCGAGCATCCGTGCCGTCTGGTACATCTGCGTGTACGGCATCGGGGCGCTGACCGTGATGCTCGGTTCGCACCCGGTGCTGGCCATCCCCACCGTGGTCTGGATGTGCGCGTACATGCTGTTCCTGCGGCTTTTCGTGCCCCGCATGCGCGAGCTGTCGCGTGCCAGCTCCGAGGCACGCTCGCAGGCGATGGGGCGCATCGTCGACAGCTACACCAACATCCTCACGGTCAAGCTCTTCGCCCGCGCCCGGGACGAGGACGCCCACGTGAAGGACAGCCTCGACGAACACCAGCGCCGCATGGCGAGGCACATGCGCTGGAGCACGACGTTCGTCGCGACCCTGGCGCTGATGAACACGCTGCTGGTGGCGTCCACGGCGCTCCTGGGCGGCTGGCTCTGGTACCACGGCGAGGCCACAGCCGCCGTGGTCGCGACCGCCGTGCCCCTGGCGTGGCAGATCTCCAACATGGCCGGCTGGGTGAGCTGGGAGGTGAGCGGCATCTTCGAGAACGTGGGCGTCGTGCAGGAAGGCATGGACAGCATCGCGCGGCCGCTCACCATCCTGGATGCGCCGCAGGCCCGGCCGCTCGAGGTCACGCGGGGCCGGATCCACTTCCGCGCGGTCCGCTTCAACTATGGCCGCGTCGCGGCCCCGGGCGGCGCGGTGCTGCAGGACCTCGATCTCGTGGTCCGTCCGGGAGAGCGCGTGGGCCTCGTGGGCCGCAGCGGCGCGGGCAAGTCGACGCTCGTCAACCTGCTGCTTCGCTTCCATGAGGTGGAATCAGGCGCCATCGAGGTGGACGGCCAGGACGTGCGGGGCGTGACCCAGGAAAGCCTTCGGGCCGCCATCGGCGTCGTGACGCAGGACACGTCGCTGCTGCACCGTTCCATCGCGGACAACATCCGCTACGGGCGACCGGACGCCACGGCCGCGCAGGTCGAGGCGGCCGCGCGGCAGGCACACGCGCACGATTTCATTGCCGAGCTGCAGGACTGGACAGGGCGCCTCGGCTACGACGCGCATGCCGGCGAGCGCGGGGTGAAGCTCTCCGGCGGCCAGCGTCAGCGGGTCGCGCTGGCGCGGGTGATCCTGAAGAACGCCCCCATCCTCGTCCTGGACGAGGCGACCTCCGCGCTCGACAGCGAGGTGGAAGAGGCGATCCAGGAGCAGCTCGACACGCTCATGCAGGGCAAGACCGTCATTGCCATCGCGCACCGGCTGAGCACCATCGCACGCATGGATCGTCTGGTCGTGCTGGAGCGAGGCCGCATCGTCGAGACGGGAACGCATGCGGAGCTGCTCGCCGCGGGCGGAATCTACGCGCGTCTGTGGACACGGCAGTCCGGCGGATTTCTGGGAGACGAAGCGGACGAAGCGGCGCGGGAGACGGCGGCCTCCTGAGCGCTGGCGGATCGAGCGCCAGGTCCTGGAGCACCGGCCCGGCGCGGGCACCGGGAGGATTGGCCCGCAGCGGGTGTGCTACCGGGACTCCGCCTTGGGATCGCGACGCATGAGGAGTCCACGGCCTCTTCGGGGCGGATCTCGCCGTCGAGCAGCCGGCACACGGCTTCGGTGATGGGCATCTCCACACCGTGGCGCACGGCCAGCCGCTGCACTTCACGCGCCGTCCCGACGCCTTCGGCCACGTGGCCCAGCGCCGTCAGGATGTCGCCGAGGGTCTGGCCCTTGGCGAGCGCCAGGCCCACTCGGCGATTGCGCGAGAGGTCGCCCGTGCAGGTGAGGATGAGATCGCCGGCTCCGGAAAGCCCGATGAACGTTTCCAGGCGGCCCCCGAGCCGCATGCCCAACCGCGTGATCTCCGCGAGCCCGCGGGTCATGAGGGCGGCACGCGCCGAGAGCCCGCAGCCCATGCCGTCGCACACGCCTGCCGCGATGGCCATGACGTTCTTGATGGCGCCACCCACCTCCACTCCGGTGAGATCGGTAGTGGAGTAGATCCGCAGCCTCGGTGTGCGCAGTTCCCGTGCGGCATGCTCCGCGAAGTCGGCATCCGGGGAAGCCACGGTGACCGCGGCGGGCAGCCCCTTGGCGATCTCTTCCGCGAAGCTCGGCCCGGACAGCGCGCCCCGCGAGACGTCGGCGGGCAGCGTTTCCTCCGCGACCTGATGGGAAATCTCGATGTCTGCGGCTCGAATCCCTTGCACAGCCACACCACGGGCGGCACATGCGCCAGGCCGGCCAATTGCACGAGAACGCTACGCAGCGCGGAGGTCGGCGTGGCCACGATCGCGAGATCGGCCTCCCGCACGGCCAGCGCCATGTCGTCCGTGATGGCGACGCTGCCGGGCAGGGCAAGCCCGGGAAGGAACTCGTTGGCGCGGGATGCGAGCATGCGTTCGCAGTGCTCGCGCTGCCACGTCCAGAGCGTGACGCGGTGTTGCACGGACTGGGCGAGCGCGAAGGCGGTACCCCAGGCACCGGCACCCAGTATGGCGATTCTCATAGGCCCCAAAGCTCCACTGCGCGAAGATAGCCGGCCGGGCCGTCCCTGTGCTTCACCCTGGCCCAGGCACCGTTCTGCTCCAGCAGTTCCAGGATCACGCCGCGCTGCGCCTCGAAGACGGCCGGTGCGCTCTCCTCCGGAGCATTGCGCGCCACGGCCGGGGACGCCAGGACGACCACATTGCGCCGGCTCGCCAGCCCGCTGGATTCGGCCCACGCGAGCTTGCCTCCGGGCTCCCGGATCTTGGCCCAGCCTTCGATGGAAGAGAGGATCTCCACCGGGGTCCCGGCCGAGATGACGAGGATTTTCGTGGCCTTGGTGGAAGGACCGTCGTACAGCACCGCCGGAGTCTCGCCGATCGCGCGAAACTCCAGCGCCTGGGCCACCGCGGCCATCCCGAAGAGGATGACCGCAGCACACCGCAGGAAGAACTTCAGTGCGTCTGCTCCGATGCGGCCGGGGCAGCCTGTTCGGCTTCCTGGCGCTGCCGGTACAGGGCTTCGAAATTCATCGGGGCGAGGAACACCGGCGGGAAGCCGGCGCGGACGGCCATGTCGGAGACCGTCTCGCGCAGGTAGGGAAGCAGGATCGTGGGACACGTGATGGCATAGACCATCTCCATGTCCTCGGGACGCACGCCGCGCACCTGGAAGATCCCGCCCTGGCTCGCCTCGATCAGGAAGACGGTCTTGTCCCCTTCCTTGAGCTTGGCGGTCACCGTGGCCGTGAGCGAAACCTCGTGGTAGTCGTTGCCGATCGCCTGCCCGTCGTTGCGGAAGGAGAACTCCAGTTCCGGCGTGGAACGCTCGAGGAAGATCTGCGGCGCGTTGGGGATTTCGACCGAGAGATCCTTCACGTAGATCTTCTCGATGCTGAACTGGGGCTGGGGTGCCTGTTGCGGCTCGGCCATGGGAACTCCGGGGTTCGGGGTCGGAAAAAGGGCCCGTAGTGTAACCCACCCTTCTTTGCGTTCCGTGCATGCGCACAGGCCGTTTCAGGCCTCCGGCCGCGGCGCTGCCATCACTGGAACGAAGCGGATCAGATAGGCCAGAAACGCCGCGCACCACAGGGCGCCCGCGGCCGTCAGCCAGGAGACCGTCACGGCCGGAAACGCCAGCGGTCCGAAGACACGCACGGCGGCCGCCAGGTGCACCAGCACGTAGGCGGCGACTTCCAGCCGTCCGGCCGCCAGCGGCAGGCCGCTATGCCCGCGGGCCGTACGGGTGATCATCCCGATGATCATGCCGCCTACCGCGCCGACGGACACCGCGTGGTCGGCGAGAGGCACCGGAACGACGGCCCCCGCAGCGGCCAGTGCGTGCAGCACCAAGGCCAGGGAATCCACGCATAGGAAAGATGGAGGATCCAGAGGATCGGCGTACGACGGGTGCACCATGGATCCCAGTCCAGCAGCCGCAACGCCTGCAGGACGGCGGCCGCGAGGCAGGCCGCCGCCGTCAGGATGCCGGGGACGGAAAGCAGGACGAACGCGAACGCGACGACCGTTGCCGCCATGGCCGCGCGATCCACCCGTGGACGGCGGCGGATGCGGGCGGAGCGGATGGCGTTGGCAGTGAAGCTGGGGATCACCCGGCCGCCCATGAGGGTCACGATCACGACGATGAGGTAGAGCCCGGCGCGGACCGGCTGCAGAGGCGGAATCTCCACGGTGCCCGCCGCGGCGGCGTGGAAGAGCCCGTTGAGCGCCGCGAGCGCCAGCAGCAGGCCGACGAAGAAGCGGTTGCGATTCCGGGCGCGATGCAACGGTATCCAGAGGCACAGGGCGACGGCGGGCAGGAAGGCGGTCTCGATCACCGCCGCAATCCATGCAGGACCGGTCAACAGGGCAAGCCTCCCGGCCAGCCAGAGAACGCACAGTGCCGCGAGCAGCGGCCCATGGGGCGTCGGCTGTCCGGTCCAGTTTCGCCCCGCCGTGAACAGGAAGCCGGTGATGACCGCGATACCGAATCCGAAGACCATCTCGTGGGCGTGCCACGCGATCCCCGGAAGCGGGCCGGGATGGCCAGTCTGGGCGAGCAGTTCGATCGTCCAGACCGCGACACCCCCGATGGCCAGGGCCGCGGCCAGCAGGTAGAAAGGGCGGAAGCCCAGAGAGAACAATGCGCCGCCCCATGGAACGGGCGGGGTCGTCTTGGGAGAGGGGGTCTGCATGGTGCTCGTCCGGCGTGTCTCGGGGATGCCGCCAAGGTAATGCCGCCGGACCGTCCGGAGAATCCTTCCGAGGACCGGATCGCACGCCTCCCTCCGCACGAGGCAGGCTAGTCACTTCGGCCTAGACCCGGACCGCGGGCCCCGGACCGCCGGCCCGAGGGAAGATCCCATGGATGCGCACGGTCGCAAGGGAGGGCCGCGGGCAGATGACGCGAAGGCCCGCGCCGCCGTGCGGGCCGGCAAGCGGGTAGACAGCCTGCAAAGTCAGCGGCCCGGCGGGCCCGTTCCCTCCCCGCGCCGCGGGAGGCCGGCGCAGGCGGCGCTGCCCCTCGGGCTCAGGCGTGCTGCGCCACCCATCGATCCAGCGAACCGGCGTCCATGGCGCCGGACACCCGTGCGACCTCACGGCCACCCTTGAAGAGGATCAGGGTGGGGATGCTGCGGATGCCGTAGCGCTGGGCGATGGCGCTCTCGGCGTCGGTGTCGAGCTCGCCGAAGACCGCGCGTGCCGCATGGGACCGGGCCGAGCGTGCGAAGGCCGGTGCCATCATGCGGCAGGGGCCGCACCAAGATGCCCAGGAGTCCACGACCACGGGCAGGTCGTTGCGATCGATGGTCTTGTCGAAATTGCGGACATCCAGCGTCAGCGGTTCGCCGGTCAGCAGGGGACCATCGCACTTGGCGCACTTGGGTGCATCGCCGGCGCGGTCTTCCGGCACCCGGTTGACGGAGAGGCAATGCGGACAGACGACGTGCATGGCGGGAATCCTGAAAGGGTCTACACCGGGAAAGATGGGGCGGGGCCAGGCGAACTCAATAGCCGGCGAAAGCTGTCCGGGACTCGCGGAGCGGGGTACAGCGGCGAGGCGTCGGCGGCGGGAGAGAGGGAAACGCAGGACAGCGCGGGAGAACCGGACCCCGCGGCAACGGACCGGCGGCCGGCGGCCTCGAGAAGAATCAGGCGGACAGCAGCGGGACGAGGCCGCCCTGGCGGTCCAGCGCGGACAGGTCGTCGAACCCGCCCACGTGGGTATCGCCGATGTAGATCTGCGGAACCGTGCGACGGCCCGTCCGTTCCATCATCACCACCCGCTGCTGCGGGTCGGTGTCGACGCGGATCTTGCGGATCTCGGTGACGCCCCTGGACTTGAGCAGCCGCTCGGCCGCGATGCAGTAGGGGCAGACGGCCGTGCAGTACATGGTGACGTCGGCCATGGCGCCTACTTCTCCGTGGGCATCCCGGCCTGTACCCAGGCGCCGATGCCGCCTTGCAGATTGAAGACTTCCTTGAAGCCGGAGTCCTTGAGAATCTTCGCGGCGCCCTGGGACCGGTTGCCGGAAGCGCACTGGACCACGATGGGGCGGTCGCGGAACTTGTCGAGTTCGGAGAGACGCGCCTTGAGGTCGCCCAGCGGAATGTGGCGGGCGCTGGGAACATGGCCGGTGCCGAATTCGGTCTGCGTCCGCACGTCGAGCACAAGGGCATCGCGGCGGTTGATGAGGGTGACGGTCTCGGCGACGCCCACCTGCGGGATGCCCGACATCATCTTGGCGATGGTCGGCACCAGGATGCCCACGCCGCTCACCGCGGCAAGCACGAACAGCCACCAGTTGCTGCTGACGAAACTCACGAATCCTCTCCCTGTTGCAACCCGGCAGTCACGGCCGGCGCGTGGCGCCCCGCGGCCTTCCGCCAACGTGCGGCCAACGACGGATAACTTGTCTCCGCGCGCCGCCACCACCGGCGAGCGTCGTCTTCACGACCCTGGGCGGCCAGCAGCAGCGCATGACGGTAGACGACGTCGGGCAGCGGAAAAACGACAACAACCTCTTCCGACAGCGCGAGCTTCTCGCTCATCCACTGCGGTCCGAAATCGATGCCGCGATGCAGCCCCACGCCGGCGTAGGCCCCCAGCAAGGAGAAACCACGCATCCGAGCGAGATGCGCCACCGCTTCCCGTGACGCTTGGGCAGGGCGGGACACATCGTCGAACGACCGCAGGAACCGGTAATCGATGACCACGGTCGAGAGGATCGCCGCACCGACTGCCAGGCTGCCCATCCGGACCCACCGCGCCGCGCGACCAAGCCCGAATTCTAGTCCGTGCCCCTCTGCGGCACCAAGCGCCACGGCGAACGGGCCGAGAAAATACGCGTACCACAGCGGATACTCCACCAGGCTCTGCACCGCGAGAATGCCGGCGACGCCCAGCGCCCACGCCCGTTCCGGTGTGGCCGGCCGCTTCGAGACGCGAACGAACCAGATCAGCAGGGCCGCAGCGGTCAGGGCGAGCCCTGCCAGACCGTACTCCGCAGCGATCTGCAGCGGCAGGTTGTGGGCGTGAAGCGTCATGCTGGTGGGCCGCGGCGCGGGCAACTCCGGCGCGATGGCCAGGAAACGCTCGGCGAAGTGGCCGTGACCCTGGCCGAACCAGGGCGCATCCAGGAACATGCGCCACGCACCGCGCCAGATCTGCAGCCGCTCTTCGCCGTCGTGATGCACGGTCTCGAAGCGGACGATGCCGCTGTGGCTCGCCCCGCCGGCATGCAGCAGACCGTTGCCCAGGTCGAGCAGCACAAAGAAGGCCGCCACGACCAGGACCACACGGCGGGCTTCCCTGGCCGCGCCGGCATCGAGCCGCCGCCCGAGCCACCAGCAGCCGGCAACGCTCAGCCCTGCCAGCAGCCAGGCGGAGCGGGAGCCGGTCACGGCCAGGCCGCAGGCCAGCATGGCCGCCGGCAGCCAGGCGAAGGATTCGCGGATCCGCCCCCGGGCACGCAGCCACGCGAGGGAGGCCGTCCCCAGCGCCATCTGGATCGCGAGATGGTTCGGCTGCCCCAGGTTGCCTCCGGGCCGGCCGTGCATCACGGGCAGGATCCAGGGCGAATCCAGTGCCGGATGCAACCACTGGACGAGGGCAACGGCGGAATTGGTGACCGCCGCCAGCAGCAGGGCCCAGGCGAACCATTCCACCGCCTGCCGGATGCCCACGTCGCACAACACACGGGCCGCGAGGCTCGTCAGCAAGGCCATCCAGGCAAGATAGGCAAGTGCCAGGCACGCCATCGCGGTGCTGGCGGTCATGCCTGCCCACCACTGAAGCGCAAGCAGCAACGCCCCCGCTGCGGGAAACAGGAGTGCGGCGGGCAGCGGCACCGTGCGACGTCCGCCGCCCGAGAACGCGGCCACCGCGGCGACGAGCCCGAGCAGCGCCGCGATCCACTCCGCTTCGAACGACGGGATGGGCTCCATTCCCAGTGGCAGCAAAGGGGGGACGAACATCATCGCCGCGAGGGCGGCGACGGCAAGTCTCGTGCTTGGCGATATGGCGCCGGATGCGTTCTGCATGGTCTCGCACTGGAAACGGTCGGTTCACGGACCCGTGAAGGCCTGCCTTTCACCTGAGCAGACCCCCCGGCATCGGGTGACCGGATAGAATTCAACGGTTTCTGTCAGCCAGAACTTGAGTCAACGAACGTCAGAGGATTTCCCGCATGAGCTACAAGATCGTGCTGCTGCGCCACGGCGAGAGCACCTGGAACAAGGAAAACCGGTTCACCGGCTGGACGGACGTGGATCTGTCGGAACAGGGGCGCGAAGAGGCACGCGAGGCCGGCCGGCTGCTGAAGTCGCTCGGCTACGAGTTCGACCTCGCCCACGTGTCGGTGCTGAAGCGCGCCATCCGGACACTCTGGCTCGCGCTCGACGAGATGGATCGCATGTGGCTGCCGGTGCAGCATTCCTGGCGGTTGAACGAACGCCACTACGGCAGCCTGCAGGGACTCAACAAGGCGGAGATGGCCGCGCAGTTCGGCGAGGACCAGGTGCTGGTCTGGCGCCGCAGCTACGACACCCCACCGCCTCCGCTGGAACGCACCGATCCGCGTTTCGCGGGCAACGACTCCCGCTACGCCGCGTTGTCCGGGACCGAGTTGCCGCTGACCGAATGCCTCAAGGACACCGTCGCGCGCGTCGTGCCCTACTGGGAACAGGTGATCGCCCCACAGGTGCGTTCCGGCAAGCGGATCCTCATCGCCGCGCACGGCAATTCCATCCGCGCGTTGGTGAAATACCTGGACGGCGTCTCGGAACAGGAGATCGTCGGGCTCAACATTCCCACCGCCATTCCCCTGGTGTACGAACTGGACGAGTCGCTTCGGCCGGTCAGGCACTATTACCTGGGCGACGCGGCGGCCATCGAGGCGAAGGTGAAGGCCGTGGCCGCGCAGGGCAAGGCAAAGGGTTGAGGCAGACCCGGACCCGTGCGGCAGGGCCGCCCGTGCCCCTGCCGCACGGCCTGCGGGGCCTCCTTCGCACAGGCACGCCGGCGAGGGCCCGGTCGTGAACTTGCGCGCCTTCATCCTGACGGCGGCGCTCGCCTCCTGGTCCGCCGCCCTCTGCGCAGCCCCGCCGAAGCAGGAACTCGACGAAGTCCGCAGCCGGCTGCAGACGCTGCAGACCGAATTGCGGGCGGCGGAGGAAAGCCGCGCCGAGGCAGTGGACCAGCTCCGCGCTTCCGAGCGCGCCATCAGCGACACCAACCGCAAGCTTCGCGAACTGGGCCGCCAGCGTACGGATCTCTCGCAGCGGCTCGCGCAGATCGAAGAGGAAACCGTGCGCACCCGGGCCGAGATCGAGCGCCAGCAATCGGAGATCGGCCGGATGCTGCACAAGCAGTACATGAACGGCCGTGCGGAACCCATCCGGCTCGTGCTGGCGCAGCAGGATCCCAACCGCGTGGCGCGGGACCTCCACTATCTCACCTATGTCTCCCGCGCCCGCGGCGAGGCCGTGACCGGCCTGCGCCGCAACCTCGATCAGCTCGCCCAGCTCGCCGCGGACAACCAGTCCCGCAGCGAGGAACTGGGCCACGTGGTAAAGACCCAGAGCGAGCAGAAGAAGGCGCTGGAATCGGAAGAGAAGGACCGGCGCAAGGCGCTCGCCTCCGTGTCGGCCGAACTCGCCAAGCAGCGGAAGGAATACGCCACCCTCAAGAAGGACGAGGAAAGGCTGACCCAGCTCATCGAGAAGATCGCCAAGGCGCTCACGAAGTCCAAGACCAAGCCGGGAGGCAAGAAGACCCTGGCGAACCGGGAGACCCCCACGCCGGACGCGGAGGGTGGAGACTTTCCGTCGCTGCGCGGCAAGCTTCGACTCCCCGTGGCGGGCGAAGTGGCGAGCCGGTTCGGCAGCCCCAGGGAGATGGCGGCTTCTCGCGCAAGGGGTCTTCATCCGGGCGCGTCAGGGACAGGAGGTGAAGGCGATCGCCACGGGCCGCGTGGTGTTCGCCGACTGGCTGCGCGGGTTCGGGAACCTGCTCATCGTGGACCACGGCGGCGGCTACATGAGCCTCTACGGCAACAACGAGGCGCTGCTGCGTCAGCCCGGAGACACGGTGCGCGCAGGTGACGTGGTCGCGTCGGTCGGCGCGAGCGGTGGCCAGGAAGAGTCGGGGCTATACTTCGAGATGAGGCATCAAGGCAAGCCGTTCGATCCGCTGCAATGGGCGCCGCCGCACTGAGCGCCCTCGTGCAGACCCGCCACTTCCGCTGCACTGCCGCGCACCCCGCTGAACGTAACGGCCGTGCCGGGGTCGAAATTCGGCCCGGCAGCGCAGGGAAGCGAGACCCTGCCGCGGCGTTGCGGGCAATGCCCGTGGCAGGCCCGCACCGTTCTTGCATATCATGATGAGTCGTTACCCGGAGAGCCGCATGGTCACACGTGTCAAACAGGCAGGGCTGGTACTGGCGGGCGCCGTCCTCGGCGTCATGGTCAGCCTGCATTTCTCGGCAGTCGCCCAGAAGGAACCCGGTCCGCTGCCGGTGGAAGACCTGCGCGCGTTCACCGAAGTCTTCGGCCGGATCAAGGCCGACT
The DNA here is from genome assembly GCA_016713305.1 of Betaproteobacteria bacterium. Lineage (NCBI taxonomy): Bacteria > Pseudomonadati > Pseudomonadota > Betaproteobacteria > Betaproteobacteria bacterium. Next base: position 260,722 of record JADJPK010000004.1, read on the forward strand.
ACGTCGAGCCCGTGGAGGACAAGAAGCTCATCAGCGAAGCCATCAACGGCATGCTGTCCGGCCTCGATCCGCACTCGGCCTACCTCGACGCCGATGCCTTCAAGGAACTGCAGGTCGGCACCCAGGGCGAATTCGGCGGTCTCGGGATCGAGGTCGGCATGGAAGACGGCTTCGTCAAGGTGGTCTCCCCCATCGAGGACACTCCGGCTTACCGGGCCGGCATCAAGGCCGGCGATCTCATCATCAAGCTCGACGACACCAACGTGAAGGGCATGACCCTGAACGACGCCGTCAAGCGCATGCGCGGCAAGCCCAACACTCCCATCACGCTCACCATCGTGCGCAAGGGCGACGCCAAGCCGCGAGTGATCACGTTGAACCGCGCCGTCATCCAGATCCAGTCGGTGAAGGCGAAGCTGCTGGAGCCGGGCTACGGCTACTTCCGCGTCACGCAGTTCCAGGAGCACACCGGGGACCTGCTGGCCAAGAACATCGACACGGTCTTCAAGCAGAGCAACGGCCAGATGAAGGGCATGGTGCTCGACCTGCGCAACGACCCTGGCGGCCTGCTCAACGCGGCCGTCGCCGTGTCCGCCGCGTTTCTCCAGCCCGGCACGCTGGTCGTGTACACCGAAGGCCGGACCGAAGACGCCAAGATGAAGCTCATCGCATCGCCGGAGTACTACCTGCGCGGCAGCCGCGACGACTACCTCAAGAAGCTTCCGGCGGACGTGAAGAAGGTGCCGATGGTGGTGCTGGTGAACGGCGGGTCCGCGTCGGCCTCCGAGATCGTCGCGGGCGCCCTGCAGGACCACAAGCGCGCGGTCGTGATGGGCACCCAGAGCTTCGGCAAGGGCTCGGTCCAGACCATTCTGCCGCTGGGCAACGGAACCGCCATCAAGCTCACGACCGCGCGCTACTTCACGCCGTCGGGCCGCTCCATCCAGGCGAAGGGCATCACGCCGGACATCGTCGTGGAGGAAGCGACGATCAAGGAGACCGAGGAGCAGGGCGTGCGCATGCGCGAGGCCGACCTGGGCCGGCGTCTGTCGAACCCGCAGGACAGCAAGGAAGCGCCGAAGGAAGACCCGGCCAAGAGCACGGCGCCCAAGGCCGCGGACGAACCGAAGACCGACACGCCGCCGGACGTCGTCTCCAAGAGCGACTACCAGCTCAACGAAGCGGTGAACCTGCTGAAGGCGCTCAGCATCGTCAACAACAAGAAGTGATCTTCTCCCGGAGGGCGGGGCGCGGCGGAGACCGCCGGCCCCGCCCTTCGTCCCTCCGGCGGTTCCCTTGAACGACGCGCAGCTTCTCCGCTATTCGCGCCACATCCTGCTCGACGAGGTCGGGATCGACGCCCAGCAGGCCTGGCTCGACGCCCGCGCGCTGGTGATCGGCGCCGGCGGTCTCGGTTCCCCGGTGTCGCTCTATCTCGCGGCGAGCGGCATCGGCCGTCTGACCCTGTGCGACCCCGATCATGTCGATCTCACGAATCTTCAGCGGCAGATCGTCCACCGCACCGCATCGATCGGCCGGCCCAAGGTGCTGTCGGCAGCGGAGACGCTGGGCGGGATCAATCCCGAGACCCGGATCGATGCCGTGCAGGAGCGGGTGTCGGGCGAGCGGCTGGAGTCGCTGGTCCGCGATGCGGACATCGTGCTGGACTGCTGCGACAACTTCGCGACGCGCCATGCCGTCAACCGTGCCTGCGTGAAGCACCGCAAGCCGCTCGTCTCCGGTGCAGGAGTGCGCTTCGATGGCCAGGTCGCGGTCTTCGATCTGCGCCATGAGGCCAGCGCGTGCTATCACTGTCTGTTTCCTGAATCCGCCGACGCCGAGGAGATGCGCTGTGCGGTCATGGGAGTGTTCGCACCCGTGGTGGGCATCATCGGGTCCATCCAGGCCGCCGAAGCGCTGAAGGTGCTGGGCAACGTCGGGCAGCCACTCGACGGCCGGCTCCTCATCCTGGACGCGCTCTCGATGCAATGGCGGCAGGTGCGCGTGCCCAGGGATCCCGAATGCACGGTGTGCGGAGGCGACCGGTCCCGCCTCACGGCCGAAGCCGCCGCATCCTGCAGGACCTGACGCGGCGCGTCAGCGCGCGTTCAGACAGAGCGCACCCAAGCAGCGCTTCACCCGCCGCATCGATTCGCGCGAAAGCTGAGCGTCTTCGGGCTGCCATCGCCACTCGGCGTCCACCGTCTGGGGTCTCGCGGCCAGTGCGCCCATCAACAGATCGGTCGATGTCATGACCACCCCGTAGGCGAAGTGCCCCAGGTCGCGCCGGGCAAGATAGGCGGCGTGGCCTGCCTCGAACTTCCATCCGCTGCCCGGCTCGGCCGCAGACGCCTTCGCGAGTTCCCCATGCAGGAGGTCCCGCAACGCACCGGGATCTTCGGCCATCATGGTGTCGAGACGGTCCCGGTCGTATCCCTGCGCTTCGAGGTGTGCCGCCACGCGCAGGAAGATCGCCGACAGATGCGTCTTGAGGTCCGCGCGGAGATTGCGCGCCACCGCATCCTCGAATGCGTCGGCGAATCGCGCGTCGTCACGATGGTTCGCGAACAGCGGCGAGAAGACTTCCGGACGCTCCCCGTACACGGCCAGGAAGGACGCGACCTTGACATCGCTCTGGCCCAGCGCCCCGGCGTACCTGGCGGCCTCCCCGAGTGCGTCGAATACGGGGGGCCTGGGCCGCGGAGGCGGCGCGGGCGGCTTCGGCGAAACCCGCAACGCCTCCAGCAGGTCGTTGGAAGTCTCCGGCGCCGCGTCGGGGGCGAGTTGCTGAGGACGCACCGGGATGGCCGGCTCCTTCGGCGGCGGCGGCGGATTCAGTACCTTCTGGAAGGCGGGCGAATTCGAAAGCAGGTGCGACAGGACGATCTCGTCCAGCTCCTGCACCAGGCCGCCGTCGTCATACCGGCCGTCGTCCACCGCCAGGGCCCGCGCAATGACGTAACGGTCGAGCCGCTTGCGTCCGGCGCTCTGCATGATGCCCAGGAGATTCCTTTCCTGTGCTACGACGGCAGGCGGGAGTGCGCTCATGTGACGGCCGGCGAGCTCCTGCAGGAGATCCCCCTTGCACGGTGCCGCAGGGGCGGGCGCGGCGGGCCGGACGGGACCGGCACTCCGGTGGATACCGGGCGTCCCGCCGAACCACAGGGCGGCGGCAAGCAGCGTCAGCGGAATGCCGGCGCGCAGCAGATCCCGGTGGCGCCCGGCCACCGGCCGTCGAAACGTTCGTCGCATTCGGTCGATCGTCAGAGCAGCAGCAGCCTGGTCTGGGCCTCCAGGTTCTCCATGGGACTGCGCTTGAAGCGGCTCTTGGCGAACTGGTGCCACTTGCCGATCACGAAGGCGATGATCACGTTGGCCTGGGCCGTGATGTCGCGATCCTGCGGAAGTTCGCCCTGGCTCACGGCGAAGCGCAACGACTGCTTGATCTGCGCTTCCACGCGGTCGTGCAGCTGGTTGATGCGCACCTGCAGACGCTCGTTCTCGTGGACGAGCGCGTCGCCGATCAGCACCCGGGTCATGCCCGGATTCTTCACCGCGAAACCGAGGAGCACCGGGACGATCGCGTCGGCCTGCTTGAGGCCGCTCGTTTCCTCGGCGGTGATCTTGTTGATGAGACCGAAAAGCGTCTGCTCGATGAACTCGATGAGCCCCTCGTACATCTGCGCCTTGCTGGCGAAATGCCGGTACAGCGCAGCCTCGGAGACTTCCAGGCGGGCGGCCAGCGCCGCCGTGGTGATCTTCTCCCCCGCCGGATCCTGCAGCATGGCCGCGAGCGTCTGGAGGATCTGGAGCTTGCGTTCGCCCCGTTTGACCGGCATCGGCGCTACCTCCCTTTGCGAATGCTTCGGACGGGCGCCGGCACGGTACCGGTGTGCCGCCGCGTCCCCGAACTCCGGCTAAGTTAGCACCCGCTCCGCCAGAACGCCAGCATTGAGGGTGCCCTGCAGGTTTTTCTGCCGAAAACTGGGTGCCCGGCCCCGCGGGCCGCTGGCGTCACGCCCGCACGCGGTACCCCAACCGGGGAAAATGCACGCACACCTTGCCCACCTCGGGGTCGTCCCGCAGCAGGGCGATGCGCTCGAAATCCACGTGGCGGACGATCCCCTCCACCGGCGGCTCGCCGCTGTCGATGTCCGGGGTGACCGTCACCTTCTGTCCCGGTATCAGTTCCTGGGGATCGTAGGGGTCGTGGTGCTCGGGCGTCATCGGCACCGCGGCGCGGGCGACCTCCATGGCCTCCTCCGCCGTGGTGGTGACGGGCCGGCCGTGACCGATGTCCTTGACCCGCAGTTCCCACGCCTCGAGGGACGGGAAACGGGCAAGCATGGCCGCGCCGCCGCTCCACCGGCCGCGGACGAACCACACCAGGTAGTAGCACGCCGCGTCGGAGACGCTGGGGGCATCGCCCAGCAGGAAACGCCGGCCGCCCCGCAGCCGCTCGTCGATCCAGGCGAACTGCGCACGGACTTGCGCGGCGAGGTGCGGGACGTCGTGCTTCAGTGCCGCAACGTCACCGTCGGGTCCGAGAAACAGCCGCGCCCGGTCCTTGGCGAACCCGTCCGGAAGCTGATCCGCATTCGCGCCCAGGGACAGCCGCACCGCATGCTCGAACACGTGGTCCGACCAGCGGTTGATCGCCCACGGCAATCCGTCGGCCCCGCCGGGGGTGAACGTGGGTTCGGGGAACCGGCGCTGGATCTCGCGCAGGATGCAGTGGCTGTCGCAGTAGATGTCCGCCCCGATCTGCATCACCGGCGTGCGCCGGTAGCCGCCCGTGAGAGGCATCACGAACGGCTTTGGCGGCACGCGCGGAATCTCCACCGAGCGCCAGGCGAGACCCTTGATGCCCAGGGCGATGCGGACCTTCTCCGATACAGGCGAGGGAGGATAGTGGTGCAGGATGATGTCGCTCATGAGGCGTCTCCGGAGTGGCGCTGCGCCCGATCGGCGCCGCGGCCTGATTCTAGGGAAGGTCTGATCGATGGTCGCGGATCGCGTGGCAGTCGGAAACGGGCGATGGCAAGGCCGGAGGCGAAGGCGGGTTTGGACATCCCGTCGAGCCGACCAACGCCGCCAGCGCCCGTTTCCGGCGCCACCCGAAGGGACGGGGCCCGGTGGGAAACATCCGCGCGCAACCCGGGACGCGGAAAAGAAACCGCTCCTCTGTGCCCGGACAATGCCGCCGGGACCCGGCCGCAGGCCGACGCTTCCGGCCCGGGTACCGGCACCGTCCCGGCGGCACGCCCTCCGGGCGCAGCGCCGCCAGTCCTCAGAGATGCCGCAACAGCGCATGCAGCCTCGTCACATCGCCGACCACGTGATCCACGCCCAGCGGGCGCCGCCCGCCCCGGCTCACCAGGACCGTCCGCATGCCCAGCCGCTTGGCCGTGACGAGATTCTCGGTGCTGTCCTCGATCATCACGCAGCGCCCCGCATGCAGGCGATGGCGCCTCAGCAGATGCTGGAAGCCGCGCGGATCGGGCTTGGGCCGGAACCGCGTGTGCTCGATGGTGAAGATGCCGTCGAAGACATCCTCGATCCGCAGCGCCCGCAGCACCGCGCGGCAATAGTGCTCGGGCGAATTGGAGAAGACGATCTTGCGGCCGGGCAGTCGCAACAGCACCCCGCGCAGCGCCGGATGGCCGATGATGAGGGCGTCGAGGTCCGGGAACTGATGCGTGTGCCAGAGAAAGTGATGCGGGTCGGTGCCGTGGTTGCGCATGAGGCCCAGCAGCGTCGCACCATAGCGCCGCCAGTACTGGACCCGCAGATCGTTCGCCGCGGACTCGTCCACCCCCAGATGGAGGGAGACGTAGTCCGTCATCGCCCGGTTCATGCGGGGGAAGATGTGGGGCGAGGCGTCGTGGAGCGTGTTGTCCAGATCGAAGATCCAGACGCGATCCGGAGAGGTCGATACCGTCACGTGCCGACGTTTCCTGTCGAGGTTGCGCGCGCGAAGCGGGCTGGCGGATGATTCATGCCCGAGCATACCCGAGCCGACCATGGATTCGCCCGACACGCTTCAAGCCCTGCGCGATGCGCTGCGCACCTTTGTCGCCGAGCGCGACTGGGACCAGTTCCACGCGCCGAAGAACCTCGCGATGAGCGTGATGATCGAGGCGGCGGAACTCGGCGAACACTTCCAGTGGTGCCGCACCGGCACGGCGGACGAGCTCCCCGCGGACGCGCGCGAACGGATCGGCCTCGAGATGGCCGACGTGCTGCTCTATCTCGTGCGGCTCGCCGACAAGCTGGACATCGACCTCGTCGACGCGTCCTGGCGCAAGCTCGAACTCAACGCGCAGAAGTACCCTGTGGACAAGGCAAAGGGCCGGTCGACCAAGTACACCGATCTCTGAAGCGGAACCCGCCGGCGAGCGGCACTGCGTAGCCTGAGGCCCCCGGGCCGTTCACGGCACCGATCCGGGCCCGCGAAGGCAGGTGCGGCGAAGGTCGCGAATCGTCCGGAGCGCCGCGCACAGGAACACGCATGGCGGCATCCGGCGGAGCCGGCCGGTCTCCCCGGGCCTGCCGGCCCGGCCCCGGACCGGCAGGCTTCCGGAAGCGCTTCCGGCCGCGCGGACGTTCAGCGGATGACCGACTTCGGCGAAGGCTCCAGCCGCGTGACCACGATCTTCGACCGGTCCAGCATCTCGTCGATGGACGGCTTGATGTCGGATGCCCACTTCGGATCCTCGTAGACGGCGGCGTACAGGGCCTTGCGCTCCTCTTCGCTCTCGAAGCGCCGCATCCAGACGTAGTGGTCGGGCTGCTCGGGGTCGCACCAGCTTCCCACGATCACCATTCCCCGCTCGATCTGGAACGGGATGATCTTCTCTTCCATGAACTTCACCCAGCGATCCCGCTTGCCGTCCTTGATGCGGTACTCGCGCAATTCGAAAAACGCCGCCATGAACCGGTCCTCCCGATGTGTGTGGAGCGCGGAGGATACTCAGGGTGCGTTGCGCGAGGCAATCGTGCAGGCCCGCGCAGCGCGCAGTTGCCGGGGCGGCTCGTGAAGATTCAGGAATCCCCCGCGCGATGGCAGGCGACCGAATGTCCGGGTCCGAGTGCGCGCAATGCCGGCTCCTCCACGCCGCAACGTTCCATCGCCAGCGGACACCGCGTGCGGAACCGGCACCCGGACGGCGGATCGATGGGACTCGGCAGATCGCCCGTGAGCCGCACGCGTTCGGCGCCGTCCGTGCACGGCTGCACCGTGGGAATCGCCGAGATGAGCGCGCGCGTGTAGGGGTGCGCGGGCTGCGTCCAGAGCGTGCGGCGTCCGGCCAGTTCGACCAGCTTGCCCAGATACATCACGGCGATGCGGTCGGACACGTGTTCCACGACCGAAAGGTCGTGAGAGATGAAGACGTACGCAAGACCGAGATCGCGCTTGAGATCCATGAGCAGGTTGATGACCTGTGCGCGGACCGAGACATCGAGCGCGGAAACCGGTTCGTCGCAGATCACCAGCCGCGGATCGAGCGCCAGAGCCCGCGCGATGCCGATCCGCTGCCGCTGACCGCCGGAGAATTCGTGGGGATGCCGTTGCGCGGCCTCGGGACGCAGTCCCACTTTCGCCATGAGCCAGGCGACCCGTTCGCGGCGCTCGGATGCGGAACCGCGGCCGTGCACGATGAGCGGCTCTTCCAGGATGCGTCCGACGGACATCCGCGGATTGAGGGACGCATAGGGGTCCTGGAAGATCATCTGCATCTTCGGCCGCAGCGGCCGGAGCGCCGATCGCGACATCCCCGAGATGGCCCGCCCTTCCAGCAGGATCTCGCCCGCTGTGGGACGGACGAGCCCCATGGCGCTTCGCCCCAGCGTGCTCTTGCCGCAGCCGGATTCGCCCACGAGCCCGAGCGTCTCGCCCGCAGCCACGTCGAGGCTCACGCCGTCCACCGCGCGAACGACGCCCGCGCGGGTCGGGTAATGGACCTTGACGTCCGAGAACCGCAGCAGGACCTCGTTCACGATGCCGCGCCCTCCTCCACGGCGAAGCAGGCGGCCGCGCGACTGCCTGGCAGCGGACGAAGCGACGGCATCTCCTTGCCGCAGCGCTCGCCTGCCAGCGGGCACCGCGGTGCGAACGCGCAGCCTGCGGGCATGTCGTCGAGCGCCGGCACCAGCCCTGGAATCTCGTTCAGGCGTTCGGCAGGTTGCCCCGGCTGCGGTATGGAGGCCAGCAGGCCCCGCGTGTAGGGGTGGTTCGGTGCCGCGAAGAGATCTTCCGTGCGCGCCTGCTCCACGATGCGCCCCGCATACATGACCGCCACGCGTTGCGAATGCTGCGCGACGACGCCCAGGTCGTGCGTGATCAGCAGCACGCCCATGCCCGTGCCCCGCTTCAGGTCGTCGATGAGATCGAGGATCTGCGCCTGGATCGTGACATCCAGCGCGGTGGTGGGCTCGTCCGCGATGAGCAGGCGGGGTTCGCACGCGAGCGCCATCGCGATCATCACGCGCTGGCGCATTCCGCCCGAGAGCCGGTGAGGATGCTCGTGGACGCGCCGGCCGGCCTCGGGAATGCCGACCATGTCCAGCAGTTCCACGGCGCGGCGCGTTGCGTCGCGGCGCGAAGCTCCCGGTGCAGCATCACCGATTCGGCGATCTGTTCGCCGATGGTGAAGACCGGGTTGAGCGAGGTCAGGGGTTCCTGGAAGATCATCGCGATGCGATCGCCGCGGATGGCGCGCATCTGCGCATCCGGAAGGCGCAGCAGGTCCTGCCCTTCGAACAGGATCTCGCCGCCTGCAATGCGGCCCGGCGGGTCCGCGATCAGACGCAGGATCGAGAATGCCGTGACCGACTTGCCGCACCCGGATTCGCCCACCAGCGCAAGCGTCTCGCCCGCTTCGACGGAGAAGTGCACCCCATCCACCGCCTTCGCGACGCGGCCCCGGGACCGGAAGTGCGTCTGCAGTCCACGGACGTCCAGCAGCGCCATCAGGACCGGTTCCGGAAAGAAGGGGCCGGCCCGGACGCACCGGCGGGCCGCCGGGGAAATCGCGATGAGACGACGGGGCTCGGAGGTCTCACGGTTCAGCGATTGCGCAGCCTGGGATTGAGCGCATCGTTCACGCCCTCGCCCACGAGATTGATGGCCAGGACCGTCAGCAGGATCGCCACTCCGGGCAGCGCACACACGTACCAGGCGGTGCGCAGCACTTCGCGCCCGGCCCCGATGATGGTGCCCCAGCTCATCACGTTGGGATCGCCCAGACCTAGGAACGCGAGACCCGCCTCGGTGAGGATGGCCGTGGCCACCATGAGCGATCCGGTCACGATGATCGGTGCCAGGGCGTTGGGCAGGCAGTGCAGCGCGATGATGCGCAGGTCACCCATGCCCATGGCGATGCAGGCCTGGACGAACTCGCGGCTGCGCAGGCTCAGGAACTCACCGCGCGTGAGCCGCGCCACGGGCGGCCATGACACGACCCCGATGGCAAGCACGATGGTGGTGACGGTCGGCTTGAAGATCGCGACGAGCACGATGGCGAACAGGAACGCGGGAATCGTCTGGAACAGCTCGGTGAGACGCATCAGCACGTCGTCGATCCAGCCGCCGAAGTAGCCGGCCAGCGCGCCGATCGTCACACCCAGCAGGAGCGCCACGCCGGTGGCCACCACGCCGATCACGAGGCTCACGCGTGCGCCGTGGAAAATGCCGGCGGCCAGATCGCGCCCCATCATGTCCGAACCCAGCGGATGCGCGGCGTCCGCACCCGGGGCGAGGAAAGGCTCCGCCACCATGTCCCACGGATCGCCCGGGTAGAGCACGGGCGCGGTCAACGCCATGACCACGATCGCCAGCAGGACGACGGCGCCAGCCAGCGCCGGCACGTTGCGGATGAACCGCGCGAGGAATGCTTTCACACGAGTTCGATCCTGGGGTCCAGCCGCGCGTAGACGAGATCGACGGCCAGATTGACCGCGACCACCAGCAGCGACGACATGAGCAGGATGCCCAGCAGCAGATTGTGATCGCGCTGGAACACCGCTTCGAATGCCAGACGTCCCAGGCCCGGCCAGCCGAACACCGTCTCCACCAGCACGGAACCGCCCAGCATGGAGCCGACCTGCAGCCCCAGCATCGTCACCATGGGCAGCAATGCGTTGCGGAACACGTGCCGGTACGCGACCCTGCGCTCGTCCAGACCTTTCGCGCGCGCGGTCGTGACGAAGTCCTGCCCGTACACCTCCAGCATGGAGGCCCGCATGAGCCGCGTGTACAGCGCGAGGTAGAACAGGGAGAGCGTCACCGCGGGCAGCACCAGATGGCGTCCCACGTCCACCAACGACGCCCAGCCCGTCAGGTCCGCCCCGATGGTCTGCATGCCGCTCGACGGCAGCCACTCGAGCTGCACCGAGAACACCAGGATCATCATGAGGCCGATCCAGAAGATGGGGGTGGCGTAGGCGAGAAGCGCCAGCACCGACACCAGGGCATCCACCGGCCGGCGCACGTGCTGTGCCGCCGTGATGCCCAGCGCGATGCCCAGCACGAACGCGACGGCCACCGCGACGAGCATCAGCAGCAGAGTGGCCGGAAGCCGGTCGGCGATCAGCGAGGCGACCGGCATGTTGTGGCGGAACGAAAAGCCGAGGTCGAACGTGGCCACCTGCGCCAGATAGCGGCCGAGCTGGATGGGAAGCGGCTGGTCCAGCCCGAACTTCGCCTTGAGTTGTGCGACGTACTCGGGCGATGCGCCTCCCGCTTCGCCGGCCAGCACGTCGGCGGCATCCCCGGGGGCCAGGTGCAGCAGGAGGAAGTTGAAGATGGCGATGCCCAGCACGATCGGCACGGCCTGGAGCAGCCTGCGCAGCAGGAACCGGACAAAGCGCTTCATGGGGTCCGGGCGCCGTCCGGAACATGCCCGCGAGCCACCTCACCGGAGCGGCGGCAGGCGGATCGGTGCGATGGACAGCGTTTCACGGGCACGGATGCCGGGGGACAGTGCCGTCCTACTTCCTGAGCCAGGCGTCCGCGAACGATCCGTACACGCCCTCCGCCGAATTCGTGTGGTCCTGCACCTTCCTGTTGACCAGTGTGAAGAACCGCACCTCGAACAGATCCAGCACCGGCAGGTCGTCCTGGGCGATCGCCTGCAGACGGTTGATGAGATCCTTGCGCTTCTTGCGGTCGTGCTCGATCTGCGCGTCCTCGATCACCTTGTCCATCTCGGGATTCGAGTAGCCGGAGGCGTTGGAGAACGGCACGCCCTTCTTGATGTTCTTCGTCCAGTAGATGCGCTGCACACCGATGGTGGGGTCGGGCAGCGCGTAGAAGAAGTTGCTGGTGACGTCGAAATCGTTGTCGGTGTACACGCGTTTCAGGAATGCCGCCGTGTCCTGGCTGCGGATCTCCACGTCGATGCCGACCTTGCCCAGAGCCTGCTTGAAGTATTCGGCCGTGCGCTGGTAGTCGGCACCATAGGGCAGGAAGTCATGAACCAGCTTGAAGCGCTTTCCGTCCGCCCCGCGCTTGAATCCGGCATCGTCGAGCAGTTGTTCCGCCTTCTTCGGGTCGAACGGATACTGGGGCACGCTGGCCGAATAGAACTGGGTGAGCACCGAAGGCACGGGACCGGTCGCCGGCTTGCCGAAACCGAACCAGACGGTCTTCACCACCAGGTCGCGGTTGACGGCGTGCGCGATGGCCTGCCGCACGCGCTTGTCGGCCAGGTACCTGTTCTTCAGATTGAACTCGAGCAGGAACAGCGGTGCGAGGTATTCGTAGCCTCTGGTTTCCAGATCGAACTTGCCGGTCGCCTCGAGCCGCTTCACGTCGTTGAGCGGCACCGGACTGAACCCGCCCAGCAGGACCTCGCCCGTCTCGAACGCCGCGGCGCGCGCAGAGGCATCCGGGATGATGCGCAGGACGATCTTGTCGAGATGGGGCTTGCCCCGGTCCCAGTAGTTCGGATTGCGCTCGAGCAGGATGAAGTTGCCCTTCTGCCACTCCTTGAACATGAACGGCCCGGTACCCACCGGCTTGCTGTTGTATGGGTTCTGCGCGACGTCGGTGCCGTCGTACAGATGCTTCGGCAGGACCTGGCCCTCGTAGCTCGACAGTGCGGACATGAGATAGGGCGAGGCTTCCGACAGCTTGAAGACGGCCGTGAGCGGTGAGGGCGTCTCCACTGCCGTCAGCTTGGCGAAGGTCGAGCGGCCGCGCGGATGGAGTTCCTTCCACACCTTCATCGCGGAGAACTGCACGTCGGCCGAGGTGAAGTCCTTGCCGTCGTGCCACTTCACGCCCTTGCGCAGATTGAAGGTGATGGTCTTGCCGTCGGCGCTCACCTTCCACGTCTCCGCGAGCGAGGGCCGCGGATTCATGTCGTAGTCGTACGTGAGCAGACCCTGGAGGATCTTGGTCGAGACCACGCCGATGGGGCCGGCCGAGTTCGTGGCGGACACCAGAGTGGGCGGCTCCGGCTGCACCACCATGGTGAGCGTTCCGCCCTTCGCGGGCTCCTGTGCACCAGCGAAGGGAACGGTGGCACAGGCGGCAAGGACAGCCGCGGCGAGGAACCTGAGGAAGGACATGCGGACTTCTCCGAAAGTGCAGCGAATCGCCGGTTGACTGCGTTCGAGTTTAGCAAGAAGGACACCTTGGGCCGCCCCGCTCCGGCAAGCGCCGGCGCGAGGAGGAGAACCCGCGAAGGCTCGCGCGGCCGGCCTCAGGTCCGGCGGGCATCCTCGCGGATCATGTCGGCGGCCTTCTCGGCGATCATCACGCAGGCGGCGTTGCTGTTGCCCGAGACGACATTGGGCATGATCGAGGCGTCGACGACCCGCAGCCCTGCCAGCCCGCGGACCCTGAGACGTTCATCGACGACGGCAAGCGGATCGCTGCCCATGCGGCAGGTGGATGTGGGGTGATACACGGTGCCGCCGACGCCACGGGCATAGTCCAGCCACTGGTCGTCCGTCTCCACTTCGCGGCCGGGTGCGTGTTCCGCCAGCACATAGTCCGACAAGGGCGCCGACGTGACCAGACGGCGCACGAGCTTGAGGCCGTCGACGACCGTGCGCCGGTCGCCTTCCGTGCCGAGGTAGTGGTACCGGATGACCGGCGGCTGCATCGGGTCGGCCGTCTGCAGACGCACGTATCCGCGCGCTTCCGGACGCAGCGGCGACATGGACACCGTGAAGCCGGGAAACGGATGCAGTCCGGTGCCCATCCTGTCCGTGCTGAAGTTGATGAAGTAGAGCTGGATGTCGGGCCGCGGAACATCGGGGCGGGTCCTCACGAACGCACCCGCATAGCCGGCGCTGACCGTGAGCGGCCCCCGGCGCGACAACACGTAGCGAAGACCGCTCCGGAGCTTGCCGAGCGGCGTGCGCAAGGCATCGTTGATCGTGATGGGGCGCGCGCACTTCCACACCGTGCGCACGTAGAAGTGGTCCTGCAGTCCCTCCCCCACGCCGGGCAAGTCCTGCACGACCGGGATGCCCAGCCCCCGCAAGGTTCCGGCCGGGCCCACGCCCGACAACTGCAGCAGTTGCGGCGAATTGAAGGAGCCGGCCGACAGGATCACCTCCCGCGCCGCACGGGCCGTCTGCACCGCACCCGACTGCACGAACTCCACGCCCGCGGCGCGCCTGTTCTCGAAGACGATCCGCCGCACGTGCGATTCCGGGCGGATGTGCAGGTTCGAGCGGTTCCTGACCGGATGCAGGTAGGCCACGGCACAGCTGGCGCGCCGGCCCCGCCGCGCACTCGTGTGGTAGTAGCCGATGCCTTCCTGTTCGCGGCCGTTGAAATCGTCGTTGCGCGCGATGCCCAGCGAGCCGCCGGAGGCGATGAACGCGTCGCACAGTTCGTGGCGGTCGGGAAGTTCGCTGACGGATAGCGGACCGCCGGTGCCGTGGAACTCGTCGCTCCCCCCGTCGAAGTCCTCCGACCGGCGGAAGTAGGGCAGAACGTCCGCGAAGCTCCAGCCCCGGTTGCCCAGCCGCGCCCACTCGTCGAAGTCCTCGCGCTGACCACGCACGTGCACGAGACCGTTGATGGAACTGCAGCCGCCCAGCACCTTGCCGCGCGGGGTGAAGACTCGCCGGTCCTTCAGTTCCGGTTCCGGCGCCGACTGATACATCCAGTTGACCGAAGGCGTGGCGAACAGCTTGCCATAGCCCAGCGGCACGTGTATCCAGGGATTGGTGTCGCGCGGCCCGGCCTCGAGCAGCAGAACGCTGGTGCTGCCGTCCTCGGTGAGACGGTTCGCGAGCACGCAGCCGGAGGAGCCGGCGCCGATGATGATGTAGTCGTAGTCCATGTTCGTGTCTCACCGGCGCTGCCGGTGGTCTGTTGTCTCCGTCAGCCGCGCCCCCTGTACGCGGGCACACCCTGGTCCGGTATCCAGACGCCGGCGGGCGGTTTGCCCGTCTGCCAGAAGACGTCGATCGGCATGCCGCCTCGCGGGTACCAGTAGCCGCCGATCCTCAGCCAGCGCGGCTTCAGCAGGTCGCGCAGCCGCTTGCCGATGCCCACGGTGCAGTCCTCGTGGAACGCGCCATGGTTGCGGAACGCTCCGAGATACAGCTTGAGCGACTTGCTCTCCACCAGCCAGCGGTCAGGCACGTAGTCGATCACCAGGTGCGCGAAGTCGGGCTGGCCGGTGATGGGACACAGGGACGTGAATTCCGGCGCGGCGAAGCGTGCGACGTAGCGCACGTCGGCATGCGGATTGGGCACTCGCTCGAGGAGGGCCTGCTCGGGCGATGGCGGAAGGGCCGTGGGTTGGCCGAGTTGACGCAGTGACGTTCCGGAGCGCGGGCGCGCGGTCTTGTTTGCAGGCATCGAGAGGATCCGTGGCGGCAGCGTGTCCGCGAGAAGCTCTCGATTCTGAGCCATTCTCCCTGGCGTGAAAACCGGCCCGGCGTCCGCCCTCCGGCGAAGGCGGGGAAACGGATTCCGCCGACGGCGGGCGGCAGGGGGCAGACCGGGATCAGTCCCCCATCCAGAGCGCGGATTGAGCCTTCGCCAACTCGTGGAAGCATCCCAGCTCGGCCAGGCTGTCGCGGCACCACTGGGCGTCGCTCAACCCCTCTTTCGCGCGTTCCTCGATGTGATCGCATGCCACCATGGCCTCCAGGGCGTCGGCGTGCGGCCGCACGCTGTCCAGCGTGATCAGGATGTCTTCGCGGATGCTGCGGTGCTGGCGCGTCTTGGGGTCGACGAAAGTGCCGTCCAGGCCGAACCGGCACGCCTGGAAACGGTTGAAGTTGTAGACGAGATAGTCGTCCTCCTCCGGCCGGTAGGCGCGGTCGATGCTGAGCATGCGAGCCAGCGCCTGGATGTAGCACGCGATGTCCGCGGCGTGCTCCACCGTGAGCGGCGTGTCGCACACCCGGACCTCGATCGTGCCGAACTCAGGCTTGGGGCGGATATCCCAGTAGAAGTCCTTCATGCCGCTTACGACACCCGTGGCCGTCATCTTGTCGAAGAACTTTTCGAAGTCCTGCCAGCTCGTCAGGAACGGCGCGCGCCCGCTCAGGGGAAAGGCGAACACGGAATTGAGACGTGCCGACGAGAAGCCCGTGTCCACGCCCTGCACGTACGGCGACGACGCGGTGAGCGCGATCAGCTGGGGAATGTACCGTGACAGGCAGTGAAGCAGGAACAGCGCTTCGTCGGAAGACGGGCAGCCCACGTGGACGTGCTGGCCGAAGATGGTGAACTGCTTCGCCAGATAGCCGTACAGCTCCGAGATGTAGTGGAACCGCTCGGTGTCGAAGATGCGCCGGTGCGCCCAGTGCTGGAAGGGATGGGTGCCGCCTCCGCTCACCGCGATGTTGAGCTTGCGCGCCGCATCGGACAGCGCGGTCCTGATGGACCCGAGTTCGGCCAGAAGGGCGTCGTGCCGCGTGTGGATGCCGGTGCTGATCTCGATCATGCTCTGCGTGAGCTCGGGCTTGATCTCGCCCGGATGGGTGGTGCGGCCGAGGACCGCGAGAATGTCTTCCGCGCCAGGCGAGAGGTCGTAGTCGACTCGCGACAGGAGCTGCAGTTCCAGCTCCACACCCAGCGTGAGGGGCTCAGAAGCCTTGAACGGTTCGAGCATTGCGATTCTCTCCGCCGATCGGTGCGCGCTCCTCGCCCGCACGTCTGATGGCCAGCGCGCACAGCACCGGACCCGCCAGTTCCAGGATCACCACGCAGCCTGTCACCAGCGCCTGCACCTCTGCGCCCTCGGCGAGCCGTTCGAGCCGGGGATACCGCGCCAGGGCCAGGGCCAGGCTCGACATGGGCGCAAGGGCGACCCCCAGCATGAAGCCCTTGCGCATCGACAGACCACTCGGCACGGCGAGCGCGCCGGTGACCAGGGACTTCGCCAGGAGACGGGCGACGACGGCGGCGAGCGCGGCGGCGCCACCCGCGAACGCCATCGCCAGATCGAGGCCGATACCCGTCAGCACGAACAACAGCAGGACCAGGACCGCACCCGCCGTGCCGAAATGCGGTGGGAAGAACGTCATCCGCGCGCCCTTCCTGCGCAGCAGAAGACCGCCCAGCAGAAGCGCAAGAGGTGCGAACAGCTGGAACTGATAGGCGACGGTGCCGCTCAGCAGCACCGTGGACAGGGCCAGAACGAACGCATCTCCGCCCTGCGGCGAGAACAGGCGGAAGACGAATCGCAGCACGGCCGCGGACACGAGGCCCAGCAGGAAGGATCCGCTCAGCAGGTAGACCGGCTGCAGCATCGCCGACAGCGGCGCGGGTCCACGGTCGAGTTCGACGAAGGCCACCAGAGCCTTGAACGCGACGATGGCGAAGATGCCGTTCAGCGCGGCGAGCAGGAGCAGCCGTTCGGTCACCTGCCCGCGCGCGTCGAGTTCGTGGACGATCCGCACGACGATGGTCGGCGACGTGGCGATGGAGATCGCACTGACCAGCAGCGCCGTGTCCCGCCCCACTCCGAACAGACGCAGCGCCGCGAGGACGGCCACGAACGTGGCCGCCGCCTCCAGCACGCCCGTCGCAAGCAGCCAGCGGTTGTTGCGGAGCCAGCCGAGATCGACCCGGCTGCCCAGTTCGAAGGCCATGAGACCCACGACCATCTCCACGACGAGATTCAGCGGCGCCATCTCGTCGGGATGGATCACCCCCAGCACGGAAGGACCGAACAGCGACCCGCCGATCAGATAGCCGACGATGCGCGGAAGCGACAGATGACGCTGCGCAATTTCCGCGAACACGATTCCCGCGATGAGGACGAGCGCAAAGCGGCCGCCCATGTCGAGCGGCAAGGCGATGTCTCGAATGAACTCCACGGGTCCTCCTCCGGACGTTGGTGAATGCGGCCGGAAGCGAGGGAAGGTCCGATCGAGATCCGCGTGCATCGATGGGAACTTCCCCGGGCTTTCCGATGAGTGGCGGCGCGTGCGGCCGCCGTCCAGGGCCGGAATCCGGACGAGAAAGATCCGGTCAAGGCATCGGGAGGGGGGTCACGGGAGGTGGGTGACACCCGTCCTGTGGTCGGGCAGGAGGCGCCGGTCGGTCAGCGGGACGAAGGCGCGATCCAGGCGGACGATGATCGTCCCAAATCGCCCGGGGTGCAACGCCGGCCGCCGGAGAAGACCGCTGCGATGGTGCGATCGTCACCCAGGGTCTGCACCGTGCCGAGCCAGCGCTCGGCACTCTCCGCTCTGCTCGCGAGCCACTGAACGAGCGGAACGGCCGCTGGATCGAGGATCACGACATCTGCATCCAGGCCCGGTGTCAGATTGCCCGTGTCCGATTCCAGGCCCAGTGCCTGCGCCGCGCCGCCGGTGGCGAGCCACAGTGCCTGCGATGGGGTGATCGGCTCGCCGCGCAATTGCGACACTTCATACGCTGCCCCCATGGTCCGCAGCATCGACAGCGTCGTGCCCGCGCCCACGTCGGTGGCGAGTCCCACGGGGATGGGATCGGACCGCCGCTTGGCGGCGCGAAGATCGAACAGCCCGCTGCCCAGGAAGAGGTTGGAGGTGGGACAGTGCGCGAGGGCCGCGCCGCTGGCGGCGAGGCGGTCGCGCTCCCGGCCCCGCAGGTGGATGCCGTGTCCGAGGATCACACGCGGCCCCAGCAACCCCGCGCGATCGAGGACGTCCGTGTAGTCGAGGCACTCGGGGTATAGATCGCACACCCAGCGCACTTCATCGAGATTCTCCGCGATGTGCGACTGGACCCATACGCCCGGATGGGCGCGATAGAGCTCGGCAGCGGATTCGAGTTGCTCGCGCGAACTGGTGACCACGAACCGCGGCGTGACCGCATAGCCGAGCCGCCCCCTGCCATGCCAGCGCTCGATGAGCCGGCGCGAATCCTCGTATCCGGAACTGACCGTGTCCTGCAGCCCTTCGGGTGCATGGCGATCCATGAGCGTCTTGCCGGCGATGATGCGCAGGCCGGACTGCTCGGCCTCCTGGAACAGCACCTCCACCGCCGACGCGTGGACGGTGCCGTAGACCACCGCGGTGGTCGTGCCGTTGCGCGCGATCTCCTGCAGGAAAAGACGTGCCACTTCCCGCGCGTACCCGTCGTCGGCGAACCGCCGCTCCTCCGGGAACGTGAAGCGCTGCAACCATTCGAGGAGCGGATGACCGCTCGCGCCGATGATGCCCAGCTGCGCGAAGTGCACGTGACAGTCGATGAAGCCCGGGACCATCAGCCCATCCGCATGACGTTCCACGGGCGTGTCCGGCGGCAGCGTCCGCGACACATGCGCCGCCGGGCCGAAGGCGCTGATGCGGCCTTCCTCCATGACCAGCATGGCGTCACTGTCGTAACCGAGCGCATCTTCGGGTGGAACCGTGAAGGGATCCGCCTTGAACCAGAGTGCCGGGCCCCTCAAGGCGAGAGCGCGGTTCAAATGCCGATCTCCACAAGCGTGTGCTGCGCGATCATCAGCTCCTCGTCGGTCGGAATGACCCATGCGCGCACCCGGCTGTGCGCTGCGCTGATGAGCGGCCCGTGGCGGCGATTGGCCTCCTCGTTCACGGCGAGCCCCAGCCAGGCCGCGAGGCTTCCCACCCGGCTGCGCACGCGAACGCTGTTCTCGCCGATGCCTGCCGTGAACACCAGCGCATCCAGGCCGCCGACCGCAGCAGCCAGCGATCCGAGTTCCCGGCCGATGCGGTAGCACAGAAGCTCGATGGCGAGCGCGGCGCGCGGATCGCCGCTCGCCTCCAGCGACCGCATGTCCGAGGAGAGTTCCGACACGCCCTTCAGACCGGACTCGTGGTAAAGGAGATGCTCCACGGCGCGAACGTCCATGCCGCACTGGTCCAGCAGATACATCACGGCACCCGGATCGACGCTGCCGCTGCGCGTGCCCATGGGCAGACCCTCGAGCGCCGTGAAACCCATGGTGGTGGCGATGCTGCGCCCCGCCTGCAGCGCGCACATGCTGGCGCCGTTGCCCAGATGCAGCACGACCGTCCGGCCTCCGGCGGCGCCTGCATCGAGTTCCTTCAACCGCCCGGCGATGAACTCGTACGACAGGCCGTGAAAGCCATAGCGGCGCACGCCCTTCGCCCGTATGGCCGCGGGCAGGGCATACATCTGCGCCAGTTCCGGCTGGGTGCGATGGAACGCCGTGTCGAAACAGGCAACCTGTGGGAGTGCGGGCGCCAACGCGGAGATGGCGCGGATGGGCGCGACGTTGTGTGGCTGATGCAACGGCGCGAGCGGCACCAGCGCTTCGAGTGCGGCGACAACCTCGTCGTCCACGCGGACCGGCGCTGCATATCGCGTACCGCCGTGGACGACACGGTGCCCCACCGCGAGCAGCTCGATCGATGGGTCTTCCGCGAAGCGCTGCAGCAGGAGCGCGGTGGCGCGATGGTGGCCCAGCGCTTCGCCGAATTCCTGCGTGACGTGCGTGCCGGCGTCCGCATCGTCGATCACAAGCCGTGAATTGCCGAGCAGATTCTCGACCTGGCCATGCCGGACGAGACGAACGGCCGCGCCCTCCACGCCGTAGAGCGAGAACTTGAGACTGGAGGAGCCCGCGTTCAGGACGAGGAGGGAGGACATTTCCGTGTCAGGCGACGCGCGACGGACCAGTCCCGAGACGCTGATCCGTGGACCCGAGGCATCCCATCCTCATCCTGTCCTTCTCCTTGAAGGAGAAGGGACCTGCTGCAGACAGGCTGGGGGGGACTCCTGGTCCCCGGTCCCGAGGCACCCCATCCTCATCCCGTCCTTCTCCTCGAAGGAGAGGAAATCCGCTGCAGACAGGCTGGGGGGACTCCGCTCGCCGAACGCGCTCATGGCACCGACTTGCCCTTGCCTTCGCGACGCGCCTGCGCAATGAGCGCAGCGATGGCGCAGGAGGCGAGACGCGAGATCACCGGATCTGCACGGCTCGTGAGGACCACCGGTACGCGCGCACCGAGGACGATACCCGCGGAGTCCGCCTCGGCCATGTACGACAGGCTCTTCGCCAGCATGTTGCCCGCTTCGAGATCGG
The DNA here is from genome assembly GCA_016713305.1 of Betaproteobacteria bacterium. Classification (NCBI taxonomy): domain Bacteria; kingdom Pseudomonadati; phylum Pseudomonadota; class Betaproteobacteria; species Betaproteobacteria bacterium. The sequence continues at coordinate 281,211 of JADJPK010000004.1, forward strand.
GAACGATGAGCACGTTCGCACGCCCCGCGACCTCGGAACGGATGTGCTTGATCTCCGCCGCCGCGAGGCTGATCGCATTGTCCAGCGCCAGGGGCCCGTCCAGGACTCCGCCGGTGATCTGCCCGCGATCGGCCATCTTGCACAGCGCCGCCGCTTCCACGGTGGAGGGCACCTTGGGATTCACCGTTTCCATGGCGGAGAGGATGGCCACGCGGACTTCGTCGAATCCGAGCACGCGCGCCAGATCGATCGCGTTCTGCACGATGTCGACCTTTTCCTCCAGTGACGGCGCAATGTTCACGGCAGCGTCGGAGATGAGCAGCGCATCGGGGTGCGAGGGCACGTCCATCAGGAAGCAGTGGCTGATCCGCCGCGCGGACCGCAGGCCGGTGTCGCGGTCCACGACCGCGCACATCAGTTCGTCCGTGTGCAGGCTGCCTTTCACGAGCGCTTCCGCTCGGCCTTCCCGCACCAGTTCGACCGCCCTGGCGGCGGACGCGTGGCTGTGAGGCGCATCGACGATCGGCCATGCGCCGATCTCCACTCCGGCCTTCGCCGCAGCGGCATGGATGCGCGCCTGCGGCCCGACGAGTATCGGGTCGATGAGCTTCATGCGCGCCGCGGCCGCCATGCCCTCGATGGAATTCTCGTCGCAGGGGTGCACCACCGCCATGGGGATGGCGTCGAAGCCATCGCACTGGGTGATGAGCCGCAGGAACTTGCGGTGCTTCTGGTTCGATTCGGTCACTTCGTTCTGGCCAGGTCTTGGGCTGGCAGGAGTTTGCGCTTCATCGCCTGCAGTTCCGCACGTTGCCGTTCGTCGAGCCGGGGATACGCGAGCCCGAGGCTTTCCATGAGTTCCACCACGGCGGCGGCCACGACGGCTCGCGTGTACCACTTGTTGTCGGCCGGCACGACGAACCAGGGGGCGTCGGGTGTCGCCGTCGCGCGGATGGCGCTCTCGAAGGCGTCCATGTAGGCGTCCCAGTGGTCGCGCTCCGCGACATCCTGCGCGGCGAACTTCCAGTTCTTGTCAGGGTCGTCGATGCGTTCGAGAAAGCGCCTGGCCTGCTCCTCCTTCGAGACGTGGAGAAAGAACTTGCGGATCGCGACACCGTTCCGGGTGAGGTGGCGCTCCCAGGCGGCGATGTCCTCGCAGCGCTCCTTCCAGAACCGCTTGCCGTCGGGACGCCGGGGCAGCTTCTGCCTGGCCAGATACTCGGGATGCACGCGCACGGCCAGCACTTCCTCGTAGTGCGACCGGTTGAAGATGCCGATGCGACCGCGTTCCGGCAGCGCGGCGTTGCAGCGCCACAGGTAGTCGTGATCCAGTTCGGTGCTCGTCGGCGCCTTGAAGGACGTGACGTGGCAACCCTGCGGATTGACGCCCGACATCACGTGCTCGATGGTGCTGTCCTTGCCCGCAGCGTCCATGGCCTGGAACACGAGCAGCACGGCCCAGGTGTCCTGCGCGTACAGCTTCTCCTGTTCCTCTGCCAGCCATGCGACGGTCGACTGCAGCCAGGCCTTCGCTTCGTCGCGCGACTCGTCGCCCAGTGCTCCCGTATCGCCCGGATCGACCTGCCGCAACCGGAAGCCCCGTCCGTCGTCCACGCGGTACGGCGCGATGAACCGCGCGATCCGCTTCAGTGCCTTCTTGTCCATGCCTGCGCCTATCTCATCGCCGCCACTGCCATGCACGCCACCACGACCACGGTGAGCCCGCGCCGCAGCGGCAGATACCAGCCGGGCAGCGGAAAGCGGCTGGCAAGCTGCCGGTCCATCGAATAGTGCACCACGAACATGGCAGCCGTGAGCACGATGCCGGCGCGAAGCTGCATGAGCAGGCCGACCCACGCCACGAGCGCCGGCACGATGCTCCAGCCCATGACCACGGAGCGATCGGCATCGGCCATGTCCCGGTGGGTCATCGCGATACCCCAATGGATGGCGCCGATGAACGAGAGGATCACGGCCGCGTAGGTGCGAAGCCAGTCGTGGATGACCGGATGGAACTCCGCGGGAACGACCCACAGGGCGCCGGCCAGCAGAACGAAGGGAACCAATCCACCTGCGCCCAGCCACAGAGGCACGGCGGGCACCGGTACGCGGTCGGGCGGTAGCGGCATGATGGGAGTGAGCGGATCTCTCGAAGCAGTATGCCAAACGGGAGGGCCAGGGGCCAGACACCGCGGGAGACCGTCAGTCCCAGCCGATCAGCGCCAGTCCCGCGCCTACGGCAGTCTGCCGGTGGTTGTAGTCGATCAGCGATTCGCCGTAGCCGTGAAAGAGCTGCACGTAGGCGCGGATCCCGCGATACAGCGGATAGGACCAGTCGGCCTGGAATGCCCCGCGCGGGTTGCCGAGGTTCGGCCGTGCTCTGGCCATGAACTCGAACGCGTGACGCCCGGCGGACACGTACAGCGTGGCGTCGCCTGCGCCGTAGTGGTCGACGATGTCGGGGTTGCCGTCGCGGCGCTCGAGTTCGGCGAGCCGGATCCAGGGCCGGATCTGCAGGGCCAGATCGTCGCCGCGCGTGAAACCGAACTGCGCATACAACCGGTTCCAGCTGCGCGACTCCACGCCGCCGCGGCCGTTCGAGTGGTGGCTCACGCCCAGGTTCACGTACCGGAGCCGGTTGCCGAGAAACTGCGTGTCGCTGCGCCACAGGGCCATGATCTCGGGCTGGTGATCGATGGCCCGGAACGGCCCCGATGCCCGGTAGAGCTGCCATTGGGCCTGCTGCGAATAGGCGACCCACACATCCAGCCGCCCGTCTGCTAGCCCGTGCCAGAGCCGGCTCTTCACGGAGAAGCGGTACTTCGCTTCGGCGTTCTCCAGCGATCCCTGGGAAAACGATCCCAGTTCCGGAGAGGCGGGCCGCTCGTTCACGGCGCTCGTCCACCTGGCCGGCAGCAGGAAGTTCGCTTCATGCACGTGCAGGCCCAGAACCTCGTCGCTGCCGAGATGCCACAGCCTGTCGAGCACGGTTGCGTCCCGCTCGGCGCGGGCGGCACCGGAGGCGGTGCCCTCCCGCGCCGGAGCATCGCGGCGTTCTGCGCGTGCTTGCCGTCCGGCGGCCCGGTCGTAGCAATGCAATCGCGCCGTGTCGTCGTCGATGTCCGTGCACGACTGCACCGCGGTGACGTCCTGCGCATGGACCGCGCCGCAGAGTGCGGCCGCCAGGCACACGCAGGCGACAGCACCTGCAGCCCGCATGTCGATCACGATCCGTTACATCCAGTCGACGACCGCCACGCCCAGACCCAGTGTCGTCTGGACGTGGTTGTAGTCGATCAGCGATTCGCCGTAACCGGTGAAGAGCTGGAAATAGCCCTTGAGGCCGCGATACAGCGGGAAGTACCAGCTGCCCTGGAAGGCGCCGCGGTTGCGGTCCAGGCGAAGATTGTTGCGCAGGGTCAGCTCGAGTCCGTGCTCGCCCAGACGCGCCAGGCCCGTGACGTCGATGCGCCCCCAGTAGTCCTGCATGTCCGGGTTGTTGTCCGTGCCGCGCGGCTCGGGAACCCGCCACCAGGGCTTGACCGTGAGCGCGAGATCGTCGCCGTATTCGAGGCCGAACTGGGCATACACGCGGTTCCAGCTGCGGGACTGCGCGCCACCCCGTCCGTTGGAGTGATGCACCAGGCCGAAGTTGACGAAACGCCAGGTGAGCCCGCCGGGCAGATCCCGTCCCGTGCGCCACAGAGCCATCACCTCGGGCTCGAAGTTCACCTCGCGGAACGGGCTCGAATCGGAGTACACCTGCCAGTGGGCCTGCTGGGAGTACCCGGCCCAGATGTCCAGCCGGTCGTTCATCAGCCCCTGGAGAATGCGCGTCTTGATGGAGATCTGGAACTTCGCCTCGCTGGGCGAGACCCGGTCCACCGCGGACGTTCCCATGGTCGGGGACATGGGCGTGCTGTCGGGCGCATCCGAGTGGCGGATCGGCAGGAAGTAGTTCACCCGGTGGGAACGGATGTGCAGCACGCGCCGCGTCTCGTCGCTGCTGATGTCCCAGATCTCGGACAGCAGCGAAAGCCGGGGCGGCGTTTCCGCGGCCGTCTCCGGCTCGTCGCGACGCAATGGCGCATCGACGGCCCGGTCGTAGCACTTGAGCCGTGCGCCGTCGTCGGGAATGGTCCGGCAGTCCTCGGGCCTGGCTGCGTGCGCCTGCGCTGCGGCGGCGAGCAGGAGGAGCGCGATCGCGGCGAATCTTCCGGGACGGAACACGGCGCCCACGACGCTCAGGCCTTTGCGCCCGTTCCCGCCGCGAGCCGCGCGGGAGACAGCATCGCCTCGGTCACGCCGAAACGGCGCACGCGTTCCGGCACGGACTCCCCGCGGGCGAGCGCGGCACAGGTTTCGCCCATGGCTGCGCTCGTCTGGATACCGTATCCGCCCTGCGCCGCGCACCAGAAGAAGCCGTCGAGGGCGGGATCGAACCCGCCCACGAGATCGCCGTCGGCCACGAACGACCGCAGCCCCGCCCAGCGGTGGTTCGGCCGTCGGATGCGCAGCGTCGTGGCCTGTTCGATGCGCCAGATGCCCAGCGCGACATCTTCCTCTTCCGGCTGGACGTCCTGCGGCGCCACCGCATCCGCGTTGGCCGGCGAACCTAAAAGCTGGCCCGCCTCCGGCTTGAAGTAGAAGGACTCGTCCACGCCGATCACGGTGGGCCACGCGGCGATGTCGCAGCCCTCGGGCGCGGCGAACGTGAAGGCCGTGCGGCGCTTCGGCTGCAGGCCCAGCGGCGAGGCGCCCGCCATCTCGGCGACCACATCGCACCAGGCCCCCGCGGCGTTCACGACCACCGCGGCCTCGTGCACGTCGCCACCGGCATGAACCCGCCACGTGCCGGCGCTTCGATCGAGCCTTTCTGCCTCCGCATTGCAGACGACCGTGCCACCGTGGGCACGAATGCCCCGGAGAAATCCCTGGTGCAGGCTGTGGACGTCCATGTCCGCGGCGAGCGGATCGAGCACGGCACCGGCGATCCAGGAGCGCTCGAGCACGGGCACGCGCGCGAGCGCCTCCGCGGCGTCCATGCGGACCATCGCGTCGCTCTGGCGAAGGAGCATTCCGTGCAGCGTGTCGAGTTGGGCCAGTTGCCCCGCCGGCGCGACGAACATCGCCCCGCGCGGCGAAAGCACCCGGTGATCCGTGAACCCCGGGGGCGGTTCGTCGAAGAAGGCGCGGCTTGCCAGCGTGAGCGCACGCACCTGGTCCGTGCCGTAGCTTTCGGCAAACAGGGCAGCGGACCGGCCGGTGGTGTGGTAGCCGGGCTGGGATTCGCGCTCCAGCACCAGCACGCTCGCATGCCGCGAGAGGAAGTAACCCGTGGAGGCGCCCGCGATGCCGGCGCCGATGACGATGAAGTCGGCTTTCATTCCGCGCGTGGCCGGCAGCCCTCCGGACGCAGCGGTGCACGCGCCGGTCGCGAGAGGAAAGGGATGGGTACGAACCGCCTGTCGCGCCCTTGCGACAACGGCAACCGTGCAACTTCGCGCCTGTGGGCCATCATGGGGAAAGTATCGCCGATTTCCGCGCAACGCCAGAACGGCACCGGCGGCAGCACGTATCATCCCGCGGCCGGCGCGCGGCCCTCCGGATGCGCGGCACAACATCCACTCGTACTCATGGAATGCGCGATCACGTGACCCCTACCGTCTGCATCGTGGGTGCCGGCTCCTCCGGCGTGACGACCGCCAAGGCATTGCTTGAGCGAGGCGTGAGTTTCGACTGCTTCGAGCTGGGTTCCGCGATCGGCGGCATGTGGCGCTACGAGAACGACAACGGCCTGTCGTCGGCCTACCGCAGCCTGCACATCGATTCGAGCCGCCGCAATCTCGGCTATTCCGATTTCCCCATACCGGAGCATCTGCCCGACTACCTGTCCCACGGACAGGTGCTGGAGTATCTGGAAGCGTATGCCGGGCGATTCGGTGTGCTCCGGCACGTGACGTTCCGCACGGGCGTGACCCGGCTCGCGCCATCCGCCGCCGGGGGCTGGAACGTGACGCTCACCACCGGCGAGACGCGGGAGTACCGGAACGTCGTGGTCGCGAACGGTCATCTGTGGGATCCACGCATGCCGGAGTTTCCCGGCAGGTTCGACGGCGTGCAGATGCACGCGCACCACTACCGCCGGCCGGAGCCGTTCGAAGGCAAGGACGTGCTGGTGGTGGGCATCGGCAATTCCGCCGTGGACATCGTCGTGGACCTGTGCCGGAGCGCCCGCAGCGTCGCGTTGTCCACCCGGCGAGGCGCGTGGATCGTGCCCAAGTACATCATGGGCATTCCCACCGACCGCTGGTCGGCCTTCCTCGGGCGCAAGCTGCGGCTCCCCACGGTGGTCACCCGCACGATCATCTCGCGGCTCATGCGCCTCACCGTGGGCAACCAGGAGCGCTTCGGCGTCCCGCGTCCCGCTCACCCCATCTGGCGCGAACACGCGACCGTCAGCCAGGATCTGCTGCCCTATCTCGGGCATGGCTGGATCCGGATGAAGCGCAACGTGAGCGCGCTCGAGGGTGACCGCGTGCGCTTCGAGGACGGCAGCGTGGAACCGTTCGACGCGATCGTGTACGCGACCGGCTACCGCACGACCTTTCCATTCATCGACCGGACGATCTTCGAGGTCAGGGATGGCGAGGCATCGCTGTACCGCCGCATGCTGCCGCCGGACCGGCCCGGCCTGTACTTCGCCGGGCTGGTGCAGCCGATCGGCCCCACGATTCCGCTGGTGGAGATCCAGGGCCGCTGGATCGCGGGCGCGATCGCGGGGACCATGGCGCTTCCGGGCCGCGAGACGATGCAGCGCGAAATCGTCCGCAACCGCGAAGCGCTCGCGCGCCGCTACCTGGATTCGCCCCGCTACACCCTGGAGGTGGACTTCCGGGACTACGCCAGGCAGCTGCGCGGCGACATGGAACGCGGCCGCGCTGCCGCCTGAGGCGGGGTCATTGCATGGAGTGCAGCCCGATCATGTTGCCCTCGGTGTCCACGACCAGCGAAATGAAGCCGTAGGGACCGATGGAGAACTTGTCGCGGTCGACGCGCCCCCCGGCCGAGGCGGCAAGCCGCGCCTGTTCCGCACAGTCGGCGCAGGTGAAGTAGACGAGGGTGCCTCCGCCTCCCGAGGACACACCGGGCATGAGCACCAGCGCGCCGGCCGCGCCCTTGCCTTCGGGCTGCATGGGGAAGGCCCACATGTCCAGATCCGTTCCCTCCAGCTTCTGCAGACCGGTGCCGAACACCGACTCGTAGAACTTGCGCGCCCTGCCCATGTCCTGCACGTAGATCTCGAACCAGCCGACCGGATTGTTCGTCATGCCTTGCCTCCATGCGTACGTTGCAAAGAACCGAGTTTCGGACAGGCATGTGACCGTCGTGCGGAGATCCCGGCTCCCAGGGCGGGACGGTCCGATCACCTTGTGCGGTCGCGACACCTCGATCCGACCTTCCCCGGCACCGGCAAACGGCGGCCCGTGCTCCCCGCGTCCTCCCTCCACGGGACACTGTGCCACCAGGGCTTCGCATCAGCCCGGCCCTGAGGGCTGCGGGTCAACGCGGGCCTCCCCCGGGTCCGCGCGATGGCGCACCATGGACCGGACGAGAAACCGTGCGGGCGCAAGCGCCTGGACGACAGATCGCGGCAGCGGCAGCGGCTCACCCGCGACCAGGGAGGCGACGAGTTCGGCACAGACGGGCGCCGTGACCAGTCCCCGCGAGCCGTGCCCGGTCGTCGCGTAGAGTCCGGGAAGCCAGGGAGCGTCGCCGTCGAAGCGGTACTTCGCGTCGCTCCTCAGCGCCGCGAAAGCTGTGCGAAACCGCGCCTCGTCGACGATGGGACCGGAGATCGGCAAGTAGTCGGGCGTCACGCAACGCACGCCTGCACGTGCGGCAACCGCCGCGGGATCCAGCGAGGCCGCCCCCAGGGCATCGTGCAGGGCCGGAGCGAGCGAGCGCAGCATCGCGAGGTTTTCGGCCGTCTCCCCGGCGCGCACCTGCGTCGACGCCTCTCCGATGCCGAACGTCGCGCCGATGCAGTGGAACCCGTCGCGGGCCGGCGCCGCATAGCTCTCCCCGCACAGGACGGTGCGCAGCGCCGCGGAGGCGGCGGTCGCAGGGACGGAGGCGATCTGGCCCCGGATGGGCTTCAGCGGGAACCACGCGGTGCGGGCGAGACATGCCGCGTCGAGGCCGTTGGCGACCACCACGACGTCGCCCGCGAGGCTGCCTCCGTCGTCGAATGCGACGATCCAGGTCCCGTCTTCGTTGCGGACCAGATCCTGACCTGGCAACCCGTGCGCACGGAGATGCGCGAATGCGACGCGAAGGCACGGCAGAGCGCGGGCGGATGCGCCCACCCCGACGAAGGATAGAAGAAGCCGCCCGAGGCAAGCGGCAGACCGGCGCGTTCCGAGGCCTCGACCCTGTCCAGCAGCGTACCGAAGGCGGCGGGCCATCCGAGCCCGGCGAGCGCGCGTTGCCGCCCGGCTTCGTCGTCGTCGTTCGCCAGGGTCAGCACCCCGCAGCGCGACCACGCGAGACCGTCCTGGGGCAGCAAGGCGCGCAGCCAGCGCAACGAAAGACCGAGGCCGGAGAGGCTCAGGCCGGTCAGAGCGGTGGCGTGGGGAGAGGGCTTGATGTACAGGATGCCCTGCGCATTGCCCGATGCGCCGCTCGCCAGCGCCGCCGAGCGTTCCAGCAAGGTCACGTCCATGCCGCGCCGGGCAAGGCTCGCCGCTGCGGACGTGCCCGCCAGGCCACCCCCTATGACGACGGCGCGGTGGCCCCCGCCGGAAGCGGGTGGTCGTCTGTGCCACGGCGCCGAGGCCGGTGAATGCACCGGCCGCTCGCAGCGGGCCCGCAGCATCTCCCGCTTGGTTCCGAAGCCCGGCGTCTTCTCCACGCTGAATCCTGCCGCCTGCAGCGCGCGCCGGACCGCCCCTGCGACGGTGTAGGTGGCGGCCGTGGCCCCGGGGTTCGACAGGCGCGAGATCTGGCTCAGCACGGCATCGCACCACAGCTGCGGATTCCTGGCGGGTGCAAAGCCGTCGAGAAACCATGCGTCCACCCGCGCATCGAGCTCCGGCAACGTCTGCCGCGCATCGCCCACCAGCAGCGTGAGCGTCACGCGGCCGTCTTCGAACAGGAACCGGTGGGTGGCCGGCGGCAGCGCCTCGCAGGCATCGAGGAACATGCGGGCCTGGGGCGCGAGCGCCGGCCACAGTGCGAGGCCGCGTGCCAGGTCGGCGTTCGAGAGGGGATGAAGCTCGGTGCTCACGAAATGCAGCCTTGCGCCCGCGGGCGCGGTGCGTGCGAAGAGTTCCCAGGCACAGAGGAAGTTGAGTCCCGTGCCGAAGCCCGTCTCGCCGATCGTGAACGATGCGCCGGATGACAGGGTGCGGAAACGGTCCTCGAGACGGTTGCCTTGCAGGAAGACATGGCGGGTCTCGTCCAGCCCGCTGCCACGGGAGAAATACACGTCGCCATACTCGCGCGAGTACGGCTGTCCGTCCACCCAGTCGATTCCGGCGTCCACCGCCCGTTGCGTCATGCCGATCCCGCTATGATTCCCCGCTGCTTCGTCCGGTGCTGTCCATGCGGGCGTTGCGCGCCGAGGGCCGGCTCCTGCCGGACCCGGCGATGATAGCGACCCAGGACCGCGGAGGAGACACATGGCCGTCAAAGCGCAGCAGGCCGGCGAGGCGCTGCTCGAGGATCACCTGCACAAACGCAATCTCGTTCCCTTCGCCCGCAACTGGGGGGCCGAGAACCTGGAGGACGCGTACGCGATCCAGGCAGAACTCGTCCGCCGTCTGGTGCCCCTCCACGGGCCCCGCGTCGGTTACAAGATCGGCCTCACGTCCCCGCGCATGCAGCAGATGTGCAGCATCGAACATCCCGTGGGGGGCGTGGTGCTGGCGAGCCGCCGCCAGACGAGCGGCATCGTCCGCCGGCTGTCCGACATCGTCCACCTGGGCCTGGAGTTCGAGATCTGCGTGCGGATCGGCCGCGATCTGCCGCCGAGATCTGCCCCGTACACCATGGACGACATCGCCCAGGCCGTGAGCGCCGTGGCGCCGGCCTTCGAAGTCATCGACGACCGCAACTCCCCCTACCCCCTCGACGTCCTCTCGCTCGTCGCGGACAACGCCTGGAACGAAGGCATCGTGCTGGGCGAGTTCCGCGAGTCCTGGCCCGATCTGGCCAAGGTGCGCGGCACGGTGGAGCGTAACGGCGAGGCGATCGACCAGGGCGAGGGCAGCGCGGTGCTGGGACATCCCTTCGCACCGGTCGTGTGGCTGGCCAACCACCTGAGCGCCCGGGGCGAGACGCTGCGCGCCGGAGAGATCGTTTCCACCGGAAGCCTGGTCACGACACGGTTCCCGGAGCCGGGCGACCGCTTCCGCTTCACGGTGGAGGGCATCGGGTCCACCGAACTGATCCTGGAGTAGGTCCGACCGTCGCAGGCGGTCGCCGAAGTGACGCCGCCTGCCCCTGTGCCCGCACCGCTGTTTCCCAACCCACCCGAAAGCTCCTCCGGTCCGTGCCGATAAGTGCAGAACGACGGCCGCTCCCTCCGCATGCGGGGAAGAGCCGGCCGGCGCCAGTGCATGAGGCCGGGTGTCACCCTGGCAGAAATCCGGAGCAGGCATGGAGTCGATCGGTCGGTTCGAAATCAGGAGAACGCTCGGGCGCGGAGCGCAGAGCGTCGTCTACCTGGGGTTCGACCCGCACCTGCAGCGCGAGGTTGCGCTCAAGACGCTGCGGGTGAGCAGTCAGGAGGAAGCGCGCCAGCTGCTGGCGGAGGCGCGCGCCATGAGCGGCCTGCGGCATGCCAACATCGTTCCGGTATACGAGGCCGGCGAATCGGCGGGCCAGCCCCACCTGGTCTTCGAGTATGTCCCCGGCGGCACCCTGGCGGAGCGCATTCAGCGCGGCCCCACGCCGCCCGAGGAAGCCGTCGGACTCATGCTGCCCATCCTGGATGCGCTGGCCCACGCCCATGACCGCGGGCTGGTGCACCGCGACGTGAAGCCCACCAACATCCTGCTGGCCGTGGACGGCGAGCCCCGCCTGATGGATTTCGGGGTGGCCGTGCAGCTCGCCGCGCGGGAGGGCGACGACGACACCCGGGGACTGGCGGGCACGCCGGCCTACATGGCGCCCGAGTACATCCAGGACCGCCACATCCGGCCCTCGAACGACATCTTCGCGGCCGGGCTGGTTCTCTTCGAACTGCTGACGGGCGCGCGCGCCGTCACGGAACGCGACGTGTTCCGGGTCATGTACCGCCTGGCGCACGAGGACCTGCGGCTGCCGGCGGAGCTCAATCTGCCGGAACGGCTGGTCAACGTCGTCCACAAGTCGCTCGCGCGGGATCCGGAGGATCGCTGGCGCAACATGCACGAATTCCGCCGTGCGCTGGAAGCATCCATGGCCGCACCCGGGAGCAGTGACGATCCGGAGCCGGTCAACGGGCAGCGCAGCACGCTCGAGTTCCTGCTGCGCCGCATGCGGCTCAAGAGCGACTTTCCGGCACTGTCCGGATCGATCAGCGCGGTGAACCGCATCGCCGGCGGCGCCGAAACCGAGAACAACGCGATGCTCTCGAGTGCGGTGCTGAAGGACGTGGCGCTCACCAACAAGATCCTGCGCGTGGTGAATTCCGCATTGTTCCGCCACCATGGCGGGCCGGTGAGCACGGTCTCCCGCGCCGTCATGATCCTCGGCTTCGAATCGGTGAGAAACCTGGCCGTCGCGCTGCTGCTGTTCGAGAACATGCAGAGCCGCACCCAGGCGGAATCGCTGCGGGAGGAATTCGTGCGGGCGATGCTGTCTGCGCTGATGGCCAAGCAGCTGGGTACCGCCGCGGGGGTGCGCAACGTCGAGGAGGCGTTCATCTGCGCGCTCTTCCACAACCTCGGCCGCATGCTGGCGCTCTTCTACTTTCCCGAGGAAGCGCAGGAGATCCGGCGGGTGCAGAAGCTGGACAAGGTCACCGAGGAGCAGGCCGCCCTGCGCGTGCTGGGCATCTCGTACCAGCGGCTGGGCATGGAAGTGGCGCGCCTATGGGGCTTTCCGGAGCAGATCGTGCAAAGCCAGCGCCAGCTCGACACGGGCCCCGTGTACCACGTGGGCACGCCGGCCGAACGCGCGTGCGTGCTGGCGTCGCTCGCGGACAGTCTGTCGGCCACGGTGGCGGAAGGCACACCCAAGGAACGCGCTCATCACATCACGCGGCTCACGGAGTACTACGGCAAGGGATTGCGCCTGTCCGAGAGGCAGGTGGGCGAAGCCCTCGACCAGTCGCTGGAACTCCTGCGCGATTACGCCACGACCTTCAGCATCAATCTCGGCAAGACGGCGCTGGGCGGACAGATCGCGCGCTGGAGCGGGCGCGCGCCGCTCGACCCGGACGACTCGGCCGACCCCACGGTCCGCAGCCCCACCACCACCATTCCGAACGGACTTCCCGAACAAGGCATCGACGGAACGCTGCGGGGGGCGAGCCAGCCGGGTCTGCCCGAGAACGCGGTGAACATCCTCGCGGCCGGCATCCAGGACATCAGCAACTCCCTGGTCGGGGGACTACAAGCTCAACGACCTGCTGCGCATGATCCTCGAGACCATGTACCGCGGCGTGGGCTTCCGGCGGGTGCTGCTCGCGACGAAGGATGCGCGCGGCGCCGGCATGCAGGGCCGCTTCGGCTTCGGCCCCGACGTGCATGAACTCACCCAGAAGTTCCGCTTCCGCATCACCGAAGAGAAGGATGTCGTGCAGCTCGTGCTGTCGCGGGGCGTGGACCTGCTCCTCACCGACGTGGCGGACCCCAAGATCGCCGACCGCGTGCCCGCGTGGCTCAAGTCGATCACCACGGCGCAGACTTTCGCCCTGTTCCCGCTGGTGGTGAAGGACCGCCCCGTGGCGCTCATCTACGCGGAGAACGAGCGCGCCGGCGACATCGTCATTCCCGAACGCGAACTGGGCATGCTGCGGACACTGCGCAACCAGGCCGTGCTCGCGATCAGGCAGACGGGATAGCGGCGGGAAATGCTCGGATCCTGGACCCGAGACCCTGGACCCTCGTCCCCAGGAAACCAGGCCGCCTTCCGCGGCCGGCAGAGCGCAAGTACCACGGCGATGGGCCCGCAGCTGACCGGGTCCTCGGGTCCCGGGACTGGGGACCGGGGTCTAGCCTTCGATAGTCCCGACCACTTCCTTCAACGCCCCCTTCGCCGCGCGTGCCAGCAGGATGAAATCCGTGCACAGGCCGATCACGCGGTAGCCGAGCTGGAGATAGTTCCTGGCGTGAGCCGGCGTGTGCGCGTAGGCGCACAGGGCGATGTCGCGCTTCTCGCAGGCGCGCACCACCTGCGCGATGGCGGCCTGCACCTCCGGGTCGTTGATCTGTCCCGGCTTGTCCATGCTGCCGGACAGATCGAAGGGCCCCACGAACACGCCGTCGATGCCGGGCACGTCGAGTATGGAGTCGATGTTGCGCACCGCCTCCACATGTTCGATCTGCACGATCACGGCGACCTCGTCGTTCGCCTTCTTCATGTACGTGTCGAACTCGAGATCGAAGCGTTGCGCGCGCGTGATGCCCACGCTGCGGAAACCCTGGGGCGGATACTTGCATCGGCCCACGGCAGCACGCGGCATCCTCGGCGGTATTCACGAGGGGCACGATCACTCCGGTGGCACCTGCGTCGAGCACCTTCTTCAGGGAGGCCTCGTCGTTCCAGGGCACGCGCACCACGCAGGGTACGCGCGAATCCACGGCCGTCAGGATGTTGAGCGCGTCCCGCGCATCCATGGGCGAATGTTCGAGGTCGATGAACAGCCAGTCGTAACCGGCGGTCACGAAGATCTCCGCCGCCTCGGGCAGCGGAATCTGCAGCAGCGATCCGATCAGCGTCTTGCCCGAGCGGAGCCGTTCGCGAAACGAAATGGTCACCAGTAGGTCCTGAGAGTGGGGTGTTCTTCGCCTGCGCCGCCGGAGCCGATGTCCAGGCCCAGCAGCCATTCCTGCGCGTCTTCCTCGGAACCGAAGATGCGGAAGGGAAAGGGAGGCGGATGGTAGAGCTCGAAAACGCGCAGGGCCGCGATACCCAGACTCGACTGGACCACGCCGGCCTCGGCCAGCGTGTGCCGCGAGACTTCCGGAGACGCGAGGAAAGTTGCCGCCTCCACGTCCACCCGCCAGATGCCCGGAAGCCGGGCCATCACCAGTTGCCTGCCCGGAACCAGGGTCCGGCGGAATTCGAACTCCGCCTTCACGGCCCCGAGAGTGAGAACGCCCACGGCGCTGTAGTCGACGTGCACGATGCCATCGGTGCCGAGCCAGACTCTGGGTGCTGTCATCGGAGAGCTCGCTTCTCGCGGACCTGCGGAACGGAAATGATCACGGTGTGCGGCGATGCCCCATGCATGAATCGAGCCGCAAGGATACGACACTTGACCTGCAGCCGCCGAGCGGATGCCGCAACAGGCGTGCATTCGCGCGCGATCCGCCTGCACCGCGGCAGTGCCGCGAAGGTCCGGCACGGGGCGGCCGGCGCCCGACGACGGCCGCCTGCTTCAGGGACGCCGGGCCTCGAACACGAAGCGGTTCAGACTGAAGAAGTACTCGCCGCGGTCGCTGCGGGCGACGAGATCGGCTTCCCAGGCCCTCGCCTCCACTTCGGGAATCTCTCCCTTGCGCACGCCGTAGCGGGACAGCATGGAGATCATGGCGCCGCTATAGGTGCCGTCCGCCGCCGGCGCGTTGACGAGCGGCAATGCGTCCGCGGACACGGCGTCGAATCCGGACTTCTTCAGCAAGCCGGCAAGCACGCGAGGCAGCCGCGGGTGCGGGCAATGGGTGTCCCAGGCCGCGATCATGCGTCGCATCCTGTCGTCGTCGCCCGAGTGCCAGACGCAGGATTCCCAGTCGGTGTCCATGAGCAGGAGCCGCGCGCCGGGACGCATCACCCGGCGGAACTCGGCCAGCGCCCGTTCGACGTCGGGAACGTATTCGAGCACCTGGGTACAGACGAGGACGTCGAATTCCGCGTCTCCGAAAGGAAGTTTCTGCGCATCGGCGACCTCGAACGCAGCGTGCGGCATCCCTGCACACCGCTGCGTGGCGGCCTCGATCATCTCCGGTGATGCATCAATGCCCCTCACCAGGCCGCCGGACCCCACGGCCCGGGCCAGTTCGATGGACAGCAGACCGGGCCCGCACCCCACATCCAGGACGCGCTCACCGGCAGCAGGTGCCAGTCTGCGCAGGACCTGTTGCCGGTGCCCCGTCACGTCGGCCGTGAGATAGATCGCCTCGAGACGCCTGCGCGCCTCATCGTCGAAACGCATGCGGACTATTCCTCGGCGGAGGCAGTCCGCGTCAGGCGGGCCTCCACCCAGCGGCCGGCGGCGAGAACCCGCGCATCATCGCCCGGGCGTCCGATGATCTGGACGCTGATCGGCAAGCCTTGCGGGTCGAAACCGCAGGGAATGGAGAGCGCCGGCAGTCCCGTCATGTTGAACGGCGAAGTGAGGCGGGTCATCATCCCCGCGATGGGCATGGCCTGTCCCCGCACGCTCACGACACTCTGGCCCGCCGGCGGTGGAACGCAAGGCAGCGTCGGCGTGACGAGCACGTCCGCGTCGCCGAGCGCCTGCATCAGCGCGTCGCGCACGTCCCTGCGGATGCGCTGGGCCTGCACATAGTCCGTCGCGAGAAAGCACTGTCCCATCTCGAGGCGCGTCCGGACGTCCTCGCCCAGCGATCCGGGCGCGGCGCTCAGCAGATCGGCGTTGGCGGCCGCCGCCTCGGATCCCAGCGTGACGAACTGCGCGGCGGTCGCGAGACGCAGGGCGTCCACGGCGACGGCCGTCACACGCGCCCCGGCTCTGTGCCATCCGGCTTCGACCTCGCCCATGCAACGCTCGACGTCCGCGTCGAGAACATCGGAGACGAAGCCTCGCAGCAGCACGAACGAAGGCGGCCGGTCGAAGGCATGGCTCGCGGTGCCCGGCGCGAGGCGCGCCATCACCTCGAAAGCCAGCGCGGCATCGTCGACCGTCGCGCTCAAGGGGCCCACGTGATCGAGCGACCACGCGAGCGGAAGGACGTCCGTCGTGTCCACGACCCCGTAGGACGGCTTGAAACCCACGACGCCGCAGCAGGCGGCGGGTATGCGGATGGAACCGCCGGTATCCGTACCGATGGCCAGCGGGGCGATGCCCGCGGCGACGACACCCCCCGACCCGCCGCTCGACCCGCCGGGAATGCGTTCCGGATGACGCGGATTGACGACCGTCCCGAAATGCGGATTCGCGGACGTCACGCCGAAGGCGACTTCGTGCAGATTCGTCACACCGAAGATGATGGCGCCCGCCCTGCGCAGCCGTTCCACCACGGGCGCGTCCCGGTCCGCCATGCGCGCAGGTCGTCCGCGCGTGCCGCCGGTCAGCGCATATCCGGCCACGGGCATCAGATCCTTCACGGCGAAGGGCACGCCCGCGAGAGGACCCGGATCCACGCCGCGCCCCGCCTCGCGATCGATGCGTTCCGCCTGGCTCAGGACATCATCGGCATCGAGCGCGGTGAAGAGGTTGGCGTGCCGCCATGCATGCGCCGCGTCCAGGCTCTGCTGCGCGACGTCGGCAGCGCGCTGCTCGCCCCGGCGCACCCTGGCCGCGATGCGCGTGGCGCTGGCCTCCGCGCGTTCTTCGGGCCGGTATCCGGGAACGTGTCCCGGTTGCGCCGGCTCGGGGACGGCGATCGGAAGGCCGGCGGGACGTGCGTCCGCCAGCGCCGCGAGGTCGTTGTAGCTCCACGACAATCGCTGCTGCCACGCATCCACGCGAGCGGCCTCGCGCTCGCCCCGCAAGGCGGCCACGGCGGCGATGAACTGCGGGAATCTTCCGGTATCGGTTGCCATGGGGCTCTCCGCCAGTGACGTTCAGGCAAGTATCTCACTGCGGGGACCAGGGTCCGTTGCCGGCGGCCCCGGGCCGTGCCCGTCAGTCGCCGAGCGTCTTCAGCGCGACGGAATGGAACTCGCGGTGGTAGAGGATCAGCACGACCCAGCTCGTCGCGATCATCCAGGCCCAGGGATTGATGAACCACATCATGGCCGCGAGCGCGAAGTAGTAGGCGCGCAGCCCGTTGTTGAAGCTGTCGGCGGCAAGCGAAGCGGTCTTGGTGGCCCGCCGGACGAACGCTTCCTTCTGCTGCGCATCGCCGTCCATCTCGGGAGCCGCGCCCACCATCACGGAACAGAAGTGGTACAGGCGCAGCGACCAGGTGAACTTGAAGAACGCGAAGATGAAGATCGCGGTGAGCACCAGGATCTTGATGTCCCACATCCGTTCCGGCCCCTGCTTGGTGAACGGCAGTTCCATCACCACGGAGGCGAGCTTGTCGGTCGTGCCCAGCAGGGCCAGGAGACCGCCGAGGATCAGCAGCGTGGTGGAGGCGAAGAAGGTGGAACCGTTCGACAGGTTGGTGAAGATGTTCACGTCGCCGATGCGCACCTCGCGGGCGACGGTGCTGCGCATCCACGATTCGCGCAGCGCGGTCATGATGCCCACCAGACTCTCGCGGCCGCGCCGGTGGTACTCGGCGAAGTGCACGTACCCCACCCACCACGCGGTGAACCAGGCAAGGCCGATCCAGTCCAGCCAGCTCAGGGGTAGCGGCATGTCAGAGGAACAGCGTCAGGACACCGGTGTAACCGTAGAGGCGGTTGTGGGAGATTTCGCCGTTGCAGAAGAAGCCGGCGAGCGGCACGTCGCCCAGGGCTTCACGGATCATGCCCACTTCGCGGGACGTCTCTCCGAACAGGCTCGCGCCGCGGCCGAGGCACGAGAAATACAGCGCCCCCTTGGGCCGGGAGAACAGACCGCTGCGGATACTGTCCAGCATCCGCGACATGTCTTCGGCAGCAGAACGGCGGTCGCGGCGGCAGAACATGAGCTTGGAACCGGTGTCGACCAGATCGCCCACGGCCACGAGACCGCGTTCGGAGTCGAGCCCCACGAGATTGCGCACGGTGTAGTCGCCGGTGTCGACGTTCTGCACGGGCAGGGCGGCGAACAGCTGGCCGCCGACCGAGTCGAGATCCCGGTCGGTGCGCAAGGCGGCATCTTCGCGCAGCACGTCCAGCGCAGGCCGGCCATCGATCTCGATCAGGACGTTGCGGCGCGACTGGGTCACCGTGTGAACATCCCCGAGCGGGGTGCACCCCTGGGTCAGGCGGGTGCTGACGATGACACTGTCGGTGAACACGACGCCCGACAGGCCGCCTTCGCTGATGCCGTCCGCGATCTGCGGATGCGCCGAGCGCGAACTCGACAGACCGCCCACGACGTAGCCGCTTTCCAGACGCCTCGACAGCTCGGCGACGGTCGAGGCGGTCAGCGCATTGCGCGGGTCCGCATGGACGACGGCGAAGTTGGCGGCAACACCGCCCACGGTCAGGGGATCCCGCGCCAGGTCTCCGGGTGCGCGCAGTTGCGACAGCACGCGGAAGCTGCCCGGTTCGAACGCGCCCAGCATGACGACCATGGCGCCTTCGTCCACGTACTCGCAGCCCGTCGCGCATACCCCGAGGCCCACGGTGCCCACCCAGTGCTCGATTCCCGTGCGCATGCGCAGGAGCTCGAGGATCTCCTGGGCGCGCGAGGCGTAGACGTCGGTGAGATAGAGGAACCCGATGTTGGCGCGGGGGGAGATGTCGCCGAGCTGCTCCAGACATTCCGCGGCGGCGATGCGCCAGTGTGGCGAGGCCGCATGGGCAAGGGAGAATGCGGAATCGAGGGAGCGCGTCTCGGGCAGCATGGAAATGACGAAGGAAGAAACCTGGGACGATCGGATCGGCGCGGCACCGGGACGTCGCAGCCGGTTTCTATAATACCGGCTTTCCATGCACCGGAACCCGCCATGAACCTGGACCGCGTCGGCCCCGGCCGAGACCTGCCGAACGACTTCAACGTGATCATCGAGATCCCGATGAACGCCGACCCCATCAAGTACGAAGTCGACAAGGAAACCGGCGCGATTTTCGTCGACCGCTTCATGTCGACGGCGATGCACTACCCCTGCAACTACGGCTATATCCCGCACACCCTGTCCGGCGACGGCGACCCCGTCGACGTGCTGGTGCTGTCGCCCGTGCCGCTCATCACGGGCGTGGTCGTGCGCTGCCGTCCGGTGGGGATGCTCAAGTAACGACGAGGCCGGAGAAGACACCAAGCTCCTGGCCGTGCCCATCGACAAGCTGTGCAACCTCTACAGGCACGTCGTGACGCCGCGAGACCTGCCTGAACTCGTCGTGTCGCAGATCTCGCATTTCTTCGAGCACTACAAGGATCTCGAGCCAGGAAAGTGGGTGAAGCTCATCGGCTGGGTCGGCCCGGAAGAAGCGAAGGCCGAGATCCTCGAGGGCATTCGCCGGTACAACGACGCCGTCAAGAAGCCGATGTTCTGAACCGGCGCACAGGGCGCGGGCGGACCGGAGTCGATCGTCCGGCCGCCGCCGGATGTCGAGTCGCGACCGCGCACATGGATCAGGCCTTCCCTACGCTGCCTGGGGCAGCCAGCGTTCCAGGATGGCCTTCAGCTGGTCCTGCTTGAACGGTTTGGTGAGGTAGTCGTCCATGCCGGCCTCCAGACACTGCGTGCGGTCGCCCTCCAGTGCATTGGCGGTCAGCGCGACGATGGGCACGCGGGGCAGGCCTTCGGATTGTTCCCGTTCCCGGATCGCGCGCGTCGCCTCGAAACCGTCCATCTCCGGCATCTGGCAGTCCATCAGCACCAGCTCGAACGCGAGGTCCTGGACCGCCGTGAGTGCTTCGCGGCCGTTCCCCGCCAGCTGCACGTCGTAGCCCAGGCGCTTGAGGGTGACGAGTGCGACCTTCTGGTTCACCGGGTTGTCCTCGACGAGCAGCAATCGCCCCGCCTTGCGCGCCGCGGGCGCGACTGCCTTGACCGGAGCGGCGACCGTCGCGGTCCTGCCTACCGCGACCGCGATGGCTTCGTACAGTTGCCGAGCCCGGAGAGGTTTGGCCAGGCTGGAGTCGAGACCCGACTCGGCGGCCTCTTCCGCAGTGAGCCGTCCGCTCGAACTGAGCAGGATGCGAGGCACCTTGCACACTCTCGGGTCCTGCGCGATATGGCGCGAAAGCGTCATGCCGTCCATGCCCGGCATGTGGTGGTCCAGCAGGATGAGGTCGAATCTGCGGTTGCGTTCGGCCTCCCGCTGGATCAGCTCCCACGCCGCGGCTCCGTCGCCTGCTGCTTCGAAATTGAGCCCCCACGCGGACAGGTGATGCTCGACGATCAGGCGGTTGGTGGCGTTGTCGTCGACCACCAGCACGCGCAGTCCCGACAGCACCGTGCCGGCCTGCATCGAGTGCTGGGTGCCGTCGCCCAGCGGCAGGGTGAGGGAGAACCAGAACGTGCTGCCGTGGCCTTCCTCGCTCATCACGGCGAGCTCGCCGCCCATGATGGCGACGAGCTGCCGCGAGATCGCGAGCCCGAGTCCCGTTCCGCCGTACTTTCGGGTCGTGGACGAGTCGGCCTGCGTGAAGGGCTTGAACAGCCGCAGCATGGTCTCGGTCGACATGCCGATCCCCGAGTCCCGCACCTCGAACGTGACCTTCGCCATGCCTTCGAGCGGCGTCTCGAACTTGAGCGAGAGCGCCACTTCGCCCTCGTGCGTGAACTTGATGGCGTTTCCGACCAGATTCACCAGCACCTGGCGCAACCGCGAGGGATCGCCGCGCAGCCGGGGAGGCAGGTCGGACGGGACCACACAAAGGAGTTCGATGCCGCGCGTGTGCGCCTGCTTGGCGAGAAGCGCCCCCACCTCCTCCACCAGTTCGCGGACGTCGAAGTCGATGGTCTCGAGCCGCAGCTTGCCGGCCTCGATCTTGGAGAAGTCCAGGATGTCGTTGAGCAGAGCCAGCAACGCCTCCGCCGACGCACGCGCAGTGCGGGCGAAGCCCCGCTCGGTGGCGGGAAGCGCCGACTGCTCCAGCAGTTCCAGCATGCCCAGCACGCCGTTCATCGGGGTGCGGATCTCGTGGCTCATGTTCGCCAGGAATTCCGACTTGGTGCGCGTGGTGCTTTCCGCCTCTTCCTTGGCGGCGACCAGCTCGGTCCGGTTGCGCTCGAGGGTGTCCAGCATGCCGTTGAACGACTGCGCGACCTCGTCCAGTTCGCCCTGGTTGGAGGTTTCCAGGCGTACGGAGGAGTCGCCGCCCTGGATACGGTGCACCGCGTCCACCAGTGCGACCAGCGGCCGCATCACCCTGCTGGCAGCCAGCAACGCGAGCAGGGCCGCGAGGACGGCGACCACGCCGCCCAGCACAAGCAGCTGACTGTCGAGGGTATCGGCGGCTGCGTTCAGCTCGCCGGTGTCGACGACCAGGCCCGCGATCCATACGCGGGGCGGGCCGCCCGGGTTCACATTGAAGGATTTCAGCACGAGCGTCTTGCCGTCGCGGCGGATCACCTGCCCGGCATGCGCATGGGCGAGATCGATCTCCGGCCAGTCGGACCGGATGGAACGGCGGGCGGGCATGGTTGCCCAGCTCGCGAAGAGGTACGTACCGTCGGGGGCGGCGATCAGGAAGTCGCGATGTCCACCGCGCGCGCCGCCGAGGGACGCGGGCCGCATTTCCAGCAGCAGGAGTCCGCGCGTGCTTCCATCGAGCGTGACAGGCGTCATCATCCGCACGGCGCGTCTCGCCTCCGGATGCAAGGCGGCAGCACCGTCGGATTCGGACACGAGCCCCACGTCGGAGACGTAGACCTGCCCCTCCGTGAGCGGCAGCACCTTCCGCACATCCTCCGGCGAGAGGATCGGCAGGGAGGGCGTGCGCACCAGCGCGCTGGTCCCCGCTCCATCGACATCGATGCGCACCCACTCGCGCCCGGTATCGTCGACGAAGGCCACGTGCCGCACGCCCGAGTGCGTGGCGACGTAGCCGCGGAACAGGGATTCGAGCCGCGTGCGCCACTGATCGGTCGTGGCCGGATCGCCCGGCGTGGCACCGGATCCTTCGGCCGGGCGCAGCCCCACGGCCGGCGATACGCGTGCAAGCATCTGCAGGTCGCGTTCCGCTGTCTGGATGTCGTTGGCGATGGCGTCCACGAGGAGCGCCAGACCGCCCTGGGCGTCGGCGTCCGCCCGGTCGTACATGCGTTCGGTGACGCCCCTGCCGAGCACGGTGACCGCGATGGTGATGGGGACAACCGCCAGTGCCACGAACACCAGGACGTAGCGCAGACGCAGACTCAGTCTGAATCGGGTCGGACGCGGCACGTCGGCGGCGGTGGAGGTCGTCACGGAGTTTCAGTGGGTCGCGATCGAAGGCATATCGGCAGGCAGCCCAGGGCCTTGAGGGCCCGTCGATCCCGCGGAGACGACTCCGCCAGCGCGGCTCTTCCCGGTCCGGGTCAGCGCGGACGCGGGTTTGCGGGGAGACGGGGGAGCCGGGCATAGCGCTGCATGAAGGCCCGGTCGATGCGGTCCTTCCAGCACCAGACCCATGCGCCGCCGAACCCGACGGGTCCCCAGGAGGCGATCGCGTACCGGTCGCCCGTGCTCACGAGGGACAGCGTCCGGCGCTGGGGACGGTAGGGCACGGCCGGCCGTCCCAGCAGAACGCGCCGCAGGTTGCCCGCGAGAGGCGGCCCCTGCCTGACGGCGTGAACGCCGGACTTCGGCAGGGGAGCGCCGGCGAGGCTCGCCACATCGCCCGCCGCAAAGATGAAAGGATGCGACGTGGACTGCAGCGTCCGGCTCACGCGGACGAAGCCGCGGTCGTCCACGTCGAGTCCGGTTCCCGCGAGCCACGGCGGTGCGGCGGCCCCCGTGGCCCAGACCGTCCAGGCGGCGGCCACGGTGCGGCCGCCCTCCAGACGCAGCGCGCCCGGAGCGGCCTCCCGCACCCCCGCTCCCGCAAGCACTTCGATTCCGCGTTCGCGGAGCGCCCGCTGCAGCCGGCGGATCGTGGCCTGCCCATGTCCGGGCAGCAGCCCGGCGCCCGCCGCGACGACCCGGAACCGGGGAATCCGCCGCGAACTGCCTTGCGCAGCCATCCGGAAGCGGTGCTGCAGGGACAGCACGAGTTCGATGCCGCCCGCGCCTCCGCCGACGACGGCGATGTCGTCCGGCCAGGGACCCGGATCGCCAATGCGAACGTCCAGCGCCGCGAGGAATCCTTCCACCGGCTTGACGCGGATGCCCGTGAGGTCCGCACCGGCGATGCCCTCGAGAGGCGGGGTGGACCCGATGTCCAGGGAAAGAACGTCGAAGGACAGCGTGCGCCCGTCCGTGAGGTGCACCGCCCGCTCGGCGGGGCGCAGGCCGTCGACCGTGGCGCGCAGGAGGCGGGCACCGGCGAAGGCGCAAAGACGTTCGAGATCGATGTGACACTGCGCACGGTCGTAGTGGCCGGCCACCAGCCCCGGCAGCATGCCCGAGTAGGGCGTATCGGCCAGGGGGCTCACCAGCAGGAGTTCGACGCCGGGAAGCGGATCCAGACCGAAGCGCCGCAGCACCTCCACGTGAGCGTGCCCGCCACCTGCCAGCACAAGCGTCCTAGCACCCACGGGATGTCCCCTTCTCCAGCCCCTCGAGCAAATTGCAAAGCGAGGGATCGGCGGCAATGCGGTCGAGATCTTCGGGCCGGTCGACGTCCCACCGGGTCGGCGCCAGTTCCACCCGCATGGCGCGGGCGCGCATGCGCTCCAGCGCCTGTTCCAGCGTTTGCGCCGTGCCCCACGAAATGCCGCTGAACACGGCGGGATCGGCCCGCCGCAGTCCCACCAGCCAGAAGCCACCGTCCTCGGCCGGGCCAAGCACGGCGTCCGCTCCATGCTCCAGGTGCATCGCGGCCTGCGCAAGGTCGCCGGCGCGCATCGCCGGAATGTCGGTTCCCACCAGCACGGCCGCGTCGTGATCTGTCAGCGCCGATGCGAGCGCGTGGTGCATCCGTTCGCCCAGGTCATCGCCCACCTGCGGCTCCACCCGCACGCCGTGACGCTGCCGCAGGAGTGAGAAGAACGGGTGCGTGGCCGCGGGCGCGCCGTGAACGATCACGTTCCCGATACCCGCTTCGACCACCGTCCCCACCGTTCGCAACGCCATCCGCGCCGCCAGGACCGCCGCCCGTCCGGCATCCAGACGAGGGCTAAGCCGCGTCTTCACGGCGCCGGGATCGGGCGCCTTCACGAAGACAATGCCCGCGACGGAGAAGCGATCCGGCGTGTTCACGGGACCTGCTGCCCGTCGTGACCTTCGGTGGCCCGGGCGCTCATTCCGTGGTCCCGGCACGGTAGATGCGGCCAAGCATGCGCGCCGGCACGCCGAAGAAATGCCCCAGCCGCATCGCCCACATCAGCAGCATGGTGCGCAGGATGCCCTGACGCGCCCAGCGCCGCCCGGACGTGGTCACCGTCTGCCGAAGACACGCCGGCCGGCCCAGGCGGAGCAAGCGCGCCGACAGTTCGATGTCCTCCATGAGATCGATCTCGGGAAACCCGCCCGCCTCGTCGAAGGCGCGCCGCAGGCAGAACATCGCCTGGTCCCCCGTCGCGATACCGGTCCAGCGGGAACGCAGATTCATGGCCCGGCCGATGACCGGAAACCACGCTGACGTCCCTTCGATGCGCACGTCGAAACGTCCCCACACGAAACCGCCCGCATCGAGCGAGCGGAAGATCGCCGCGTCCGCGTCGGGCGGAAGCGCCGTATCGGCATGCAGGAAGACCAGCGCCTCGCCTCGGGCAGCGCGTGCCCCCGCGTTGAGCTGGCGCGCCCGGCCGCGCGGCGCCAGGACGATGCGATCGCAGGAAGGCCCGGCCCGCATCACGGTATCGTCCTCGCTGCCGCCATCGACGACGATGACCTCGGCGCCGCGTTGCCGCAACGCGCCGCAGTTCGCGAGCGCGAGTTCGATGCGTCTTGCCTCGTTCAGCACAGGCACGACGATGGACAGCCAGGGCGCATGTCCCGCCTCGCCAGGTTCCGGAACCGGCACCTCCAGCCCCTTCATCGGTGCGTCCAGGCGCGCATCCGATTGGGCCCGGCGGCCTTACCGACTATCATCCGACCACTATCGCCCTCCAAACCCGTGCCGCCCAGCGACTCGCGGCACCAAGACATACGCGCGTCCGGCGCCCATAACGAGCCTCTGGAGACACCATGCCTTGGCAGATCATCCATCACGCCGACACTCGCATCATCGAGACCCGCTACGCGGGCGTGATATCCGAAGCCGAACTGTCCGAGGCCATGGAGGCCACGCTGGCCGAAGCCCGGGAACACGGGGAAGTCCGCTTTCTCGGCGACTGCTCCGACCTTGTGGGCGGACATTCCATCGGCAGTCTCTACGAACTGGCCAAGACGCTCGAAATCCGGGGCACGCCGCATACCGCGCGGGAAGCCGTGATCCTGCCGCGGATCGAGTCGACCGTGCAGGAAGTGGAGTTCTGGGAAACCACGGCCCGCAACCGCGGCTACGACGTGCGGGTCTTCAAGTCCCGCGAGGCCGCGCTCCGGTGGCTGCTGGATCCTTCCGATTCCGTTTGATCTCATCGGTCCGCAGCCCCCGCAGCACGCCGTGAGGTCCCGCGGATGCGGCAACGCCGCCCCTTTCTCTCAACCGCGCTGCCACGCATGGAATCTCTCCAGCCAGCGCAGCAGGCGTGCCGGTGCATGGGCGCGCTTCCAGTTGCCCGCCACGTACTTGTTCGCCTCGGCGAAGGTGGGATAGATGTGGATCGTCCCCAGCAGCTTGTTCAGGCCGATGCCGTGCCGCATGGCACTCACGAACTCGGCGATGAGTTCGCCGGCGTGCTCGCCGGCGAGCGTGACGCCCAGGATGCGGTCCTTGCCTGGCACGGTCAGCACCTTGACGACACCGAACGCCTCGCCATCCACGATGGCGCGGTCCAGATCGTCGATGCCGTACGTCGTGACTTCGAAAGGGATGCCCTTCTCTCTCGCCTCGGTCTCGTTGAGCCCCACGCGCGCCACCTCCGGATCGGTGAAGGTGGCCCAGGGAATCACCGAGAAATCGGCGCGGAACCGCCAGAACCGGCCGAACAGGCCGTTCACCGAGGCGTACCACGCGGTGTGAGACGCCGTGTGCGTGAACTGGTACGGGCCCGCCACGTCGCCGCACGCGTAGATGTTCGGAAAGCGCGTGGCGAGAAAGCCGTCCACCTCGACCGTGCCCGCGCCTGCACGCGGAATGCCGAGGGTCTCCAGCCCGTAGCCCGAGGTGTTGGGCACACGGCCGACCGCACAGAGCAGCTCGTCGAACTCGAACCGCACCTCGTCCGCGCCGGTCTCGCAGTACAACACCTTGACTCCGCCGTCCTCGACCGCGAACCGCGCCGTCTTGTGGCCCGTGCGTACGTCGATCCCCTCCGCCGCGAAGCGCTCCGCCAGCAGCGCGGAAATCTCCGGATCCTCCCGCATCAGCAGCCGCGGCTGCATCTCCACGATCGTCACACGGCTGCCCAGCCGCGCGAAGGCCTGCGCCAGTTCGCAGCCGATGGGACCGCCGCCCATCACCAGCAGCCGGGGCGGCAGCGTGCGCAGGTCCCACAGCGTGTCGGAGGTGAGGACGCCGACGCTGTCGATGCCGGGGACGGGCGGAACGAACGGCCGGGCGCCGGCGGCGATCACGATGGCACGGGTGGTGAGGGTCTGCACCCCGTCCGCCGTGCGGATGTCCACGCTCCATGGTGACGCGATCGTGGCCTCGCCCTGGATGCATTCCACGCCCAGGCTCGTATACCGGGACACCGAATCGTGCGGCTCGATCCGTGCGATGACTTCACGCACCCGCGCCATCACGTCGGCGAAGTCGAACTCCGTGGACGCGCTGCGGACACCGTACTCGCGCGAGCGGCGCACCTGCGACAGGAACTTCGCCGTGCGCAGAAGCGCCTTGGAGGGCACGCATCCGGTGTGGAGGCAGTCGCCGCCCATGCGGTGCTTTTCCACCAGCGTGACCTTCGCCTTCACCGCCGCCGCGATGTAGGCGGACACGAGCCCCGCGGAGCCTGCGCCGATCACGACCAGATTGCGATCGAAACGCCGGGGCTTCCGCCAACCCGCGTAAACGCGCCGTGCACGCAGGGCATCGACCGCCTTCTTCAGAACCAGCGGGAGAATGCCGAGCATCGCGAACGACGCGATCAGAGCAGGCGAAAGAATGCCGCGGACGCTCTCCAGCCGCCCGAGCTGCGTCCCCGCATTCACGTACGCGATCGTGCCTGCCAGCATGCCGAGCTGGCTCACCCAGACGTAAGTCCAGAGCCGCATTCGCGTCAGACCCATGAGGAGATTCACGGCGACGAACGGAAACACCGGAACCAGCCGGAGCGTGAACAGATAGAAGGCGCCTTCGCGTTCCACGCCGCGATCGATGGCCGCCAGCCTGTCGCCGAACCGGGCCCGGACGCCGTCGCGCAACAGGTGACGGCTGAACAGGAACGCTGCGGCGGCACCCAGCGTGGACGCGAACGAGACCACGAGGGTTCCCGCGGCGGTGCCGAAGAGCGCGCCTGCGAGCAGCGTCATCACCGCGGCCCCCGGAAGCGACAGTCCGGTGACGATCACGTAGGACACGAAATAGAAAGCCAGCGCCCGTAGCGGCTCGGCGCGATAGGCGGAGTCGAACTGCGCCTGCTGACTCTTCAGGAATTCGAGGCTCGCGAAGCGTCCGAGATCCAGCGCGAAGTAGAGGACCAGCGCGATGGCGATGCCCGACAGCAGCAGGATCCGGTTGCGGTTCATCGGTTCCGCGCGCTGCGGTCAGTCCGCCAGCGCCCCTCCGCAGCTGGACCCCTGGCCGGCGGTGCAGCCATAACAGTGGTCCGCGACCGCGATGGCGTTGCCCTCGAGGTCGCGGGCGAGAAGATCGCCGATGCGCACGCGCGGCCGGGCGCCCAGCGCGAGGGGCAGCCCCAGCATCTGATTGAAGTCGCAGTCGTACACCCAGCCCTGCCAGTCGACGGAAACGAGCGAGCGGCACATCACGGATTCGAGGTTCGAGGCCGAATGGCTGCGCCTGAGCAGCTCCATGTACGCGCCGAACTGTCCCTTGGACACGAGCGTGGATCCGAAACGCTGGATCGGCATGTTGGCCAGCGTGAACAGACGGTTGAAGCGCACACCGAACTTCTCTCCCAGCTCCCGCCTGTAGTCCTGCTCGAGCCCGTCCTGGGCGGGGGGCAGCGAAGGGCCCTGCGGGTTGTAGACCAGATTCAGCACGAGCCGGCCGCCGGCGTCTCCGTACCCGGCGCCATTCAGTTTTCGCAGGCCCTCGATGCTGCGCGCGTGCACGCCCTGTCCGCGCTGCCGGTCCACCAGTTCCTCCGAATAACAGGGCAGCGACGCGATCACCTCCACCTCGTGGGCCGCCAGGAACGCCGCCAGATCTTCCTGTCCCGGCTCGCCCAGGATGGTGAGATTGCAGCGGTCGATCACGTGCCGGCCCAGGGCGCGGGCGGCGGATACGAGCCAGCGGAAGTGCGCGTTGAGTTCCGGCGCTCCGCCGGTGATGTCCAGCGTCTGCGCCCCGGAGGCCGCGAGGAAATCCACGATCTGGCGGGCCGTATCCAATGTCATGGACTCCGTCCGGTCCGGCCCCGCGTTCACGTGACAGTGCAGGCAGGTCTGGTTGCAGCGGTATCCGACGTTGACCTGTACCGTGGACAGGCGGCCGCGCCGGATGGGAGGAAAGTCCGTCGTCTTGAGCAGCGGCAGGGTGGCGTGCATGTGTCGATTCTCTCCAGGGATGCGGCGAGTATAGGGAAGGTCCGTTCGATCGACGCGGATTCGCGATTTCGAACGGGGCCCTTCCGCCGCGGCGGCGGACCGTACGCGCTTGTACGGTCGTGCTCTCCGTTCGGATGCGGTCTCGCGGTCCGGCGCACGAAGGCCGCTCCCCGACGAAACCTCCGCATTGCGCGCGCCGGGAGCGCGCATCGCGATGGTGCGCATGTAGCCCGCGGGCGGATCGGGGACTACGCTCACGGCAATTCGCACTCCGGGAGACCGTTGCCGTGATGAATCTCACCCCCACCGAACAGGAACGACTCACGATCTTCACGGCAGCAGAACTGGCGCGCCGATACCGGTCACTGGGTATCCGGCTGAGCCATCCCGAGGCGGTCGCCCTCATCGCCGACGAAACGCTCACCGCCGCCAGGCGCGGGCTGTCGCACGCCGACGTGCTCGCCTACGGCGCGAGCCTGCTCACCACCGACGACGTCGAACCGGGGGTGGCTGGAATGATTCCCTTCGTCGCGGTGGAGCCCACGTTTGCCGAAGGCACCAAGCTGGTGGTCGTGTTCGATCCGGTCAAACCGGGCAGCCGGCCCGCCACGGACGAGCCGGTGCCCGGCGAGATCATCCCGGCGCAGGGCGAGATAGAACTCAATGCAGGCAGGCGGCAGGTACGGCTTTCCGTGGTCAACACCGGCGACCGGACCATCCAGGTGCGCAGCCACGCCCACTTCTTCGAAGTGAACCGCGCACTGGAATTCGACCGGGCCCGGGCCTTCGGCATGCGCCTGGACCGGCCGTCGGGAACCGGCGTGCGCTTCGAACCGGGCGTGAGGGTCGAAGTGGATCTCGTGGCATTCGGCGGCAGCGGCGAGGTTCACGGGTTCGGCGACCTGACCAACGGGCCCGTCAACGACACGGACGTTCGCGATCGCGCGCTGGCGCGGGCGCGTTCGGCCGGCTACCGGGGAGCGTGACATGGCGAAGATATCGCGCGCCGCGTACGCGAGCCTGTACGGCCCGACGGCCGGGGACATGGTCCGTCTTGCCGACACCTCCCTCCTGGCGGAGGTGGAACACGACTTCACACGCTATGGCGACGAGCTGACGACCGGGGCGGGGAAGGTCATGCGGGACGGCGAAGGATTCGAGCCGACCGGCACGTACGCCTCCGGCGCGCTGGACATGGTGGTACAGAACGCGACCATCATCGATGCAGTGGCCGGCATCGTGAAGGCCGACATCGGCATCCGCGACGGCCGCATCGTGGGAATCGGCAAGGCCGGCAACCCGAAGATCATGGATGGCGTGGATCCGCGGCTGCGCTGCGGGCCGAACACGACCGTGGTGCACGCCGACGGATTCGTCGTCACTGCGGGCGGGGTCGAGGCCCACGCTCACTTCATCTCGCCGCAGCAGTGCTGGCACGCGCTGGCCGGCGGGACGACCACGATGATCGGCATGACGCCCGGCCCGCACTTCGACGTGAGCTGCTCGGGGCCCAACGTGCTGGGCCGGCTGATCCAGGGCGCGGACGAGTTCCCGCTCAATTTCGGCTTCCTCGGCCGCGGCTGCATGGACCCCGGCGCGGTGGAGGAATCCGTCGCGGGCGGGGCCCTGGGCGTGAAGATCCACGAGGACTACGGCGCCTCTCCCGCCATCATCGACGGCTCGCTGCGCGCCGCGGACCGCAACGACTTCTCGGTGCACATCCATACCGACACCATCAACGAGTTCGGCTACTGCGAGGACACGCTGCGGGTGATCGGCGAACGCACGATCCACATGTATCACACCGAGGGTGCCGGCGGCGGACACGCGCCGGATCTGCTGCGCGTGAACGGTTTCGCCAACGTGATTCCTTCGTCCACGAACCCCACCAATCCTTTCACCCCGGCAGGCCTGGACGAGGGACTGCCGATGACGATGCTCGCGCACTTCCTCAACTTCTCCATCCCCGAGGACATCGCCTTTGCGGAAGCCCGGGTGCGTCCCCAGACCATGGCGGCCGAGGATCTGCTGCACGACATGGGCGCCATCTCGGTGTTCGCCACCGATACTCAGGGCATGGGGCGGCTTGCGGAGAACGCCGCCAAGTGCTGGCAGCTTGCCTCCGTGATGAAGGACCGCATCGGCCGGCTGCCCGGCGAGATGACGGCCCGGGCGGACAACGAACGGATCAAGCGCTACATCGCCAAGCTCACGATCAATCCGGCGATCGCGGCCGGAATCGATGAGCACGTGGGTTCCATCGAACCGGGCAAGATGGCCGACCTCGTGATCTGGCCGCGGGCCAGCTTCGGCATCAAGCCGTTCCTGGTGATCAAGGGCGGCTTCGTCACGTGGTCGATGATGGGCGACGGCAACGGCAGCATCTTCATGGCGGAACCCATGGTGCAGCGCCCCATGTGGGGGGCCCTGGGCAAGGCCCGCAATGCGCTGTCCGCCACCTTCGTGAGCCAGCTGGCGCTGGACAACGATGTGGCACGAAAGCTCGGCGTCGACAAACCGATGCTGCCGATACGCAGCGTCCGCCATCTGCGCAAGCGGAACATGGTCCGCAATGACGCACTGCCGAATATCGAAGTGGACCCGCAGACATTCGAGGTCCGCGCAGATGGAGCCAGGCTTCATGCGGAACCAGCCTCGCGCGTTCCGCTGGCACGCAAATACCTGCTGCGTTGATGCGTCGCAATAGCGGCAGCGCTTGTGATCCATGACACACGCTTGTTACTCTGCGATCCGAATTGGTGCGCGCCCTTCTCACCGCTCGCACCCCATGAGTGCGGCCTGCAGGCCGACGACGAGAAGACGATTCGCCCGTCGTCGACGGATTCCATTGCGATTCCGTCTCTTAAGCCGCGGTCGTGCATCGCAGCGAGAACGGGCATGCTTTCTGCGAATGTGCGGCGCGCGTTTCAGAATGTGCGGCGTGCGTTTCAAGATGCGCCACGCGCATTTCACGATGCAAGGTGCGCACGAGAAGAGCGGCAGGCGCTGTCCGGTGTGAGAGCGCCCGTGCACGTTGGATGCATTCGCGGGTCGCAATGGGGGAAGCGTGAGTTTCGTACCGTTCGTATTCGATGTCGCCGCCTACAGTGCAATCTTCGTGCTGGTGGTTCTTGGCCTGGGCATCATCGCGAGCATGATGGGCATCTTCAACTTCGCCCACGGCGAATTCGTCCTGCTCGGCGCCTACACGGTCTACATCGTCGAGCAGAACGGCATGCCCTCGTGGCTGGGCATGTGCCTCGCGCCCTTCGTCGTCGCCTTCGTCGGCGTGATCCTCGAACGCCTCGTGATCCAGCGCTTCTACGCGGCCCCCATCGTCGCGATGCTGGGCACCTACGCCATTGCGCTGGCCCTGCGTGAAGGGGTGCGGGGCCTGCTGGGCGGCCAGTTCTACAGCGTGAACGCGCCGCTGGTGGGTTCCTTCGGCATGGGCGAGTTCTCCATCTCCAAGTGGCGCACCGCCGTCATCCTGATCACTGTGGCCGTCATGATCGGCTGCTATCTCCTGCTCACCCGGACGAAGTTCGGCCTGCAGATGCGCGCTTCCCTCGAGAACCCGGCGCTGGCCAGAGCCTCCGGCATCTCCACCAACCGTGTCTATGCCGCGACGTTCGCGTTCGGCGCCGGACTGGCCGGACTCGCTGGCGGACTCATGGTGCCGATCTATGCGCTGAACGCCGACATGGGCGTGCCCTTCCTCATCAAGTCGTTCCTGGCGGTGATGCTGGGCGGCATGGGCAGCTTCGAAGGTTCCGTCGCGGGGGCCGCCCTCGTCGGGGCCACCAGCGCGGCGCTCCCATGGGCCATCAAGCCCGTGGTGGCGGACGTGGTCGTGTTTCTCATCGCAATTGCCATCGTGAAGTTCCGTCCGGAAGGTCTACTCTCGAAATGGAGGAGTTGAACATGTACGACGATGACGTGAAGCAGCGCCTGCAGAACTACTCCCGCCGCCTGTTCATGCAACGCGCAGGGGTGCTGGCGGGCATGACGGCACTCGGCGGCGGAACGTGGCTGCTGAATCCCAAGGGCGCCTGGGCGGCGGATCCCATCAAGGTCGGCATCGCGACGGACCTCACCGGCCCCATCAGCTGGGGCGGCATCCCCAACTCGCAGGTGGCCAAGATGGTCGTCGAGGAAATCAATGCCGCCGGCGGCATCAATGGCCGGCCGCTGCAGATGATCCTCAAGGACACGGCCACGAACGAGCAGCTCGCGGTCACGCGCGTGCGTGAGCTGGTGGGCAAGGAGAAGGTCGACGTCGTGTTCGGCGGCATCACCTCTTCCATGCGCAACGCCATCAAGGACACCATCGTCAACCGCGGCAAGACGCTCTACATCTATCCGCAGCTGTATGAAGGCCTGGAGTGCACGAAGTACCTGTACTGCACGGGCCCGACGCCCGCGCAGCAGTGCGACACGTTCATTCCCTGGCTCATCAAGAACGGCGGCAAGAAGTTCTACCTGCCCTCCGCCGACTACGTCTGGCCGCACACGCTGAACGCCTACGCCCGCAAGGTGATCGAGAAGAACGGCGGGGAAGTGATCGGCGAGGAGTACTTCCCCGTTGACCACAACGAGTACAGCGCCACGGTGAACAAGATCATGTCGAGCGGCGTGAACGTCGTGTTCAACACGACCATCCCGCCGGGCGTGGCGGCGCTGTTCAAGCAGCTCTACGAGGCCGGATTCTCCAAGAAGGGAGGACGTCTCGCCTGCGTGTACTACGACGAGAACGCGCTCAACATCACCCCTGCCCACGAGATCGAAGGTCTTGCGAGCTGCCTCGACTACTTCAAGGCGGTGAACGACCCCTTCGGCAACAAGGTGCAGGAAAAGTACAACAAGATGTTCGGTACCAAGAGCCCGCTCACGGCCGGCAGCGCCGCCACGGGCATGTGGCGCGGCATCAATCTCTGGGCCGCCGCGGTGAAGGAAGCCAAGAGTGCCAAGCGCGACGATGTGGCGGCAGCGCTGGAACACGCCAAGCTCTCGGACGGGCTCGGTGGCGGCTGCGAAGTGGTGCCGGGCACGTGGCACGTGAAGATGAACATGTACACGGCCGTGGCAAAGAACGGCAAGTACGAGATCGTCGAGAAGAGCAACGGCCCGGTAGACCCGCGCGAGTGCGTGAAGGGCTGACGGTTCGAGTACCGCGGGCCGGCCTCCCCATGGCGGCCGGCCCGGTTGTACCGTTACTGCCGGTCGAGTGACCGGCGGATGTCGATCATGGAAATGTGGAGACCAGCTGTCGTGGCGATCGCGGAAGTCCCGTTCCACCTCCGGTTGAGCGTCTCATGAAGAAGGCCTCCGACCGGGGCTTCCGGCGTGTTCTCCCATGGATCGAAGGGCTGCTGCTGATCGCCGCCCTGCCGCTCCCCTGGATCGTCGAGGACTTCTGGACACTGTTCGTCACCAAGGTGCTGATCCTCGGTCTGCTCGCCATCTCGTTCGATCTGGTGTGGGGCTACGCCGGGATGATGAGCTTCGGCCAGGCGCTGTTCTTCGGCGTTGCCGGGTACGTGTCCGCTCTCATCGCGACACAACTCGAGATCACCTCCGTGCTCGTGCTGGTGCCGGTCGCCGCCGTGGTGGGGCTCGTGGTCGCCTTCCTGCTCGCCATCATCATCATCCTGGGCAAGCGCCCGCCGTCGATGGTCTTCGTGGCGCTGGGCACGTTGACCGGGTCGTACGTGGTGGAGCGCCTGGCGCGCGGCTGGTCCTACGTCGGCGGACAGAACGGCATCTCCTCGCTGCCTCGCCTCACCATCGGCGGCACGGAGATCGAGGAAGGCATCGTCTTCTATTACGTCGCGCTCGCGATTCTTGCCGTCACCTACGTGCTCGTGCGGCTGCTCGTGCGTTCGCAGTTCGGGCTCGTGCTCGCGGGACTGCGGCAGCAGGAGAGCCGGATCGCGTTCTTCGGCTACAAGGTGCAGAACTACAAGGGCGTGGTGTTCTCCCTGGCCGGCTTCATTGCGGGATTGTCCGGCGGGCTCTATGCCTTCCATGAAGGCTTCGTCGGACCGGGCCAGCTGGGGCCGGTGCTCTCCACGCAGGTGGTTCTCTACGCGCTGTTCGGCGGAGTGGGCACGCTGATCGGGCCGATCGTGGGCGTGGGACTCATCGAGCTTCTCAGCTACATCCTGTCCCAGTACTGGGAAACCGGCTGGCCCATCGTGCTGGGCGTGCTGCTGCTGGTGATCGTGGTGTTCAGGCCGACCGGGCTCATGGGCTTCGTCGTGAGTGACCGGGAACGCATCGGTTCGTTCGGCAGGCCCGGAGGAACGAATGCCGGAGACAAGCCATGAGCCTGCTGGCCGCGCGGCAGGTCACGAAGGTCTTCGGCGCCCTCACCGCGCTCGATTCGGCGGAACTGGCGGTGCAGCCCAACGAGTTCCACGGGCTGATCGGACCCAACGGTTCGGGCAAGAGCACCCTGCTGAAGTGCATCGCCGGCGCGGAGATCCCCACGTCCGGAAGCATCACGCTGTCCGGCCAGGACATCACCCGGGCGACGTCTCCGGAACGTGCACGCGCGGGGCTCAGTCTCAAGTTCCAGATCACGGCGGTCTTTCCCCTGCTTTCGGTCTACGACAATGTGCTCCTGTCCCTGCAGGCCGGCGAATCGGCTCTGGCACTGCTCACCTCGCGGTCCCGCCGCCGTCTCGACGAGAAGGCGATGGACTACCTGTCGCGCTTCCGCCTGGCCGACCGGGCCCACGAGCTGGCGGGCGTCCTGTCCCACGGCCAGCAGCAGTGGCTGGAGATCGCCATGGCCCTGGCCCGCGAGCCCAAGGTGCTGCTGCTGGACGAGCCGACGGCCGGCATGAGCCCGCAGGAACGCCGCGCGACAGGCGAGCTGCTCGCGCCCATCAAGGCGCACTGCTCCCTGCTCATCGTCGAGCACGATCTGGATTTCATCAAGGACATCTGCGATTCGCTCACCGTGCTCGACCAGGGCAAGGTGGTGGCCAGCGGCCCGACCGCGCAGGTGCAGGAGGATGAGCGCGTGAAGGAGGCGTATCTGTCCCATGGCTGAGAACGTGCTGCTCGAAGCCGAAGGGATCAGCACCCACTACGGCACAAGTCAGGCGCTGTTCGGCGTCTCGCTGAAGGTTCCGTCGCGCGGGGGCGTGGCCATTCTCGGCCGCAACGGCGCGGGCAAGACGACTCTGCTGAAAACGCTGGCCGGGGATCTTCGCCCCAGCAGCGGCACCGTGAGGTTCGACGGAACGGACTGCACGCGGATGCCGACGGAACGCCGCGTGCGGCGCGGCCTCGGTCACGTGCCGCAGGAACAGGCGATCTTCGGCGGGCTTACGGTGAAGGAAAACCTGCTCATCGGCGCCATGGGCGATCGCACGGGCAAGGACCGCATCGACGAGATGCTGGAGCTCTTCCCGCGGCTGGGCCAGCGCCTTGCACAGAAGGCCGGCACGCTGTCGGGAGGCGAGCGGAAGATGCTGGCAATCAGTCGCGCACTGCTCTCCCGCCCGCACCTGCTGATGCTGGACGAACCGACGGAAGGCGTGTGGCACGGGGTGATCGAGGAGATCGCGCAGCGTCTGGAACAGCTCACCCAGGACATCGCAGTCGTCATCGTCGAACAGCACGTCAAGCTCGCGTTGCGCGTGTCCAGCTATTGCTACGTGATGGATCGCGGCAAGGTGGCGCTCGAAGGCGAGTCCGCGGCTGTCCGCGACGATCCGAATCTGGTCCGGTTGCTGGCTCCCTGACTGCCGGGAATCGACATGCGCATCACCACCCCGTGAACCCCGACATGATTTCTTGACCAAACCCGTGCCGTCGCGGCGCCGGAGTCAGCAGAGTGCCGCGCGCGCACGGTCCCATCGACCGAAGGAGGAACTCCGATGACCGTCCCAAGCCTCACCCCCGAACAACTGCTCGAAGCGGCCGACACCGTGGGCCTGTCCCTGACCGACGCGGACGTGTCGTCGTATCTGGGTCTGATGAAGCCCTATCTCGATGCCTACAACCTCGTGGACGCCATGCCGGACAACCTGCCGGTCGTGAAGTATCCACGCACCCCCGGGGTCTTTCCGTCGCCGGCGGAGAATCCGCGCAACGCCTGGTACGTGAAGACGTCCATCAAGGGCGCCGCCAGCGGCAAGCTGGCAGGCAAGAAGGTCGCCATCAAGGACAACGTGATGGTGGCGGGCGTGCCGATGATGAACGGCAACTCGATTCTCGAAGGTTATGTGCCCGACGTCGACGCCACGATCGTCACGCGCATTCTCGATGCGGGAGGAGAGATCGCTGGCAAGACCCATTGCGAGAATTACTGCATCTCCGGCGGCAGCCACACCGGTGCCAAGGGCGCGGTGCACAATCCGTACAAGATGGGTTATTCGGCCGGCGGCTCCTCGTCGGGAAGCGGCGTGACCGTGGCGCTGGGCGAGGCCGACATGGCCATCGGCGGCGATCAGGGCGGTTCGATCCGCATGCCGTCTTCCTGGTGCGGCATCG
The DNA here is from genome assembly GCA_016713305.1 of Betaproteobacteria bacterium. NCBI lineage: Bacteria > Pseudomonadati > Pseudomonadota > Betaproteobacteria > Betaproteobacteria bacterium. The sequence goes on from JADJPK010000004.1 coordinate 318,528, forward strand.
TCGGCATGAAGCCCACGCACGGCCTGGTGCCCTACACCGGCATCATGCCCATCGAGATCTTCGTCGATCACACGGGCCCGATGACCGCCAACGTGAAGGACAACGCCACGCTGCTGGAAGTCCTGGCCGGCGTGGACGGACTGGACCCGAGGCAGTATCACGTCAAACAGCCCGGCACCCTCGACTACACTTCCGGCATCGGCGCGGGTATCAAGGGCATGCGCATCGGCCTGTTGAAGGAAGGCTTCGGCCATCCCAACTCCGAGGCGGATTCGGATGCCAAGGTGCGCAAGGCGGCGGAGACGCTGAAGTCGCTCGGAGCCATCGTGGAGGAGGTGTCCGTTCCCGAACACCTGCTGGGCCCCGCCGTGTGGACCCCCATCGGCACGGAAGGCATCGCCCAGACCATGATGTTCGGCGACGGCTACGGGCTCTCGCGCCCCGACCTCTACGTGACGAGCCTGATCGACAAGCTGCACGGTTGGGAACTGCGGGCCGACCAGCTGTCGGAAACCACCAAGATCCTGACCGTGCTGGGCGTGCACATGAAGAAGCACTACGGGTCGCGCTTCTACGGCAAGTCGGTGAACATCGCCCGCCGGATCCAGGCCGCCTACGATGCCGTGCTCGCCAAGTACGATCTCATCATGCTGCCGACCATGCCGCTGAAGGCGACGCCGTTGCCGCCGGCGGACGCCCCGAGGGAGCTGTACGTCCAGCGCGCACTGGAGATGATCGGCAACACCTGCCCCTTCGACATCACGCACCATCCCGCCATGACCGTGCCCTGCGGCATGTCGGATGGCCTGCCGATCGGCATGATGCTCGTGGGCAAGCACTTCGACGAAGCGACGATCTACAAGGCCGGCTACGCGTTCGAACAATCGGGCGACTGGAAGAAGATGTGATCGCATCGAAGGCTGCACGTTGGCGCTGGAGACCGGCGTGCAGCCTTCGGTCGACGGCTCGCCGTCCTCCGTGAACGCAACGGGTGGTCGTTGCGTTCGTTCTGGCTTTCTTCGCTGAGCAGTTGATGCCAATCAGGTGATCGGCAGGCCCTGCAGAACCAGTTCCGCGAACCGCTTCACATCGACGTTCCCGCCGCTCACGATCACGCCCACCCGCTTGTCCCGCACCGGGACGGCTCCGTGCAACACGGCGGCGGCGGCGAGACACCCCGTGGGCTCGACGACCAGCTTCATGCGCTCGGCGAAGAATTTCATGGTGTCGACGAGCTGCGCGTCGCTCACGGTCACCACTTCGTCGACGCGTGCCTGGATGACCGGAAACGTGAGTTGCCCGGCGTGCTGGGTCTGTGCGCCATCCGCAATGGTGTGGGGAACGTCGATGTGGACGATCCGCCCTCCCCTGAGGGAACGCTGGATGTCGTTGCCCGCCTCCGGTTCCACGCCGATGACGCGGCACGACGGGGAAAGATGCCTGGCTGCCGTGGCGCAGCCGGAAATGAGACCGCCGCCCCCCACGCAGACGACGAGCACGTCCAGCGGCCCCGCCTCCTCGATCAGTTCCAGCGCCGCGGTCCCCTGGCCCGCCATCACGTCCGCGTGGTCGTAGGGAGGGACCAGCGTCATGCCACGCTCGGCCGCGATGCGGCGGCCGATGGCTTCCCTGTCTTCGGAGTACCGGTCGTAGAAGACGACTTCGCCTCCGTATCCGCGAGTCGCCTCCACTTTCACCACAGGAGCGTCTGTTGGCATCACGATCACGGCGGGCATGTCCAGCAGGCGCGCAGACAGTGCGATGGCCTGGGCGTGATTGCCGGACGAGAACGTGATCACACCGCCACGGCGTTGCGCGGCGGAGAAGCGGGACAACGCGTTATATGCGCCGCGAAACTTGAACGCCCCCATGCGCTGCAGGTTCTCGCACTTGAACAAGGCACTTCCATGCGTGCGTGCATCGAACGTGGAGGAAGTCAGAACAGGAGTGCGGTGCGCCACCCCTTCGAGACGGCGGGCAGCGTCGGCAACGTCGGAGAAATCGATGGCGAGAGGCATGGGGGACGGCACACGTGGGCGGAAGCCGCAGTGTAGTCCGCTGCCGGGGGATGGTCTGGTGGACCGGCTCCCCGACCCGCGCGCGGGCGGAACGTCAGGCGAAGCCCCGGGGACGGGGCTCCACGTCCTGCATCAGTCGTTGACGCCCGGTGCCTTCACCGGCTTGGCGCGGTGGGTCTGCGTCGTCTCCACGTGCTCGCAGGTGGGACGCGCGCCTGCGTACGACACGCGATCCGGACTGGAACTCTGCGCCAGGAAACGGTTCTGCAGGGCATACGCCTCCACTTCACGCTGGTACCACCGCTCGCACGGTGCGGCAGCGGAAAGCTCGTTGCCGACTTCCTGCATGTAGTGCACCAGTTCGTGGAAGAGGATCGAGCGGTGGAAGAGATTGGTTTCCGGCTGCAGATCCTCCGCCAGCATCACGCCGCGTTCGGGCTCGTACAGTGCCGCCACCTGGCATCGCTTCGACGGGTCCGCGCACACCTTCTCTTCGAGATCGTGCCGGGGAATACGGGTGATCATGGGAAGCGCCTCGGGCATGCCGTACTTGGACATGCGCATGGCGATCTTCAACAGATAGCGGGAAAGAGAATTGAGGTCGGCAAAAGGTGCATTCGCGTGGGGATCGTCGTACGACGTGGAATCGCCGTCGTCGTGATACACGCTGTAAGCCTGCGCGGGCTTCTTCTTGACCGGCTCATCTGCGGCAAACGCCACGGCCGGAACCGATACTGCCAACAGCCACAACAGGGTGCGGGCTCCTGAAGCCCGGAGAATTGTGTTCATCGCACTCTCCAACACCCTCCCGATTCAATGTAACCGGACGGAATTATCTTTCCCGCGCCATCCCTGCCGCGCCGTCTCCGGCGGGGAAGGAAATCCGGACTGCTTCGCACCATGCCCATGCGTCGCCGCCGCACCGCGCACCTCTTCAAGGCGCCGAACAGGCTAGCGGCTCCTCTTCCCCCGGACGACCTCGACAATTCGTCCTGTCCAGGGCTCGCTCCGGAGCCGCACTTGCCCTTGCCCTGACTTTCCTTACGGATGCAGGACGCGCCAGCGACAGAGATATTCGGAAAATAATCCCCGTGTCTCTCGTTGTCTTGCCGCCCACAACCCGCGCCCGTTATTGTGCGGCGCACAATACATGCCAGAGGGTTCGAGATGCCAGACGGGTTCAAGGCGTCCCCGTCCGGGTCCACGCACCGCGACGGTCGCCTGCAGGAGGTCAGCCGACCCGGCCGCTCAGATCGACGAGCCGTCCTTGCCTTGCTTTTCCGGTCTTCGGTACTCGCCGTCCAGTACGTTCCGCCGTGACTCGGCCGCCAGTTTCTGCTCCGCCGTCAGCCGACGTCCCAGGTCCTGCAACAACTCACGGCTCGCCTTTGCCTCGTCCGCATGCTCCTCGGTGAACCTGCTCACGGCAATGTTCAGCAATGCATATGCCTCGACGTCATCGTGCGGTTCGCCTCCGGCCCGGGACAGCAGCCTGGCAAGACTCAGCATGGCAGACGGGTAGCCGATCTCCGCGGCCCGCCGGTACCACTGGCTCGCCTCGGCCGCGTTGGGATCGGTGCCGAGGCCTTCCTCGTAAAGGTGTCCGACGTTCCACATCCCCAGGGGATCTCCCTCCCGCGCGGCCTCGCGGTACCACGTCATCGCGAGTTCGGGGCTTTTCGGAGCGCCCTGACCCGTCTCGTACATGTCGCCCACCGCGTTCATCGCCCACGCATCGCCCCGCTCGGCCGAGCGCATCCACCACTTGAACGCCTCCTCGAAGGACTGCGCCACGCCGTCGCCGTTGGCGTGCATCAGCCCGAGGTTGTTCATGGCGGGCGTGTAGCCCCGGGACGCCGCGAACCGCCACCACTTCATGGCTTCCTCGTAGTCCTGCTTGACGCCGCCCTGTCCGCGGGCATAGAGCCATCCGATATTGGTCGCCGCCTTGGGGTCGGCGCGCTCCATGAGCTTGGACAATTTCTTTCCGTCCACGTAGTCGGCACCCGACTCGGGAATGGTGAACGTGTCCTCCTGTTCCGCTGCGTTTGCGGTCCCCGCACAAAGCGCGAGAACTCCCAGCAGCACTGCGATGCGAGACTTCATGAGGTGGCTCCAGCTGTGTTCGAACGAAGATGCGCTTCGGACATCGGACGGAAAGCCGAGTTCGGTCTTCAGGTCTTCGCGGACAGGAATGGCATCAGTTCCGCGAGCAGCGCCGCGGGCGCCTCCTCCGGAATGAAGTGCCCGCAGGGAAGCGGCTTTCCACGCACGTCGATCGCCTTCTCGCGCCAGGTGGCGAGCACGTCGAACAGGCCATGCATCTTTCCCAGTTCGCCCCAGAGGGCGAGGACGGGGCAGTGAATGCGCCGGTGGATGTCCGCTTCGTCGTCCTCGCAGTCTCGAGTGGCACCGGCGCGATAGTCCTCCATCGCCGCGCGGATCGTGCCGGGAAGCCGCATCACGCGCAGGTATTCCTGGAACGCGTCCTCGTCGATGGCACCTGCGAGCCCCGTGAGACTGCGCAGCATGTGCCGCAGGAACGGTTCCGCTGACGCGCTGATCATGATCTCCGGAAGGTCAGGCACTTGAAAGTAGAACCAGTGCCAGTAGGCTGCCGCGAGTTCCTGACCTGTATCACGGAATACCGTGTGCGTGGGCACGATGTCCAGCACGCAGAGCCGTTCGACGGCGTCGGCGTGATCGAGGGTCAGGCGGTGCGCCACGCGGGCGCCCCGGTCATGCCCCACCACGCTGTAGCGGGCGTGCCCCAGCGCGGTCATCACGCCATGGATGTCGGCGGCCATCGTCTTCTTGTCATAACCGTCTCGCGGCTTGTCGGAGTCGCCATACCCGCGCAGATCGGGTACGACGATCGTGTGATGCGCAGCCAGCTCGTGGACGACTTTCCGCCACATGATGCCGCTCTGCGGATAGCCGTGAAGCAGCACGACGGCAGGCCCCTTCCCGCCGGTCCAGGTGTGAATGCGCACGCCGTTGGCGCGAACGTACGAGGCCTCCAGGCCTGGCATCAGAGTCATCGTTTCCTCAGGTAGTTTTCGAGCCGGGCCACGCCCTCGGCAAGGACCGAAATGGGTTTGGGGTAGGAGAACCGCACGTGCTGGGCGGCACGATGGTGTCCGAAATCGATGCCGGGGGCGATCGCGACTCCTGCCTTCTCCAGCACGTCGATGCAGAAGGCGTAGCTGTCGCTGGTGTGGCGTTCGCAGTTGGCGTAGATGTAGAAGGCGCCCGTCGGTTCCACCGGAATGTCGAAGCCCAGATCGCGCAGCCTCGGCAGGAGGAAATCGCGCTGTGCACGGAAGGCCTCGTGCCTTTCCTCGTGGATACGGACCGCTTCCGGGGAAAACGCGGCGATGGCGGCCTGCTGCGCGATGTCGGAGGCGGAGATGAACAGGTTCTGGGCGAGCTCGATGTCCGCCATGTAGTCCTGCGGCGCGACCATCCAGCCGAGACGCCAACCCGTCATGCCGAAGTACTTGGAAAAGCTGTTGATCACGAAAGCATCGTCCGCGAACTCCAGCACGGTGCGATCGCGATCACCGTAGGTGAGCCCGTGATAGATCTCATCGACGATCAGCACGCCTCCGCGCTTGCGCACGACCTCGTGGATCGCACGCAGTTCGTCGAATGCGATCACCGTACCCGTGGGATTCGACGGCGTTGCCAGCATGACGGCGCGGGTACGGGGACTCCAGTGGCGGTTCACCAGTTCGGCGGTGAGCTGGTAGTTCGTATCCGCTCCCACCGCGATCGGCACGGGACGGCCTTCCATGGCACGGGCGAAATGCCGGTTGCACGGATAGCTCGGGTCCGCGAGCAGCACTTCGTCGCCGGGCGAGAGCAGCACGCCCATGGTCATGAGCAGCGCGCCGGAGGAGCCGGGCATGACGCCGATGCGCGAGGCCGGAATGCCGACACCGTAACGGGTCGTGTACCAGCGGGCGATTTCTTCGCGCAGAGCGGTGGTGCCGAGCCCGGCGGTATAGCGGACATTGCCGGATTGAATGGCGCGGATTCCCGCTTCCGCAATGGGCGCTGCGGAGGGCGCATCGGGTTCGCCGATGACCATGTTCACGATCGAGCGGCCCTGGGCCTCGAGTTCCTTGGCGCGGGTGACGAGGACCACCACATGGAAGGGCTCGATGTCCGCCATGCGGGCGGCGAGAGGGTGGGCCGGCACGGTTTCGTCTGGTGGCATGGGCGCGGAAGTCCTGGGATCGGGATGCGAGTATTTCGCGCATCGCACGCCATGTCCACGGCACGGGGGCCACACCGGGGATCGACGCGCTTCACCAGACCACCGTCGGGCTCGCTGACAACCCTGGTACACCAATCGGCGGCAGTCGTTTAGATGATTGATTCAAATAAATAATTTCGCCTTGCACGCTCCCTGCTAACCATGCGCGCGTTGCGCCCCGCGCGACGGCGGCGGCCCCCATCCCGATGCGTCCGCTGCCTGCCTCTCGCAGAAAGGAGACCCACGATGTTCCTGAAACAAGCGCTCGCCGCCGCCGTGCTGGCCACGGTTGCCGCCAGTCCTGCTCTGGCAGCCATCGCCGAGACGGATGCGTACACGATCGAGTACGACGAAAACACCGACTTCGGCTTCCTCAACTTCACCAGCGGCGGCACCGGCGTTCGCGGATTCGGCTGGGACGCATTCCCGTCGAACGCGGTAGCCTCCTCCATCGGTGGCACGGACAGCCTCTCGCTCGGTATGCCCACCCTGACCATCACCGCCAAGGAAGGCTGGTCCCTGGCGGAATTCATCCGTGGCCTGTCGGGCGGGTTCTACAGCGAAACCGGTGCAGAATCCGCGACGAGCGTGACCATCACCGGCAGCATCGCCATCGACGGCGGCGCGGATGAAGCATTCACCACCGACGCCACCAAGAACCCCATCGTGGACACCCCCACGTTCCGCTTGGGGAACTGGGAAGGTAACGGGCAGTACAACTTCAGCCTCGCGCAGAAGATCGTCCTGAGCGGGCTGACCTTCGAGTTCATGGCGGACGGCACCGGCGGCAACGCGGGAATCGTGGGCCAGCAGCCCGGCCCCCGCTTCGACATCGGCGTGGTCGAAGCGCCGATCCCCGAGCCGGAAACCTATGCGCTGATGGCCCTGGGACTCGTGGCCGTGGGAGCAGCAGCGCGGCGGCGCAAGCAGCAGTGATGTCTCCCCCGGGATGAGCCGGGGAAGCAGTGCCGGCAACGGGCGGAATCCCCCAGGGTTCCGCCCGTTGTCTTTGCGGCCTCCCTGCCGCCCGGAGTTCCGCAGTACAGTGCGCACTTTTTCTGCGGAGCGGCATCATGCGCATGGTCATTGTCGGCGCCGGGGGCGTCGGAGGTTATTTCGGAGCCAGGCTCGCGGCGGCGGGTGAAGACGTCACGTTCGTCGCACGGGGCGCCCATCTCGCGGCGATGCGCGACGGTGGGCTGAAGGTCCTTTCCAGCCTCGGAGATCTCACGGTGTCTCCGGTCAGGGCGACGGACGATGCATCGTCGCTCGGTCATGCCGACCTGGTGATGATTGCGACCAAGCTGTGGTCGACAGACGAGAGCATCGAATCTGCGCGCCCCCTGATGGGTCCCCGGTCCACCATCGTGTCTTTCCAGAACGGCGTTCAGGCCGAGGACAAGCTGATCGAGGCTTACGGGCGCGAACGCGTCCTGGGGGGTGTCGCAAACATCGCCGCGCTGATCGAGTCGCCCGGAGTCATCCGCCACAACGGCACCATGGCTCTCCTCCAGTTCGGGGAATTCGATGGCCTGCGCAGCGCGCGCGTGGAGTCGCTCGAAGCCGCGTGCAAGCGGGCCGGCGTGGACTGCAAGGTGCCGGATGACATCCTCAAGGCCATCTGGGAGAAGTTCGTCTTTCTTGCATCGTTTTCCGCCATGACCACCCTGACGCGGCTCCCCGCCGGCCCGTTGCGCGAAGACCCCGACACACGGGCCCTGTTCCGTCAGCTGTCCGACGAGGTCGTGGCCGTGGGACGCGCCCGCGGCATCGCTCTGGCCAGCGATGCCACGGACGCGATGCTGAAGCGGATCGACGGCCTTCCTGGCCAGATGGTGGCCTCCATGCAGGGCGACCTCATTCGCGGCAACCGGCTGGAACTGCCCTGGCTGTCGGGAGATGTCGTGAAGATGGGCGAGGCGTCCGGCATTCCCACACCGGCCCACCGGTTTGTGTATGCAGCCCTCAAGCTGCACGCCGACGGCAAGCATCCGATGGCGAGATAGCCGGGGTTTCCGGTGTCCCCGGGGGCCGCACCGGGTCCGGGGGCGGTGTCCAGCGGATGTCCGAAGCGTGCCGATGGAGCGGTCGCTTTCCCGGCCGCTCCTGCTGCACCGCACCAGCGAAAGGTTTTGACGCCGTCTCGACGGGCGGATTAGCATCGCCTCACTGTTGCGGTGCGCAGTGAATTCTGCGTTCCGCGCCGTCGAAACCGTGCCGGGCGTGGAGGAAGCCAGTCCACGCCAGGGTCAAGAAGAAGTGGCACGGATCCGTTCCTTTTGGCAGCGGACCATTCTCGTCTGGGTCCGTCATCAGAGACAGAACCGCCCGGTCGTGAGTCCATGCGCCGCTTTCGCGCAGGGGGAAGTCTCCGCCGCTGCCAGCGAAAGGTGAGCGCCAGGCGCCCGCCGAGGAATGAAGGCGAAGAGGGAATAAGCACCCGAAAAGGGGGAGGAAGGGGCCGGGGCTCGAAAGGGCTCCGGCTTTTTTTTTCCATTCCGGGACACAATGGCCGCTCCACCTCAGGCGGCATCTCTGGCCGCGGCAGCGCTTCCCGAAGGAGTCACGATGACAACCTACCGCAAACCCGACGACGCCGAGCTGCGAGAGCGGCTCACTGCCGAACAGTACAAGGTGACGCAGCACGAAGCGACGGAGCGGGCTTTCCACAATGCCTACTGGGACAACCACCGTGCGGGGATCTACGTGGACGTCGTCACGGGCGAACCGCTGTTCTCGTCGCTGGACAAATTCGATTCCGGCACCGGCTGGCCGAGCTTCACCCGGCCTATCGAGCCGGCCAACGTCGTGACGCGCGAGGACCGCAAGTTGTGGATGGTGCGCACCGAGGTGCGATCCCGTCACGGCGACTCGCATCTGGGCCACGTGTTCGACGACGGGCCGGCGCCCACGGGCCAGCGGTTTTGCATGAACTCGGCAGCCCTGCGATTCGTCCCCGTCGAGAACCTGGAAGCCGAGGGTTACGGCCAGTACCGAGCGTTGTTCGAGAAGGGCCAACCCTGATCGGCGCGGGGCGTTGCACCCCGGTCAATTCGGGGTTGCACGCCCCTGCCGGAAGTTGGACCATAGAAGGCTATCCATCGCGTACCCGGTTCGCGCGCATCGCGCCACGCCACAGGGGAACGCCGGCATCAACGAACCGTGGGGTCCATCCATCGTGCAACCAGCCGTCCAGGCCAATGTAGAACCCGCCATCGAGGAGCTTCGCGTTCTTCTGGGCGACCGCCTATCCACCAGCACCGGCGTGCGCGACCATCACAGCAAGGACGAGTCGTGGCACATCCCGCATCGTCCCGATGCGGTCGCGTTCCCGGACTCCACCGAGGAAGTGTCCAAGATCGTGCAGATCTGCGCGCGGCACCGCACTCCCGTGGTGGCCTACGGCACGGGGACCTCCCTGGAAGGCGCTGTCATTCCGGAACACGGCGGCGTGGTCATCGACCTCGTCAATCTGGACAAGGTGCTGCAGGTGAACGCCGAGGATCTGGACGTCACGGTGCAGGCTCGCGTCACCCGCAAGCAGCTGAACGAGCACATTCGCGATCTGGGCCTGTTCTTTCCCATCGACCCGGGCGCGGATGCCTCCCTCGGCGGCATGGCAGCCACCCGAGCCTCCGGCACGAACGCCGTGCGCTACGGAACCATGCGCGAGAACGTGCTGGCGCTGACCGTGGTGCTGGCGGACGGGCGGATCATCCGCACGTCGCGGCGGGCCAGGAAATCGGCCGCCGGCTACGACCTCACGCGGCTGTTCGTGGGTTCGGAAGGCACGCTGGGCATCATCACCGAGGTGACGCTGCGCCTGTATGGAATTCCGGAAGCCATGGCCGCGGCCGTATGCTCGTTCGAGTCGCTGGAGGGCGCGATCGACACCGTCATCCAGACCATCCAGCTGGGCATCCCGGTCGCCCGCATCGAACTGCTGGACGACGTCCAGATGGATTCCGTGAACAAGTTTTCCAAGCTGGACTATCCGGTCAAGAACACCCTGTTCGTCGAGTTTCACGGCACGGAGAACGGCGTGAAGGAGCAGGCCGAGCTGGTCCAGGCCATCGCGCAGGACAATACCGGCGGGGAGTTCAAGTGGGCCACCAAGCCCGAGGAACGCACGCAGCTCTGGACCGCACGTCACGACGTGACCTACGCCAACAAGGCGCTGCGGCCCGGCTGCGAGATCTGGGCGACCGACGTATGCGTCCCGATCTCCCGTCTGACGGAGTGCATTCTCGAGACGAAAAAGGACTTGCAGGAGAGCTTCCTCATCGCGCCCCTGGTGGGACATGTCGGCGACGGCAACTTCCATCTGGGCTTTCTGATCGACCGCAATGATCCGAAAGAGATCGCGGAAGCGGAGCGCCTCAACGAACGTCTCGTCATGCGGGCGCTGGCGCTCGACGGAACGTGCACCGGCGAGCACGGGATCGGCCTGGGCAAGATGAAATTCCTCACCGCGGAACATGGCGATGCCGTGAGCGTGATGCGGGAAATCAAGAAGGCACTGGACCCGCTGGGCATCCTCAATCCGGGCAAGATCTTCACGATGTGAGCGCCGCCCCGCGGCGTGTCCGCCCGGCGCAGGCGCCCGCGATGGAACGGTCACGGGGTGTCGAGCGGCGGGATGTCGCGGGTGATGCGAATGGCGCCGTGTTCCCGCCGGATGCGGCCTTGACGGGTCATTCGGTCATGATCGAGCGGCGGACCACCACGCGCGGACTGGGGAGGGTCGGCAGAGCCCGAAGAAGACTGCGGCAGCAAGTCCGCGAGAGTTGATCCCCGCCATGGAACCGCACGCCGTCGCCGAACTGTCGGATATCCGTTTTCTCTGGGATGCTTCGGCGGCGCCGGTCCTGGATATCGAACGTTTCATGGTCGGACGCGGCGAACGGCTGCTGCTCAGGGGGCCCAGCGGAAGCGGAAAGTCGACCCTGCTCGGCATACTCGCGGGCGTGCTGGTACCGCAGCGAGGCGACGTGCGTGTCCTCGGAGCCGATCTCCGGCGCTTGAGCGGCGCTGACCGGGACCGCTTCCGTGCCGACCACGTGGGCGTCATCTTCCAGCTCTTCAACCTGATTCCCTACCTGTCCGTGCTGGACAACGTGATGCTGCCCTGCGGTTTCTCGCCGCGCCGCCGCGCACACGCATCGAAGGCGGGAAGCACGATCAGGGATGAAGCCATGCGCCTTCTGCACAGGCTGGACATGGACTCGCCGGATCTGCTCGACCGGCCCGTGACCGGCCTCAGCGTGGGACAGCAGCAACGGGTGGCGGCTGCGCGCGCCCTCATCGGCGCCCCGGAACTGGTGATCGCCGACGAACCCACATCGGCGCTCGACGCGGATCGCCGTGCTGCCTTCGTCGATCTGCTGCTGGATGAGTGCGCCGCCACGGGCGCCTCGGTCGTTTTCGTGAGTCACGACGATCACGCGACCCACCGGTTCGACCGGATCGTCGATCTCCGGCAATTGAATCGCCCGGCGGCATGAAGATCTCCAGCACCGGCGCGGGACCGCGATGATCCTCCGCCTTGCGATCGCGAGCCTTCTCAACCGCCGCCTGACCGCCGGATTGACCGTCCTGTCCATCGCGTTGTCGGTCGCCCTCCTCCTTGCGGTGGAACGCGTTCGCGAGCAGGCGCGAACGAGCTTCGCCGACACCGTTTCGGGCACGGACCTCATCGTGGGCGCACGCACGAGTCCGGTCCACCTGCTCCTCTTCTCGGTGTTCCGGATCGGGAATCCGACGAACACCATGCGATGGGAGAGTCACGAATGGTTGATGCGACGGCCCGAGGTCGCATGGACGATCCCCCTGTCGCTCGGCGACTCGCACCGCGGTTACCGCGTGATCGGCACCTCGTCCTCGTACTTCCAGAGGTACCGGTACGCCAGCGGACGTTCGCTCGTCTTCGCTCAAGGCGGCGCATTCACGCAAGCCCAGGACGCCGTGCTCGGGGCCGAGGTCGCCCGTCGGCTCGGGTACTCGGTGGGGAGCAAGGTCGTGCTGGCGCATGGCGCCGGCGATGTCTCGTTCGCGCTTCACGACGAACGCCCCTTCCGGATCTCCGGAGTGCTGGCCCCCACGGGCACGCCGGTCGATCGCGCCGTTCACGTGCCGCTCGGAGGGCTCGACGCCCTGCACGCGTCGACGCTCGGCACGGATGACGACGATCCCCTGGCCGCCGCCTTGCGTTCGCGCGAGGCGCAGGCGACAGGATCCACTGCGCCAGCATCCCTTTCCGCCGTGCTCGTGGGCCTGCACAAGCGCGGCCAGGCGCTCGGACTGCAGCGCGCGGTGAACGAATTCGACGGAGAAGCGCTCACCGCCATCCTGCCCGGTGCAACGCTCATGGAGGTGTGGGAGATCGCAGGCGTCGCAGAGCGCGCGCTTTCAGCCGTGTCCTGGATGGTGGTCGCCGTGGGACTGGCTGGAATGCTGGTGGCGCTGCTGACCGGCCTGGCCGAACGACGCCGCGAAATGGCCGTCTTGCGTTCCGTGGGCGCAAGGCCCTCCCACGTATTCGCGCTGATGCTGTGCGAGGCGGCGATGCTGACGGCTGCGGGCATCGTCGCGGGTGCCGGAACGCTGCAGGTGCTGGTGGCATCCGGACGTGACTGGCTGGAACGGCAGCTGGGACTCACGGTGAGTGCGGGATGGTTCTCCGGTCACGAGATCCAGCTCATGCTGCTCGTGTCCGCCGCGGGTACGATCATCGGACTCGTGCCCGCCTGGCGCATCTATCGCCAGTCGCTCGCCGACGGCATGATCGTACGACTTTGAAATCTGACCGGGGAGTCACCATGCACCGCCTGTTACTGAGTCTTCTCTTCTGGACGACGCTGGCCATCGGTGCGGATACGCCGCGTCAACTGATGTGGAAGGACCTCGCGCCGCGCGCCACCGTCGACAATCCGTTCGCCCACCTCGCCCGCGACCAGTTGCAATGGCTGTCGGACGTGGTTGCCATTCGCGACCGCAAGGCCCGCGGCGACAAGTCACTGACCGCCAGCGAGCTTTCGGACGAGCAGACAGCCACGCGCAAGCTGGAGAAGGCGGGCATCGACGTGGAGGCTCTGCTCGCGAAACGCCGCGAAATGGCCGAACAGAAGAAGGCCGGCGCCCACGCGCCCAATGCCGCGCTGGACGGTGCGATCGTGCGTCTTCCGGGTTACGTGCTGCCCCTGGAAATCACCGGCAAGCAGGTGACGGAGTTCCTCCTCGTGCCGTGGGTCGGCGCCTGCATCCACACGCCGCCACCGCCCGCGAACCAGATCGTCCACGTCAAGGCAGAGACACCCTTCGAACTGACGGGCGGGATGTTCATGCCGGTCTGGGTGACGGGCCGCATGAGCACGGGCACCCTGAAGAAGGCGCTCACGATGATCGACGGATCGTCCGACATCGACGTCGGCTACGCGCTGCGCGCAAGCCGGGTGGAACCGTATCGCGAGTGATCTGAGGCCGGGAAACCTCTCTCTTCCGGATCAACGGCGGTTCTCCCGTCGCGTGACAGGATGCGGGAGATGCGGCTGAGCCGAGGGCGGACGTCCAGATCCCGATGGGCTGCGCCGGGATCGGTTTGCTGCCTTCCGGAGCGTTCCGTTCCGGCTACTTGAAAGCGGGCAGGGCGGCGACAGTCCCCGGCTGACCGGGCACGTGCTCGTGGGGCGCAGGCTTGTTCATGACGGCGTTCACCTTGACGCTCTCGACGCCGTCCTCGTCGATCTCCACCCGCAGATTGGCGAGCGCGCGGAACTTGAGCTCGGGCGAGTACCAGATGGTCATCACGCTGAGGTCGCCCTGCGTGCGGACGTGGGCGACAATGAACGACGTGCTCAACTGATTCCACGCGTTCTTGAGGGTGGCGAAGGACGTGGAGATCATCTCTTCACCGTCCAGTTCGATCGTCACCGTCGTCTGGTCGGTCGTACCGCCCCGTTTCTCCACGGATACCGCCCGGAACCAGCCCGCGCCGTGGATGGGGACACTCGTCCTCTCCCCCGACCCATGAACGTCCACGGACTTCTCGAGCTGAACGACTTCGCCGCGGACGTCCCCTTCCACGCAGGCGTGCCCGAGACTGCCCATGGCAAGCAGCCACGGTGCGACGAGCAGGCGAAGATGGCGAGAACCCGGGCAACAGGGCATGTTCGACTCCAATTGCAATGAATTCAGTCTATCACTGCTTGCGGCGCTTTCCTCATGAGTTCGGTCAAGGAAAGCCGTCATCCCGCCGATGCGTGAAGAGCTTCACGAGTGCGGATTCGGGGACGTCCAGGCATCCTCGGTCTCCCCTTTCCCATTGGACGCGCCCGATTTCCCGGCTACCCTTGCATCCGTCATGAACGTCTTCCTGAGCTACCGCCGTGGAGATGCCGCAGGGCACGCAGGACGCCTTGCGGAGGCGCTCGAACGGACGTTCGGTGACGCTGCCGTGTTCCAGGACATCGAAGCCATCGCGCCGGGTGAAGACTTCGCGGACGCGATCGACCGGGCGTTGTCGGCAAGCGGCGTCCTGCTCGTCATGATCGGCCGTGGATGGCTCGGCGCGGCCGACGCGGAGGACGGCCGCGGCTGCAACTTCCCGAAGATTTCGTGCGGCTGGAGATCGAGAAGGGATTCGCTCATGGCATTGCCGTGATTCCCCTGCTGGTGGGGGGAGCCCTGATGCCCCGCGCGGATGAGCTTCCCCCGTCGATTGCTGCGCTCGCGCGCCGGCAGAGCATCGAACTTTCCGATTCCCGCTGGGACTACGACGTGTCGCGGGTCGTGGAGGCGGTCCGGGCTCTCGAAGGCCGGGACGAGCGGCGGATCGTTTCTCGGCGGCGCCGTGTCGCTGCCGTGGGAGCAGCTGCCGTGGCCGCGAGTGCGGCAGGGGCCCTGGGATGGCGGATCCTGTCCTCCCGTACACCGGACGTTTCCGGACGGTGGGTGCTGCCTTCGGGGAGCACATGGCGCGTGGTCCAGCAGGGAGACTCGGTCTCCATCGAAGAGACGCACTACGAATCGCGCGAGGTCTGGAAACGGGGGAGCGGGACGATCGCGGGTGGCATTCTCCGGTACCGGCTGGATTTCGTGTTCCAGCCGAATGCCGTGGAAACGGGAGAGCTGCGACTGGAGGCCGATGGACAAGCGTTGCGCGGTACGGCGCTCGTGCCGCCGTCGGAACGCGCCGTTCCCGTCAACCTCGACCGGTCGCGGTGATTCTCGTCGACTCCGGCGGGCTCTCGAAGGTACCGGAAGCTTCGTCGGTGGCCTGACTGCGTGGAATCACGAACGTGAACACCGCGCCGCCGCCGTTACCGTTGGCCGCCCAGATTTCTCCGCCGTGACGGAGGACGATCTCGCGCGAGATGGCAAGCCCCAGTCCGGTGCCGCCTGCGCCGCTCTTGGTCTTGCTGCTCTGGATGAACTTGTCGAACACGGCTTCCAGTTCCTCTGCCGGGATGCCGATGCCCTCGTCCGCGACCATCACCTTGAGCGCGGATCGCCCGGCACCTGCGCCATCTTCCCGCGCTGCAAGGAATCCGTCGGAGACGGAAATGCGGATGGTCCTGCCCGCCGGCGTGAACTTGAGCGCGTTGGACAGCAGATTGCGGACGACCTGGCCTAACCGCATCACGTCGAACTCGGCTTTCGTGTCGGAGGTTTCGCAATCCAGCACGATGTGAACACCGCGTTCGCGGGCGACCACCTCCAGTTCCGAGATGACGTTGCGAATCACGTCCGCGATGTCGTTGGGCGTGACGTCGTACCTCATGTGCCCTGATTCCAGCTTCGCGAGATCCAGCAGGTCGTTGAGCAGAGCCAACAGACGGCTTCCGCTCAGTTCGATCCGCTGCAGGTACTGTTCGATGCGTCCGCTCGCGACGTCCTGGTCCCGGATCTTGATGAGCCCGATGCGGGCAAAGGACAGAATGGCGTGCATGGGCGTGCGCAGTTCGTGCGACATGTTGGCGAGGAATTCGGACTTCGCCCGGTTGGCGGACTCGGCCGAGTCCCTGGCGGTGATCAGCTCGGCAGTCCTGGCGCGTACCGTCTCCTCCAGTTCATCCCGGTGCTTCTGCGCCGCCTGCTCCGCGAGCTTGCGGTCGTGGATGTCCAGATTGTTGCCAACGACGTATTCGCTTCCGTCGGGCAACCGCACGTACTTCTTGGTCTTGAATATCCAGCGGCCCTTGGCGTCGCGCACTTCCACGGTGATGGTGCCGTGGGTAGCGAAGAGCGTGTCGTCCTCCTGCCACGACGCATCGGAAAACTCGCCGTCGAGAATGTCGTGATCGGTGCGGCCGAGCAACTCTTCCCGCCGGCGGCCGAGCAGCGAGCAGAACGCATCGTTCACCAGGATCCACCTGTGCTCCCGATCCTTCACATAGGCAGGATTGGGCATGGCGCTCAGAATGCCGTCGAGAAAGCGCCGGGCCGCCATGGCTTCGTGCTGCGCACCCTTGAGTTCGGTGATGTCGGTGAGAATGCCCGCGACGCCGCGGGTGCCATCGGGAAGCTGCAGCGGTGCCTTGGTCTTGAGCAGCCAGCGCTCCTCCGCACCGCCACGCAGATTGGTCTGCTCCAGGCGCATCACGGTGCCGGATTCGACGACCTGACGGTCCTCTTCCAGACGCTGGGCCGCAATGACGGGGTCCAGCACCGACCGGTCGTCCTCGCCGATCAACTGGCCCTTCGTTCTACCCATCAGCCGGGCGAAGGCGAGATTGACGTTGATCCAGCGGTGCCTTGCATCCTTGACGAAAATGGGATCGGGGATCGCATCCAGGATGCCCTGCAGCAGCTTGCGCTCCGATTCCCGGTCGTCGAGCGCCTTCTCGACATCGGCATCTGCGCGCGTGAGCGAGACACGATAGAACCACGCGCCGAGGGCGACGAGCACGGTGACCCCAAGACCGGCCACCAGGATGACGATGGCGGGAACGTCCTGAATGGCTTCGCCGGGCGCTGCCAGCCGTCGCATCTCGACCTGCCAGACCTGCCCGCCGAAGCTGAGACGGCGAACGGCCGGCGCAGTGTCCGCGACGACCGGCGCGTGCGGCTTGGTGCCCGTATCGAAGACGGCCGTCCCGTCTTCGTGAGCGATGCGAAGCGCAATCGTGCCCGCCTCGGCATCCAGGCCGCTGCTCACCACGTCGCCCAGGACGACGGCGCCGTAGACCAGCCCGGCCACGCGTTTTCCGTGGCTGCCGGTGTCCGCTGCGAAGACCGGCAGAAAGAGGATGAGACCCGGGCGCCCATCCTGTACCAGTTGCACCTTGCGGGTGACCGCGAGCCGGCCTGATTCGATGGCCTGCCGCATGGCCCGTTCCCGCACCGGTTCTGCGCTCTGGTCGTACCCCAGGACGCGGCGCGCCGCTCCCGTCGACGGGGCAACCAGCGTGATGGGAAAGAACACGGGTTGACCGTCGTCGGGCCAGACGTGATATTCCTTGCCATGAACGGAGCGCAGCCGCGATTCGTGTCCTGACAGGCCGTCCCGGGAAACCCGGTCCATGAAGCCCAGGGACCTCAGGCCGGTGAGGCGCTCGTCCTGGTGGAGTCCATCCACGAACGTGATCCATTTGTCGGGCGAGATCTCCCGGCTCGCCATGACGAAGCTCCGCGCAGCGCGCAGAAGATGCTCGTACTGGAGCAGCCGGTTGAACATCCGGTCGGACACCATGTCCGCGACGTGGCCGAAGTCCTGGCTTTTCGTGTCCCTTTCGTGGGTATGCGCGATCCACCACGCGCCCGCCGTGACGCACAGGCAGATCAGGGGCAGGACCCAGAACTGGCGCGACAGCTGGCGGCGGAACGACTGGAACGTCATCGGTGAATCGGCGATCCGGAACAGGAGAACGAAAGAGCGTTGCCGCGACGGTCCGCCGCCGCGCGGGAGGGTCCGGCCGACAGGGCCCGGGTCCGGTCTGCGGCCATCGTTGCCGGCACTCGGGACCGTGATCCGCCGGCCGGTGGGCCGCAACCGGTTCCGCGCCGCAGAACCAGACTATCCGTGTCGGGTTAACGACGCGCTCGAACGCGACTTGAGGGCGGGACATCCGTCCATGCGACCGCGGCCCGCTCAATAGGACTTCGGCAGGCCCAGCACCTTTTCGGCGATGAAGCAGAGCACCAGATGCGGGCTCACGGGAGCGATCCGGGGGATCATCGCCTCCCGCAGATAACGCTCGATGTGGTACTCCTTGGCGTAGCCCATGCCGCCGTGCGAGAGCATCGCCTGCTCGCAGGCATGGAAGCACGCTTCGGCGGCGAGGTACTTGGCCGCATTCGCCTCCGCCCCGCACGGCTTTCCGGCGTCGTAGAGGCTGGCGGCCTTGAACGTCATGAGGTTGGCGGCTTCGAGATCCATCCAGCAGCGGGCCAGAGGATGCTGGATCGCCTAGTTGCGGCCGATCGGCCGGTCGAAGACCACGCGCTCGTTGGCATAGTCCACCGCACGCGCCAGGGCTGCCCGCCCCAGGCCGATCGCCTCGGCGGCGATGAGGATGCGCTCCGGATTGAGGCCATGCAGGATGTAGTCGAAGCCTTTCCCGTCCTCGCCGATCCGGTCGGCCTCCGGGACGGGGAGCTCCTCGATGAACAGCATGTTCGAATCCACCGCCTTGCGGCCCATCTTCTCGATCTCGCGCACCTCCACGAACTGCCGGTCGAGCGCGGTGTAGAAGAGCGACAGACCCTGCGTGGGCTTGTCCACGGTCTCGATCGGCTGGGTGCGCGCCAGGATCAGCATCCTTTGCGACACCTGGGCCGTGGAGATCCAGATCTTGCGTCCCCGCAACACGTAGCGGTCGCCCTCGCGGCGGGCCACGGTCTCGATCCTTGCGGTATTCAATCCGGCGTTGGGTTCTGTCACCGCGAAGCACGCCTTCTCCGCGCCGCGGATGAGCGGCGGGAGCCAGCGCTGCTTCTGTTCTTCGGATCCGAACACCACGACGGGGTTGAGCCCGAAGATGTTCATGTGGATGGCCGATGCGCCGGAGTACCCTGCGCCTGACTCGCTCACCGCCTGCATCATCAGTGCGGCTTCGACGATGCCCAGCCCTGCGCCACCGTATCGCTGCGGCATGGCGATGCCGAGCCAGCCGTCACGCGCGACGGCGGCGTGGAAATCTTCGGGAAATCCGCCCAGACGGTCACGTTCGAGCCAGTACGACGCGTCGAAACCTTCGCACAGACGCAGAACGGCCTCGCGAATCGCGTTCTGCTCCGGCGAGAACTCGAAGTCCACGGCGGCGTCAGTCCTGGGCGCGGCGGATCACGCGCCGCTCCAGCATCGAGGCGACTTCGTGCTCCGAGTAGCCGGCCTCGCGGAGAACCTCCTCCGAATGCTCGCCATGCCGTGCCGCGGGCGAGCGTTCGCCGGGGGGCGTGGCGGACCATCCGGTGGGCGTGCGCGGAGCGAATACTTCACCTTCGGTCGGATGCGCCTCGCGTTCAATAAAACCGGTGGCTTGCAGATGCGGATCTTCGAGCAGATCGGCAACCGTGTGCATCGGTGCCACGGGAATGTCGATGGACTCGAGCAGCGCGACCCACTCCCCGGTCGTGCGCTGCTTCAGGATGCCGGCGAGGAATTCGTATACCTCAGCAATGTGCTGGGCGCGCTGGCCATGGGAGGCGAAGCGTCCGTCGTCGATGAGATCCGGCCGGCCGATCGCCTGGAGGAACGCACGCCACTGCTTGTCGTTGTAGACCAGCACGCACAGGTGCCCGTCGCGGGTCGCGTAGGGCCGCCGGTGCGCGAGCCGGGCATAGCCCGTCCCGCCGATCGGGGGCGCGTAGGACATTCCCGCCAGGTGATCGCCCAGCACGAAGTGGGCGACCGACTCGAACATGGGCACTTCCACGGACTGGCCTGCCCCCGTCCGTTCGCGCGCGAACAGCGCCGCGGTCACCGCGTAGACGAGGTGCAGGCCGGTCAGCCGGTCGGCCATGTTCACCGGTACGTAGCTGGGCGGCTGTGCCCCGTCGCGCGCGTTCAGCCAGGCAAGACCGGTGATGCCCTGGATCAGGTCGTCGTAGGCCGCCTTCGGAGCATAGGGACCGCTCTGCGAGTAGCCGTAGGCACCCACGTAAAGGATGCGCGGATTCACGGCCTTCACGGATTCGTAGGACAAACCCAGGCGCGCCATGGCTTGCGGGCGCACGTTGTAGACCAGGACATCCGCGTCCCGCACCAGACGCAGCATCGCCTCGAGCCCGTCGGGTTGCTTGAGATCCAGCACGATGTTGCGCTTGCCGCGGTTCAGATGCATGAAGAGATGCCCCATGCGTCGCGATTTCATCGGCCCGACGTCGCGCATGTTGTCGCCTTCGGGCGGCTCGACCTTGATGACGTCCGCCCCCAGTTCCGCGAGGATCTGGGTGGCGAACGGTCCCATCACGACAGTGGTGAGATCGAGGATCTTGACCCCGGAAAGCGGACCGGCCATGTGTTCGTTACTCCTGGTTGAGTGCGATGAAGGGGGTGGGTCCGGGGCGCGGCCGTCACTCGGGCCTGATGCCGGCGTCGCGAACCAGACGCCCCCAGTAGTCGAGCTGGTTGCGTACGTATGCCGCAAAGTCCTGGGGACCCAACGGGTCGACTTCGAAGCCGATGGAGGCCAGGCGCGACTTCACGTCGGGTCTCGCCAGGACGGCCAAGGTCTCCCGCGCCAGCCGCTGGACGATCTCGGGCGGGGTGCCCGCAGGCGCAAACAGGCCGTTCCACGAAGTGACGTCGAATCCCTTCACGGATTCCCCCAGAGGGGGAGCGTCCGGAACCAGGGAAGACCGCTTCGCGGTGGTCACCGCCAGCACCTTGAGCCGTCCGGCCGTCACGTGGGGCATGGCCGTGGCGAAATCCGCCACCATGACCTGCACCTGGCCGGAGGCCACGTCCAGGATGGCCTGGGGACTGGCCTTGTAATAGACACCGACCATCGACACGTGCCCCAGAACGTTGAGGCTCTCGGCGGCCACGAGCGAGGTGCTGCTGGCCGAAGCGTAGGTGAGCTTGCCGGGATTCGCCTTGGCATAGCTCAGGAAACCGGCGGTCGACCGGACCGGAAGCTGACCGTTCACCACCAGCATGAACGGAAGCGTGGCCGTGCGCGCAATCGGCTCGAAGTCCTTGATCGGATCGTAGGGCAGGGTCCGGAACAGATGCGGGTTGGCGGAGTGCGTCGTGTTGGTCGTGACGAACAGCGTGTACCCGTCGGGCGCACTGCGCGCGACGTGCTGGGCGGCGATCTGGCCCAGGCCGCCCGCCTTGTTCTCGACCACCACGCTCTGCCCCAGACGCGGAGAGAGTTCCTGGGCGAGCAGCCGTGCCATGGTGTCCGTGGCGCTTCCCGCCGCAAAGGGCACGACCAGGCGCACGGTCCGCGACGGATAGGCGTCCGCCGCGAAGACGGAGACCGCAAGGGACATCGCTGCAACGAACGCGGCTGCACATCGGCAGGCCCGCGACAGCCGTTGACGCAAGCGGTGCACGTTCTCCTCCACGGATGAGGTCCCGGTGACGCTACGGCGCCCGGGATCGGTTGATGTCGGTCCGGCCGATTCTACGGGCACCCGCTCCCCGCGCGGCGCGACACCGCGAAACGGCCGGATGGTGCGGTCGCATCGCGGGCTGCCGCACCGCCGCCGCGACTGCGCGCGGATCGGCATTTCCTCACGGGCGCCCGAGGAACAAGTACAGGGCGTCCGGACCCGTCTCGGCGTGTCCCCAGGCGAGATACACCGGGCCAAGCGCGGTATCCGCCGCAAGAAAGAGCGATGCCGCGACGATCAGTCCGCGCGCGTCAGGGCTGCTGTCCAGACGCTTGTACATGTTCCCCGCCTCCAGCGATCCGCCCCAGTACAGACCGTCGGCGAAGGCGGGAATGCGGTCGAGCCGGTGCCAGTAGATCACACGCCCGATCGCGAACGATTCTCCGACGTACCGGCCGATCTGGTGACCCGACAGATTGAACAGGCCACCCAGACCATAGACATCGTGAAACGGCAGACTTCCCGAAAGGGCCTTGCCGCCGCGCAGGCCGACGAGAAACTGGTGGTTGCGATAGCCGAAGGCGTGCGCCGCATCGAGATCGGCCCGGACGTACTGCCGGTCTGCGCCGAGCGCCGCAAGCGAGCGCAGGATTCCCGCCGTCGCGATGGTCCCCTGCCCCGGGAAATTGATGTTGTCGAGCGTGTCGTAGTGACCGCGCAGCGACACGTTGCCGACCTCGGCGTCCAGCGGACTGAACAGTGGGAGGGCGACCGAAGGCGTGGCCGAAGCGCTGCCGCGATAGACGCCGGCACGGATCTCTCCCCATTGATCGAGGCTCGCTCCCGCGTCGAGGCCGATACCGGCGCGGCGCACCTGGTACTGAGCCACACGCGTCTCGCCCGCGTAGAGGTCGAAGACGCTTTGCGAAATCTCCACCCGCGGCGCGACGAACCATCGGCCTCGCAAGTCGAGGGGCTGATGGAACTCCGACACGAGGGAAGGATTGAAGCCGAGCTGCAGCCGGTTGCGCCACTCGCCCCCCAGCCGGTTGAGCCAGGTCATCGCATGGAAGAGCCGCAGGCTGAATCGCCCCTCCCCCTCGAAGTCACTCGACAGGGCAAGCCCCACCCGTACGTAGTTGGGGCCCCGCGCCTTGTCGCGCGTCTCGACCACCAGCGTGCGCTCGCCGTCGCGGTCCACGAAGTGATAGTCGACACGGTCGAGATCACCCCGGCCGAAGAGCCTGGCCACGCGACCGACCAGCTTCTCGTCCGAAGGGATCGTGCCTTCCTCGGTCCGGATCGAGGCCTCCACCGCCTGCGGATTCACGAACTTGAGACCGCTCGTGTCGACGGCGAGACGGCGGGCCGCAGCCGACACTCTCGCGCGGTCGACCTGGGCCAGGCGGTAGGCCTCGTAGTCCTGGGCGCGCATGCTCAGGCGCTGAAGGAAATCCGCGTGCCTTCTGGCCGCCGCTTCGCCTCGCGGAATGATGTCCTTCGCGCGGGCGAACTCCAGAGCGCTGAAACCTGCCAGGTCCGGCTCGACCAGCAGATCGCCCTGCCTGAGTTCCGATAGAGACCGGCGCACGTTCTGCTCGGTCAGGATGTTGATCATCTGGACCGACACGCCCAGGACGCTCTGCAACTCCTCGCGCTTGAGGAGCTTGGTGCCGAGGTTCACCGCGATCACGATGTCCGCGCCCATGGCGCGCACCACGTCCACCGGCAGATTGCGGACGAGCCCGCCGTCCAGCAGCACGCGTCCGTCGATCTCCTCGGGAGAGACAATGCCGGGCACCGACATGCTGGCCCGCATGGCACGGGCGAGATCGCCCCGCGACAGGACGACCGCTTCGCCGGTCTCGATGTCCGTGGCCACCGCCCGGAATGGAATGGGCAGCCGGTCGAAATCCCCGTTGGCAGGCTCCTGCACGAACGAGCGCAGGGTCGCGAGCATCTGCTGACCGCTGATGGCGCCCTTGGGCAGCACCGGCAGGCCGCGGCTCACGCCCAGTTCCAGGCTCCACAGGCCCACGGAATCGAGCTGCTTGTGCAGCAGGGACTGTTCGCTTCGCGCAGGCGCATCGCGGAAAACGCGATCCCACTGCGTTTCGCGCAGCCTGCGCTCCATCTCCTCGGGGGTCATCCCGCTGGCGTAGGCCGCGCCCACGATCGCCCCCATGCTCGTGCCCGCGATGCAGTCGACGGGAATGCGCAGTTCCTCGATGACCCGCAGCACGCCGACGTGCGCCAGACCGAGCGCGCCTCCTCCGGAAAGCACAAGCCCGATCCGCGGGCGCGGCGGATCAGGCACGTCGCGGCAGGCATGCGAACTGCCCGGAAGGAGCACGGCCGTGACCATGGCGATCCCCGCGGCAAGCCCACGAATCGTGCGGGAATGCGAAAGCCGGCCGCCGCCCGTCCCGCTCCCCCGGCGGCACTTATAATTCATCGCTCGTCACCCGCTCACTCGAGGGTAGCTTTCATGTCCACCATTGCCGACGCACCGGCGACCACCGCCGAGCCGATCCTGCTGAAATCGGTCTCCCACGGAATCGCCACCCTGACGCTGAACAGACCCAAGCAGTACAACGCGCTGTCCTGCGGGATGCTAACCGAACTGCAGGACGCCCTCG
Source organism: Betaproteobacteria bacterium (assembly GCA_016713305.1). Lineage (NCBI taxonomy): Bacteria > Pseudomonadati > Pseudomonadota > Betaproteobacteria > Betaproteobacteria bacterium. The sequence continues at coordinate 342,947 of JADJPK010000004.1, forward strand.
ATGCGGCGGCCAAGGACCCCGCCGTGCGCGTCATCGTGATCGCGGGCAACGGGCCGGCCTTCTGCGCCGGGCACGACCTCAAGGAAATGCGGGGCAATCCACGCAAGGACTTCTACGACGAACTGTTTGCCCAGTGCAGCCGCTTCATGCTGACCATCGCCGCGCAACCGCAACCGGTGATCGCCCGCATTCACGGCATCGCCACCGCGGCGGGCTGCCAGCTCGTCGCTGCCTGCGACCTGGCCATCGCGTCGGACAACGCGAAATTCGCGACATCGGGCATCAACGTCGGTCTGTTCTGCTCCACGCCCGCCGTCGCGCTGTCGCGCAATCTGTCCCGCAAGCGCGCGATGGAAATGCTGCTGACGGGCGAATTCATCGACGCTGCCACGGCCAAGGATTTCGGCCTGGTGAATCGCGTCGTCCCGCTCGATCGGCTCGACGCCGAGGTGAAGATCCTGGCGGATGCCATCATCGCCAAAGAGCCCGGTGGCCGTGGCGGCAGGCAAGAAGATGTTCTATCCGCAGCTCGAGGTCGGCATGGAGGACGCCTACAAGCAGGCCGCCGAGGTGATGGCCTGCAACATGATGGCCGAGGACGCCGGCGAAGGCATCGACGCGTTCATCGGCAAGCGTCCGCCCGTATGGAAAGGTCGATGAGCGCCCCGTCCATGGCCGAAACGCCAGCCAAACGCGCCTCCCTCTTCACCGTCGCCAAGGCGGTCCTGTGGAGCTTCCTCGGCATCCGGCGCAAGAGCGACATGCAGTCGGATATCGTCAAGATCACGCCGCTTCAGGTGGTGGTGGTGGGCGTCATCTGTGCGGCGATCTTCGTCGCCTCGCTCGTCACCTTCGTCCACTTCATCACGGCCAAGTGAAGCGCCTGTTGGCCGGGGCCGCGCTTGCCGCCTCCCTGGCGGCGATCGCGGCGCCGGTCGATGAGCGCGAGGTCGCCGAGGGAATCGCCGACTACGACGCGGGCCGCCACGCGCAGGCACTGGAGCGGTTCCTGCCGGCGGCAGAAGCGGGCAGCACCTCGGCGCAGTATCACCTCGGACTCATGTATGCCCGGGGCGAAGGCGTCGAACGCGACCTGGCCGCCGCTGCCCGCTGGTTCGAACGTGCCGCGCGCGCAGGCCATGGCCACTCCCAGTACATCCTCGGACACATGAACGCCAAGGGCGATGGGACTGCCCGCGACCCGGTCAGGGCGCACATGTGGTACACGGCCGCCGCCGCCAACGGGTGGTGGAAGGCCCGGGAAGCGCGGGAGAAGCTGGTGGATGCCGGCATGTCGCCGGATCAGGTGGCGCAGGCCGCCAGACTGTATCGGGAGACGTTCGGAAGGCCGGAGTGAACCCGCGGGAACTGCGCTGCCGTGACGCGCCGTTCGCGAGGTCTCCGAGTCAGGGACTGGTCTGCCTCGCCTTGCCCAGATACGCCTCGTGCAACGCGTCGCTGCCAAGCATTTCCATGGCGGGTCCTTCGCCCACGATGCGTCCCGTGTCCACCAGGTAGCAGTGGTGGGCGTGCCGCAGCGCCTTCTCCACGATCTGCTCGACGAGCAGTATCGACATGCCCTGCCGGCAGAGTTCCGCGGCCACGTCGAGGATGCGGTCGATGACGATGGGAGCCAGCCCGGCGGAGGGCTCGTCCAGGATCAGCAGCTTCGGTTCGCCGATGACGCTCTGTGCCACGGCGAGGATCTGCTGCTGGCCGCCGCTCAGGCGCGATGCCGGCTGGTGCCGCTTGTCGGCGATCTCCGGAAAGAGTTCGTAGATGCGGCCCAGCTTCGACCGGTCGCCGTGGGGCGATCGCGCGTAGGTGCCGATCAGCAGGTTGTCCTCCACGGTGAGGGCGTGGAACACCCGGTGGCCCTCCAGCACCTGGACCACGCCGGCCTGAACGATCCTGCGCGGGCGGGCTGCGGTGAGGTCCTGGCCCGCGAAGCGCACGGTACCGCCGCGCTTGGGTACGAGACCGGAAATTGCGTGCAGCATGGTGCTCTTGCCTGCGCCGTTACGCCCCAGCAGGACGACGAACTCTCCCTCCCGCACCTCGAAGCTCGCGCCGTGCACGACTTCGGCGGTGCCGTACGCGACAGCCAGTGCGTCGACTTCCAGCAGCTTTCCGGCAGGCCGGTGCAAAGTGTCCACGTCAGGCTCCCAGATACACGCGGATCACTTCCGGGTCGTTGCGGACGTCCTGCGGCGATCCGTGCTTGAGCAGCCTGCCGAGATTGAAGGTCGTGACCCGGTCGCAGATGCCGAAGACGAATTCCGTGTGATGCTCCACGAGCAGAACGCCGATGCCGGATTCGCGCAGCGTGCGGATGACCACGCCAAGCCGCTCGATCTCCGCGCCGGTCAGTCCGCCCGCCGGCTCGTCGAGCAGCACGTAGTCCGGATCGAGCATCAGCGCGCGCGCGATCTCCAGAAAGCGCTTCTCCGCATGCGCGAGCAGGTTGGCGCGACGATGCACCGCGTAACCCAGGCCCAGGCTCTCGAGCAGTTCGGTGGCGCGTTCCCGGTTGCGGCGCTCCTCGGCACGCACGCCCGGCAACGCGAACATGCTGGGAACGAGGCGCCGCGGCGCCTCGCGCCAGCCGCCCAGCATGGCGTTCTCCAGCACGGAGAGCGTGCCGAGCAGCCGCGGCTTCTGGAAGGTGCGAGCCACGCCGCCGTAAGCCCTGCGCTGCACGGCGGCGCGCGTGACATCGGCGTCGTTCAGCAACACGCGTCCTTCGTCGGCCTGGTAGAAACCGGAAAGCAGGTTGAGCAGGGTCGTCTTGCCGCTGCCGTTGGGCCCGATGAGACCATGCACTTCTCCGGGCCGGAGTTCGAGCGACACGCCGTCGAGGGCCGTGAGCCCGCCGAATCGCTTCGTGACGCCCTCCGCCGCGAGGCTCATCGCGGCTTGCGTCTGCGCGACAGTGCAGCCGCGAGCCGGGCGGCGTCGGGCTCCACGAGCGCGTGCGAGGTGTGGCGCGGACGCAGACGTTCGACGAGCCACTCGAAGATCCGCCCGATGCCCTCCGGCACGAGAAGCACGACCGCGAGGAGCAGGAGGCCATAGAAGAGATTGCCCAGCTTGGCGAGAGGCGCGACCAGTTCGGGCAGCGCGGTCAGCACGACCGTTCCGGCCAGCGGCCCGAGAATGCTGCCGCGCCCGCCGATGATGATGCAGACGAAGAAAAACAGACCGAGTTCGAACACGAACGTGTCGGGCGTGATGTAGCTCTGGAGCGATCCGAACAGCGCCCCCCCTATTCCCGCGGTGGCACCGCTCACGACAAACACCCACAGCTTCATGCGGAAGACCGGCACGCCGACCGATTCCGCGGCCACGGGATTGTCACGGATGGCGATCAGGCCGCGGCCCCACATGGAGCGGGCCGTGTTCCACGTGAGCCAGGTGATCAGCGCCGCGACGCCCAGCAGCAGGAGGTAGAAGCCGTCGGGCGTGTCGAACGGCGGCGGAAATGCCGGAACGGGGAGTCCCACGCCGCCTCCCGTGAGATCGCCCAGGGAAAGGGACAACTCGGACACGATCAGCGCGAACGCCATGGTCGCCATGGCGAAGTAGAAGCCCGGCAGGCGCAGCGACGGCAGGCCGAGGAGGAATCCGCACAGGGCACCCACCGCACCGCAAGCAAGAAGGGCGACGTAGGGCGACCACTCGTGGGTGCCTGCCAGTATCGAGAATCCGTAGGCCCCGATGGCCAGCAGGCCCACGTGCCCGATGGAAAGCTGGCCGGTGAATCCGACCACGAGGTTGAGCCCCGCGATGAGGATCCAGTAGACGGCGATCAGCGATACGAGATGGAGCTGGTACTGATCGCCCGCCCACCACGGAAGCGACACCAGCGCTCCGAGAACGCCGACCGTGGAAACGATTCCGCGAAACGTCGTCATCACGGAACGATCCGCGAATCAGCCCCGACAGGCATGACGAGCGGGCGCTTCATACCGGCCTCACGTTGCGGGCGCCGAACAGCCCTTCGGGCTTCAGCAGCAGAACGATCATCAGCAGACCGACCGAGACGGTGTTCTGGAATTCGCCGCCGATGAGGTTGCTGGAGAACGCGTTGAGCAGTCCCAGCGCCGCGCCTCCGACCAGGGCGCCGACGTTGCTGCCCAGTCCGCCGACCGCCAGAGCAATGAAGCCGTTCAGCGTGAGCGTGAGGCCCAGCGCGAAGAAGGCGAACGTCAGCTGTCCTGCCGCGAAGCCGGACAGCGCTCCGATGACGCCGGCGATCACGTAGGACAGGGAACGGATGCGGTCGGTCTCGATGCCGCGCGCCCGGGCGGCGAATGCGTCTTCCGACATCGCCAGGAAGAGCTTGCCGTAGAGGGTTCGACGGTAGAAGAGCTCGAGGGCCAAAGCAATGGCCACCGTCGTGAGAATCGGCAGCCAGTATTTCTGGTCCGCGAGGCCGGCCGCGAAGTCCTGCGGCAGCAGCCGCGGGAAAGGCTGCGGTTCCGTTCCCCACCATAGACCGACGCCCTGCTGCACGATCGTTGCGAGCGCGAGAGTGGAGAGAAGCCAGAGGTGCTCGTCGCTACGGGTCACCACGCGGCGGATGGCGATGACGTCGGTCAGATAGCCGAACAGGCCGCCGACGGCCAGAGCGCCCGCGAGACCCAGCAAAGGATGCAGACCGAAGCCGGCGATGAACCATGCGCCGAACACGCCGCCCAGCATGGCGATGTGCCCGGTGGTGACGCTCAGCACCTTGGAGGTGGAGAACATCACGTTGTACGCAAGCGCGGTGGCTGCGTACAACGCCCCGGCCGCAAGACCCGAGACGATCAGGGTCAGCATGCGTGCATCAACGCCGTTGCGCGGCGAACGGATCCTGCAAGGGCTCGGCGCTTCATCGAGGCGCCGGCTTGAAGCTTCCGTCCTTCAGCGAATTGGCGAGGTTGACCGTGATGTCGTGATCCGGGAAACCGTTCCGGTCCTGCGCGGTCCAGGTGTATGTGGCGTAGGCGCCCTTCAGTTCCCGGGTGGACTCCAGCGCTTTCTGGATGGCGGCCGGGTCGGTCCCGCCCGCGGTCTTGACGGCGTGCTCGACGATCTTCACGGTGTCGTAGCCGAGGGCGACCCACCAGAAGAGATAGTCGATTTCGCCTCCGCCCATGCGCGGCCGAAGCTTGTCCACCAGCGCCTGTGTGCGCTCGGGCAGCTTTCCGTCCGCCTTGTAAGTAGTGCTCACGGGGCCGGCCGCGAAGGTGTTCTCCCAGTACTGCGGCTTGTTGATGAGCTTCTTGATGGCGGGCGCCATCACCGAGGGGTGGCCGACGATGGGCACGCTCCACCCCATGTCTCCGCGCGTGTTGATGAGGCGGCCCAGCAGGCCTGTTGCCGCCGACCAGGGCATGAGCACGTCCGCGCCCGCCGCCTTGGCCTTGTTCATCTCGTCCGTGAGATCGGTCTTGTTGGGGTCCACCAGCGTGCTGAAGACCGGCTTCACGCCCGCCTTCTCGAGCAGCTCGGCGGCCGTCTTCGCACTGGACGTGCCGTATCCCGTGGTGTCGCCGATGATCGCCACCCTGGACTTCTTCAGCACCTTGAGCGCGTAGTCGTTGGCGGCCTCGATCCACTGGCGGTTCGTGTTGATGGCACGGAAGGCGCGCGGATACTTGCGCGGGTCCACCAGTTCGTCGATGGTGCCGATCACCAGGTTGGGGATGCCCGCGCGCGAAACGATGGGCACCGTGGCGAGAGACTCGCCGGAATTGACGGGGCCGATGACGAAGTTCACTTTCTCGCTGAACACGAGCTGCTGCGCTAGGCTCACCGCCTTGGTCGGATCGCCGGCCGTGTCGCGGGTCACCAGTTCGAGCTTGCGCCCGAGAACGCCGCCGGCGGCGTTGATCTCCTCCACCGCGAACTCGACTCCCTTGTTCTCGGCGATGGCCGCGGACGACAGGGGGCCGGTGAGCGAGGACAGCCAGCCGATCTTGATGGTGTCCGCCGAGGCGGTTCCGCTCAGAAGCACGAACAGCGGCATCAACCACCGCGCGGCGCGCGATCGCACATTCGTCGACATATCCCCTCCCGGATGAACAGCTCGGATTTCTGGCAGTCGTCGGCATTCGAGTCCGACAGACGGCCGGAGCACCCGCTTGCGGAGTGCCCGGGCAATCTTCGTTTGGCGATCGCCGGGCTGTCAAGGGAAGGACGGAACACGCGTCGAGGACTCGCCTTGACGTGCGGGAGACCGGGCGTCGCCCGCCCGTCGCTTGACACGGCGTTTGTGCATGGCCACGCTCTCGCGCAATGCAGAGGAGGCGGACACCTTGAGCAAGACCATTCGCATCGGCGCCGGCTCGGCGTGGTGGGGCGACCGCGTGGAACCGGCGATCGTCAACGCGGAGCGCGGCGATCTCGACTATCTGTGCTTCGAGACGATGGCCGAGGCCACCATCTCGGCCGCCCAGGTACGCGCACGGCGCGACCCGACGTTTCCCGGCTACGACACCTATCTGGACGACCGCATGCGCGGCGTGCTTCCGCACTGCCTGCGCCGCGGGACGAAGATCGTCACCAACCAGGGCTGGATCAACCCGGACGGAGCGGCACAGCGCATCGTGCACTGGCTGCGCGAGTTCGGCGCGAAGGGCGTGAAGGTGGCGGCGGTCAACGGCAGCCTGATCACGGACCGCGTGCTGTCGCTCACCGACACGATCCTGGAGAACGGCAAGCCGACGTCGACGCTCGCGCCCTCGCTCGTGTCCGCAGAGGTCTATCTGGGGGCGGAGCCCATTGCGGAGGCGCTTCGCAACGGAGCGCACATCGTCGTCACGGGCCGCGTCGCCGACCCGTCCATCTTCATGGCGCCCATGATGGTCGAGTTCGGCTGGGATCCGCTGGACCACGCGCGGCTGGGCGCGGGCAACGGCCTGGGCCACCTCATCGAGTGCGGCGCTCAGGTCACGGGCGGGTACTTCAGCGATCCCGGCTTCAAGGACGTGCCCGATCCCTGGAACCTGGCGTTTCCCATTGTGGAAGTCGAATCCGACGGCAGCGCCGTGGTGACCAAGGGGGCTGGCACAGTGGGTGAGGTCAACCTCATGACCGTGAAGGAACAGCTGCTGTACGAGGTGCACGACCCGGCCAACTACATCACACCGGACGTGGTGGTCGACTTCACGACGGCGCGGCTGGAACAGGTGGGACCGGATCGCGTGAAGGTGACCCATATCGGCGGCAAGCCCCGAACGCCCACGCTCAAGGTGTCGATCGGCTGCACCGAAGGCTTCATCGGCGAGGACATGTTCTTCTACGCCGGACCGGGGGCGTTGCGGCGCGCCCAGCTCGCGAAGAGGATCCTGGAGGAACGCTTCAAGATCGTGAAGCTCGACGCCGAGGAGGTCCGCATCGATTTTCTGGGACTCAACGCGATACACGGCGCGATGTCACCGAAGGACCAGCCCGAACCTTACGAGATCGCCGTGCGGGTGGCCGCACGCACGCGAACGAAGGAGGAGGCCATCAAGGTCGGCCGCGAGGTGGATGGCATGGCCGTATCGGGCGTGGGTCACACGGGCAAACGGGTGCCGCATCAGGATCGGACACGCGAGATCATCGGGGTGTGGTCGTCCCTGGTGCCGCGCGACCGGATCGTCCCGTCCATCAACTATTTCGAGAGCTGAGCGATGCGAGTGAAACTGCAGCACGTCGCGCACACCCGCTCGGGCGACAAGGGCAACACGTCCAACATCAGCGTGATCGCCTACGACCCGGATCTGTATCCGCTGCTGAAGGAGCAGCTCACGGCCGAGCGGTTCCACCGGCACTATGCCGGCACGGTGGACGGACCGGTGCTCCGTTACGAAGTGGATGGCCTGGCCGCGCTCAACTTCGTCGCCCACGGCGCCTTGGGCGGAGGCGTTTCGCGAAGCCTGTGCCTGGACAACTACGGCAAGTCGCTTTCCGCGGCGATCCTGGGGTTCGAACTGGAGGTGCCGGACACGTTGCGGGACAAGCTGCGGAACTACCCCGCCGGGGCCTGAGCGCGTTCCGCCCCTTCAGTCGCCGGCGCCATAGTGGCGCCGCATGGCTTCGTGCACCTCGCCCGCTCCTCTGGCGGGCGACTCGCCGAGCGCGGCAATGACCCCATTTCGGTCAGCTTGCGTACGGTTCTGGCTCAACTTCCACTTGCCCTCCAGCCGCGTCACGTGGAACTCGAACGCACGGACGGCCTTGAGCTGCGTTTGGACGAAATCCGCGGGGGCATCGGACACCGCCCATGGCGCCGGCAAGGCAGCCTCGTGCTCGCGCGTGAGTGCGCTCACCACCGCATGCTTCTGTTCATGCTCGTCGAGGAAACGCAACGTTCCATAGGCATAGACGGCAGCATAGTTCCAGGTGGGCACCACCTTGCCCGTCTCGCGCTTCGTCGCATAGGACGACGGCGACACGTAGGCGTCGGGTCCGGAGAAGACGGCCACCGCCTCGACGGCGGGATCGTAGTGCTGGGCAAGCGGGTTCGCCAGGGCCAGATGGCCCCTGAGAATCGCCGGCATCCCGTCGCCCTCGTCGAGCAGCAAGGGCACGTGGCTCACCTGCAGGCGGCCGTCCCCGAATGCCGCGAGCACGGCAAGTGGCGACGCGCGCATGAGCTCACGCAGCCGCAGGGGATCTTCCTGGACGAATGCGGCGGGCAGGTAGGTCATCGTTCGCGGCTCCTGCTCAGGCGCTCTTGAAACGCGTGGACTTGACGAAGAGGATGGCCAGCATGGGCAGGACAAGACCCAGGACGATGGCCGCCACGAAAAGGTCACCCAACTGGCTGTAGTCGGCGGGCACCTTGATGGCGCCGGTCGCCTGGTCCTTCACCTCGCGCGTCACCGTGTAGATGCCGTTCAGGTACTTCGTTCCCAGGTTCGACAGCGACAGCGCAAGGTTGGTGAACGATGCCATCACGGCGAAGTAGGTGGCCTTCAAGCGGTCGGGCGCGGAGTTCGCGATCCACGCCAGCATGGGGATCATGGACACCTGCCCCAGTGGCGATTCGAGCGCGGTATCGATCATCGCGATGAAGCGCGCGTCCACGACCCCTCCGGTGTGCGCCGCGGTCCACTCGTGGAAGCCGTGATACATGGCAAGGCTCGGAAGCGAGAGCACCGTGCCGACAATGGTGAGAAAGCCCACGATGTAGACGATCGAACGCTCCGCCATGAAGCGCCGGAACAGGAACATGCCGAACAGCGCAAGGGTGGAGCCGATCACCGACAGCCGCGCCAGGAAGCCCTCGTCGAATCCCAGCGAATCGATCATCCACCAGGTGGAGCCGGCGCCCGGGCCCGGCATGGCACGAAACACGAAGATGAGCAGCGCCGTGCCGACGAGGGTGTGGCGCGAGACGGGATCCAGTTCGCGCACGAGGCGGAACATGAGGAACAGCACGATCAGCATGGATGCGCCGAAGATGATCTCCTGCTTGTACGGAATCTTCGACATGCCGAGCGTGATGGACACCACGGCGAACAGCAGGCCGCCGCCCAGGATCCACCAGTTCACCGGAGGCCGTTCCCCGTTGCCGTGCACGGCAGCGCGTATTTCGCTGGCGGACAACCCCTGCCCCTTGAGGGAGGCGATCTGCCTGCGCTGAAGGTGCCCCGCCAGCATGACGCCGAAGACCGAGATCACGGGCACCGCCAGCGCGAACAGGTAGATCTGCCGGTACTTCGCGATCTTTTCCGGCTCGGGCAGTTCGGATGCGTCCGCAAACAGGATCACGTTGGCGAGGGAGACCAGCACACCGCCTCCCACGATCGCGACACGCCCCAGCGTCTGCATCGTGGTGTGTCCCGCGCGCCGCTCGGCGTCCGGGATTTCCTTCCCCTGATCGTCGACCCGCGGCACGGCCTCGACGGTCATGGCATCCGCCACGACGTCCTGGATCACGTAGCCGATGGGCGCCAGCAGCACCGCGAACACGAACCACTCGTCCGCGGGCATGATCGCCTCCATGGCCGCGCGGTCGCTGAGCAGGCCGATCATGATGAGCAGGCTGGACGACAGGAGCAGCGCGCCGAAGTACACGAGCAGTCCCTTCCACCGCCAGATGAGGTCGACGAGGTGCCCGATGGGCATCTTGAGCGCCCAGGGCAGCCCCGCCCAGAAACCGAGCGCGGCCAGCGACTCGGCGGATAAGCCGAGATAGCCCTTGACGAAGAACGTGCCCACGATGCCTGTGAGACCCGAGATGCCGTAGGCGAGGTACACCATCAGGGGGGGCAGGTAGGAGAGCCGGACCTGACGGCCGAGATCCAGGATGTTCCGATCGATCCAGTGCCTGAGCCCTGGCCGGGCTGCGGCTTGCGATGTCGTCATGGGACGCGCCTTCGTTGTTGTGGTCGGACGTGACAAAGAGTAGCGGAAAACCCGCGGAGTTCACTCGGCCCCGGAAACGAATCGCCGCGCTCGTCGGCTATAGTGCGCAGCCGGGCCGTCGGGCGACGCGCCCCGTTCGCAAGGACGTCTCTCCTGTGTCTCGGCAACGCCGGCCTTCCGCACATTCCGCTGCTGCATCCTTCCGCGCTCCCGCCCGCATCGCCGGTGCGTGCTTCATTGCCGCCTGCCTGAATGCCTGCGGCGGGACGCTCTGGAACACTCGCCAGCCGGCGACCGCGCCTTCCTACGGTTATGTGGACACGAGCGGCACCCGTCTCGGATCGAAGGTGCGCGAGGCCGGGGCCGCCCACCCGGGAAAGTCGGGATTCGTTCTGCTGCATCGGGGCCTGGATGCCTTCGCCACGCGCATCGCCCTGATCGATGCCGCCGACCGTTCGATCGACATGCAGTACTACATCTTCCGGGACGACACGACGGGGTCCCTGATCATCGACCGGCTGCTCGCCGCCGCGGACCGCGGGGTGCGGGTCCGCCTGCTGCTCGACGACTGGGGCACGAGCGCGATGAACGACGACGATGTCGCCGCCCTGGACGCGCATCCGAACATCGAGATCCGCCTCTTCAACCCGAACCGCCACCGGTCGGGGTTTTCCCGGCTGGCCGAGCTCGCCACGAATTTCGCGCGGGTGAACCGGCGCATGCACAACAAGCTCCTCATCGCGGACAACCAGGCGGCGGTCATCGGGGGCCGCAACATCGGCGATGAGTACTTCAACGCGACCGACGTGGACTTCCAGGACATCGATGTGCTTGGCGCAGGGCCCATTGCCAACCGTTGCACCGGGAGCTTCGACGCATACTGGAACAGCCCGTTCTCGGTTCCGATCGCCGAGCTGGGTCGCTTCGATGCGAGCACGGAAAAGCTGGCGTCGCTGTCGGTGACATTGCGCCGCTTTGCCCAGTCTCGCGCCGGGTCCCCCCGCGCCGAGGCCATGGCGGACTCCGACATCGCGCGCGCACTGCGCAGCCGCTGGCCGCGTTCGGTATGGGCGGACGCGAGCCTGCTGCAGGACGCTCCCGACAAGGTTCTCGACAAGGCGGAGGAACCGGCCGAGCGGTTCCTCGGAGTGAACCTGGCGGCGCAGACGGAATCGGTGAGATCCGAGCTGCTGGTCGTCTCGTCCTATTTCGTGCCGGGGCCGGCGGGCGTCGAGTTCTTCGGCCGCAAGGTGCGTGAGAACGTCCGCGTGAGAATCCTGACCAACACGCTGGCGGCGACGGATGTCTGGCTCGTGCATGCGGGATACAAGAAATTCCGGCGTCCGCTGCTGCGCGCCGGGGTGGACCTGTACGAACTGCGGCCCCAGGCACGCGGCGATGCGCGCATCCGGAAGATCCTCGGCGCCACGCGCTCCAGCCTGCACGGCAAGGCGTTCGTCTACGACCGCAAGGCCGTGTTCGTCGGATCGCTCAACATCGATCCCCGCTCCATGAGGCAGAACACCGAGGTGGGGCTGCTCGTCTACAGCCGCGAGCTGGCAGAGCAGGTCGCGGGGCTGTTCGATCGCTGGACTTCGCCCGGGTCGGCCTATCGGGTGCGTCTGGACCGGACGGTGGACGGGTCGGAGATCCTGACATGGCAGGGCGAGCGTGCTGGCGAGCCCGTCACGCTCTTCACCGAGCCCGAAGCGGGATTCTGGCGCCGTCTGGGCGCCAACCTCTTTTCCGCGCTGCCGATCGAATCCCAGCTGTAGCGGCGGCGAAGGCCTCCTCGGCCTGCCGCCGCCTTCCAGCGTCCCGGCCTCAGGCCGCCATGGCCAGCATGAGCTGATTGACGCGCTTCACGAACGACGCCGGATCCTCCAGCTGTCCACCCTCCGCGAGAAGCGCCTGATCGAACAGCACGTGGCTCCAGTCGGAGAAACGCGTCTCGTCGGCCTCGGCATTGAGACGCGAGACGATCGGACTCTGCGGATTGATCTCCAGAATCGGCTTCGCACCGCTCGTCTTCTGTCCTGCGGCCTTCAGCAGCCGTTCCAGGTTCATGCCCATCGCGTGCTCGTCGGCCACCAGGCATGCGGGCGAATCGGTGAGACGGTGCGTGACCCGGACTTCCTTCACCTGTTCGCTCAGGACGTTCCTGATGCGATCGGTCAGTGCCTTGAAGGACTCCGCTTCCTGCTTCTGGGCTTCCTTCTCCTGTTCGTCTTCGAGCTTGCCCAGATCGAGATCGCCCTTCGCCACGGACACGAGCTGCTTGCCCTCGAACTCCGTCAGTCCGGCCACGACCCATTCGTCGACGCGATCGTGCAGCAGCAGCACTTCCAGGCCTTTCTTGCGGAAGATCTCGAGGTGCGGCGAATTGCGCGCGGCCGCGAAACTGTCCGCCGTGATGAAGTAGATCTTTTCCTGTCCTTCCTTCATGCGCCCCACGTAGTCCGCGAGGGAGACATTCTGTTCCTCGCCTTCCTGGTGAGTCGAGGTGAAGCGCAGCAGCCTGGCAATCCGTTCCCGGTTGGCGAAGTCCTCGCCGATGCCTTCCTTGATGACACGGCCGAATTCCTTCCAGAACCTGGCGTACTTCTCCTTGTCGTTCTCGGCCAGATCGTCGAGCAGGCCCAGCACCTTCTTGACCGACCCGTTGCGGATCGCCTCGACATCTCGCGATTGCTGAAGGAGTTCGCGGGACACGTTGAGAGGCAGGTCGTTGGAATCGATGACGCCCCGCACGAAGCGCAGATAGGCGGGCATGAGCTGTTCGGCATCATCCATGATGAAGACGCGGCGCACGTAGAGCTTGACCCCATGGCGGTGATCGCGGTCCCAGAGGTCGAAAGGGGCGCGCGCAGGGATGTACAGCAGCTCCGTGTACTCCTGCCGTCCCTCGACCCGGGCATGAGTCCATGCCAGGGGCGCCTCGAAGTCGTGGGCCACGTGCTTGTAGAACTCCTCGTACTGCTCCTTGGTGATGTCGTTCTTGGACCGGGTCCAGAGCGCGGAGGCCTCGTTGACCTTCTCTTCCTCTTCCGTCAGCACTTGCGCCTTCTTCTCCTCGTCCCACGTCTCCTTGCGCATGAGGATCGGAAGCGTGATGTGGTCGGAGTACCGCTTGATGATGTCGCGCAGCCGCCAGCCGGAGAGCAGCTCGTCCTCGCCCTCGCGCAGATGCAGCGTCACCTCCGTGCCGCGCGAAGGCTTGTCGACGGTCTCGATCGTGTACTGGCCGTCGCCCGCCGATTCCCACCGCACCCCGTGTTCCGCCATCAGCCCCGCGCGGCGGGTCACCAGCGTGACCTTGTCGGCCACGATGAAGGCAGAGTAGAAACCCACGCCGAACTGGCCGATCAGGTTGGCGTCCTTCGCCTGATCGCCGGTGAGCGACTTGAAGAACTCCCGCGTGCCCGACTTGGCGATGGTCCCGATATTGCCGATGACTTCCTCGCGGGACATGCCGATGCCGTTGTCGGCGATGGTGAGGGTGCGGGAATCCTTGTCCCAGGACACACGAATGGACAACTCGGAGTCGTTCTCGTACAGCGCGGGATCGCCGAGCGCCTCGAATCGCAGCTTGTCGGCGGCGTCGGAGGCGTTGGAGACGAGTTCCCGCAGGAAGATCTCCTTGTTGCTGTAGAGCGAGTGGATCATGAGGTCGAGAAGCTGCTTGACCTCGGCCTGGAAACTCAGGGTTTCCTGGGTGGTGGTACTCACGATGTCTTCCTCTGCAAGTCGGTGTACGGACGGTTGTCCGCCGCGCGGACGGATTCCGCGCGAAAATGCGGGCAGCCTGACACGATTTCAAGCCCGGAGGTGTCGCAATGCGGATTCTCGTCGGTCTCCTGCTGGTGCTGTCCCTCGCTTCCCGTGCCTCCCTGGCAGCAGATCTGCCCCTGGAACGCATCAAGCTGCCGCCCGGATTCTCCATCGAACTGTATGCCAGGGTGCCCGGTGCGCGGTCCATGGCACTGGGGTCGGAAGGCACTCTGTTCGTCGGAACGATGAATGCCGGCCGGGTCTATGCCGTCCGCCCGCCGTCCTCGGGCAAGCCCTCGCAGTCAACGGTGATCGCCGAAGGCCTGCTTTCGCCCAACGGCGTGGCCTTCCGGGACGGGTCGCTGTACGTGGCGGAAATCAATCGCATCCTGCGTTACGACGGCATCGAACGCCGGCTCGATGCTCCGCCGCGTCCGGCCGTGGTCACCGACCGGTATCCGCAGGACACGCATCATGGCTGGAAGTACATCGCGTTCGGCCCCGACGGCTGGCTCTACGTGCCCGTGGGCGCGCCCTGCAACGTGTGCGAGCCGGATGCCGATCGCTATGCGCTGATCTCGCGCATCCGGCCGGACGGAACGGGATACGAAGTGTTCGCCCGAGGCATCCGCAATTCGGTGGGCTTCGACTGGCATCCCGAAACGAAGGTGCTGTGGTTCAACGAGCACGGTCGCGACTGGATGGGCGACGACCTTCCGTCGTGCGAACTCAACCGTGCCCCGAAGCCCGGCATGCACTTCGGCTTTCCGTACTGCCACCAAGGCGACACGCCCGATCCCGAGTACGGGGGCAAGCGTTCCTGCGCGGAATTCGAGCCGCCCGCCTGGAAGCAGGGCGGCCACGTTGCACCGGACGGCCTCAAGTTCTATACGGGCGACATGTTTCCCGCGGAGTACCGGAACCGGATCTTCATCGCGCAGCACGGGTCGTGGAACCGGTCGCGCAAGAACGGGTACCGGGTGATGGCGGTGCAGGTTCGTGACAACCAGGTGGAATCGGCGGCCACGTTTGCCGAAGGCTGGCTGGACGGCGAACGCAGCTGGGGCCGCCCGGTGGATCTGGCGGTGGCACGGGACGGGAGCCTGCTGGTGAGCGACGACCTGGCCGGCGCGATCTACCGCATCACGTACCGGAGCCCGTCCGCCAGGTGAGACGGCGGGCCCGGGTCAGGGCGCCGGTCGCGCTCAGCAGCGGGTGGCCCAGACCGAGTCGTCCGCGACCAGTTCCATGAGCCGTACGTAATCCGTCTTGCCGTTCCCGAGCAGCGGAATCTCCGGCATGTGGATCATGTTTCGCGCCACGGCGAGATCCTGCGCCCCGAGGGCTCGTGCGGCCTTCAGCAGCCGGGAACGCGTCAGTTCGGGGTCGGCCGTGAAGAGCACGGTCGTTTCACCTCCCGCCGCCTCGAGCTTGAGCACCGCGGCGTGGAGGCACGCGGGAGAAGCCGCGGCCGCCACACGCTCGACCTGATCGAGCGATACCATTTCGCCAGCGATCTTCGCGAACCGCTTCACGCGTCCGACGATGCGCAGGAAACCCTCGTCGTCGATGTCGACCACGTCTCCGGTCCGATACCACCCCTCGCCGAACTCCGAGGATACCGGCTGAATCAGGCCGGGTGCGTCGTACTGCATGTAGCCCAGCATGAGCGCCGGCCCACGCACGTGCAGGACGCCGCCGCGCTCGATTCCCGGGACCTTCTCGATGCGAGCCTCGGTCCCGGGAAGCAGCCTGCCCACGCACCCCTGACGGTACCCGAGCGGCGTGGAGAGGGAGATCACCGTGCACTCCGTCGCCCCATAACCCTCGAAGATGCGCAGCCCGAACTTCTCGAGCCAGGTCTTGGCGACTTCCTCGCCCAGCTTCTCGCCGCCCGAGATCACGTAGCGGACCGTGCCGAAATCCCCGGGATGCGCATGACGGGCGTAGAACCCGAGGAAGGTGCTGGTGCCGAAGAGATAGGTGGCGTCCCTGCGATAGGCGATTTCGGGGATCGCCCGGTAACGCAGGGGCGAGACGTAGAGAAAGAGCTGGGTGCCGGTAAGAAGACACAGCCATACGCCCGCCGTGAAACTGTAGACGTGGTACATCGGCAAGGCATTGAGGACCTTGTCCGCCGGAGAGAAGTCCAGCACCGTGGCGATCTGACGGATGTTCGCCTGCATGGCCGCGTGCGACAACGCCACACCCTTTGGCCGCCCTTCCGAGCCTGACGTGAAGAGGATCGCGGCGACATCGTGCGGATTCACCCGCACGCGCACCAGCCGGGGCGCCCTCATGGCGAAACCCACGAGCCACAGCTTGTCCAGCACGCCGAATTCCTGGCGGATGTCCTCGAGATGGAGGATGCGGACACCTTCCAGCGCCGCAATGAGCGGTTCCAACCCCGCCTGCTCGACGAACGCACGGGAAGTGACGACCGTCCTGAGATTGGCCGTGACGCGGGCGCTCTCGATTCCGTGGGGACCGCTGGTGTAGTTGAGCATGGCCGCCACACGGCCCTGGCACTGAAGACCGAGCACGGCGCCGACCGAGGCGAACATGTTGGGGAGCATCACGCCGACGGTCTCGCCGGGTTGCGTGTAGCGGGCGAGCCACCGCCCGATCGCCAGGCTCGCCTTCAGCAGGTCGCCGTAGGTCTTGGGTTCCTCGCGCATGTCCTCGAGGATCTCTGTACGCCTGCCGCGGCGCTGGACGGCATCCAGAAAAGCATCGTAGAGGCCTTGGGCGACGTGGGAACGGAACGCGGCGGCCTGCATCGTGGCGGCGAGTTCCCGCGCGCCGGCCTCCCGCCGCGCCCTCGGCCCGGCCTGCCGGCGGGGATCGATGTGAGTGGCCGAGTGGATGTGCAACTGCACGCGCGTGTCGCCGAAGCCCCGGTCTTCCCGGTGCTCGACGTGGATGGGCACCAGCGACGCGCCGCTTCGCATGGCGAGCATCGCTGCGCCTTCGTAGATCTTCATCACGTTGGCGGCGCGTTCCACGCGGCCTTCCGGAAACATGGCCACGATGCGGCCTCGTTCGATCAGCCGCAGGGCCTTCTTGACCGTCATCGGATCGTTGATGTCCCAGGTCTCGTGGTCGAAGAACCGGGCAAGCAGGCGCGTGCGGAAGGACCGGAGTTCCTCCCGCGGGAACAGCACGACCGGCCGCACGGGAAGGCAGCATCCGAGGAAGAACGCGTCCAGGGGATGCGGGTGATTGGCAATGATCAGGACCCGGCGGCCGAAGAGAGGCGCCGGTTCTCCGCTCACGCGAACGCGCCAGAACAGCTTGGCAGCGAGGCGGGCCAGAAAAGCGATGACCAGACGAACGCGCGGTTCAGGTTCCGCGCTCGTGCGTCGCCCCGTCAAGAACGGTCTCCCCGATGGCGCCGGCTCATTGCACCCCTTGCAAGGTGAAGATCGAAGGAAAGTCTGCGCATCTGTTCGATTCCCGGAGGAATTTCGTTCCGGAAAGATTCCTTGAAGCCCACGAAACGTTCATTTCGTTAGATTTGCAGGATAAAAAGTCCCCTCGTACAGTGGGTTAGCGACTTCCTTCGTAAGGTTACTCGCTTCACCCCCACATTGGAACCATCACATCCCGGGAGACTTCAGCCATGGATATGCACATCCCTCACGCCCTTGCCAAGCTCACCCAGCCCCATGCGGATGCGCGCCGGCACGAGCGAAAGGATTTCCTCTGCTCGGAGCAGCTGTCCGCTTCCTACTCGACCGGACAGAACGCGATGTGGCTGAGAATGCATCCCACGCCCCGGCCCAGCTTCAATCCGTCGCTATTGCGGGATCTGTCGTGCTATTGCCGGCTGCTCGAAGACACGGGCGGTCACATCGACGCGACGGAATCCCAGCCCATCGAGTATGTGATCCTCGCTTCCGCGGTGAAGGGCGTCTTCAACTTCGGAGGCGACCTGTCGCTTTTCATGCGACTCATCGACGGGCGGGGTCAGGATGCGCTCCTCGATTACGGCATGGCCTGCGTGGACGTCCTCTACCGGAACCATGTGGCTCACGGCCTTCGCGCCACGACCATCTCGCTGGTACAGGGCGAGTGCCTGGGAGGCGGGTTCGAAGCCGCGCTGTCCAGCGACGTGATCATCGCGGAGCGTTCGAGCCGCTTCGGCTTTCCGGAAATCCTGTTCAATCTCTTTCCCGGCATGGGCGCCTACTCCTTCCTGCAACGCCGCGTCGGCCGGGCCCGGACGGAAGAATTGCTTTCGAGTGGCAGGATTCTGAGCGCCGATGATATGCTTGCCTGGGGTATCGTGGACGTTGTCTGCGATGACGGAACGGGCGAGGCCGCGGTCCAGGCATGGATCGATCGGGGCCGCAAGAACCGCAACGGGCTGGCTGGCATCGCAAGAGCTCGCCGACGGGTCGAGAGCATCGAATTCGAGGAATTGGCGGACGTGGTCAGGATCTGGGTCGAGACGGCCCTGGACCTTACCCATCGCGACCTCAAGCTCATGCAGCGTCTCGTGTCGCGGCAGGACGGTGTCGCCCGGTTGGAGGCCTTGCACTGAGGCCGGGTCGGACGGTCGGCGGACAGGGGCGCCGGCCGCGTTATTGGGGCAACCGCGAATCATGCGCGAAGAAAAGCTCGAATACAGCATCCAGGAAGTCGCCGAGAAGCTCGGCATTCCTGTGCAGAAACTGCGCCGCTGGGATGCCCAAGGCGTGCTCGTCGCCCGCCGCACCGACGGCGGCCATCGGCGCTACGCGAAGGAGATCGTCGACGGTCTCGCCGCCTCGTCGCTGGGCAGCACCATGGACCGCTACAACGACGAACTGGAGCACGCCCGGAAGGCGCTTCAGGAAAAGCGCCGGATCATCCAGCTGCTGCTGGAAAGCGAAAGCCGCTATCGCGACCTGGTCGAGACGTCCCATGACCTCATCTGGACGACCGACTCCCAGGGACGCTTCACCTACCTGAACGGCGCCGCCTACGAGATCTTCGGTCTCAAGCCACAGGAACTCATCGGCCGCTGCTTCTTCGATTTCGAGGCGAAACCCTCTCATCTGTCCAACCGGCGCTTCTTCTCCCAGCTGAAGAAGGTCGGCGAGGTCAAGAACCACACCACTCAGCTCTGGTCCGTGGATGGCACGGAGCGCTGGGTCGGCATCAATGCCCGCGTGGCGCACGATGAAGCCGGCGGCGTGATGTGCATCCGTGGTACCGCCCGCGACATCACGGAACAGCAGCAGGCGGCGATGCAGACCGAGTACTTCGCCACCCACGATCCGCTGACGGGCCTGCCCAATCGCGTAAGCCTTCACAAGTCCGTCGAGCGCGCCCTGTCCCTGCACGAGAAGGGCGCGGTCATCTTCCTCGACCTCGATCACTTCAAGTACGTCAACGACAACGTGGGACACCGCCGCGGGGACCAGATGCTGGTTTCCGTGGGGGAATCCTGCGTGAAGTGGCCGAAGGCCTGGGGGGCAAGGTCTTCCGGCTGGGCGGCGACGAGTACGCCGCTCTGGTACCCGGTGCCCTGCGGCCGCAGGCCCAGGAATTCGCCGATGCCTTGCTGAACCGGCTGCGCCAATGTCCCATTCCCCTGCCTGACGAAGGCCGGGTCATCACGCTGACAGGATCGGCCGGGATTGCCCTGTATCCCTTCCACAGTGCCGAGCCTAACGGATTGTTCGCCTGTGCCGACATCGCCATGTACCAGGCGAAGGATGCCGGCCGGAACCGCATGATCATCTACGGGCAGGATGGGGCGATGCGTTGCGCACCACCCACCGGCGCGTGTTGTGGGCCAAGCAATTGCGGGAGGTGCTGGACGAGGATCGGATCCTTCTCTACGTCCAGCCCGTCATCCGGCTGAACGACGAGGAACCGATGCACTACGAGGTGCTCGTGCGCATCGAGGATGACGATGGCCGGATCATTTCGCCACACCAGTTCATCGATGCGGCCGAGTCGCTGGGGCTGGTGCAGGAGATCGATCTGCGGGTAGTGCAGAAACTTCTCCAGTATCTGAGCGCTCCGGATCGTCGTTCGATGCGCTCGCGCTTCTTCGTCAATCTTTCACGTGTGAGCATCTCCGATCCCGACTGGACACGGCGCTTCCACGCGCTGCTCGATCAGTCGGACGTCTCCCGCGGCCAGCTGGTCTTCGAGATTTCCGAGGCGGCCGCCATGGCGGAAGTATCCATCAGCAAGACCTTCATACGCGATCTCAAGGAAAAGGGATTCCGGTTCGCCCTGGACAACTTCGGCTCGGGCTTCAGCTCGTTCTATTATCTTCGGCAGTTCGACGTCGACTACATCAAGATCGATGGGAGCTTCGTTCGCGATCTCACCCGCGACGACGCGAACGGAATCTTCGTGAAAGCCCTGTGCGATGTGGGCCAGGGATTGTCGAAACAGGTGATTGCCAAGTGGGTGGAAACGCCCGAGGTGCTCTCGCGGCTCAACGACATGAAGGTCGAGTACGCTCAGGGCTTCCTCTTCAACAAGCCGTTCCCGATCGAAGCGCCCGAGACGCGCGAACCCGTCTTCCGTCAGCCTCAGGCCGCCGCCCGGCACTGACGCGCTCTTCCCGGTCCCGCGCCGCTTTCGCGGCGTTCGCCGGTCTCGCGGCTCAAGGAGCAGCGGCGTCGGCTTCGTCGAGAGGCCAGCCCGAACGGAGGCGGTCGGCCCAGAAGAGAGCCATCTGGGTCTTGACCTCGGTGATGCGCCCCGTGCGGATCCATTCCAGGGCTTCGTCGAGAGGAACGATCAGGGTTTCGAGGAATTCCTCGTCATCGAGATTGCGCCTCGAAAAGCTGAGCCCGCGTGCGATGTAGACCTCGACCATCTCGTCGGAGTATCCGATGCAGGGATGCAAAGTGCAAAGCCGCGCCCAGCGGGCGGCCGTATAGCCGGTCTCCTCGAGCAGTTCGCGCTTGGCTGTCTCCAGATGGGGCTCCCCCGCCTCGAGCTTTCCTGCGGGCAATTCGTAGAAGTGCTGCCCCACGGGGTAGCGGAACTGCCGCTCCAGCAACACGGACCAGTCGTCGAAGAGAGGGAGAATGACTGCGGCACCGGGATGAACGACGTATTCCCGCCGTGCGCTGTTGCCATCCGGCAGACGCACGGTGTCCTCGCGCACTTCAAGCATGCGGCCGCGATAGACGACCGTGGTGGCGATGCGATGCTCGGTGAAATCGTGCTCCGGCAGGCCGCCGCCGGAGGGTAGCGGCATCTCGGGCATCAGAGCGTTGCCTGCATGGCCCGCTGGCACAGCGCCATGAGCCAGCCCGGCACAATACCGATGATCAGTGCCGCCAGACCGTTGACCGACAGGAGGACGCGCGCAGCGGCGTCCGAGCGGATCGGCGTCGTGTCCACCGGAGCATCGAAATACATCAGGCGCACGATGCGCAGGTAGTAGAACGCACCGATGAGCGAAAGCACGACCGCCACCACGGCCAGCCAGATGTACCCCGCGTCCAGAACTGCCTGAAGGACGGAAAGCTTGGCGTAGAAGCCCACGGTCGGAGGAATGCCGGCCATGGAGAACATGAGCAGCAGCATGAGGAACGCATACCAGGGACTGCGGCGGTTGAGCCCCTTGAAGTCCTCCAGGCGATCGGCTTCGAAGCCTTCACGCGAAAGCAGCAGGATCATGCCGAAGGTGCCCAGGCCGATCAGCGCGTACACGGCCACGTAGAACATTGCCGCACTGTAACCATTCACCGTGCCCGACAGCACGCCAAGCAGCAGGAAGCCCATGTGCGAGATCGTCGAGTAGGCGAGCATGCGCTTCAGATTGGTCTGGGCGATGGCCGTGATGTTGCCGATCGCCATGGACAGGATGGCAAGGATGATCAGCATCTGCTGCCACTCCACCAGCAGCGCCTTGTCGCCGAGCGATTCCACCAGCAGCCGGATGACGAACGCGAAGGCGGCAAGCTTGGGCGCGGTGCTGATGAACAGCGCCACGGCAGTGGGGGCGCCCTCGTAGACGTCCGGGACCCACATGTGGAAAGGAACCGCGCCGAGCTTGAAGGCAAGACCCGCCACGATGAAGACCAGTCCGAACAGAAGAATCGTCATCGTCGCCTTGCCGCTGGCGATTCGCGCCGCGACTTCGGGAATGGAAAGGGTCCCTGTCGCACCGTAGATCATGGACATGCCGTAGAGCAGCATTCCCGATGCCAGCGCGCCCAGAACGAAGTACTTCATGGCCGCCTCGGTGCTCGCCGCGTTGTCGCGATGCAAGGCAACGAGCGCGTACATCGACAGCGACAGGAGTTCCAGGCCCAGATACGCGGTCAGGAAGTGATTGGCCGAGATCATGACCATCATGCCCAGCGTGGCGAACAGGACGAGCGAGAAGAACTCGCCCTGGAACATGCCGCGCACCGTGACGTATCCGCGGGAATACACGAGCATCACTGCCACCGCGATGTACACCATGACCTTGAGCAGATCGCTCATGGGGTCGTCCACGAACATGCCGTGGAACGCGAAGACGACATCCGGTCGGCTGGAACTGATCGTCACGAGCGCACACGCACCCAGCGTGAGAAGACTGAGGAGATAGATCCCTCCGCGCTGATCGTCGCGAACGAACAGGTCCGCCACGAGAATCACGCACACCATGATGAGAAGGATCAGTTCCGGCCAGATCGGCAGGAAATCGGCAGTGGTCAGCATCACGCGCTTCTCCGGCCTACGTTGCGGTTCCAGCGGTTCATGGCAGCTTGCTCTTGGCTACCTGCTCGAGCAGATCGGCGACCGGCACTTCCAGCACCGCGTTGAAGGGGGCCGGGTGGATGCCCATCCACAGCACCGCGATGGCCAGTATTCCCAGAATCACCCATTCGCGGACTTCCACGTCCTGGAGTTCGGCGACATGCGTGTTCGCGACCGCACCGAAGACCACGCGCTTGTACATCCACAGCGTGTAGGCTGCGCCGAAGATGAGCGTCGTTGCCGCGGCGAACGCGTACCAGAAATTGATTTTTGCGGCGCTCATGATCACGAGAAACTCGCCCACGAAACCACTGGTGCCCGGCAGCCCGGCGTTGGCCATGGCGAAGAGCATGAAGAGCGATGCAAAGACCGGCATCTTGTTGACGACTCCACCGTAGTCCGCGATCTGTCGCGAATGCATGCGGTCGTACAGCACGCCCACGCAAAGGAACATCGCGCCCGAAATGAATCCGTGGGAGATCATCTGCAAGATCGCGCCCTGCATGCCCAGGCGCTCGAACAGGAACACGCCAAGGGTCACGAAGCCCATGTGCGAGATCGACGAGTACGCGATCAGCTTCTTCATGTCGGTCTGCACCAACGCCACGAGACCGATGTAGACGACGGCGATCAGCGACAGGGCGATCATGAATCCGGCCAGGGCATGGCTTGCATCCGGCACGATGGGAAGCGAAAGGCGGATGAAGCCATATCCTCCCAGCTTGAGCATGATGGCCGCCAGGACCACCGAACCGCCGGTGGGTGCCTCGACGTGTGCGTCCGGCAGCCAGGTGTGCACGGGCCACATGGGCACCTTGACGGCAAAGGCCACGAGGAAGGCGATGAAGACGAGGATCTGAGCGGTAAGAGCCAGCGGCACCTTCTGGAATTCGCTGATCGCGAAGCTTCCGCCACTTTGCTGGTGCAGATAGAGGAGCGCGACCAGCATGAGCAGTGAACCGAGCAGCGTGTAAAGGAAGAACTTCACCGATGCGTAGATCCGGTTCGGGCCGCCCCATACGCCGATGACGATGAACATCGGAATGAGGGTCGCCTCGAAGAACACGTAGAACAGCATGGCGTCCATCGCGCTGAACACACCGTTCATCAGCCCTGACATCACCAGGAAGGCCGCCATGTACTGGGCTACACGGGACTCGATGACCTTCCATCCTGCGAGCACGACGAGCACGGTGGTGAAACTGTTGAGCAGAATGAGCAGCAGCGAGATGCCATCGATGCCGAGCGCGTACTGGACGTTGTAGCGCGTGATCCAGGGCGAACGCTCGACGAATTGCATGCCGTGCGCGGCGGGATCGAACCCGGCGATGAGCGGGAGGCAGGCGAGGAGGCCTGCCAGCGACCCGAGCAGCGCCACGACACGGGCCAGCGACGCGTTCCGATCCGAACCCGTGGCGAGCACCAGGGCACCAGCAAGGATCGGGACCCAGATGACCAGCGTGAGATAGGGTGTTGTACTCATCGCAGCCTCACGTCCGGACGAACCAGACCGTCAGCAAAACGAAGACGCCGATGATCATCGTGAATGCATAGTGGTAGATGAGACCCGACTGGAACTTGCGGATGATTCCGGAGAACCAGCCGACGAGCCGGGCGGAGCCGTTTACGAACAATCCATCGATGATCGCCACATCGCCGACGCGCCACAGCACGGTGCCCAGGCCTCGGGCTCCGGCCGCGAAGACCGCGTTGTAGATTTCGTCGAAGTAGTACTTGTTGGAAAGCAAGGTGTACAGCACCCGGGTGTGCCGGGCGACGGCGGCGGGAATGTCCGGACGCTTCAGATAGAAGAACCACGACAGGGCGACACCTGCAAGAGCCAGCCAGAACGGGAGTGTTCCGAACGCGTGCAGCCCCATTGCCGCGGCACCGTGGAAGTGCTCCTTCAGATCGGCCATCGCTTCGTGGTGGCCGGAGATGTGAATGGGCCCGGCAAAGTAGTCACCGAACAGCATGGGTCCGATGGTGATGTAACCGATGATCAGGGACGGGATCGCCAGCAGGACCAGCGGCAAGGTCACGACCCAGGGCGATTCGTGGGGCGTCCCGCCGTGACCGTGATGATCGTCGTGTCCATGTCCGTGATGAGCATCGCCGCCGGTGGTGAACCGTTCCTTGCCGTGAAAGACCAGGAAGTACATCCGGAAGGAATAGAAGGCGGTCACGAAGACACCGGCCACCACCGCGAAGTACGCGAATCCGCTGCCCGGGATGTGCGCAGCGCCGACCGCCTCGATGATGCTGTCCTTCGAATAGAAACCGGAAAGGAAAGGCGTCCCGATGAGCGCGAGTGAGCCGACGAGGGAGGTGATCCACGTGACCGGCATGTACTTGCGCAGCCCCCCCATGTTGCGGATGTCCTGATCGTGATGCATCCCGATGATCACCGAACCGGCGGCCAGGAAGAGCAACGCCTTGAAGAACGCATGAGTCATCAGGTGGAAGATGGCTACCGGGTAGGCCGAGGCACCGAGCGCAACGGTCATGTAGCCGAGCTGCGAAAGCGTCGAATACGCAACCACCCGTTTGATATCGTTCTGCACGACACCGAGGAACCCCATGAACAGTGCCGTGATCGCCCCGATCACGATGACGAACGAAAGCGCGGTTTCCGAAAGCTCGAAGAGCGGCGACATGCGGGCGACCATGAAGATGCCGGCCGTCACCATGGTCGCCGCGTGGATCAGGGCGGAGATCGGCGTGGGGCCTTCCATGGAATCGGGCAGCCACACGTGCAGGGGGAACTGAGCGGACTTGCCCATCGCACCAACGAACAGCAGGACGCAGATGACCGTGAGAAGGGACCACGGTTCTCCGCCCCACAGCGTGATGGTCGCTGTCTCCTGCAGAGGCGCGGCCTGGAACACGGTGGCGTAGTCCAGCGAACCGAAGTAGGCGAGCACCAGGCCGATGCCCAGGACGAATCCGAAGTCGCCCACGCGGTTCACCAGGAACGCCTTGAGATTGGCGAAGATCGCCGTGGGCCGCGTGTACCAGAAGCCGATGAGCAGATAGGACACCAGTC
Organism: Betaproteobacteria bacterium; assembly: GCA_016713305.1. Taxonomy (NCBI): domain Bacteria; kingdom Pseudomonadati; phylum Pseudomonadota; class Betaproteobacteria; species Betaproteobacteria bacterium. The sequence goes on from JADJPK010000004.1 coordinate 368,823, forward strand.
CGACCGCTTCCCAGCCGAAGAAGAGCTGGAGGAAGTTGTTGGACATCACCAGCATCAGCATGGAGAACGTGAACAGCGAGATGTAGCTGAAGAAGCGCTGATACCCGGGGTCGTCCGCCATGTAGCCGATGGTGTAGATGTGCACCATCAGCGAGACGGACGTCACGACCAGCATCATCGTCGCCGTGAGCGAATCGATGAGGAAGCCCACCTCCATCTTCACGCTGCCGGACACGAGCCAGGTATAGACCGGGCCGTTGAAGGTGTGCCCGGCCAGAACCTCCTGGAACACCAGGATCGATGCGACGAAGGAGATCGCCACACCCAGGATGGTCGCGACGTGGGCGCCGGTACGGCCGACGAGCTTTCCGAACAGTCCGGCGACGATGGCGCCGGCGAGCGGAGCGAGCGGAACGACGAGGTAGAGGCCCTTCATCTTAGTTCTTCAGCGATCCGAGGTCGTCGACGTTGATGGAGCGGATGTTGCGGAACAGGACCACCAGAATGGCGAGGCCGATGGCGGACTCCGCGGCGGCCACGGTCAGGATGAAGAACACGAACACCTGGCCGGCGTAGTCGTTGAGGAAATGCGAGAAGGCCAGGAAGTTCATGTTCACGGACAGCAACATGAGCTCGATGGCCATGAGCAGGATGATCACGTTCTTCCGGTTGAGGAAGATGCCCACCACGCTGATCGCAAAGAGGACGGCACCCAGAACCAGATAGTGCGAAAGGGAGATCATGTTCGGTTCGCAGCCTTTTCGGAGGCCGGCGCCTTCTCGGCCGGCATGGAGACCATGCGCACGCGATCCTGCCGGCGAACGAGGACTTGCCGGGACGGGTCCTGGAACTTGGTGTCCTTGCGCCGCCGCAGCGTGAGAGCGATCGCGGCCACGATGGCAACAAGCAGCAGCACCGATGCGATCTCGAACGGATACACGTAGTCGGTGTAGATGAGCTTGCCCAGTTCGCGGGTGTTCGAGTACGTCTCCGGCTTGGGCGACGGCGCGGGCATCCCCTCGAGGCTGAAGTACTTGCCCCAGACGATGGCCGCCATCTCTCCCAGCATGACGAGGGCGACGACCAGGGCCGGCACCAGATAGTCCCAGTAGCCCTCCCGCAACCGGTCGAGATTGATGTCCAGCATCATGACGACGAACAGGAACAGGACCATCACCGCCCCGACATAGACGAGGACGAGCGTGATCGCAAGGAACTCGGCCTCGAGGAGCATCCACAGCCCGGAAGCCGTGACGAACGACAGCACCAGGAACAAGGTGGAGTGGACGGGATTGCGCGCCGTGATGACGCGCAGCGCTGCGGCGACGAGGATCAGCGAGAAGGCGTAGAAGGCGACCGTTTTGAATTCCATCTTTCGACCGTTTACCGGTATGCCGCGTCGGCTGCGCGGTCCTTGGCGATCTGGGCCTCGTATCTGTCGCCGATGGCCAGCAGCATTTCCTTCGTGTACACGAGGTCCCCGCGGCGTTCGCCGTGATATTCGAAGATGCGGGTCTCCACGATGGAGTCCACCGGACAGGACTCCTCGCAGAACCCGCAGAAGATGCACTTGGTGAGGTCGATGTCGTAGCGGGTCGTTCGGCGCGTGCCGTCCGCGCGCGGCTCCGACTCGATGGTGATGGCAAGCGCCGGGCACACGGCTTCGCACAGCTTGCATGCGATGCACCGCTCTTCGCCGTTCGGATAGCGGCGAAGAGCATGCAAACCGCGGAAACGCGGGCTCTGCGGCGTCTTCTCGTCCGGGAACTGGACGGTGATCTTGCGCGCGAACAGGTGGCGGCCCGTGAGCATCATGCCTCGCACGAGCTCCAGGAGCAGGAAGGTGCTGAAGAATTCCTTGACTCGATTCATGATGCGCACCTCACTTCCACAGCCACAGCGGCGTCTGCATCCACGCGCCGATGACGATCAGCCAGACGAGCGTGACGGGAATGAACACTTTCCATCCGAGCCGCATGATCTGGTCGTAGCGGTACCGCGGGAACGTGGCCCGGAACCAGAGAAACAGGAACAGCACGAACGCGATCTTCGCCAGCAGCCAGGGGAAACCATCCGGGACGCCGGGGATGGGAGACAGCCAGCCGCCCAGGAACATGATGGCCGCGAGCGAGGACACCAGAATCATGTTCGCGTATTCGGCAAGGAAGAACACCGCGAACGCCATGCCGGAATACTCGACATGAAAGCCCGCCACGATCTCCGACTCGCCCTCGGCCACGTCGAACGGGGCGCGGTTCGTTTCCGCAACCGCCGCGATGACGTACACCACGAACATCGGGAACAGGGGAATGAAGTTCCAGGAGAGCAGTCCCCAGCCGCTCTGCTGCTGGCGCACGATCTCCACCAGATTGAGGCTGTGCGCCATCATGAGCACCCCGACCAGGGCGAAGCCCATCGCGATCTCGTAGGAGACGATCTGGGCGGCGCTGCGCAGACACCCGAGGAAGGCGTACTTCGAGTTGGATGCCCAGCCGGCGATGATCACGCCGTACACACCCATGGACGTGATGGCCATCACGTACAGCAGCCCGGCATTCACGTTCGCCAGGACCAGATCCGGATTGAACGGAATCACCGCCCAAGCGGCAAGCGCGGGCATGAGGGACAGCATGGGAGCCAGCAGGAACAGCAGCTTGTTGGCGCCGCTGGGGATGATGATCTCCTTGGTCATCAGCTTCAGCGCATCCGCGATGGGCTGAAGCAGGCCCTTGGGACCCACCCGGTTCGGCCCGAGACGTACCTGCATGTAGCCGATGACCTTGCGTTCCGCCAGCGTGAGGTAGGCCACGGCCCCCATCAGCGGCAGGACGATCGCGACGATCTTCGCCAACGACCACACGAGCGGCCAGAGAGGTCCGAACCACTGCTCGATTTGATGGAACAGTTCCATGTCAGACACTCGCTCGTGCGGCTTGGGTCAGGCGTTCCAGACGCACCTCCGAATCGAGCCCCCCCAGGCCTGCCGTCAAGGGATGCCCTGCAGGGATCCTCACGCATCCGTCGGGAATCCGATCATCGATATGGGCGAACAGCAGTGTGGATGCCTCGCCTTGCGACGCGCGGACCTGGTCGCCTCCGGTCACCTGAAGAGCCGCGGCAGTGCGAGCGTTCATGGAGGCCCGCGGCGGCTCGGCATCCGCAGTCTTCTGCAATGGCGGCGAGCGGCGCACGAGCGGGTCGGCAAAGTGGATCGGCACGTCACCGATGCGCTGCAATCCGGGGCGCGGGGACGGGATCGGCCCCATCGGCTCGGACATGCGCAGATCATTGTTCATGGCAGCGGCCATGTCGGGCAGCGCTCCCAGTGCATCGGATCGCACGTCTTCAGCAGAGCCCTGGTCGAAACCGGAAAGCTCGAACATGTTCCCCAGCACGCGCAGGATCTTCCACGCCGGACGTGCGTCGCCGAGAGGCTGAACCACCCCGCGGAAGGACTGAACCCGCCCTTCGGTGTTCACGAACGTCCCCGCCGTCTCGGTGAACGGTGCCATCGGGAGCAGCACATGGGCGTACTCGACCGCACGATGCTGGTAGGGCGACAACGCGACCACGAACTCGGCGCCGTGCAACGCGCGCAGAGCCGCGGCACCATCCGCCATGTCCAGTTCGGGTTCGCAACCGAGCAGCACGTATGCGCGTCGGGCAGACGTCATCATTGCCGCGGCGTTCAATCCACCCTTCCGAGGCAGCGCCTTCGCCAGATATCCGCCGACGCTGTTCGCCGCCTCGCCCAGAAAACCGCAGCGCCCCCCGGTGATGGCGGCGAGCGCCTGCACCATCCGCTCCAGCGACGCTGCGGCTGCATGGTGCTGCGCCTCGTTGCCAAGGAACACGGCAGCGGGCTGTTCCAGCATCCACTGGGCGATCTGGCGGGCCTGGGGGCCGGGCTTGGTAACGCTCAGAGCGCCGGACAGGTCCGCCGGGACCGCCGCGCCCTTGAGTTCCGCGGCTGCCGCGAGAATCTCACCCACCAGCACGGGTAGACCGGCCGGTGAGACGCGTGCCTGGTGCGAGAGAGGTATGAGCGGCTCGTCGAAGAAGGACCCGACCATCGACAACTGCAGGCCCTTCCGCGACGCCGTGCGCAAACGTACGGCGACAAGGGGATGGTCCTTCCGCAGGTTCGAACCGATCACCAGCACGCGTCGCGCGCTCGCGATCTCGGAGATGGGCATGCCCAGCCACGGCGCGCCCGCACGCCTTCCATCGAGAGAAAAATCCGACTGGCGCAGGCGGAAGTCCACGTGGTCACTGCCGATGCCGCGCATGAACTCGCCCGCCAGGTAGAGTTCTTCCAGTGTCGAATGGGGGCTCGCGAGAAGCCCCACCTGGTCGCCGCCGCCGTTCGCGAGCACCTTCTTCAGTCCCGCCACCGTGAATTCGAGAGCGGTCGTCCAGTCGGTTTCCTGCCACTTCCCGTCCCGGCGGATCATGGGACGCACGAGTCTGTCTTCGGAATTCAGTCCTTCGTACGAGAACCGGTCCTTGTCCGAAAGCCAGCACTCGTTGATTGCCTCGTTCTCCAGAGGCAGTGCACGCATGACACGGTTGCCCTTGACATGCACCACGAGATTCGAGCCCAGACCGCAATGCGGGCTCACTGTCCGGCGACGGGCAAGCTCCCAGGTACGCGCGGTGTACCGGAAGGGCTTGGACGTGAGCGCGCCAACGGGACACAGATCGATCATGTTGCCGGAGACTTCGGAATCGACGGTCCGGCCGACGAACGACAGGATCTCGGAGTGCTCACCGCGACCCGCCATGCCCAGTTCCATGACGCCGGCGATCTCCTGCCCGAAGCGGACGCAACGTGTGCAGTGAATGCAGCGCGCCATTTCCACGGCAGCGACGAGCGGCCCGATGTCCTTCGGCGGCACGACACGCTTGGCTTCGCCATACCGTGATTCGGATCCACCGTAACCGACGGCAAGATCCTGAAGCTGACACTCTCCGCCCTGATCGCAGATCGGGCAATCGAGAGGGTGATTGATGAGCAGGAATTCCATCACGCCGCGCTGGGCCTTCACGGCCGCTTCCGAGTGCGTGTGGACCTTCATGCCCTCAGTGACGGGCGTCGCACAGGCAGGCAGAGGCTTGGGCGCCTTTTCCACCTGCACCAGACACATCCGGCAATTGGCGGCGATGGAAAGCTTCTTGTGCCAGCAGAAGTGGGGCACGTAGATGCCGAGGCGGTTGGTCGCCTCCATCACCATCGAGCCTTCCGGAACCTGAACGGCCTGGCCGTCGACTTCCAGGTTGATCATCTTGGGCTCGCTCACAGGCCGCCCTCCGCTATGCCGCAACACTGTCGGCGACCGACGCCGCTCGTCTTGCTCGCATCCCCGGAGGGGCCCCTGCTCGGTGACTCCCGGCGTCCCTCCATCACCATCGAGCCTTCCGGAACCTGAACGGCCTGGCCGTCGACTTCCAGGTTGATCATCTTGGGCTCGCTCACAGGCCGCCCTCCGCCATGCCGCAACACGGCGCCGCTCGTCTTGCTCGCATCCCCGAGGGGCCCTGCTCGGTGACTCCGGCGTCCCTCCATCACCATCGAGCCTTCCGGAACCTGAACGGCCTGGCCGTCGACTTCCAGGTTGATCATCTTGGGCTCGCTCACAGGCCGCCCTCCGCCATGCCGCAACACTGTCGGCGACCGACGCCGCTCGTCTTGCTCGCATCCCCGGAGGGGCCCCTGCTCGGTGACTCCCGGCGTCCCTCCATCACCGTCGAGCCTTCCGGAACCTGAACGGCCTGGCCGTCGACTTCCAGGTTGATCATCTTGGGCTCGCTCACAGGCCGCCCTCCGCCTTGCCGCAACACTGTCGGCGACCGACGCCGCTCGTCTTGCTGCCGGAGGCCCCGCGGTGACTCCCGGCGTCCCTCCATCACCGTCGAGCCTTCCGGAACCTGAACGGCCTGGCCGTCGACTTCCAGGTTGATCATCTTGGGCTCGCTCACAGGCCGCCCTCCGCCATGCCGTTCTCGCTGCGGATCATCGCGCAGTCATTCCTCATGCCGCCTTCGCCAGTGCACCCACGAGACATGTCTTGTGGTCGATGTGGTACTGGAACTCGTCGCGGAAGTGCTTGATGAACGCGCGCACCGGCATCGCCGCAGCGTCGCCCAGCGCGCAGATCGTGCGACCCTGGATGTTGTCCGCCACCGAATTGAGCATGTCGAGGTCTTCGGGCCGCCCCAGTCCGTGCTCGATACGGTGAACCATGCGATACAGCCAACCGGTGCCTTCCCGGCAAGGGGTGCACTGGCCGCAGGATTCCTCGTGATAGAAGTACGACAGCCGCTCCAGGCACCGGACCATGCACCGCGTTTCATCCATGACGATCACGGCTCCCGAACCGAGCATGGATCCGGCTTTCGCGATGGAGTCGTAGTCCATGTCCGTTTCCATCATCACGGCGCCTGGGAGAACGGGCATCGACGAACCGCCGGGGATGCAGGCCTTGAGTCTCCGACCACCACGCATGCCGCCCGCCATTTCCAGCAGTTTCGCGAACGGAGTGCCCAGACGGACTTCATAGTTGCCCGGGCGCTCGACGTCGCCCGATACGGAGAAGATCTTCGTGCCGCCGTTGTTCGGCTTGCCAAGATTCAGGAAGGCTTCGCCCCCGTTGACGAGAATCCACGGCACGGCCGCGAACGTCTCGGTGTTGTTGATCGTCGTCGGCTTGCCGTACAGGCCGAAACTCGCGGGAAACGGCGGCTTGAACCTCGGTTGACCTTTCTTGCCTTCGAGGGATTCCAGAAGGGCCGTTTCCTCGCCGCAGATGTACGCGCCGTATCCGTGATGCGCGTGAAGCTGGAAACTGAAATCGGAACCGAGAATCCGGTCCCCGAGAAGTCCGGCCGCGCGGGCTTCCTCGAGGGCTTCCTCGAAGCGCTTGTAGACTTCCCAGATCTCGCCGTGGATGTAGTTGTAGCCCACGGTAATGCCCATGGCGTAGGCCGCAATCGCCATGCCCTCGATGACCGTATGCGGGTTGTACCGCAGGATGTCACGGTCCTTGAATGTGCCGGGCTCGCCTTCGTCGGAATTGCACACCAGGTACTTCTGCCCTTCGTAGCTGCGAGGCATGAAGCTCCACTTGAGCCCCGTCGGAAAGCCTGCGCCACCCCGCCCCGAAGACCCGATTTCTTCACTTCGTCGATAACGGCGGCAGCCGTCATCTTTCGCCGAGAATCTTTCGGAGCGCCTGATAACCGCCTCTCGCTTCGTAGTCCTTCAGCCGCCAGTTGTTGCCGTCCACATCCTTCATGATGACGGCGTCCGGGCCATAGCTGTCGGGCGGGAACGGGGGATGAGTAGTCTTCATTTCGCCAACTCGGCCAGCAACTCGTCGATCTTGGATGCGGTCATGCCCACCAGCATCTTGCGGTTGTTCTGCAGGATCACCGGCGCGTCTCCGCAAGCGCCGAAGCACTCTCCTTCCTTCAACGTGAACCTGCCGTCAGCGGTGGTGCCGTTGAAACCGATACCCAACCGCTTCTTCAGGTGCTCCGCGGCTTCGTTCGCTCCGGAAAGAGCGCAAGGAAGATTGGTGCACACGCACAGCTTGTGGGTCCCCACCGGGGAAAGGTCGTACATCGAATAGAAGGTCGCGACTTCATAGACCGCGATGGGCGGCATGCCGAGATGCTCTGCAACGGCATCCATGAGGGCATTCGTCAGATGACCATTCTCTTCCTGCACGATCGCCAGGGCGGACATCACGGCCGATTGCCGCTGGTCGGCCGGATACTTCGTCAGTTCGCGGTCTATCCGCGCGCGGGACGCCTCGGAAAGGCTGACTGCGGCATTCATCGATCGACCTCGCCGAAAACGATATCCATGGTGCCGATGATCGCGACGGCGTCCGCGATCATGTGGCCCTTCGCCATTTCGTCCATGGCGGAAAGATGTGCGAATCCCGGGGCGCGGATCTTGAGGCGATAAGGCTTGTTGGCGCCATCGGACACGAGATAGATGCCGAACTCCCCCTTCGGAGCCTCCACCGCCGCGTAGCATTCGCCTTCCGGGACGTGGATGCCTTCGGTGAAGAGCTTGAAGTGATGGATCAGCTCTTCCATGTTGGACTTCATGTCCACGCGGGCGGGCGGCGCGACCTTGTGGTTGTCGGTCATGACGGGCCCGGCATTGGCGCGGAGCCACTCCACACACTGCCGGATGATCCGGTTGGATTGGCGCATTTCCTCGATGCGGACCAGGTAACGGTCGTAGCAGTCGCCGTTGACCCCCACCGGGATGTCGAAGTCGACCCGATCGTAGACTTCATAGGGCTGCTTCTTGCGCAGATCCCAGGCGAAGCCGGATCCCCGGAGCATCGCGCCGGTGAAGCCCAATTGAAGGGCGCGCTCCGGCGACACCACGCCGATACCCACCGTTCTCTGTTTCCAGATGCGGTTGTCGGTGAGGAGGGTCTCGTACTCGTCGACCATCCGCGGGAAACGGCGAGTGAAATCCTCGATGAAATCGAGCATCGATCCCTGCCGGTTCTCGTTCAGCCTGCGGACATCATCGGCCGAGCGGAGAGGAGAAACCTCATATTGCGGCATGCGATCCGGGAGATCCCGGTACACGCCGCCGGGCCGGTAGTACGCCGCGTGAAGGCGGGCGCCGGACACGGCCTCGTAAAGGTCCATCAGATCTTCCCGCTCGCGGAAGCAGTAGAGGAAGACCGTCATGGCGCCGATGTCCAGGCCATGCGCTCCGAGCCACAGGAGATGATTGAGCAGCCGCGTGATCTCGTCGAACATCACGCGGATGTACTGCGCCCGGAGCGGAACCTCGATGCCCAGAAGCTTCTCGATGGCCATCACGTACGCGTGCTCGTTGCACATCATCGACACGTAGTCGAGGCGGTCCATGTACGGCACGCTCTGGATGAACATCTTCTGCTCGGCGAGCTTCTCCGTGCCGCGATGCAGAAGGCCGATGTGCGGATCCGCACGCTGAATCACTTCGCCGTCAAGTTCCAGCACGAGCCGCAGCACCCCATGCGCAGCCGGATGCTGGGGGCCAAAATTCATGGTGAAGTTGCGGATCTCAGCCATGGGCGGGCTCCGCGAACGAACCATGCATTTCGGTGAAGGCTAATGCCGGCAGCGCCGACGTTACGCCGGAGCCAAAATTCATGGTGAAGTTGCGGATCTCAGCCATGGGCGAACTCCGCGAACGACCCCCTCCCCAATCGTGGACGCGAACAGGGATCATCGTCCGGCACCCCCATAGTTGTCTTCGCGCACGACACGCGGAACGATCTCGCGAGCTTCGATGGAGACCGGCTGATAGATGACGCGCCGCTGCTCCGGGTCGTATCGCATCTCGACGAAACCCGAGACGGGGAAGTCCTTGCGAAACGGGTGGCCGATGAAGCCGTAGTCGGTAAGGATGCGCCGCAAATCGGGGTGCCCCGGAAAAACGATGCCGTAGAGGTCGAACGCTTCACGTTCGAACCAGTTGGCGCCTGACCAGACATCGACCACGGAGTCCACCGAGGGCAGTTCGTCGTCGGGTGCGAAGATCTTCACTCGCAATCGATGGTTCAGTTGAACGGACAGCAACTGGACGGTCACGGCATACCGGAGGCCATCCCAGCGGCCGTCGCCATAGGTGCGGTAGTCCATTCCGCACAGGTCGATCATCTGATCGAAACGCAGGCCGGCACTGTCGCGCAGCGTGCGCGCCGCGGCCTGCCATGCCTCCCCCCTGATGGTGACGATCACCTGATCACGGACGACTTCCGTCCTGACCAGAGAATCGGCAAGCGCGGATTCCAGGGCAGCGATGAGAGTGGGATTGTCGGTCACGCGTGCCAGCCTATCTTGCGATGGTGTTGTTGCGGCGGATCTTGTTCTGGAGTTGGATGATTCCGTAGAGCAGCGCCTCGGCCGTCGGCGGACAGCCGGGAACATAGACGTCCACCGGCACGATCCGGTCACATCCGCGCACGACCGAATAGGAGTAGTGGTAGTAGCCTCCACCGTTGGCACAGGATCCCATGGAGATCACCCAACGCGGCTCGGCCATCTGGTCGTAGACTTTCCGCAAGGCGGGCGCCATCTTGTTGCAGAGGGTTCCTGCGACGATCATGACATCGGACTGCCGGGGACTGGGTCGGAACACGATGCCGAACCGGTCGAGGTCATAGCGGGACGCGCCGGCCTGCATCATTTCCACGGCGCAGCAGGCCAGTCCGAAGGTCATCGGCCACAGAGAGCCCGTTCGCGTCCAGTTGATCAGTGTGTCGATGCTGGTCGTGACGAATCCCTTCTGAAGTTCGCCTTCAACGCCCATACCCGCTCCTTTGGCCCCTGATTTCCGCGACTGCCCTTGCCCCGGGTCCAGCTGCGGCAGGCACGCTCGCCATCATTCCCATTCGAGCGCGCCCTTCTTCCATTCGTAGACGAACCCGACCACGAGGATGGCCAGGAACACGACCATCGCCACGAAACCGAACATGCCGATCTCGTTCAGGACGATGGCCCAGGGAAAGAGGAAGGCAATCTCGAGATCGAACAGGATGAAGAGAATCGCAACCAGGTAGTAGCGGACATCGAACTTCATCCGCGCGTCCTCGAATGCCTCGAAACCGCATTCGTAGGGAGACAGCTTCTCTGAATCCGGGCGATTGTGACCCAGCAGGCGGGACAGGCCCCCTCCAGCGGCGATCGCGACCGATCCCACCAGGAGACCCACGACAATGAACAGCAGAATCGGAAAATAGTTTTCCAGCATCTCTCAAGGACCGCTCAATGGGCGACGTCCCCAAGTCGGCGGGGCCAACTCGCCGACAACGGGCGCCGCACCCCTCCACGCACGGATCGCGCAGAGAAGGCACTCCCTCCGCGTCGTCCCTGCATTGTGCACTCGATGGTGCCGATGGTGAGACTCGAACTCACACGGCTCTCGCCACTGCCCCCTCAAGACAGCGTGTCTACCAATTTCACCACATCGGCATTCCAGACCCCTCCCTGTATTCCGGGAGAATACCGCGGTCCGTTACTTCGGTATTTCTTTCGCCTTCGAATCGTCCGATCCTGCGGGTGCCGCCGGAGCGTCGGTGGGAACCGCTGGCGCGTTCTTCTGTTCCACGGCAGGATGATCGATCACTACGCCCTTGTTCTCCGACCGGCCCGTCGACAGATAGGTGAGCGCAAGACTCGTGATGAAGAACACGGCGGTGAGACCGGCCGTCACGCGGCTCAGGAAGTTCGCGGAACCGCTTGCTCCGAAGAGGCTGCCCGCCGAACCACTGCCGAACGCGGCCCCCATGTCGGCGCCCTTCCCGTGCTGAAGCAACACCAGGCCGATGATGCCTGCCGCCACGAGCACGTGAATGATCAGAATCAATGTTTGCATCTTCTCACGCAGACGGCACGAATGCCGCCTTGCAAATCTCCAGAAAATCGGCCGCCACCAGTGACGCCCCGCCCACAAGCCCTCCATCCACATCGGGTTCGGAGAACAGTGCCCCGGCGTTCGAGCCTTTCACACTGCCTCCGTAGAGGATCAGCACACCTTCCGCGCACCCGGCATCCTTGCCAGCCACGCGACGGCGAATGAAGCTGTGGACCTCTTGCGCCTGGGCCGGCGTCGCCGTCTTGCCGGTACCTATTGCCCAGACCGGCTCGTAGGCCAGGATCGATTTCCCGACCACCTCCATGCCCGCCGTCGAAAGCACTGCGTCCAGCTGCTCGCCGATCACCGACTGAGTCCTGCCCGATTCACGTTCCTGCAGGGTTTCGCCCACACAGACGATGGGCGTAAGCCCCGCCTTCACCGCCGCTACCGCCTTGCGCGCAACGAGTTCACTCGTTTCACCATGCATCGCACGACGCTCGGAGTGCCCGACCACCACGAACCGGCAGCCAAACTCCAGGAGCATCGACCCTGAAACCTCGCCGGTGTAGGCCCCCGATTCATGGACACTCACGTCCTGCGCACCCCAACTTACAGTCGAGCCGCGCAGCAGATCGGCGCACTGTCCCAGGTAGGGAAAGGGAGCGAGAACGGCCACACCACCCCGTGGAATCCCCGGCGCTGCGGCAAGAGCACTCAGCAGCGCTTCGTTCGCCGCGAGGCTCCCGTTCATCTTCCAGTTTCCGGCGACGAACTTGGACCGCATGACCGTGTGGACTGCCCCTGTAAATCCTTGAGAGTGTACTCGTCGCCCCGCGCCTGGGTCAACGGTGGTGCAGTGCAAAAGGGAAGGTTCGGGCCGCCCACCAACACGGTACTCGCGTCGGGTCATTCGTCCCGACGGCCGGATGACCTCCGGCCGACGACAACAGCCGGATCAGCCGAAACGACCCGTGATGTAGTCCTCGGTCGCCTTGTTCTTGGGCTTGATGAAGATCGTGTCCGTCGCGTCGAACTCGATCATTTCGCCGAGATACATGTAGGCAGTGAAGTCGGAGACCCGCGCCGCCTGCTGCATGTTGTGCGTGACGATGAGGATCGTGACCTTGTCCTTCAGATCGGCGATCAGTTCCTCGATGCTTGCCGTGGCAATGGGATCCAGAGCCGAAGTCGGCTCGTCGAACAGCAGGATTTCCGGCTCGGTGGCGAGCGCCCGGGCGATGCACAGCCGCTGCTGCTGTCCGCCGGAAAGATTGAAGGCAAGATCGTTCAGGCGATCCTTCACCTCGTCCCACAGGGCCGCCCCGCGAAGCGCCTGTTCCACTTTCTCGTCGAGCACCGCCATCCCGCGGACGCCCCGCACGCGCAGACCGTAGGCGACGTTCTCGAAGATCGACTTGGGAAAAGGGTTGGGCTTCTGGAACACCATGCTGATCCGCATCCGGACCTCGATCGGATCCACTTGCGGATGCAGGAGGTTCGTGTCGTCCGGAAAGAAGCGGATCTCCCCTTCGTAACGATTTCCAGGATACAGATCGTGCATGCGGTTGAAACACCGCAGATACGTCGACTTTCCGCAACCCGAGGGTCCGATCAATGCCGTGACCTTGCGCTCGTAGATCGGCATGTTGATGGATTTCAGGGCGTGAAAGCTGCTGTAGTGGAAGCTGAGATTTCTGGCCTCGGCTTTCACCTTGAGGTCCGCAAGGGCGACGGCCCCTTCCGTGATCTTTGACATGGTTTCAGTTCACCACTTGATGTTCTTGCGAAGACGATAGCGGATGAAGATGGCCAGCGCGTTCATGGAAAGAGTCATCACCACCAGCACGAGCCCTGCGGCTGCGGCGTTCTGGTGGAAGGCCGCCTCGGGCCGGGACGTCCAGTTGAACATCTGGATGGGCATGACCGTGAAGGGCGACATGAGCCATTCGAACGAAAGAAACGGGAACGATGCCGTCACGGGCGCGGCCGGGAGAAACGCGATGAACGTCAGCGCGCCGATGGTGATGATCGGGGCGGTTTCGCCGATGGCTCGCGCCATGCCGATGATCACGCCCGTCAGAATGCCGGGCGCCGAATATCGAATGATGTGGTCCGACGTCGTCTGCCACTTGGTGGCCCCCAGAGCGTAGGCACCTTCCCGAATGGACCCCGGAATGGCCCGGATCGCTTCGCGCGTGGCCACGATCACGACCGGAAGAATGAGCAATGCAAGGGTGAGTCCGGCGGAGAGAATGCTCTGTCCGAATCCGAACTTGTACACAAACAATCCGAGCGCCAGCAACCCGTACACGATGGACGGGACTCCCGCCAGATTGGTCACGTTGATTTCGATGACATCCGTGATCCAGTTCTTGGGCGCGTATTCCTCGAGATAGACGGCAGCCCCGACGCCCAGCGGAATCGCCGCACATGCAGTCACCACCATGACGAGCGTGGTCCCCACCCACGCGGAGAGAATCCCGGCATTCTCTGGCCGTCGCGAAGGGAAGTGGGTGAAGAATTCGGGATTCAGGCGCGCCGAACCGTCGTAGACCATGCCCGCGAACAGCGTGAGGAAAGTGAGGATTCCCACCATCAGGGCCATCAGGCCGCACAGCGCAAAGATGAGGTCCCACCGCTTGTGTCTGGCGATGAGTACGCGAATCTCGTCGACGTTCTGCTTGAGCATTTCAGTAGGCCTGCCGGAACTTTCGCCGGAGCAGATGCCCCAGGACGTTGAACGCGAGCGTGAGCAGCATCAGTGTGAGACCGGCAGCGAAGATCGTCTGGTAGCCGATGGATCCGTGCGGCAGATCCCCAGGGCGACCTGCACGATGTACGCGGTGATCGTCGCGGCCGGCTCCAGAGGGTTCCACGTGAGATTGGGCTGCATCCCCGCAGCCACGGCCAGGATCATCGTCTCTCCCACCGCGCGGGAAATCCCCAGAATGTAGGCGGCGGCGATCCCCGAGAATGCTGCTGGCGTCACAACGCGGATGGCGGTCTGGAACCTTGTGGCGCCCATGGCGTACGAACCCTCCCGCATGCTCATCGGGACCGACCGCATGGCATCCTCGCTCACCGAACTTACATAGGGAATGATCATGATGCCCATCACGAGTCCTGCCGACAGCAGGTTGAAGCCGGGCAGTTCCGGCATGAAGAACTGGAGGGCGGGCGTCACATACAACAGTGCGAAATAGCCGTATACGACAGTGGGCACGCCTCCCAGCAGCTCGAGGAACGGCTTGGCCACCTCGCGCAACGTGAATGGAGCGAATTCGGAAAGGTAGATCGCGATGATGGTCCCGAGAGGAATGGCAACAGCCAGCGCCACCATCGAACTGACCAGCGTGCCGGACAGCAGCACCATGATTCCGTAGTGTGCGTCATCGAACAGCGGGGTCCACTGGGTATCGGTCAGGAAATCCCACAGCGGTACGTGCAGGAAGAACTGAAGCGACTCGCTCACGAGCACCCAGACGATCCCCCCCGTGACGAACACCGAGAACAGCGCGGCGAGCAGCAGCACGGTCTCGATGATCTTTTCCTTCACGTGACGCGTTGCGCGCTTTTGCAGGCGGTTGCTGACCGTGTGCACGATCGGCAGCGACTCCGGCTGAAGTACGGTGCTCAAGATGCTGGGCCTCTGTTGCTGGGCAGGGTCATGTCTTCATGCTGCCGGTACCGCCGGGTCCGGCCGGAACGAAATTCGCCGGAGAGGCGCGGACGCACCCCTCCGGCGATCTACAGTTTATAGCGCAATCCTTACAGCTTCGCTTCCAGCTTCATCAACTCCTCGATCGTCAGACCGACCTTGTTCTCGCCGCCGAACTTGGTGCCCAGTACCTTCTTTTCCACGGCTTCCATGTTGTGGGCGTATGCCTTCTGAGGCAGGGGAACGTAGCGAACCTCCTTGATCAGATCTTCGGAGTTCTTCATGTAGAACTGGATGAATTCCTTGATCTCGGTTCGATCGAGCGATTTCACGTTGACGTAGATGAAGATCGGACGGGCAAGAGGCTGATACGTCCCGTCGACCACGGTCTCCATGGAGGGACCGACCGGCTTCCCCGTCTTGGGATTGATGATCGGGAGCGCCTTCAGCTTGTCCTTGTTTTCCGCGTAGTACGCGTAACCGAAGTACCCCAGGCCGTTGACATCCCTGGCAACCCCTTGCACCAGGACGTTGTCGTCCTCGGCGGCGGTGAAGTCACCGCGGCTGGACTTCGACTTTCCGTTGACTGCCTCGGTGAAGTAATCGAAGGTGCCGGAATCGGCCCCGGGCCCGAAGAGCTTCATCGGCTCATCCGGCCATGCCGGATTGATCTGCTTCCACTTTGTGACCTTTCCCTGGGCAGCAGGCTCCCACATCTTCTTCAATTCGGCGACCGTGATGGACTTGAGCCAGTTGTTCTTGGGATTGATCACCACCGTCAAGGCATCGTAGGCGACGGGCAGTTCGATGTACTGCACACCCGTCTTCTTGCACTCTTCCATTTCGCGCGCGAGGATGGGCCTGGAGGCGTCGGAAATATCGGTCTCGCCGCGGCAGAATTTCTTGAACCCGCCGCCCGTACCGGAGATACCGACGGTCACGCGGACCTTGCCGCGCTTGGATGCCTGGAACTCCTCGGCGACAGCTTCGGTGATGGGAAAAACGGTGGACGAACCGTCGACCTTGATGACCTCCTGAGCAGTTGCCACAGAAGGGGTCGATGCCATGGCGGCCAGGAAGGCCGTGGCGAGGATGGAACGAACCAGGGGTTGTGCTTGCATCTCGAAATCTCCCGCGAATAAGCGCAGTGGCTTTGCAAAGGGAGTTTATTTCGAGATTGTGACACTTTAATTGCACGCGAGGCTCGGAAGTGCGTCTCCGGGCCTCGCATTCGTCGCCCGCAGCCCCGAACGGGCCTGGGGCTCCGGGTCAAGCGGCGGCGGGAAGTGCCTTGATGACGTCCGCGATCTGTCCCGCGAGGAGCGATACCTCCTTTTCGTCCTCTCCTTCCACCATGACACGGAGTACGGGTTCCGTTCCCGAAGGGCGAAGCAGGACGCGCCCTCGCCGATCGAGCCGCCGCTCAGCGCCCTGAACCGCGGCAACGATATCGCTGTTGGAACGGAAATCGAAACCGCGCCGGACAGGCACGTTGATGAGTCTCTGGGGCATCAGCCGGACGTCGGCGCAGGCCTCGGCGAGCGCTTCCCCGCTCGACGCCAGCGCGTCGAGCACCTGCAGTCCTGAAATGAGGCCATCTCCAGTGGTGTGCTTGTCCAGACAGACAATATGCCCAGACCCTTCCCCGCCCAGCATCCAGCCCTTGTTCATGAGCATTTCCAGGACATATCGATCACCGACGGCGGACCGCGCAAAAGGAATTTCAAGCCGCTCGAGCGCCTTCTCCATGCCGAAATTGGTCATGACCGTTCCCACGACACCGCCGGACATGATTCCGGCGCGCTTCCGATGCCGTGCGATGACGTACAGCAGCTGATCGCCATCGTAGATGCGGCCCGCACCATCCACCATGATGAGCCGGTCGCCATCTCCATCCAGGGCAAGACCCAGGTGTGCCCCGGCCCGCCTGACCTCTTCGGCGATGAACCCGGGATGCGTCGCTCCGCAACCTTCGTTGATGTTCAGTCCATCCGGATGATTTCCGATCTCGATGACCTCGGCGCCCAGTTCGTGGAGCACCGGTCCCGCGACGTGGTACCCCGCACCATTGGCCGAGTCGACGACGACACGGAGCCCTCGCAGATCGCGCTCGTTGGGGAACGTGCTCTTGCAGAACTCGATGTATCTGCCATCCGCCTCGACGACCCGCCTTGCCTTGCCCAGTTCTGCCGAAGGCCGGCACTCGATCGGAGCTTCCAGGCGTTCCTCGATCCGCCGCTCCACTTCATCAGGAAGTTTGTGGCCGTTCGCACCGAAGAACTTGATGCCATTGTCGTCGTAGGGGTTATGGGAAGCGCTGATCACGACGCCGGCGGAGAGCCGCAAGGCACGCGTGAGATAGGCAATCGCCGGAGTAGGCATTGGCCCGGCCAGCCATACGTCGACGCCTGCCGCCGCGAGGCCCGCCTGGAGAGCGGATTCCAGAAGATAGCCGGAAATTCGGGTGTCCTTGCCGATCAGGACGGCTGCGTGCGTCCCTGGGGGCGCCTCCTTCGACAGCACGACTCCGGCTGCGAAACCCAGTCGCATCACCAGTTCCGGCGTGATCGGCGGCTCGCCGACACGTCCCCGAATTCCATCCGTGCCGAAGTACTTTCGCTTTGTCACTCTACCCCCTCGATTCAGTCTCGACCGCCCTGAGAATGGCCAGGGCGTCCCGCGTCGGTGCGACATCGTGCACCCGGACGATTTCCGCCCCGCGTTGCACCGCCAGCATCGCCGCCGCCACGCTCGCGAAAAGCCGGTCGTCCACAGCTCTCCCGGTGATCTGTCCGAGCGTCGACTTCCGCGACAGGCCTGCCATCACCGGCCAGCCCAGGTTGCGAAGATCCGACAGTCGCCGCCACAACGTCAGGTTGTGCTCCGCGGTCTTGCCGAATCCGAACCCCGGGTCAATCACGATCCGTTCCCGAGCTATGCCCATGGCTTCCGCCGCTTCGGCTCTCTGTTTCAGGAATCCGCCCACTTCCGCCACGACATCGTCGTAATGCGGAGCTTGCTGCATGCTCCGGGGCGTGCCGAGCATGTGCATCAGGCACACGGCGGCGCCGCTCCCGGCGACGGTCTCGAGCGCATCGGGCTCCCGAAGGGCTCTCACGTCATTGACCATGGCGACGCCCAGCGGCAGGACTTCGCGCATCACGTCGGGTTTGCTGGTGTCGACCGAGATGGGAAACCGGGGGGCGAGCAGTTCCACGACGGGCCGGAGCCGGCGCAGTTCCTCTTCCGGCCCGACAGCCTCCGCGCCTGGACGGGTGGATTCCCCGCCCACATCGATGATGTCCGCTCCCTCTTGCATCATCTGCCTGGCGCGATCCAGAGCCGATTCGGCCCCGAAGAACCGCCCGCCGTCGGAAAAGGAATCCGGAGTCACGTTCAGGATTCCCATGATGAGCGGACGGTCGAGCACGAAACGATAGGTCCCCGCATGGAGGACTCTGGGGGCACTGCGGGAAAGACTCATGGCAACAGGCCGCCTCCCCTGCGCTCAGCAGGCAGATGACGGGAGGGTGCTCCAAAAACAGACGGCAGGACGCGGTCCAACCGCGTTCCTGCCGTGATCCGGATCGTCTCGAACTCAGATTTCCTGAGCCGGAGTCGTCGTGGGTGCCGGGGTGGGCGTATTGTCCTGCGAAGGAGGCACCGACGGCGGGCTCGCCGGCTTTGGAGGCCGGGGCGGTTTGCCCGCCATGATGTCGTTCACCTGCTCGGCGTCCAGCGTTTCCCACTCGAGCAGAGCCTTGGTCATCGCCTCGACCTTGTCGCGGTTGTCCTCGATCAGCTTGCGCGCCACGGAGTACTGCTCGTCGATGATGCGCCGGATTTCACCGTCCACCTTCTGCATCGTCGCCTCGGACAGATTCTTGTGCGTCGTGATCGAACGGCCCAGGAACACCTCGCCTTCGTTCTCGCCATACACCATGGTTCCGAGGGCGTCGGACATTCCGTAGCGAGTCACCATTTCCCGTGCTGTACGCGTCGCATTCTCGAAATCGCTGCTTGCTCCGGTCGTCATCCGGTTCATGAAGACTTCCTCGGCGATCCGTCCGCCCAGCGCCATGGAGATGTTCTGCAGCATCTTTTCCCGGTCGATTCCGAGACTGTCGCGCTCGGGAAGCATCCATGCGAGCCCCAGAGCCCTGCCTCGGGGCACGATCGTGACCTTGTGCACGGGATCGACCCGGGGCAGCAGCTTGGCCACCACGGCGTGCCCCGACTCGTGATAGGCCGTCATCACCCGCTCTTCTTCCGAGATGACCATGGACTTGCGCTCGGCACCCATGAAGATCTTGTCCTTGGCGCGCTCGAAGTCGTCCATGTCCACCAAGCGCTTGTTTCCGCGGGCCGCGAACAACGCCGCTTCGTTGACCAGGTTCGCGAGGTCGGCGCCGGAGAACCCGGGAGTGCCGCGCGCCAGGATGTCCGCCCGGACATCGGGCGCCATGGGAACCTTGCGCATGTGCACCATGAGGATCTGCTCCCGGCCCCGAATGTCGGGCAGGGGAACGACCACCTGGCGGTCGAATCGTCCCGGGCGCAACAGGGCCGGGTCCAGCACATCGGGACGGTTGGTCGCGGCGATCACGATCACGCCCGAACTCGATTCGAAGCCGTCCATCTCGACCAGCAACTGGTTGAGGGTCTGCTCGCGCTCGTCGTTGCCTCCGCCAAGGCCGGCGCCACGCTGACGGCCCACCGCATCGATTTCGTCGATGAACACGATGCACGGCGAGTGCTTCTTGGCCTGCTCGAACATGTCACGCACTCGCGCCGCGCCCACGCCCACGAACATCTCGACGAAGTCCGATCCGGAAATCGAGAAGAACGGCACCTTGGCTTCGCCGGCGATCGCCCGCGCCAGCAGCGTCTTGCCGGTACCCGGTGAACCCACCATCAGCACACCACGGGGAATGCGGCCGCCCAGTTTCTGGAACTTGCCGGGATCACGCAGGAAATCGACGAGTTCCGAGACTTCTTCCTTCGCTTCTTCGCAACCGGCAACCTCGGCGAACGTCACCTGGTTGTTGCTCTCGTCGAGCATTCGCGCCCGGCTCTTCCCGAAGGAGAACGCGCCGCCGCGTCCGCCTCCCTGCATCTGTCGCATGAAGAAGATCCACACGCCTATCAACAGCAGCATGGGGAACCAGGACACGAAGATGTTCATGAGCAGGGATGGCTCTTCGTCCGGCTTCGCCTCGATGATGACCCCAGCCTTGAGGAGGTCGCTCACCATCCATGGATCGGAGGGTTGATAGGTCGTGAACCGACGGCCTTCCGTATTGACCCATTTCAGCACGCGACCCTCGATGGTCACCTTGGCCACGTGCCCGCGCTTCACCTCTTCGATGAATTGCGAGTACTCCATGGCCTGCTGCGGGTTCTGACGCTGGCTGAACTGGTTGAAGACGGTCATCAACACCAGGGCGATGACCAGCCAGATCGCCACGTTCTTGATGAGATTGTTCAAGTTCACTCCTTGATTACGGAAGGTCCGATTGATGAGCGAAGGAATCGCGGTGCGGTCCAGAACGGGCGATGGCAAGCAGCGAGGCACCGACGAAACCGGATATCCCATCGAGCCGGCCAACGCAGCCAGCGCCAGCTTCCAGCGCAAGCCGTGGGGCTTCCGTCGCGACCGCGTACATTGATCAGACCTTCCTCAAGGCCGCGAGGGGATTCCCGCAGCCTCACAGCACGATTGGTCCGATTCTAATCCGTTTTCGTTCCCCGCCCGGGCTGGGAAATCATCAAACTTCCCGCTCCGACGGCTCGGGGGCATCGTTCTGCACTGGATCGCGCGCGACAACATAGGTTTCACTGCTTCTCCCGCGGGAGGCCTCCGGCTTCCGGACGGCGACCTTCCGGAATCCGGCCCTGATCTCCCTCATGAGGGCATCGAAGCCCTCGCCATGGAAAACCTTCACCACCATGACGCCGTTTGACGACAGATGCGTCCTGGCAAAGTCCAGAGCCAGCTCCGCGAGGTACGCGCCACGGGCCTGGTCCACGCCCGCGATGCCACTCAAGTTGGGGGCCATGTCCGATAGCACAAGGTCGACCCGCCTGCCCTCGAGCAGCGATTCCATCTGCGCGAGCACACCGTCGTCGCCGAAATCTCCCCGGACGAACCGGACACCCGGCAAGGGCGCCATCTCCAACAGATCGACCGCGACGACGCGTCCCGTGGGTCCGACCCTGTCGGCAGCCACCTGGGACCACCCGCCCGGCGCCGCACCCAGATCCACGACCCAGGCGCCGGCCCGCAGGATCCTGTCCCTTTCGTCGATCTGCATCAGCTTGAAGGCCGCGCGCGACCGGTAGCCGTCGGACTTGGCCTTCCGGACCCACGCGTCCGTGACGTGTTCCCTCATCCAGGCCTTGCTCGTCTTGGTACGGCTCATGTTCCCCTGACCTCGAGTCGGCTCGGATCGCACGCAACGTTCCGTGCGATGCGACAATCCACGATTTCACGGAGTCTCCGACCATGCCCCTCACAGCCGCCCAGCGCAAGTCCCTCAAGGCCAGAGCCCATGCCCTGCAACCCGTCGTCCTGATCGGGGGTAACGGACTGACGGAGGCGGTACTTAAGGAAATCGACGCCTCGCTGAAGGCGCACGAACTCATCAAGGTTCACGTCGCGGGAGAAGACAAGCAAACCCGTGAACTCCTCCAGGCGGAAATCTGCGGCCAGGTCTCCGCGGAACCGGTCCAGGCGATCGGAAGGATGCTCGTCATCTACCGGGAGAAGCCGGCGTCGGGCACCCAGGGGTCGAAGGCGTCTTCGAGGCGGCGCACGCCGCGCCAGACCAAGCGCAGCTTCCAGGGGCACGAGTAGAGCCTGATAGCGCAAGTGTTGTCGCCTGGGGACGATCACATCGATGTACGGGGTGGTGATGCATTTCCGGCGGACGGAGGCCGCGGCTTCGGCGGCCGTTCACCGCCGGCTGGAAATGACCAGGAATACGGCCAGCAGGCTCTGGAACACATAAAGGAGGCTCGCCACGCCGTGCCAGGTGGCGAACCTGTCGCGGAAGACGCTCTCCATCACCTCTCTCGGCAAGGCCTGAGCCTTGAGTCCGGCAAGGATCGGCTGGATCCCGAACTGGCCGGCGACGACCAGAGCGGTCATGAGAACAACCACCCAGAAGAACGCCTGCTTCATCGCCTTGAGTCCCACGGTTCCCAGGCGGTGCACCAGGAGAAATGCCGCGCAGGCAAGCCCCACGAACGCCATCCCCGTGAACATGGTGCCGGCAAGATTGCCCGCGATCTGTCTGTCCGGCGCGGAATGAAAAAGCAGGGGGGCGACGAGATATCCGGTCACCCACATGCCCCCTGCCCACAGGGCGACGGCGATCTGGTCGAGGGCGGCGAAGATCCGGCTCACGAAGCCGGTCCGGCCGCCTGGAAAGGCGCGCGTCGAGGCAGCAAGGTCATATGTATTTCACGTCGAGGATCTCGTATTCCTTGATGCCCCCGGGTGCCACAACCTCCGCGACATCTCCCGCCGACTTGCCGATCAGCGCCCGTGCGGTGGGCGAGCTGATGGAGATCTTCCCGTCCTTGATGTCCGCTTCGTCATCACCCACGATCTGGTAAGTGACCTCTTCGTCGTTCGAAAGATCCTGCAGATCGACCGTGGCGCCGAACACGCACCGGCCGTCGGCATCCAGCAGCTTGGGATCGATGATCTGGGCGTTGGAGATCTTGCCTTCCAGCTCGGCGATCCTGCCCTCGATGAAGCTTTGACGCTCCTTCGCGGCGTCGTATTCCGCATTCTCCGACAGATCGCCCTGGGCTCGTGCTTCGGCGATCGCGGCAATCACCTTCTGCCTCTCGACTGTCTTGAGGGTATGCAGTTCCTGCCGCAGCTTCTCGGCGCCGATGACGGTGAGCGGGATCTTGGCCAAAGATGGAATCTCCTGAAAACAGGCAAACGCGTGGACGGGGCGTCGTCATTGCAGGCGGGCGTGGAGACCCTGGACCGAGTAGGCCTTGAGCTCTCCCATCCCCTGCATGCCGGCGCAGGCAGCACGCGCACCGGCGATCGTGGTGTAGTACGTGACCCTGCCCTGGAGGGCCGACCGGCGGATCGAATAGGAATCCTGGATGGCCGTGCGCCTGTCCTCCACCGTGTTGATGATCATCGCGATCTCGTCGTTCTTGATCATGTCCACGATATGCGGCCGGCCTTCCGTCACCTTGTTCACCGGGGTGGTCGTGATGCCGCGCTCGTTGAGATAGGCGGCCGTTCCGCGTGTCGCACACAGGGTGAAGCCGAGCTCGCCCAGTGACCGGGCGATGTCGACGATCTTGGGTTTGTCCGAATTGCGCACGCTCAGAAACACGCGGCCGGAGCGGGGCATGCGCACGCCGGCGGCGAGCTGCGACTTCACGAACGCCTCGCCGAAGGTCTCGCCCACGCCCATCACTTCGCCGGTGGACTTCATCTCGGGGCCGAGGATGGTGTCGACACCCGGGAACTTGGCGAACGGGAACACCGCTTCCTTCACCGCGTAATAGGGCGGCTGCACCTCGCCCTTCACGCCTTGGGCGTCCAGGGTGCGGCCGACCATGCAGCGCGCTGCGATCTTGGCCAGCGGAAGGCTCGTCGCCTTGGAGACGTAGGGAACGGTCCGTGACGCGCGCGGATTGACTTCCAGGACATAGACCGTCTGATCCTGGATCGCGAACTGCACGTTCATGAGTCCCACCACGTCGAGGCCTTTCGCCATCGCGATGGTCTGGCGGCGAAGCTCGTCCTGCATCTCCGGTGAAAGGCTGAAGGGCGGCAGCGAGCAGGCGGAATCGCCGGAGTGCACTCCCGCCTGCTCGATGTGTTCCATGATTCCGCCGATCAGCACGCGGTTGCCGTCGCTGATGGCGTCGACGTCCACCTCGATCGCGTCGTTGAGGAAGCGGTCGAGCAGCACCGGACTGTCGTTGCTCACCTTCACGGCCTCGCGCATGTAGCGCTCGAGGTCGGACTGTTGATGGACGATCTCCATGGCGCGTCCACCCAGCACGTAGGACGGCCGGACGACCAGCGGATAGCCGATTTCCTGAGCGAGCGCCAGAGCCTGCTCCGGATCGCGTGCGGTCCGGTTCGGAGGCTGCTTGAGGCCAAGCTCGTGCAGCAGCTTCTGGAACCGTTCGCGGTCCTCGGCGCAATCGATCATGTCGGGCGTGGTGCCGATGATCGGCACCCCATTGCGCTCCAGATCGCGTGCCAGCTTGAGCGGCGTCTGACCGCCGTACTGCACGATCACGCCGTGGGGCTTCTCCACGTGCACGATCTCGAGCACGTCTTCCAGCGTGAGCGGCTCGAAATACAGACGGTCCGAGGTGTCGTAGTCGGTGGACACTGTCTCGGGATTGCAGTTGACCATGATGGTCTCGAACCCGTCTTCCCGCAGGCTCAGCGCCGCGTGGACGCAGCAGTAGTCGAATTCGATGCCCTGTCCGATGCGGTTCGGACCGCCTCCCAGGACGATCACTTTCCTGGCATCGGTCGGCCGGGCCTCGCATTCCTCCTCGTACGTCGAGTACATGTACGCCGTGCGGGTATCGAACTCGGCTGCGCAGGTGTCGACACGCTTGAAGACGGGACGGATGCCCAGCTGCTGACGCAGCCCGCGGATCTCGGCTTCCGTCGTCTTCAGCAATTTGGCGAGACGCCGATCGGAGAACCCCTTGCGCTTGAGGCGCCGCAGTTCGTCCGCGGAGAGATCCGCCATGTCGCGGTCGTCGAGATCCATCTCGATGTCGACGATCTCCTTGATCTGGGCGAGGAACCAGGGGTCGATGTGAGTGAGCTGATGCACTTCCTCGAGCGTGAAACCGTTCTCGAACGCGTCGCCCACGTACCAGATGCGCTCAGGACGAGGCTCCCCCAGTTCGGTCTCGATCGTCTCGCGATCCGTCGTCTTCTGATTGAGCCCGTCGACGCCCACTTCCAGCCCGCGCAGGGCCTTCTGGAAGGATTCCTGGAATGTGCGGCCGATCGCCATGACCTCTCCGACGGATTTCATCTGCGTCGTGAGGCGGCTGTCCGCCTGAGGGAACTTCTCGAACGCGAAACGCGGAACCTTCGTGACGACATAGTCGATCGTCGGTTCGAAGGAGGCGGGCGTGGCGCCCCCCGTGATGTCGTTGCGCAGTTCGTCGAGCGTGTAACCGACCGCCAGCTTCGCAGCCACTTTCGCGATAGGAAATCCCGTCGCCTTGGATGCCAGCGCAGACGACCGCGACACACGCGGGTTCATCTCGATCACCAGCATGCGGCCATCCTTGGGACTGATCGCGAACTGCACGTTCGAACCACCGGTGTCGACACCGATCTCGCGCAGAACCGCCAACGAGGCGTCGCGCATGATCTGGTATTCCTTGTCCGTGAGCGTCTGGGCGGGCGCGACGGTGATGGAATCGCCGGTATGGATGCCCATCGGGTCGAGGTTCTCGATGGAACAGATGATGATGCAGTTGTCCTTGCGGTCCCGCACCACCTCCATCTCGAATTCCTTCCAGCCGATCACCGACTCCTCGATGAGTAGCTCGTGCGTCGGGGAAGCTTCCAGACCCCGCTCGCAGATCGTGACGAACTCTTCGCGGTTGTAGGCGATGCCGCCCCCCGAACCGCCCAGCGTGAACGAAGGCCGGATGATCGTGGGGAATCCGACCATCGCCTGCACCTGCAATGCTTCTTCCAGGCTGTGAGCAATCGCCGATCGGGCCGACTGCAGCCCGATCTTGGTCATCGCCGCCTTGAACTTTTCCCGGTCCTCGGCCTTGTCGATGGCTTCGCGCGACGCGCCGATCATCTCCACGTCGTACTTCTCCAGCACGCCGTGCTTGGCCAGGTCCAGAGCGCAGTTGAGCGCGGTCTGTCCGCCCATGGTCGGCAGCAGCGCATCGGGCCGTTCGAGCGCGATCACCCTTTCCACCATCTGCCACGTGATCGGCTCGATGTAGGTGACGTCCGCCGTTTCCGGATCCGTCATGATCGTCGCGGGGTTGGAGTTGACCAGAATGACCCGGTACCCCTCTTCCTTCAGTGCCTTGCAGGCCTGGGCTCCGGAATAGTCGAACTCGCACGCCTGGCCGATGACGATCGGGCCGGCGCCGATGATCAGGATGGACTTGATGTCTGTGCGTTTTGGCATTTTTGCGTGCGGCTTGGCCGGATTGCCGGCCAGGGTCCTACCCTATCGCCTCGCCTCCATGAGTCCGACGAAGCGGTCGAACAGGTAACCGATATCGTGGGGGCCGGGGCTCGCTTCCGGGTGGCCCTGGAAGCAGAACGCGGGCACGTCGATGCGGGCGAAACCCTGGAGCGATCCGTCGAACAGTGACACGTGCGTCACCTTGGCGCTGGGAGGCAGCGTATCCGGATCGACTGCGAAACCGTGGTTCTGGCTCGTGATGACGACGCGGCCCGATTCGAGGTCCTGCACCGGATGATTGGCGCCGTGATGCCCGAACTTCATCTTGCGCGTCCGAGCTCCGCTCGCCAGGCCCATGAGCTGATGGCCCAGGCAGATTCCGAAAGTGGGCAGACCGGTCGCCATCAGCTCGCGGATCGCCCGGATCGCGTAGTCGCACGGCTCCGGATCCCCCGGGCCGTTCGAAAGAAAGATGCCGTCCGGCTTGAGCGCCAGCGCGTCGCGTGCGGTCGACTGGGCCGGAAGCACGGTCAGCCGGCATCCGCGATCCGCGAGCATGCGCAGGATGTTCCGCTTCACGCCATAGTCGAACGCCACCACGTGGTGCCGGGGCTTGTCGAGTTCCCCATGTCCATGGGTCAGCGTCCAGCTGGTGGCCTTCCACTCGAACGGCTCCGTGCAGCTCACCACCTTGGCCAGGTCCATGCCCGCCAGGCCGGGGAAGACCCGTGCCTCCGCAATGGCACGACCTTCATCGATGGATCCCGCCATCAGGCATCCTGCCTGCGCGCCCTTGTCGCGAAGGATCCGTGTCAGCTTGCGTGTATCGATGCCTGCGATGGCCACGACGTTCCGGCTTGCCAGGTACTCCGGAAGGGGCTGCTGCATCCGCCAGTTGGAGGCGAGCAGCGGCAGGTCCCGGATGACCAGACCCGCGGCGTGCACGCGGCCTGCCTCCTCGTCCTCCTCGTTTACCCCGGTGTTGCCGACATGAGGGTACGTCAGCGTGACGATCTGGCGGGCATAGGAAGGGTCGGTCAGGATTTCCTGGTACCCCGTCATCGCCGTGTTGAAGACGACCTCGCCCACCGACAGTCCGGCCGCTCCGATGGAGTCTCCCCGGAACACCGTCCCATCGGCGAGCGCAAGAAGGGCGGGCTGGCGGTCAGACACTTTGAGATCCTCGGAACATGCGCAACAGGGAAACATACGGAACCATACGGAACCGGAACATACGACACAGGAACCCGCGGAAAACACGGCCATTACAGCCAGTACCTGCGGGCGAACTGCCCGGGCGCGCCGAGGAGACAAGGCCTGCCGGTCAGACGGGCGGGAAGACTCCTGTTTCCCACGTGCCATGTGCCAAGCGGGAGGGCGCTTGCGCGCCACTCCCGCTCTGAGATTGATCCGATTATAGCCTCGCGCCCCTTTCCGGGGCAACGAGAGCGGGGGCTAACGTACGTCCCGCGCGGTCATTCGTGATCCCGATGCCAGGGCGCCCCGAGCTACTTGAGCCCCAGCACGTCCTGCATGTCGAAAATGCCGCCCTGCCTTCCCGCCACGAAACGCGCGGCACGCAGCGCTCCCTGGGCGAAGGTCGCCCGGCTCGACGCCTTGTGGGTGAGTTCGACCCGTTCCCCCGTGCCTGCGAACAGCACCGTGTGATCGCCAACGATGTCCCCGCCGCGGACCGTTGCGAACCCGATGGTCCGCGGATTGCGCTCCCCGGTCACCCCTTCGCGGCCGTAGATGGCATCGGTGGCAAGCGAGCGGCCAAGCGCGGCCGCCACGGCCTCGCCCATCCGTAGCGCCGTGCCGCTGGGCGCGTCGACCTTGTGCCGGTGGTGAGCCTCGATGATTTCCACGTCGTAGCCGTCACCCAGCGTCTTCGCCGCCACTTCGATGAGGCGCAGCAGCACGTTGACACCGACGCTCATGTTGGGAGCCATGACCATGGCGTTCGCTTTCGCCAGCTCCGCAAGACGCTGCTTCTGCTCCGCCGAGAATCCGGTCGTGCCGACAACCATGCGGACCCCGTTCCGCGCGCACGCCTCTGCGTGATGCAACGTGGCCTCGGGACGGGTGAAATCTATCAGCACGTCGGCCCCGCGAACGGCGGCCTCCACGTCGGTCGCGATCAGGACACCGCTGCGCACGCCCGCGAATTCGCCGGCGTCCTGGCCGATGCCCGGCACCCCTGGACGCTCGAGAGCCGCGTGGAGCTTGAGACCATCCTCTGCGGCAATCGATTCGATGAGGGCACGGCCCATGCGTCCGGTGCTGCCTGCGATGACGATCTTCAGCGACATGATCAATGGTCCCTGGGCAGTGGCTTGTTCGCCGTGCCGGGTGCTTCGGTGGTACCTGCGGAATCGACCAGACCCGGCGCGGCCGTCACGTCTCCCAGGATCTTCTTCAGCTTGTCGCCGTCGAAGACGAGGGTGAGCTGCCGACGGTCCCGCGGATTGCCGGCCTTGTCGAACTTGTAGAAATAGTCCCAGCGATCGGGATGGAACGTGTCTGCGACGAGGGGCGTCCCCATCACGTATTTCACCTGCTGCCGCGTCATGTCCGGCCGCAACTTGGAGATCATTTCCTGGGTCACGACATTGCCCTGCTGGATGTCGATGCGGTAGACGGCACAACCCGACGCCACCGGAAGGAAGACAAAAGCCAACCACAGGGCGAGGCGCGCGGCCACACCCTTCGAAGATGCCGTCATTGTTCTCAGCGCCAGGGAAAGCTTCTATGATAATCGATACCTTCCGCGAGACGGTCATGCCGAACCGAACCCCGAACGACCTCAAGACGATGGGCCTCAAGGCGACGCTGCCGCGGCTCAAGATACTGAACCTCTTCGAAACCAGCGAGGAGCGCCATCTCACGGCAGAGGACGTCTACAAGATCCTGCTGGCCGAGGGAATGGACATCGGTCTGGCCACGATCTACCGTGTGCTCACTCAGTTCGAACAGGCAGGAATCCTGGCGCGCCATCACTTCGAAAGCGGTAAGGCCGTGTTCGAACTGAATGAAGGCGGTCACCACGATCACCTGGTGTGCCTGCAGTGCGGGCACGTGGAGGAGTTCTACGACTCCGAAATCGAGAAGCGGCAGGACGCCATCGCGCGGGATCGCGGCTTCTCCATCCACGAGCACTCGCTTCAGCTCTACGCCTACTGCAACCGGCCGAATTGCCCGAACCGCAAGTCAGGCGTGCACCGCTCCTTCAGCGACGATTCGTCCACCGAGGGCTGACCGGTAACGACTGCCGCGCCCCGGGGCGCCTGCCACCATTCCGGGAAGGGACCGGGAAAGGACTCCTCGGCATCCGCGACCGCCCGGGGGTCCGGTCCCGTGGTCTCGTCCCCCCCATCGATGCGGGTCTCCCTCGTCCGCACTTCCTTCCGAAAAATCTCTAGTCCGGCCCTGCGGCCTCCAGCATCTCGCGGGCGTGGGACCGCGTGGTGTCCGTGATGCGCACTCCGCCCAGCATGCGTGCGACCTCCTCGACCCGGGCCTCCTCGGACAGCACCTCGACCACGGAAAGCGTCACACCCTTCTCCACCCGCTTGGCGACCTTCCACTGATGCACCGCGGTGGCGGCCACCTGCGGCAGGTGGGTGATGCAAAAAACCTGACGGTCCCGGCCAAGCTGACGCAGCAGCCTGCCCACGACTTCGGCAACGCCACCGCCGATGCCGGAATCCACTTCGTCGAAGACGAGCGTCGGCACCGGCGCCACGCGGCTGGTCACGGTTTGCAGGGCGAGCGACAGCCTGGCCAGTTCGCCACCCGAAGCCACCTTGGAGACCGGCGCAGGCGGTGCCCCGGGATGACCCGATACGCGGAATTCCACGGTTTCCAGTCCATGGGCGGCCGGTGTGTCGGCCGGCTTCAGCTCCACTTCGAAGCGCCCCCCCGCCATGGCGAGCTGCTGCATCGACGCCGTGACTGCGGCGCCGAGGGATTTGACAGCCTTCGCACGCAGTGACGAGAGCTTTTCCGCCGCTGCCCGGTAGCCCGATTCCCGCGACTCGGCTTCCTTGCGCAGCGCTTCGGCGTCCAGATCGTGGTCCAGCTCTTCCAGCCGGCGCCTGCATTCGGCCAGACGCGCCGCCAGCTCCTCCGGACGGATTCGGTGCTTCCGCGCAGCCGCGGTGACCGACTCGATGCGCGATTCGAGCTCCTTCAGCCGGGCGGGATCGAGATCCAGCCGCGAGCGGTACTGCCGGAGCGCACGGGACGCTTCGCCAAGCTGTATGTCTGCAGACGCCAGAAGATCCACCACTTCTTTCAACGCAGGATCGTGATGCGCCAGCTGCTCCAGCCGGCCCCTCAATCCGGACAGCGCGCTCGCGAGACAATCGTCGCCTTCCGACAGAACCTCCGCGGCCGCCTGCGATCCTTCGATGAGGGCCGCCGCGTGCGACAGCCGCTGATGGGCCTCCTTCAGTTCGTCCCACTCGGC
Source organism: Betaproteobacteria bacterium (assembly GCA_016713305.1). Taxonomy (NCBI): domain Bacteria; kingdom Pseudomonadati; phylum Pseudomonadota; class Betaproteobacteria; species Betaproteobacteria bacterium. The sequence goes on from JADJPK010000004.1 coordinate 399,515, forward strand.
CGGGGTCAGTGCGACGCGAGAGAGCTCTTCGGCCTGCCAGGACAGGCGGTCCCGTTCGGCCGCCAACGCCTGCGCGCCCCGCTCGGCCGCCTGCAGTGCCTCGCGCGCCTCCTGCCATTGCCTGTGGCGTTCCGCCACCGACAGCGCCAGCTCGGCCGCCCCCGCGTATGCATCGAGCAGGCCGCGTTGCGCCGCGGGCCGCATCAATGTCTGGTGTTCGTGCTGTCCGTGGATATCCACGAGGAGTTCGCCCAGCTCCCGCAACTGCGTGGCGGTCACGGGCCGGCCATTGACGTAGGCCCGCGATCGGCCGCCCGATTCGACGATCCTGCGCAGGATGCACTCCCCGCCTTCCCCGGCAAGCTCGTTGGCGGCGAGGTACTCGCGGGCCGGATCGACACCGCTGACATCGAACTCCGCGCTCGCTTCCGCCTTCTCCCGCCCCGGCCGGACGGCGCCCGCATCGGCGCGTCCGCCCAGCGCGAGCAGCAGTGCATCCACCAGAATCGACTTGCCTGCCCCCGTCTCTCCGGTAAGCACCGTGAAGCCGCGCCCGAACTCGAGACGCAACCGGTCCACGATCACGAAGTCCTGCACGCTCAGAGCGGTCAGCATGCGCCGCCTCCCGGCCAGAGGGTTGCAGCCATCGCGAAGCGCCAAGCGGCCCGGATGGCCGGCCGGAATGCACCGTCGCACTGCCATCTGCCGCCTGTCCATCGTCCGCTTCCGGACGGAATGCGATCCGCGACCATCGTTGGGACCTTCCTAGCGTCCGGGCTTCTCGCTCCAGTGAAGCTTCTCCCGGAGCATGTGGTAGTAGTCGTGGTTCGACGGATGCAGCAGGCGGATCTTCTCGGGACAGCGGCGCACGAAGACCTTGTCGCCTTCCTTCAGCTCGCAATGCGAATGGCTGTCGAAATGAGCCCGCGCATCGGCAGCGCCGCGGACCAGGATCTCGATCACGGATTCCGACGAGACGATGATCGGCCGGTTGGACAGGGTGTGCGGACAGACCGGGACAAGAGAAAAGACCGACAGCGAGGGATGAACGATCGGCCCGCCCGCAGACATCGCGTAGGCCGTGGAGCCGGTGGGCGACGCGACGATCAGTCCATCGGCCCGCAGATCGTAGACGTACTGTCCATTGACCATGACCTCCAGCTCGATCAGGCTGCCCTCCGCGCCCTTGTTGATGGAGACGTCGTTGAAGGCCACGACATCCATCACCCTCGCGCCTTCGCGCCGCACCTCCGACTGCAGCAGCATCCGGGTCTCGACCACGTAGCGCCCGTCCAGCATCTCGGCGAACGTCTCGAACATGGTGTCCATGGATACGTCGGTGAGGAAACCGAGGCGGCCCACGTTCACGCCGACAAGCGCCACGTCGTAGGGCGCGAGCGTGCGGGCGATGTTGAGCATGGTCCCGTCACCGCCGATCACGATCGCAAGGTCGGCCTGCCTGCCGATGTCCTCCAGCGAAAGCACCAGCCGGCGGTGGTCGCCGATATGCACGGCCGTGAGCGGGTCCACCACGACGGAACGGCCGCGGTCTTCCAGGAAGGCGGCGAGATCCAGGAGGGGGCCGGCAATCTCTGGACTCTTGTACTTGCCGATCAGGGCAATGGTGCGGAAGTTCTCCATCGGCCGGGATTAGAGCACACTTTGCCGTGCTCTCCCGTGCCGCGAACGCCGCGAAACGGGGCCTGTCGAATGCTTCCCGCGCGTTCCGCAACCTGTTTAGAATCGTCCGCCATGATCAACGATCGCGCCAGAATCCTGCTCAAGACCCTCGTCGAGCGCTACATCGAGGACGGCGAACCGGTGGGTTCTCGTGCGCTCGCGAAGTTTTCCGGCCTGGACCTCTCTCCGGCCAGCATCCGCAACATCATGGCGGACCTCGAGGAGATGGGGTACATCGCGAGTCCGCACACCTCCGCCGGCCGGATCCCGACTCCGCGCGGCTACCGCCTGTTCGTGGACACCCTGCTGACTGTCCGGCCGCTGCAGCAGCTGGAGATCAGCCAGCTCGAAGGACAGCTCCAGGTCGACAGCACCCACAAGCTCGTCTCGACGGCCTCGCACCTGCTGTCGGATCTCACCCGTTTCGCGGGCGTGGTGATGACACCGCGCCGACGCAACGCCTTCCGGCACATCGAGTTCCTGCGGCTGGGTGAAGACCGGGTGCTGCTCATCATCGTCACGCCCGAGGGCGACGTGCAGAACCGCATCCTGCCCATGGACCGCCCCTACACCGCCTCCCAGCTCGTCGAGGCCGCGAACTATCTGAACCAGAACTTCGCGGGGCGCGACTTCGACGACATCCGCATCCAGCTTCAGGCGGATCTGCGCGAACTCAAGGACGACATCTCCGGGCTCATGGCGCGCGCGCTGGATGCCGGCACCGAGGCGATGCAGGAGAACGCCGGCGACGTCGTCATCTCCGGCGAGCGGCACCTGCTGGACGTCTCCGAACTGTCCACCAACATGGACAGCCTTCGCAGGCTGTTCGCGCTTTTCGAGCAGAAGACGAGCTTCCTGCAGCTGCTGGAACTGTCCAGCCGCGCGCAGGGCGTGCAGATCTTCATCGGCGGGGAGTCAGGCCTGGTGCCTCTGGACGAATGCAGCGTGGTGACGGCCCCTTACAAGGTGGACGGACAGGTCGTGGGCACGGTCGGGGTCATCGGTCCGACGCGCATGGCCTACGAGCGCGTCATCCCGATCGTCGACATCACGGCCAAACTGCTGTCCAGCGCGCTTTCCCACTCCTGAGCCGAATCGCCACTCGCCGGGCGACACCCTGGACGCAGGCAGCGGCGCAGACGTCCCCCACCCCGAAAGACCGCCACCCCCCTTACCGGCCTACGACTCCATGTTCAAGACCGAACCTTCCTACACTCACGGCTCCGTTCCCAAGGTGGGCATCCTTCTGCTGAATCTCGGCACTCCCGATGCGCCCGAGGCGGCCGCCCTCAAGCGCTATCTGCGGCAGTTTCTCTGGGACCCGCGCGTGGTGGAGATTCCGAGACCGGTGTGGTGGATCATCCTGAACGGCATCATCCTCAACACCCGGCCGAAGAAGTCCGCCGCGAAGTACGCGGCGATCTGGACTCCCGAGGGCTCGCCCCTCAAGGTGCACACCGAGAAACTCGCGCGACTCGTCCAGGGCTACCTCCACGCCGCGGTGAAATCCCCTGTCACCGTTCGCTGCGCCATGCGTTACGGCAACCCCTCGGTGGAATCCGCCATCGGCGAACTCAGGTCGGACGGATGCGACCGGCTGCTCGTCGTCCCCCTGTATCCGCAGTACGCCGCCAGCACGACCGCCAGCGCCCTCGACGCGGTGTTCGAGACACTGAGCCACGCGCGCAACGTTCCCGCCATCCGCACGATCCGCCACTTCCACGACCATCCCCGCTACATCGCCGCGCTCGCCCAGTCCGTGCGCGATCACTGGTCGAAGAACGGCCGGGGCGGCAAGCTCGTGATGAGCTTTCACGGCGTACCGCGCTTCCACCTGGACAAGGGCGATCCTTATCACTGTGAGTGCCGCAAAACCGGCCGCCTGCTCGCCGAGGCGCTGGAACTGAAGCCCGATCAGTGGATGCTCACCTTTCAGTCGCGATTCGGCCGTGCGGAGTGGCTCGAACCGTATACCCAGCCGACGCTGGAGGAACTCGGACGCAAGGGCACGGCCCGCGTGGACGTGATCTGCCCCGGCTTCGTCTCCGATTGCCTGGAGACGCTGGAAGAGATCGGCATGGAGAACAAGACCGCCTTTCTGACGGCAGGCGGCAAGGAATTCCACTACATCCCCTGCCTCAACGAACGCGACGACTGGGTTCGTGGCCTGTGCCACATCGTCGGCGAGAACCTCCAGGGCTGGGCGCACACCCAGTGGGACGACAAGGCCGCGGAGGCCGAGGCATCGAGATCGCGGGAGCGCGCGCTGGCTCTGGGCGCATCCCGCTGAACCCCTTACCCCGCGGTAGTCAGGTCGGCCTTCCGGGCGTATTCTCCCGACTGCCCGACATGCTGCGGGAGAGCGTGGGCCGACCCGGTCCGCCGCCGAAGGCGTAACCCACCCGGAATCGCTCAGGCTTCTGGAACCGTGGCATCGACCGGTCCATACCGGCTCAGGGCAACTCTGGAGAGATCGCGGCGCATCGTCGCCGGGACGCCGAAGGGGCAAGCCCGTCGCAGGGCTCAACTCTCAGGCAAAAGGACAGAGGGGTGGACAGGGCATGCGCTCGACCGGCGTGTCCTGCCCACCCCTCTTTCATTTGCGGGTCCCGCCATCGCCATGAGGAGGCCGAATTGACCCGACACACCTGTCTTCACGCGCAGCACGTGGCCGCGGGCGCACGCATGACCGATTTCGGCGGCTGGGCGATGCCTCTTCACTACGGCTCCCAAATCGAAGAGCATCACGCCGTGCGCCGCGCCGCCGGCATGTTCGATGTCTCGCACATGCTGAGCATCGACGTCTCGGGACCGCAGTCCCGGCCCTTCCTGCGCAGGCTGCTCGCCAACGACGTGGACCGGCTCGCATCGCCCGGCCGGGCCCTCTATTCCTGCATGCTCGACGAGACCGGCGGCATCCTGGACGATCTCATCGTCCATCGGAGCGGTGAGGACCGGTATCGCCTCGTGGTCAACGCCGCGACCGCGGACAGCGATCTCGAATGGATGTCGATCTGCCGCGCGTCGATGAACTGCGAAGTGGAGATCTCAGGTCGTCGCGATCTCGCGATGATCGCCGTGCAGGGTCCGAAGGGCCGGGAGTCGTTCTGGCGCGCGCGTCCCGGCCTGGAAAGCCGGACACGCGACCTGCAGACGTTCGCTTCGGTCCTGGAAGGCGAGGTCATGGTTGCGCGCACGGGCTACACCGGTGAGGACGGTTTCGAGATCACGCTGCCCGCCAGCATGGCGGAAAGCCTCTGGCAGGATATGGAACTCGCCGGAGTGCGGCCCTGCGGACTCGGCGCACGGGACACGCTCAGACTGGAAGCGGGCATGAATCTGTACGGTTCCGACATGGATCGGAACACCACGCCCATGGAAAGCGCGCTGGGCTGGACCGTGGATACCCGCACGGATCGTCCTTTTGTCGGCAGGGAGGCGCTGATGTCTCGCACTGCGTCCAGGGCCCTCACGGGTCTGCGCCTGCTCGACAAGGGTGTCCTGCGCAGCCACATGCGCCTTCGAACCGCGTGGGGGGACGGCGAGATCACCAGCGGGACGTTCTCTCCCACCCTTGGCTTCTCCATCGCGTTCGCACGCGTGCCTCGCGAGGCGGGCCAGGTCCCCCGCCCGGGCACGCCCGTGGAAGTGGACGTGCGCGGCAAGTGGCTGCCGGCGTGCGTCGTCAAACCCCCGTTCGTCCGTCATGGCCAATCGCTGCTGGACGCGCGGCCCCTCTGCTGCTGATCGACCTTTCAAACCGGGAGAATTCCTCCATGCATCTGCCCCCTGAACTCAAATACACCGAATCCCACGAATGGGTCCGTCTCGAGGCCGACGGCACCGTCGTCGTCGGCATCACCGACCACGCGCAGCAGGAGCTGGGCGATATCGTCTTCGTGGGGGACGTCAAGGTCGGTGCGCAGTTGAAGGCGCGCGATGCGGCGGCGGTGGTGGAGTCGGTGAAGGCAGCGTCGGACATCTACGCCCCCGTGGCGGGAGAGATCGTGGCCTTCAATGCGTCACTGGACAGCGAGCCGCAGCGGATCAACGAGTCGCCCTACGAAGCGTGGATCTTCAAGCTGCGTCCCGCCGATGCGGGTGACGTGGCAAAGCTGATGGATGCCGCCGGCTACGCCGCGGTGGCCGGCCAGGAGTGACGGCGCGGAGGACGACAGTTGCCCAGGGGCAACCGTCCGTTCTTCCTCTGCGGCCGGCCATCGTGGCGGCCGAGTAGCAATCGCACCCTTGTCACTGGAGGACATGCCGATGACCCCGACACCGTGCAATGACGAGTGCGGATTCGCCGCCCGCCACATCGGCCCACGCGACGAAGACGTGACGGCCATGCTGACCACGGTGGGCGCCGGATCTCTCGAACAGCTCGTGGAGCGGGTCGTGCCTGCCGGCATACGTTCGGCGGAACCGCTCCGTCTGCCTCCGCCGCGCTCGGAGCGCGAAGTGCTGGCAGCGCTGCGAGACTTGGCCGGGATGAACGTGCCGGCCCGGAATTTCCTGGGTCAGGGCTACCACGGAACCGTGACGCCGCCCGTCATCCTGCGCAACGTGCTGGAGAATCCGGCGTGGTACACCGCCTACACCCCCTACCAGCCCGAGATCTCGCAGGGCCGGCTGGAAGCGCTGCTCAACTTCCAGACCATGGTGTGCGATCTGACCGGCCTGGACATCGCCAACGCATCGCTGCTCGACGAAGCGACGGCGGGGGCTGAGGCGATGATGATGGCGCAGCGGCATGCCACGTCGGGAGGCGCCGGCTTCATCGTCTCCGAGGATTGCCATCCGCAGACCATCGCCGTCGTTCGCACCCGTGCGGAACCACTGGGCATCGATGTGCGCGTCGGCAAGGCGTCCGCACTGATGGACGCAGGCGATTTCTTCGGTGTGCTGGTCCAGTATCCGGCCACCGACGGATCGGTGCGTGATCCGCACGGCCTGGCGCAGTCGTGCCGCGCCGCCGGCGCGCTGTTCGTCGCAGCCTGCGATCCCTTGTCGCTCGCGCTCCTCGCTCCTCCGGGACAGTGGGGTGCGGACATCGCGATCGGATCCCTTCAGCGCTTCGGCGTGCCGATGGGATTCGGCGGACCGCACGCCGCCTATCTCGCGTGCCGGGATGCCTTGAAGCGGTCCATGCCGGGCCGCCTCGTGGGTGTTTCCGTCGACGCCAGGGGGGACACGGCTCTGCGGCTCGCACTGCAGACCCGGGAACAGCACATCCGGCGGGAGAAGGCCACATCGAACATCTGCACCGCGCAAGTCCTGCTGGCCGTGATGGCCTCCATGTACGCGGTGTATCACGGCCCCGAGGGACTGCGCGCGATCGCACGCCGGGTACACGCGCTCGCGTGCGATTTCGCGGCCGCCGTTCGATCGCTCGGCTGCGGCATCGCCTCGGGCGCCCTGTTCGACACCGTGACCGTGCATGCGGGCGATGCCAAGTCTGCCGTGCTGCGAAACGCGATGGAACAGTCGATCAATCTGCGCGACGCTCCGGGCGACGGCATCGGGGTGAGCTTCGACGAGACCCACGATCGGTCGGACGTCGCGGCCGTGCTTGCGCTGTTCGCGAAAGCCAATGCGCGGTCCGCGCAGCCCGGGGACCGCAGTTCCATCGGCTTGCCTCCCGCGCTGTTGAGGACCTCCGATTTCCTGACGCATCCGGTGTTCCGCACCATGCACTCCGAGACGGAGATGCTGCGTTATCTGCGCAGGCTCGCAGACAGGGATCTCGCCCTGGACCGCACGATGATTCCTCTGGGCTCCTGCACGATGAAGCTCAACGCGACCACGGAGATGATCCCGGTCACCTGGGAGGGCTTCGCGAACCTGCACCCGTTCGCCCCCGTCCATCAGTCGCTGGGCTACGCGCGTCTCGTGCGCGAACTCGAACGGGCTCTGTGCGAAATCACCGGCTACGACGCGGTGAGCGTGCAGCCCAACTCCGGCGCCCAGGGCGAGTTTGCCGGCCTGCTGGCGATCCGCGCCTGGCACCGGTCGCGCGGCGAGCAGCACCGCCGCATCTGCCTGATCCCGTCATCGGCTCACGGCACGAATCCGGCCTCGGCTCACATGGCAGGGATGGAAGTCGTGGTCGTCGCGTGCGACGCGCGGGGCAATGTCGACGTGGACGATCTCCGGACGAAAGCACGGGAGCACGCGGCGGAACTGGCCGCGCTGATGGTGACGTACCCGTCCACGCACGGCGTGTTCGAGGACGCCATCGGCGAGATCTGCGACATCGTCCACGCGCACGGGGGACAGGTCTATCTCGACGGCGCCAATCTCAATGCGCTGGTAGGGCTCGCCCGGCCCGGACGATTCGGCGCGGACGTGTCGCACCTCAATCTCCACAAGACGTTCTGCATCCCGCACGGCGGCGGTGGTCCGGGGGTGGGGCCCGTGGCCGTTCGCGCGCATCTCGCGCCATTCCTGCCCGGGCATCCGCTGCACCCGAACTCGGCCGTCGGACCCGTGAGCGCGGCGCCTTACGGGTCCGCAAGCATCCTGCCCATCTCCTGGGCCTACGTCGCATTGATGGGCCCTGCAGGCCTCACGCGTGCCACACAGATGGCGATCCTCAACGCCAACTATCTTGCGACCCGGCTCGCCCCGCACTTTCCCATCCTCTACAGCGGGCACGCCGGTCTGGTGGCGCACGAGTGCATCCTGGATCTGCGGCCCATCAAGGAAGCCACCGGCATCTCCAACGAGGACGTCGCCAAGCGGCTCATCGACTTCGGTTTCCACGCGCCGACCATGAGCTTTCCCGTGCCCGGCACGCTGATGGTGGAACCCACCGAGAGCGAATCGAAGGCGGAACTGGACCGGTTCGTCGACGCCATGATCGCCATCCGCGAGGAGATCCGTGCCGTGGAGACCGGCCGGGCGGATCGCCTGGACAACGCGCTTCGCAATGCTCCCCATACCGCGGCCGCCTGCCTCGCGGACGCATGGCCGCATCCGTATTCCCGCGAGCATGCCGCCTTTCCGCTGCCCGCCGTCAGGTCCGCGAAGTACTGGCCTCCCGTGGCGCGCGTGGACAACGCCTACGGTGACCGTCACCTCGTGTGCGCCTGCCCCCCGGTGGAGGAGTACGCGCATTCCGCGGCCGGGTAGGCACCGCTGCCCCCGGAGCGCCCGGAGCGCCCGGAAAGTCGGCCGATATCCCCGGCACGCCGTGGCGGCATTCCTGCGCAAAGTGGAAGGCCGGGAGGACGGCCGCCTTCAAGAACGCGCGTTTGCTTGACATTTGTCAATCCGAACGCGGGCGGGGGTACACGTTTGACTCTCAAGTCGCGGGGGATTCCTTCCGAAAACCGATGAAATGAGCGTCGTGTGGCGGGCCTCGGCCGCCACCCCTTGCGCCAGGAAGTCCCCATGGAAATGAACGATCGCACCACTATGTGCGTCATCCGCTCCGAATCTCCGCGCACCCAGGCGGTCCGCCGAAAACCGGCATCCTGCCCTTCGTCGGCGCCTGCGGCATCGCCCTTGACCGGCTCATGCCGGGAGCGGCGCCATGGCTGATCTGCCTCTCGAACCGGCCTTCGTGGATGTTCACCATCTGCCCGGCCTGTCCGCGGCCGGCACCGCCCACCGTGAATCGCTTCTGTCGCACGCCAGCCATCTGGTCCGCCGTTCCCCTGCCGACCTTCGCGCGCACGTGCTGCGCGTTCTGATGGCACAGGGCCTCGACGACAGCGAGGCGCTCTGCGCGGCGCTGCTCGATCTCGCCTGCGCCCTCGGCGACAAGGGGCTGGACCTGCGAAGCACGCTGACGGCACGGGTCGGAACCACCCTGACCGAACCCCATCGATCGATGGCATGGGCCGTTCTCCGGCGCGCGCCGACCTGCGCCGAGTGCGAGGCAGTGGCCGGGACGCTGCTGTCGCCTGCCGTCCCGCGCGGGGGAATCGTGGGACTCGTCAGGCCGGCGCAGGGTGACATGCCCGGAAAGACCGGGGGCATTCCCCCGGCCGTGGAAGCCTCCGCATGACGGCTGCCGCTCGCGATCGCGACGAGGCGTCGCCTCTGGCGCTGGATCTGATCGGTGCCAACCGGCGCATGCGCGACACGCTCGAGATGGTGATGCGCGGGCCGGCTCGCGGCCGGTACGTTCTCGCGGACGGAGCGCAGGCGCTGGCAGTCATCGTGAATCTGGACGGCGTGGGCGCACAGGCCGAGTGGTCGAGGTACCGGGCGCTGCACCCCGAGCGCCCGACGATCGCGCTCACGCTCGACAGTCAGCCGGTGCCCGGTGCCGACGCGGTCGTGTCGAAACCCGTGCAGGTGGACAGGCTGGTGGAGGCGCTCGACCGTGTCCGTACCATCGTCGGACGCCCCGCGCCTGTGGCCGCGACCTCGAGCGTGTCCTCCCGGCCGCCGACGCCGGCTCCGCAGGAACGCAACCGGTCCGGCACGGCGCCGGCCCCTGTCACTGCGGCTCCGCCCGTGCAAAGGATGGCGCAGCCGGTCATTCCCGGTTACAGGGCCACCGAGTTCATGGAAGACAGGCGGTCATTGACGGAGTCCGATCCGCTGGACCGGGACCCGTCCGACGCCGTCTGCGGCAGCGCTGCGGATGTGGATATCGACGATCCAGTCCAGCTTCGCAGGCGGTTCTGCACATCGGGTACCGCCGTGCTGGAGTGCGTTCGAGTGGCACTGTCGTTGTCGCGCACGCGGACGCGCCCGGCAGAGATTCACCTGCACGGCAATGCGGTCATGATCGTCGAGTGGTCAAACGCCAGCGTCACGACCCCCTGTCCGACGAACAGCTGCGGGCGCTTTGCGGGACCTCCTTTGGGCCGGGCATGCTGAAAGCCGTGCCCTCCACCGCTTCGGGCGTGTCGCCCGTGGGCGGTCGCACCACGTCCATGGAAGCGCTGCTGTGGAAGACGGCGCTGTGGACCTATCGCGGCCGCCTGCCCGCTGGCACCCCCATGAACGAACGCTTCCGGCTCGAGAGCTGGCCCAATCTCACGCGGCTCCTCCCCACGCCCAACGCCACGCGTGTCGCCGCTCTGCTGGTGCGCCACCCCATGCGCCTCCCGCAGGTTGCGAAGGCCCTCTCCATTCCGCAGCGTCACGTGTTCGCGTTCTACGGCGCCGCGTCGACGATCGGTCTCATCGACGTCCCGGGCCGTGTACCCGAGGCGGACGAAGACGGCGGACCGCCGGAACCCCACAGCCGCCGCTCGCTGCTGGGCCGGATCGCCAGCCGCCTGCCCCGTGACGATTCCGGTCACGATGCCGGGGAGGGCGCATGAGCCTTTCTCACTCCCTCCCCGTCGACGCGCATCTGCACGAGTACCGCATCGAGTCGGTGCTGGGCCAGGGTGCGTTTGCGATCACCTATCGCGCCTGGGACGAGAACCTGCAGTCCTCGGTGGCGATCAAGGAGTACTTCCCCGGCGAGCTCATGTGCCGGGAACCCTCGGGAGTGGCGAATCTTGCCAAGGGCGGGGATGCCGAACTCTACGAGTGGGGACTGTCCCGCTTCATCAGCGAGGCGCAGGTGCTGGCGCAGTTCAAGCATCCCAGCATCGTGCGGGTCTCGCGCTACTTCCCGGCGAACCGGACCGCCTACATCGTGATGGACTACGAAAAGGGCGAGAGTCTTCTCGACCGGTTGTCGCGCGAAGGAGGTCCGCTTCCGGAGACCGAGCTTCGCAGCCTCCTGCTGCCCCTGCTCTCCGGACTGAAACTGGTCCACGAGAAGCACTATCTCCACCGGGACATCAAGCCGGCAAACATCTACCTGCGCGAGGACGGCTCGCCGGTCCTGCTCGATTTCGGCGCCGCCCGCATGGAGTTCGGAACGAGCGGCGGCGACGGGCTCAACGTCCTGACACCCCGCTATGCGCCCATCGAGCAATACAGTCCGGATGGAGTGCAGGGTCCCTGGTCGGACATCTACAGCCTGGGTGCCACGCTGTTCCGCTGCATGACGGGACAGGCCCCGGTAGACGCACAGCGGCGCGACGCGGAGGTGGGCGAGGGAAAGCCGGATCCGTTCACGCCGTCGGCTCGCCTGCTTTCCGGACGCTACGGACGCGACGTCCTCGAGGCGGTGGACTGGATGCTGCAGTTGCGCCCGGCCGACCGCCCCCAGTCGGCCGCGGAGCTCATCGCGCGACTGACCGGCGCCGTGTCTCCCGCCGTCTCCCCTCCGCGGAATCGTTCTCCTACGTTCCGCGCCGTGCCCAGCGGGTCCACAAGATCGTCTTCGCCGGGCCTGTCGGCGCGGGCAAGACCACCGCGATCGCGACATTGAGCCACACCCCCATACTGCGCACGGACGAGCGTGCGAGCGACATGACCCGCGAGCGCAAGAACGCCACGACGGTCGCCATGGATTTCGGCGTGATGAACCTCAGCGACACCGAGCGCGTGCATCTGTACGGCATGCCCGGCCAGGAGCGCTTCGATTTCATGTGGAAGATCCTGGAGAAGGGAGCGCTCGGGCTCGTGCTTCTCATCGACAACTCGCGCCGCGCGCCCCTGGACGATCTGGCGTTCTATCTGTCGGCGTTCAAGGACCTGCTGTCCCGCACGCAGCTCGCGGTCGGCGTGAACTTCACCGAGCGCTCGCCGAAGCCGACGCTGGACGACTATCACTCGTACTTCCGCGAACGGCGTGCCGACCTCGGCCTCAATCCACCGATCTTCGAAGTGGACCCGCGCAATCCCCGGGAGGTTGGTCTGCTCGTGGAGGCGCTGCTGTACACCATAGACCCCGGCGTGCATCGCTGGCGCTCCTGCATCGCATGCAGTTTCTCGGATGGATCGCGGCCGAGCCGGTGGCGCGTGACGTCCCGTCCGTTCACATGGACGAAGACATGCCGGCCCTCCTCTCCCGGATGTCCGCGCGCAAGCGCGCGATGCTGGCCGACGCGGAAGGGTTCCAGCTCGCCTCGAGCGGCTTCACCCACGAGGCGGCCGAACAGCTCGCCGCGCTGGCCGCCGAACTGACGGCCGTTCACCAGCGCTATCACGGCCTGGTGCACGGCAACCTGCGCCTGAACGCAGGCGGCATTGCGCTGGTGGATGCCGCGGGTCACGGCCAGGTCTGTGTCTGGCCGCTGACACTCGGATCGCACTCCTTCCTGCTCATCGTTGCGGGCGTTCCCCTGCTTCACGGCCGCGCATTCGCGGACGCGATCTGGGGGCTTGCGCATCGATACGCGACTCCGGCATGACCGCCCCCGAGTTCGCTCCCACTCACGAACCCATCTTCAAGAAGGACTGCCTCCATGCGTGAAGAGATGATCCGATCCATCCTCGGCGACCTGAACGGAAGTTCCGCCGACATCACCGCTTCCGCGGTCATCTCGACCGACGGGCTGATGATCTCCAGCCTGCTGCCGGCGCACATGGACGAAGACCGTGTCGGTGCGATGAATGCCGCCATGCTGACGCTGGGCGACCGCAGTGCCTCGGAACTGGGCTGTGGTGACCTGGAGCAGGTCATGGTCAAGGGCAAGGACGGCTACATCCTGATGATCCACGCGGGGCCCGACGCGGTGCTCTCGGTCATCGCGCGGCCCACCGCGAAACTCGGGCTCATCTTCCTCGATGCCCGGCGCGCGGCCGAAGGCATCTCGAAGCTGCTCTGAGGAGAACTGCCATGCGCGACATCGCACCGGAGGATCTGCACGACGAGACCGGCGTGCGGCACGAGCTCACGTTTCACGACGGCTCGAAGCGCACGGTCTACGTCGTCGACCGGGAAGTGCCCTTTCCGGAAGGCAGCCTCATCGTCTCCCGAACCGACCCCGCGGGCGTCATCACGCACGCCAACCAGGCGTTCGTGGACATGTCCGGATATACCGAACAGGAACTGATCGGTGAACAGCACTGCATCCTGCGCCACCCGGACATGCCCGCCGTGGCATTCAAGGATCTCTGGGACACCATGGCAAAGGGCGAGAAGTGGCACGGCTACGTGAAGAACCTGCGCAAGGACGGCGCCTACTACTGGGTCTACGCCACCGTGGTGCCCAATCGCCGGCAGGGCAAGGTGGTGGGCTTCACGTCGGTCCGGCGCAAGCCGTCGCGAGCGAAGATCGCCGCCGCCGAAGCCTTGTACCGCACACTCAAGTGACCGGCCCGAGACGAGAGGACGACATGACCTATCAGTTCACCCTGAGCCCGGATCTCAGCATGCGCTACCTGTCCGGCTGGTACGTCTTCAACACCTGGATGCAGCGGGTGCTCGGCGAGAAGATCCATCTCGAGCTGTATGAGGACTTCGAGCGCTGCCGCAACGCCGTCAGGGCCGGTCAGGTGGATCTCATTTTCGCCAACTACGAGCCGCCCGATGCCGTCCGCGTGTCGTCGGGATTCCGCCGGTGGCCATCCGCCCAACGCCAGGGGCAGGCCGAACGAACTCCGTCCGCGGTCCCGGCCACGAGTCCGGTTCGACGGATCGAGGACCTGAAGCCTGGCGCCCGCATCGCCTCCTCCACGGATCCGGAGGTGAACCTCGTCCGTGGCGACATCGCCGTCCGACACCTTCATCCGGGCCGCGACACCTCGGCGAGGCCGCCAGGCGCGCGTGGCCGACACCCTTCCGCACGTGTCCGAGGGGCCCACTGGCGACGGTCGCCGCGCGGGCCCTCTGCGGCTGAGCCGAGATCCGGATCCACCACATGCTGTTCGCCGGCCCCCCACATGTGCCGGGATGGGCCCCCCTCCGGGTCAGCTGGCCGCCGGAGCGGCCTCCGGCATCGCCTCGGAGCGCAGCGCGTCCAGCGCGATCTCGGGTCGGGAGGCTGGCGACGGTCAGCGACGGAGCGGAGACGGGGACCTGATGGAAACGCGGACCTGATGCGCCGCCGCGAAGACGCTCATCGGGCGGACGAACCGCGTGCGGGAGGGGAAGGCTCCCTCGCTATCGAAGGCTCCCGGCCCACTCAGGCAGGCAGGCCCGCCATGAACTCCTTCGCCGCCCGCAGCACCGCATCCGGCTGATCCCGGTGCGGCGAATGGCCGCAGTGTTCGAGCTTGAGCAGCGAGGCATCGGGACACTGGCGTTCGATGCGGTCGATCTGCTCCATGGTGCCGTACTCGTCTCCCTCGCCCTGGATCGCGAGCACCGGGCATGAGATCGACGGCAGGAACTCCTCGATGTTCCAGGCGGTGAAGCGTGGGTCCAGCCAGATGTCGTTCCAGCCGCGGAAGGCCGAGTCGGGATCGTCGTGGTAACGCGCGAGCCGGGTGCGCAGATCGGTGGTGTCGTAGGTGATCTTCGACTGGCGGATCGCGGCCGTGCAGCACTCTTCCACGAACACATGGGGTGCGAGGACCACGACGCCCGTCACGGACCAGCGCCCCGCGCCGGCGTGGATGAGCGAGATCGAACCGCCGTCGCTGTGCCCGAAAAGCACGGGGCGTTCGATGTCCAGGGCCTCGATGAGACGTGGGAGAACCTCCAGCGCTTCGGTATGCATGAACGTCGGCTCCCGCTTCTCGCGAAGGGGATCGGACTTGCCGTAGCCGTAGCGCGAATAGGCCAGCACGCGGCGGCCCGTCACGGCGGCGAGCCGTCCGGGAAATTCGCGCCACAACGCCACGGAGCCGAGACCCTCGTGGAGCATCACGACGGGCGCGCGCGCGGAGAGCTCGCCGAACCACGCGTATTCGAGCCGGTGCTCGAGAATCGGGATGAAGGGCATGGAAGGAAGTCCGAACCGGATGCTCAGTGCCGCCGCGCGCCCGGTACGGATTCCGCGCAGCGAGGGTGGGTTCCCTGTGTCATCGCCACTCAGCGATCCGGCCTGTCCATGGCCCGGAGCCTGAACCGCTGGATCTTGCCTGTGGCGGTCTTGGGCAGGTCGGTCACGAATTCGATCCACCGTGGATACTTGTACGGGGCAAGCATCGATTTCACGTGCCGGCGCAGTTCGTCGGCCAGCGCCGGGGACTGGACAATGCCGGGCTTGAGCACGACGAAGGCCTTGGGCTTGATCAACTCGTCCGAGTCCGGGCTCCCGATGACGGCCGCTTCGAGAACTGCACCATGGCTGATGAGGGCCGCTTCCACTTCCACGGGCGAGACGTAGATGCCGCTCACCTTGAGCATGTCGTCGCTGCGGCCGCAGTACACGTAGTATCCGTCCGGGTCTCGCAGGTACTTGTCACCGCTGCGTGTCCACGCGCCGACGAAGGTGTGGCGGCTCTTGACACGGTTGTTCCAGTAGCACAGCGCGCTCGTGATGCCGCGGATCTGCAGTTCTCCCTGTTCGCCGTCCGCCACCTCCTCCCCGTTCTCGTCGACGAGCTTCAGTTCGTACCCCGGCACAGGCTTGCCTGTCGTGCCGAACCGGACATCCCCCGGACGGTTGGACAGGAAGATGTGCAGCATCTCCGTGGAACCGATGCCGTCCAGGACATCGATGCCGAAATGCTCGCTCACTCGCCGGCCGATCTCCGGCGGCAGCGCCTCGCCTGCCGAGGTCGCCACCCGCAGCGAGACATCGGAGCGCGGGGGCAGGTCGGGACTCGCCAGCATGGAAGCGTAGAGCGTGGGAACGGCGTAGAAGACGGTGGGCCGGTGCTCCCGCAAACGGTGGAAGACCGAGGCCGGCGTGGGCCTCTCGGCCATGAGAACGGCCGTGGCGCCCACCGCCATGGGAAACACGAGCGCGTTGCCCAGACCGTAGGCGAAATAGAGCTTGGCGGCCGAGAACACGATGTCGTCCTCGCGAATGCCCAGCACGGCCCGTGCGTAGTACTCGAACGTGTGGATCATGCTGCCGTGAGCGTGGACCGTTCCCTTGGGCGAGCCGGTGGAGCCGGACGAGTAGAGCCAGAAGCACGCGTCGTCGGCGCATGTGGCGGCCGCTTCCAGCGCCGGCTCGCCCGAAGCAAGCAATGCGTCCAGGGCAACGTGGTCGCCCGCGTCCCCGCCCGAGACGATCACGTGCCGCAGGTGCGGCAGACGCGCGAGCAACGGCGCGAATTGAGGGAGCAGCGGCGCGGATACCACCAGGGCCCTGGCCCGGCTGTCCCGCAGCATGTACTCGTAGTCGGCCGTCGTCAGGAGCGTGTTGACGGGAATCGGCACGATCCCGGCCTTGATGCAGCCGAGGAACGCGGTCGGGAAGTCCACGCTGTCCAGGAGGCACACCATCACCCGCTCTTCCGGGCGCATTCCTGCACGCAGGAGACCGCTGCCGAACCGGTCGACTCGCTGGGCCAGTTCGCCGTAGGTGTGACGTCCGCCGTCGTCGATGAACGCGGTCTTGTTCCGCCGTTGCGGCCCGAGATTGCGTTCGACGAGATCGTGGGCGGCGTTGTAGACGTCCGGTATCCGGACCACGGGCGGGCTCGTGGAGCGATCCGCCGTGCTCATTCCGGCCATGAAGTTCTCCTGCTTCTGTCCGTTAAGAAGGGGATCCGGCGCCGCTCCTCCCGCGGCGTCCGGTTTCCGGCCGGATTGTCGCATCGAAGCGGGCTTCGGCGCCGCTGTCAGACGGTCGATCGAGCCGCCGCGCGATCCGGGTCAAGAACAACAACGAGGGAGGTGCGGTCGATGCGGACGGATGCGCATCTCGATCGGACCTTTCCTGAGCTGGCATCATCACAGAAGCCGCGTCCATCGATCCCGCCCAAGGAAGATCCATGAAAGTGGAAGTCACCGAGCTGCCCGGAAACATGGTGCGCCTCGACCTTGCCGGTCGCCTCGACATCGAGGGCACCCAGAAGGCCGAGACAATCGTCTCGCCGATCGTCACCGCGCGCCAGATGCGGGTCATCTTCAACCTGTCTTCCGTGACGTTCATGGCGTCCGTGGGCATCCGCCTGCTGCTGTCGGCAGCGCTGGCCCAGGATGGCATGGGAGGCAAAGTGGTGGTCGCCATGCCGCAGGGCATCGTGCGGGCGATCCTGGAAACGGCCGGCGTGGACCAGCTCGTGCCGATCTACGACAGCCTCGAGGCGGCACAGGCCGGCCTGGATTTCGCCTGAACGCCTTGCACCGTCCGTGAGCACGCACGCGGCAAAGGGGTCCGTCGACTGCCGCCAGCTGCAGCTGCCCGCAGACGTTGATGCGGTGGCGAGCGCCAGCGCGTGGGTCCGGGTGGTGTGCCAGGAATGGCTCGTCGAGGCGGACCTCATCCATCGGGTGGATCTCTGCGTGAGCGAGCTGCTGACGAACATCGTGAGCCACGGGTTCGCGCGCGCCGATTCGGGCCGTCGCGTGGAACTGTCGATGGAGTGTGCAGGCGAGACGCTGCGCGTGACGATCGGCGACGACGGCGTGCCCTTCAATCTGCTGGAGCACCCGCCTCATGTGCCGCCGTCTTCCCTCGCGGCGGCCCGCATCGGCGGCCTGGGCATCCACCTCGTGAGGTCGTTCGCGGACCGCATCGGCTACGTCCGGCAGGGCCACCGCAATGTCACCACGCTGTCGTTCGGCCTGCCGGCCCTTCCGCCTGCCGGACAGGCCCATCGTCCTCGCGGCGCCGAGCGCCGACGCGCCCGGTCGCAGACCGCGCGGGACAACGACGCGGAACGGCGATCCGGCGAAGACCGGCGCCGATACGCGTTCATCGCCGACTTTCCGATCTTCGAGGGCGTCGACCCTGCAGCGCTGGAACCTGTGATGAGCCGCTGCGCCATCTCCGATCTCACCGACGGCGAGGTGCTGCTGCGCCCAGGTGAACAGAACCAGTACGTCGCCTTCGTCATCTCCGGCCGGTTGCGGGTGCACTTCGAATCGCCGGAATCGTCCGACTTCATCGAAGTGCTGGCGGGCGACTGCGTCGGCGAGATGTCGGTGATCGACGGCAGCCCCGTCTCTGCCTTCGTGGTGAGTGACCGGAACTGCCGTGCGCTGCTCGTTCCAGGAGAGGTCTTCGTGCAGCAGTTCCTGATCATTCCCCGGGTCGCCCGGAACGTCATCGGGATGCTGGCAAACCGGATGCGCCGAAACAACCGGATCATCATCGACCGGTACGAGGCGAGCCTCAAGCTGGAACGCCTCGAGCAGGAACTGGAGGCGGCCCGCGAGATCCAGGCGGGAATGCTGCCGCCCGGCCATGCGTTGCTCGCCGGTGTCCCGGAACTGCAATGCGCTGCCCGGATGCGTTCGGCGCGCGATGTGGGGGGCGACCTGTACGACGCGTTCTTCGTGGACGCGGACCACGTAGTCATCGCCGTCGGCGATGTGTGCGGAAAGGGCATGCCGGCGGCACTGTTCATGGTGAAGTCGGTGACTCTCCTCCGCGGTGAGGCCGTGCAGCGCGCCGGCGGCAGCGCCCTGTCAGCGTCGGCCCTGGTGGAAAGAGTCAACACCGGTCTGTATCTCAGCATGCAAGGCCGCGCATTCGTCACGCTCTTCTGCGCGATCTACGAGCTGTCGACCGGCCGCCTTGCGTACGTCAACGCGGGACACAACCCTCCGCTGCTGATCCAGCCGGATGCGCCGCCCGTCAGCCTCGCCCAGCCGCGCAATCTGGTGTGCGGCGTGAAGGAGTGCCTGTCCTATCGGAGCGGCGAGGTGGTGCTCGAGCCGGGCGCGACGCTCCTGCTGTACACGGACGGGGTCACGGAAGCGTGCTCGCCGTCGGGACAGATGTTCGGCGAGGAGCGGTTGAGGGAATTTCTCGCGGGAACGTCGACCTCCGACGCGCCCGATGTTCTGGCCGGCCTCTTCGAGGAGGTCGATCGATTCACGGCGGGCAACGGCGACCACGACGACGTCACGGCGCTCGTGCTGGCGCGCCGGCCACAGCCCTCCGAACGATCAGGACGATGACGGCGCGCGCCACCGGCGAAACAGCAGGACGCCCGCGACGGTCGACGCAAGGAAGACCCACACCCGCGCATCGCCGAATCCAGCGCTGACGACGGCCGGACCGGGGCAGAAACCGCTCAATCCCCAGCCTGCGCCGAACAGCAGACTGCCGGCAATCAGACGAGCGTCAACGACCTGCGAATCCGGCACGTGAAAGCGCTCGCCGAACACCGGGCGGGCGGTCTCCCGGCGGCTCAGTCGATACGCGATGCCGAAGACCGCCACGGCACCGGCCATCACCAATGCAAGACTCGGATCCCACGCACCCGTCACATCGAGAAACGCGCGCACCTTGGCCGGATTCGTCATCTGCGACACGAGCAGACCGGCACCGAACACGACGCCCGCGATGAATCCCGTCGCAGCCCGCATCGTCACGATCCCGATGTCAGAAAGACCATCACACCGGCCGCCAGCATGAAGCACAGGGTGGCGGCAATGGACCGCTTCGACAGACGTCCCATCCCGCAGACGCCGTGACCGCTGGTGCATCCGTTGGCCATCTGCGTGCCGAATCCGACCAGTGCTCCCGCGACTGCCGCGCGGCCGTAACCGCCCGCCAGCTCGAATGGCAGCCGGTCGCCCACGAACACGCCGGCGGCCAACCCCGTCACGAACAAGCCGAGCAGAAATGCCACGCGCCAGGCCCGGTGACCCCGCTCCCAGGAAAGCAGCTGACCGAGGATGTTGGAAACACCGGCGATGCGGCCGATGCCCCACCACAGCACTGCGCTTCCGGCACCGATGAGCAATCCGCCCGCGAGCGCGGACCAGGGTGTGAACTGGGCCACCGTCATTCAGAAGCCCTCACGAGGCCCGGCGACGGCCCGACGCATCTTCACAGCTGCACCGGACGGCCGATCACACCGTTGCCACCCGCCTCGCCCTGGGCCGTCGTCCCGCGCGGCGCCAACCGGAACCATCATTCGGCATTCGCCCTGGCGAGCAGGGCGTGCAACAGCACGTTGCAGCCCGCTTCGAGATCCTCCGGACGCGCGTTCTCGACCTCGTTGTGCGAGATGCCTCCCTCGCACGGCACGAAGATCATCGCGGTCGGCGCCACCTGGGCGAGATACACGGCATCGTGTCCCGCGCCGCTCACGACTTCCATGTGGCTGAGTCCGAGCCCCTGCGCGGCCTTCCTGACCGCTTCGACCATGAAGGGATCGAACCGCGTGGGCGCGAAACGGGAGATATCCGCCAGCGAGAGGGTCGTGCCGGATTCGTGCGCGATCTCCTCACAGGCGGCACGCACGGCAGCCTCCATGGCGTCCAGTCCTTCCGTGGTCGCGTGGCGGATATCGATGGAAAAGACCACTTCACCCGGGACCACGTTGATCGAATTGGGCTTCACCTGCAGATAGCCGACCGTTCCCCGCCCGTGAGGTGCGTGGGATACCGCGATGCCGTGCACGCGGTCCACGACACGGGCGGCGGCCAGGAGGGCGTCGCGGCGCAGATTCATCGGAGTGGGGCCGGCATGGGAGTCCTGCCCCGTGGCCGTCACCTGCAGCCAGCGCAGCCCCATGACGCCCGTGACGACGCCGATGGTGGTACCGGTGTTCTCCAGAATGGGGCCCTGCTCGATGTGAGCCTCGAAGTAGGCGCCCACCGGACGCGCGCCGCAGGGCTCGGTGCCGGCATAGCCGATACGGCGCAATTCGTCGCCGACGCGCTTGCCTTCGAGATCCGACCTGCCCAGGACCACGTCGAGGTCGAAGACGCCAGCGAATGCGCCGGAACCCATCATGACCGGCTGGAAGCGCGTGCCTTCCTCGTTCGTCCAGACGGCCAGCTCCAACGGTGCCGCGGTCGTGACACCGTGCTCATCGAGGCAGCGGATGACCTCCAGCGCCGCCAGAACGCCATAGTTGCCGTCGAACTTGCCCCCTGAAGGCTGCGTGTCGATATGGCTTCCGGCGATGACGGGCAGACGCGAAGCGTCGGTCCCCGCGCGCCGCGCAAAGATGTTGCCGATGCGGTCCACGCTCACCGCAAGGCCGGCTTCCCTGCACCAGCGGACGACCAGATCGCGTCCCTGGCGGTCGGCATCCGTCAGCGCGAGGCGGCGCACGCCGCCCTTGGGCGTCGCACCGATCTCGGCGAGCGTCATGAGGCTGTCCCACAGCCGGGCGCCATTGACGCGGAGCGATTCGTGCGCACTCATCGTCCGCGATTCTCCTCGATGATGAAAGCGGAGCCCTTCTCGGCGATCATGACCGTGGGCGCGTTGGTGTTGCCCGACGTGATCGTGGGCATCACGGAAGCGTCGATCACGCGCAGGGCGTCGATGCCGTGAACGCGCAGGCGGTCGTCCACCACCGCGGCGGCGTCGCGACCCATCTTGCACGTGCCGACGGGATGGAAGATGGTCGTGCCCAGCTCGCCGGCGGCGGCGATCAGCTCCTCCTCGCTCTGCACGGCCGGCCCGGGCCGGTATTCCTCGGGCAGGAAGCGCTGCAGCGCCTTCGCTGCCATGATCCGGCGGGTGAAACGGATGCTGCCGGACGCGACCTGCCGGTCCTCCTCCGTGGACAGATAGTTCGGATCGATCACCGGCGCTGCCATGGGGTCGGGCCCGTCGATGTGCACCGATCCACGGCTGGATGGCCGCAGATTGCACACCGAAGGCGTGATGGCGCGGAACGGATGCAGGGGTTCGCCGAACTTGTCGAGCGAAAGCGGCTGCACGTGCCACTCGATGTTCGCGGAAGGCTGTGCCGGATCGCTGCGCGCAAAGGCGCCGAGTTGCGATGGCGGCATCGTGAGCGGGCCTGTCCTGAACAGAAAATACTCCGCGCCCATCAGCGCCTTCCCGAAGAGGGAGTTGGCCCGCTCGTTCAGCGTCGTGACGTTGGACACCTTGTACTGGATGCGGATCTGGAGATGGTCCTGCAGGTTCTCGCCCACACCCGGAAGCGCATGGACGACCGGCACGCCATGGCGCGAAAGCCGTTCCGGACTTCCCACGCCCGAGAGCTGCAGGATCTGCGGCGAACCGATGGCACCGGCCGCAAGAACAACCTCGCGCGTCGCTGCGATCTCGCGGGGCGTGCCGTCGCTCAGGCGCAGTGCCACCCCGGTCGCTCTGGGACGGCCGGCGCTGCGGTCGAATCGAACGGCCAGCGTGTGGGCGTTGAGCTGGATGTCCAGATTCGTGCGATGCTCGACCGGCCGGAGGAATGCGCGGGTCGCGCTCCACCGCACGCCCTTGCGCTGGTTCATCTGGAAGTAGGCGTTGCCGAAGTTGTCGCCGCGGTTGAACTCCGCGATCCTGGGAATGCCGCACTCCTCGGCCGCTTCCCGCCACGCGTCGAGGATCTCCCACGACACGCGCCTTTCCTCCACGCGCAATTCCCCGCCTGCACCGTGGAACTCGTCGGCGCCATGGACGTAGTCCTCGCTCTTCTTGAACACGGGCAGCACGTCGTCCCAGCCCCAACCCTGGTTACCGAGCGAAGCCCAGTGATCGTAGTCGCTGCGCTGCCCGCGCATGTAGATCATGGCGTTGATCGACGAGCACCCGCCGATCACCTTGCCCCTCGCGTAGCCGATGCTCCGGCCGTTGAGTCCCTTCTGGGGCGACGTCTTGAAACACCAGTCCGTGCGCGGATTGGCGATGGTGTAGAGATAGCCGACCGGGACGTGGATCCAGAAGTAGTCGTCGTTGCCGCCTGCTTCCACGAGCAGCACCCGCTTCGACGGATCGGCCGACAGCCGATTGGCGAGAACGCAGCCGGCGGTGCCTGCGCCGATGATCACGTAGTCGTAGGTGTTCGGATCCATCCGCTCTTCTTGCAGCTTTCGTTGCCTGTCGCCCGGGCCCCTGAATGGCGACATGTTCGCGGCCGCGTGCGGCGCGGTCTCCCCAGGGCGGCCCGATGTTAACCCGAATGTCCCGGCCGGCCTTGGTCCGGTGTCGATATCCGCACCTGCAACTCCAATGGCCCCCGGCCTCGAGAAACGGAGACACGCGGCCCGACATCCGTCGCTACGCAGGATCCCGCGCACCCGCGGCCGGTGGCCCCTGGGGGTCCCTCGCGACCTCGGCAAGCAGCCAGTCACGAAACGCCGCGATCGGGGGCACGTCGGCCTGTGCCTTTCTGCCACAGAGAAAGTGGAGTGGCCGGCAGATCGCCCGGAGCCCCGTCCCGCCCGCCGGCACCAGCGTGCCCCGCGTCAATTCCTCTTCCGCGAAACGCGTGCTCTCCAGTGCGATTCCCAGCCCTTGCTCCGCGGCCGCGACCGCAAGGGCACCGCGGTCGAAGGAGGGACCCGCGGCCTGTGCCGGCACCTTGATCCCATTGGCTTCGAACCAGTCGGACCAGCGTACCGGGCTCACGGTGGATTCGATGAGCGCCGTTCTGTCCCCGGGCCCGACGCGAGAAAGGTCGGCCTCGCGTGCGACATGCGGCGCCGCCAGGGGCTCGATGCGCTCGTCGCCCAGCGGCAGCACGAGGATGCTGGCGCCAGCCGGCGCCTCGCCGTAGACGATGGCGAGATCGACGTCGTCCATGCGCGCAAGATCGACCGGATCCGCGCTGGCGAACATCCTGAGATTCACCGCGGGATGTGCCCGCAGGAATGCGGCCAGACGCGGTCCGAGCCATTTGGATGCGAAGGACGGAGCACAACGCAGCACGAGAGTCTGCCGCCCTGGACCTGGCATGAGTTCGTTGCAGGCGGCTTCGATGACATCGAGCGCACCCGACAGGCGCGAGAGCAGACGCTGTCCGTCGCTGGTGAGTTCGACCTGGCGGTTGTGGCGGACGAACAGCGGCTTGCCGAAATGGCTTTCCAGCGCCCGAATCTGGTGACTCACGGCCGACGGCGTCAGGTGAAGTTCGGCACCGGCGAGCTGGAAGCTCTCCAGGCGGGCCGCGGCCTCGAAGGCCCGCAGGGCACTGAAACTCGGAATGCGGCGCACGGCGATTCGAGGAAAGGTCGTGATTGACGAGTAAGTCCGGAATTCCGGGCAGCGGATGAATCCGATTCACCCGAGGACAAAAAGGAGTCGTTTGTCGCTGCGATTCGCGGCTCGCATTCTCTCACCATCGCGGGATGACCGGACCGAACCACGTCCGCATCCCGCTTTCTGCCGCTCGGGGTCCGACGGTTCGCCGCGGGCCCCGGCTCACAAGAACCTGCCCGGAGGAATCGCACAACATGAGCCTGCCCATCAAACGCGCCACGTCGGTCCGTGTGGCCACCTTCGCCGGTCCCGGCGCGAGCCCCGTCATCCGGACGGTGCCCTGGCCCGACGTGCCGAAGAACGCCGCGGTCCTCCAGGTCGGCGCCTGCGGGGTGTGCGGCACCGATCAGCACATCCTCAAGGGCCACTGGCCGAAGCCACTTCCCTGGCCCTTCACCCTGGGGCACGAGGTGGGAGGCGTGATCGTCGAGAAAGGTCCGGAACTGGACGCCGACTTCATGGGGAAACCTCTGGAGGTCGGCTCACGCGTGATGATTCCTCCGCTCATGCCCTGCGGCCGCTGCTACTACTGCGTCCACTATCCGGAGACGGCCAACAAGTGCCTGACGCCGGTCTACTACGGCCGGTATCTGGGCTTCGACAAGGCACCCCACATGTGGGGCGGCTGGGCGGAATACATCTACGTCGATCTGGACATGCTTCCCGGCACCAAGATCTACAAGCTCCCCGACGACATGAGCCTGCGCCTCGGGTCCTTGTCCGAGCCACTCACCTCGGCGATGCGAGGGTTCAACCGTGCCATCAGGGCTGGCAGCTTCAAGTGGGGCGATACGGTCGTCATCCAGGGCTCGGGCCCCATCGGGATTCTCGCAGTGGCGGCTGCCCAGGAGATGGGAGCGGGACGCGTGATCTGCGTGGGCGCGCCCGAGAATCCACGCCTCGCGCTCGCCCGGAGGTTCGGTGCGGAGGAGACGGTGGACATCCAGGAATACACGACATCGGAAGCGCGCATCGCCCGCGTGCGCGAGATCGTGGGCGGCTTCGGTGCGGACGTCGTCATGGACTGCTCGGGTCATCCGTCCGCCGGCCCCGAAGGCATCGAGTTCCTGCGTGACGGCGGCACGTACATCGAGATGGGCCAGTTCACGGACGCGGGAAGCGTCACCACCAATTGGCACCGGTTCTGCACCAAGGACATCAATCTGCTGGGATCGTGGGGATTCACGGGCAACGATCTGGCCCTTGGCGTGGACATGCTCTACCGCACCCGCGACAAGTATCCCTGGCTCGCGATCCAGACCGTCTACCCGTTCTCCGAAGAGGGCGTGTCCCAGGCAGTGCAGGACGCCATGGCCATGAAGACCGTGAAGTCGACCATCGTTCCGTTTCCCGAACTGGTCCAGGACTGAGCACAGGCGTTGGCTGCCTGCCCGATCGGCGCAGGCAGCCGGAGGCCCTGCCTGCTCTGGCGAACGCCTTCGGCTGCCGGTCTTCGGCCGCCGCGAAGCGAGCAGGGCGTCCGCGGCAAGCCAGCCCGTCGCGGAACCCGGAACCGGCGCCGCAGCGAGGGACCATGGTCCCGGCGAAGACGACCCGGCGCCGGACGCCGAGAGTCTGCCGACGGGACGGCCGCCGGGTGGCTGGAGGGATGCCGGGAACGGGCTCGCTCACCCCTGCACTGCTCAGGGTGATGCGGCAGGACGGATGCCGCGACCCTAGCGGCTTATGCGATTGCGGCCGCGATCCTTGGCACGGTAGAGCGCCTGATCCGCGGCGAGCACCACGGAATCGGCGGTGGAATTGCGGACATCCCGTTCCGCGATGCCGATGCTCACGGTGACCTGCAGAGAGGCCATGCGGGCACCCTGCCCGCGACGGACGTGCCCTGTATCGGCATGGCCAGGCCTGTCGTCCGCGCGTACCTGCATGCGGTAGTCCTCGATGCACGCGCGCAACGTCTCAAGGTGCGGCACCGCTTCACGCACGCTCTTTCCCGGGAAGACCACCGCGAATTCCTCGCCTCCGAAACGATAGGCACGCGCGTTGCCGCCCACCTTGGCGAGATGCGACGCGATCATCCGCAGCACCTGGTCTCCCGTGTCGTGACCGAACTTGTCGTTGACCCGCTTGAAGTGGTCGACATCCACCATTGCAATGGCGAACCGGTCGCCCAGCGAGAGCAATTTCTCGTTGAAGGCACGGCGGCCGCCGAGACCGGTCAGTTCGTCCGCGAACGCGAACCGGTGGGCATCCTGCAGCACGCCAATCATGAGGCCCAGCGCCGCGGTGCCAAATGCAAGCCCGACGGCGTAGGGAACGTACGAGAGGCTACCCGCCACACCTACCGCTCCGGCCACCATGACCAGCGACGCATCGATGGCCCCGCCTCGCAGCTTCAGGGAGACGACGTTGACACCCAGGGCAATGCCTATGGCCAGGAGCGCCGCCGACGGAAGCGACGTGCCCGCGGCGGGCGCCATCAGGGCCGGCGCCACGCGGTGCACCCAGGCCCAGCCACCGTTGGAGACGAGCCACGCCATCACGGCCGTCACCGCCAGCAAGACCCCGGCGCGGCGCATGGTGTGAAGGCTCGCGATCCCGCGCTCCCGGGCCGCCGCGATCGCCGCCACCATCAGTGGAAGCACGACGAACACCGCAGAGAACTGGAGCGGAGACGACTGGAGGGCGCCGGCGGAGTGCAGCGCGTAGGCCGCGGACTGAGATGCGACGGCCAGCGCGACACGTCCCCGGTTGAAGGCGATCGCGATGGCGCCGGCCGATGCGAAGACGAGGAATGGACCGTAATGGTGAAGCCCCGCGAGTTCCCGCGGGAGGGACGGCACGAACGGCAGCAACGCCAGTGAACTCACCAGCAGCAGAAGCTGGATCGCGGCGAACTGCAGCCCCCGGTGCGATGACGCGACGGGTGGCAGCTGCCCGACTCCGTGAGGCTGCGTTGCCGAGAATGCCTGCATGTTCCTACCTTCGACCCGTTCTCCCTGCCGCGTACCATAAGCACTACGGCGCCGCCCCGCTAGTGTCTCGAAACAACGACTTCGGCGACACGCCGCACGAGGTTCACACCTGCGTTTCCGCAACGCGTCAGCGGGGTGAACCGCTGACGAGGAATGCACTGCAATGACGCCACTGCTGCTTTGGCTTGTTTCCGCGCTGTTGGTTCTCGCGGGTCTCGCCGGATCCGTGCTTCCCGTCCTGCCGGGCGCGCCGTTCGTGTTCGCGGGACTCGCACTCGCGGCGTGGATCGACAGCTTCGAAAGAGTGGGAATGGGCACATTGATCATCATCGGAGCACTCGCTGCGTTGTCGTTCGCCATCGATCTCGTTGCCAGCGTGCATGGCGCACGCAGGGCAGGCGCATCGAAACAAGCCCTCGTGGGCGCCGGCATCGGGGCCGCACTGGGGGCGCTCTTCGGTCTCCTGGGTCTGATCGTCGGTCCGTTCCTGGGTGCCGCCGTCGGTCAGCTCATCGCGGGAAGCGATCTGCTGCGCGCGGGGCGTGTCGGCTTCGGGGCCTGGACCGGCTTCCTCGTGGGAAGCGTGCTGAAGCTTGTCATCGGTCTCGCGATGGTCGCCATATTCGTGATTTCATATGCTTTCTGACGCTCGCGTACGCCAAGTGCCGGGTGCCGGCGAAACCCGCCGGCCGGGACACCCTTGCACGTCTATCCCGCGACGCGAACCCCGACGGAGAAACCCGACATGAATCGCCTGCTGCCGCTCTTCATCACGATGCTGCTTGCCACCGGTTGCGCCTCCCTCAGCGAAAAGCAGTGCAAGACCGTCAACTGGCAGGAGCAGGGTGCGCGCGATGCCTACGACGGCTGGGATCGGAGCCGCTTCGAGGACCACCGGGAAGCGTGCTCGGAACACGGCATCGCGACCGACACTGCCGCGTACACGAAGGGTTTCGACGAAGGGCTGGCGAGGCTCTGCACGGGTGCGCGCGGCTACGCGATGGGAACCGAGGGCAAGACCTACCGCAACACCTGCCCGCCGGAGACCGACGCGAAGTTCCGCGAGGGCTTCCGGTTGGGAACCGACATCCGCAAGGAACGGCGGCAGATCGACAGCACGCAGGTCCAGATACGCGCGGCCGAGGACAAGCTCAAGAAGTCGCAGAGTGCGGAAGAGCGCGAGAACCTGCGCCGGCAGATCCGCACCCTGGACGAAGAGATCCTGGATGCCCAAAGGCGCGTCCGCCGTCTGGAGGAAGATGCAACCCGGGCCGGATTCGGCGGTTGACCCTGCCTTGACCGGATGGGGGAAACCACCGGCCGGCACGCCGGAGAACGTCCAGGCAAGGCGCGCGGATCGCATCCGTCGATCGGATCCTCCGCTGGGAAGCGCTTTCGCCGTGGCCCCACAGTCCCATCCTGCCGTCGCCTCCGGCCTTGCCCTCCCCCGTCCCCGGGCTGCACGCGATCCGGGTGCATTTTCCAGAACTTCCCTAGAATCGAGCCTTTCCCTTTGCCGCGATCCGATGCGCGGCCTTGACCCCCATCTTCTCGAGGACACCATGAATGCACCCGTCACCGGCGGCACGCTCGACAGCGGCCTGCTCGAATTCCAGAACTTCATCGACGGCAAGTGGCGCCCTGCGGCCGATGGACGCACCGTGGACGTCGTGTCTCCCAGCGACGGCAAGGTGTTCGCCCGCATCGCCCGAGGAACGGCGTCCGACATCGACGATGCCGTGGCCGCCGCGCGGCGCGCCTTCGAGGAAGGTCCATGGCCGCGCATGCCCGCCGTGGAACGCGGGCGCCTGATGGTGAAGCTAGGCGCCAAGATCGCGGAACATGCCGAAGAACTCGCCCAGCTCGAGGCCCGCGACACCGGCAAGCCGATGAAGCAGGCGCGCGCCGACATGGTCGCAGCTGCGCGGTACTTCGAGTTCTACGGTTCCGCCGCCGACAAGGTCCATGGCGACGTGATCCCGTTCCTGGAAGGCTACATGGTCACCGTGCTGCGCGACCCCAAGGGCGTCACCGGCCACATCATTCCCTGGAACTACCCGGCCCAGATGTTCGGGCGCACGCTGGCACCGGCACTCGCCATGGGCAACTGCACCGTGATGAAGCCGGCGGAGGAAGCCTGCCTGACGCCGCTACGGCTCACCGCACTGGCGCAAGAGGTGGGCTTTCCCGCCGGTGTCCTGAATGTGGTGAGCGGTATCGGCGAGGAAGCAGGTGCCGCGCTGTCTGGGCATCCCGGCATCGACTTCCTGTCCTTCACCGGCTCACCTGAAGTGGGCACGCTGGTCCAGATCGCGGCCGCGAGAAACCACATCGGCTGCACGCTGGAACTGGGCGGCAAGTCGCCGCAGATCGTGTTCGACGATGCCGACTTCGACGCAGCCGTCCCCGTGGTGGTGGCCGCGATCGTGCAGAACGGCGGCCAGACCTGCTCCGCGGGCAGCCGGGTGCTGGTCCAGCGCAACGTCTACGACGCCTTCATGGCCCGCGTGGCGGAGCGCTTCGCGCAGCTTCGCGTGGGCTCCCACGTCATGGATCTCGATTGCGGACCGCTCATCAGCGCCACCCAGAAGAAACGCGTGGAAGGCTTCATCCAGCGTGCGAAGGCCGAGGGCGTGAAGGTGCTGGCCGAAGCCACGATCGCGGAAGGGACCCCTGCCGGTGGCTTCTATGTGGCACCGACCCTGTTCGGACCCGTTCCGCGCACCAATGCGCTGGCGTGCGACGAAGTGTTCGGGCCCGTGCTGTCCGCCATTCCCTTCGAGGACGAGGCGGACGCGATCAAGCTCGCGAACTCCACCGAATTCGGGTTGGTGGCCGGCATCTGGAGCGGCAACGGTGCGCGGCAGATGCGGGTCGCGAAGGGCATGCGGTGCGGCCAGGTCTTCGTGAACGGATACGGCGCCGGCGGTGGCATCGAATTGCCCTTCGGCGGCGTCAAGAAGAGCGGCCACGGGCGGGAGAAAGGTTTCGAGGCGCTGCGCGAGTTCTCGCACGCCAAGACCGTCGTCTACAAGCACGGGTAACGCTGGCCTGGAGCAGCCCGGGCCTGGTCCCCGGACCCTGGCCCCCAGGAACACTCAGGCCGCCTCCGGCGGCCGACGGCATCCACGTTTTCGCGGCCATGGGCCGCGGCTGACCGGACATCGGGTCTCTGGACCGGGGACTGGACCCGCCTGAGCCTCAGGCCGCGAAAGGGGCCCCGTGCAGCCCGAGGCCCGCGGCGCCTTGCCGCGGGCGAAACGAACCAGGGGCTGGGGACTGGGGTCTCGGGCCTGTCGCCCCTCTATCCCGCCCCGCAACACGCCTTGTACTTCTTGCCGCTGCCGCACGGGCAGGGATCGTTGCGCCCCACCTTGGGCGCGTCACGCTTCACGGTGTCGGGCTTGCGTTTTTCGAACCAGTAGTCGAAGGCGTTCTGCACCACCAGCGGAAGCTCCTCCTGGCAGCGAAGGATCACTTCCTCCCGGGTGGCACCATCCTCGGTGAGCATTTCGACGATCTCGTCGTCCTCCTCCAATCCACCCGACAGCGCCACGAACGGGAACAGCAACTCGTCGACGACTTCCTCCTCGCCCGCGTCGTACCAGGCGGGATCGGCCAGTTCCACCCCTTCCAGGTATCCCGCCACCCAGGGCTCGAAGTCGTACTCGTCGCCTGATTCGTCCTTCGGGTAGACCAGCAGGGGAATGCCTTCGCCCTCCCCGAGATCCCGCAGCACGTCCGCGTAGAGGCGGTCGACGAGCCGGACCAGTTCCTGGGATTGGGGGTCGGTGTCCCAGCCGTCTTCCTTGCCCACGGCCACGGCCATCCAGCGGTCGCGGCTGACAGGCTCCGGTGCGCTGATGCACGCGGCGAGGAATCCCTGCAGAGAATCGATCCACAAAGGATCGAGCCCCGGGGGATGCGAATCGAGCAAGGTTTCGAGGCGGTCGAGTTCCGCCTCGGTCATGGGAATGGCGGCCATGCGTCTTCTCCGGTGGGGCCCCCTCTGCGGTGGGCCTATTTCGCCTTGATGAGGGTGCCGACGCCCTGGTCGGTCAGCACTTCCAGGAGCAGCGAGTGCTCCACGCGTCCGTCGATGATGTGCACGCTGCGCACGCCGCTGCGGGCAGCGTCCAGCGCGGAGGAGATCTTCGGCAGCATGCCGCCGTACAGCGTGCCATCCGCGAAGAGGTCGTCGATCTGCTTCGGCGTGAGTCCGGTGAGCAGATTGCCGTCCCTGTCCAGCACGCCGGGCGTGTTCGTCAGCAGGATCAGCTTTTCGGCCTTGAGGATCTCGGCGAGCTTGCCCGCCACCACGTCGGCGTTGATGTTGTACGACTCGCCCTCCTCTCCCACGCCGATCGGCGCGATGACGGGAATGAAGTCACCCGTGTCCAGGAACGCGATGATCGACGGGTCGATGGAGACGATCTGCCCCACCTGGCCGATGTCCAGCAGTTCCTCGGGCTTGTCCTTGTTGGGCATCAGCAGCTTGCGCGCCCGGATGAACGAGCCGTCCTGGCCCGTGAGGCCTACCGCCTTGCCGCCGTGGCGGTTGATCAGGTTGACGATCTCCTTGTTCACCGAACCGCCCAGGACCATCTCGACGATGTCCATGGTCTCCTCGTCGGTGACCCGCATGCCCTGGATGAACTGTCCCTGCTTGCCGACGCGCTTCAGCACTTCGTCGATCTGGGGGCCGCCGCCATGGACCACGACCGGATTCATGCCGACGAGCTTCAGCAGGACGACATCCCGGGCAAAGCTTTCCTTCAACGCCGGGTCGGTCATGGCGTTTCCGCCGTACTTGACCACGATGGTCTTGTCCTGGAACCGCCGGATGTAGGGCAGCGCCTCGGCCAGGACCTGGGCTTTCTGGAAAGGCTGGAGGGGAGGAGAGTCGGACATGGGAACGGCACCGGTGAAGAGGGGCGGATTGTATCGACCCCCCGAAGCCCGTCCAAGCGGACAAGGCCCGCGCGTCCAAAGAAAGACGGCCCCGGAGGGCCGTCTTTCTCATCTGGCGGGCAGGAGCACCGTCACTGCACGGAGATGCGCTTGGACGAAACCGTCGCCTTCTTGGGAAGCGTCAACTCCAGCACTCCATCGCTGTACCTGGCCTGCGACCCCGCCGAATCCACCTCCGACGCCAGAGAGAACATCCGTTGCACCTTGCCGTAGTAGCGTTCACTGCGAAGCACGCGCTCACCTTGCTTTTCTTCGGACTGGCGCTTCACCTCGGCGCTGATGGCCACCTGGTTGCCGTCGATGGTGACGTGGATGTCTTCCTTCTTCACCCCGGGGATCTCGGCATGCACGACGTAATTGTTGCCGTCCTCCTTCACGTCCATCTTGATCTGGACCGGGCGCTCGTTCTCGAAGGCGACCGGCTTCACGAAGAAACCGCGGAACAGGTCATCGAGGGAATCCTCGAAGGGATTGAATCGGGTGACATTGGCCATGTGAATTTCTCCTCTCAGGAGTGGTCCGAAGCGCACGACGTTGCGCCGATGTCACCAAAGTGGGTGCCCGGCGAGCGCTTTCAAGGGCACCCGTTGCGGCTCCCTGAATCCGAATGGCGCCGGCCGCCGTATAAGCCGGCGCATGCGGTTCGACAGAGCGGGTTACCATCCGATCCCGCAGTAGCGGTCCGCACCCGTGCAGGCAACCATCGAAACCTCAAATTCAGGAGAATCATCATGGCCAGCAAGAAAATCCTCGTTTCCGCCGCAGTGGGTACCGCCGTCGCGGCGTCCCTGGCTGCCGCGTCCCTGGCGAACGCTGCCGGCAACCCCTTCGAGATGCAGTCCCTGAAGAACGGCTACCAGGTGGCCGCCGCGGACAAGGCCAAGGAGGGCAAGTGCGGCGGCGACAAGGCCAAGGAAGGCAAGTGCGGTGGCGACAAAGCCAAGGACGGCAAGTGCGGCGGCGACAAGGCCAAGGAAGGCAAATGCGGCGGCGACAAGAAGAAGGACGGCAAGTGCGGCGAGGGCAAGTGCGGCGGCAGCAAGTAAGCGGCCCTTTGCCGGTCGAACCGTCGTGATTCCCACCGGAGTCCGCGGTGCCGGGCTCGGCCTGAGGCGGGAACTCATCCCCTCGCTTCAGGCCGGCGTCCCGCCCGAGGTCGAGTTCTTCGAGATCGCACCGGAGAACTGGATGGACATGGGCGGTGCGAGCGGCCGGCGGTTTCGCGAACTGGCGCAGCAGCGGCCCATCGTCGCCCATGGCTTGTCCCTATCCCTGGGCGGCCCCAAACCCCTGGACGAGATCTTCCTCCGCCGCGTGCGGCGGTTCCTGGAGGAATTCCGCATCGAGCTCTACACGGAACATCTCGCCTACACCACCGACGACGGCCAGCTCTACGACCTGCTGCCCATCCCGTTCACCGGGGATGCGGTCCTGCATGTGAGCCGGCGGATCCGCCGGGCCCAGGACATTCTCGGCAGACGCATCGCGGTGGAGAACGCGTCCTACTACGTGAGTTCTCCGATCGACGAGATGACCGAGCCTGAGTTCGTGCGGGCGGTACTGGACGAGGCCGACTGCGCATTGCACCTGGATGTCAACAACGTCTACGTGAACAGCGTCAATCACGGCTTCGATCCGCGCGCCTACCTCGACGCACTGCCCCCCCATCGCGTCGCCTACCTGCACATGGCAGGTCACTTCCGCGAAGCGGACGATCTGCTGATCGACACGCACGGCACGGACGTCATCGATCCCGTATGGGACCTGCTCGATTACGCGTACGGCCGGGTCGGCACGCACCCCACGTTGCTGGAGCGCGACTTCAACATCCCTCCGCTCGAGGCGCTCTTGCCGCAGGTGTCGCGCATCGCATCGCTGCAGCGCGCGCATGGGCTGCTCCCTTCGGCGAGGCCGGGCCGTGCCGCTTCCTGAGTTCCAGCAGTACCAGTACGCCTTCACCGGGCACATCCGCGATCCGCAGAAACGCACGCGTCCAGCCGGCGTCCAGGCTCGCCGGATGAATGTCTACAACGAGCTGCTCTTCAACAATCTGCGCGGCTTTCTCGACGCCTGCTTCCCCGTTTCGCGGGAGCTTCTCGGCGAGACGAAGTGGACACGCCTGATGCGCGAGTTCTTCGCCGTCCACCGCTGTCAGAGCCCGCTGTTCCGCCAGATTCCCGAGGAGTTCGTGCGCTGGCTTGCGACGGGAGGCAGCGCCCTGGCCGTGCCCGAGCATCTGCGCCACCTGGTGCACTACGAGTGGGTCGAACTTGCATTGGACGTCAGCCCGCGCGAGGCCTCCGCGCCCGGTGCAGACCCGTCGGGCGATCTGCTCGCGGGCCGGCCCGCCGTGAACCCCGTCTCGATGCTGCTCGAGTATCCCTGCGCGGTGCATCGCCTCGGCGCAGCGGGACACCGCCGGCGCGCGCCGCCAGAACACACGATCATCTTCGCGTTTCGCGATCCCTCCGACGCGGTCCGGTTCATCGTCCTGAACCCCGTGTCGGCCCGGCTGGTCGCGTTGCTGGAGCCGGGCCGGCTGACGGGCCTTGGCGCGCTGCGCCGCATCGCCCGCGAACTGCAGCATCCCGATCCGGCCATCGTGATCGAAGGCGGACGGGCAATCCTCGAAGATCTCCGGGCCCAAGGCGCCTTGCTCGGCGCCAGGCCGCCTGCACGCAAGGCTGCCGCGGGCTGACGAGCCGCCGCAGCGGGACCGGGGCAGACCGGCGCCGTCTCGCGGCCCGGACCGGTCAGTGGTGCTCGTGCCCCGAAGCGTTCTTGCCGGCCGGTTCCTGGCCGGATGTTTCCTTCGGCCGGACGGGCGCCTCCACGGTCTGCGCGAACGGCTTGCCGTCGCTGCCGCGGAACTGGAGCGTGAACGTCACGGTCTGTCCCGCTTCGAGAGGTTGCTGCAGACCGAACATCATGATGTGCAGGCCACCGGGCTCCAGCCGGACGCTTTCACCGGCGGGCAGGGCGATGTCCTTGCGGGCACGCATCTTCATCACGCCGCCTTCGTGCTTCATCTCGTGCAGCTCGACGCGTTTGGCCGCGGGGGTGGTGGCTCCCACGAGCCTGGCCGCCTTGGGCGACTTGAGTTCCATGAACGCGCCGGCGACGGGTTGGCCGGCAACGGTGGCACGTACCCAGGGATCGATCACTTCGACCTGGGGACCGGTGGGCACCGCCCAGGAGGTGGAAGACCACAGCATCGCCGCGACTGAGGCGATTGCCACGGCACCACGCAAGGATGACGACATGTTGGACTCCATCGGAACACTACGGGTGAAGACTGCGGAGGGCCCGAATCGACGGGCCGGACGCCGATTGTCGCCAAAGCTCCCGTGCGAGCGCAATCTCGCGAGGACTGCGCCGGGTGCCCGCCCCTATAATCCGTGTTTTGCCGCGACACGCACATGAATCGTTTCCTGTCCGTCTGCCTCTGCCTGCTGATCCTCCCGCTCACCGCGTTCGCCCAGTCGAGTTCTCCGCTGATTCCCAATCCGCCCGCGCTGGCCGCGAAGGCCTGGGTGCTGCTCGACTGGCAGAGCCGTCAGCTTCTGGTCCAGAAGGAGGCCGACAGGCGGATCGAGCCGGCATCGCTCACCAAGCTCATGACCGCCTATCTGGTCTTCGATGCGCTGAAGCAGAAACGCATCGCGATCGACCAGATCGCCCGGGTATCGGAACGCGGCTATCGCGCGGAGGGCTCGCGCATGTTCCTGGACCCGCGCATTCCGGTCACGGTGGAAGATCTTCTCAAGGGAATGGTCGTGCAGTCCGGAAACGACGCCACCATCACACTGGCGGAAACCGTGGGGGGCAGCGAGGACGCCTTCGCGGACCTCATGAACAAGCAGGCCGAACGCATGGGCCTCAAGAACACG
The DNA here is from genome assembly GCA_016713305.1 of Betaproteobacteria bacterium. NCBI lineage: Bacteria > Pseudomonadati > Pseudomonadota > Betaproteobacteria > Betaproteobacteria bacterium. The sequence continues at coordinate 435,785 of JADJPK010000004.1, forward strand.
CACTACGTGAACTCGACCGGCCTGCCGGATCCTCAGCACTACACCACGGCAAGGGATCTGGCGACCCTGGCCGCCAATCTGATCCGGGACTTCCCCGAGTATCTCCCGCTCTACTCCACCAAGGAATTCCGCTACAACAACATCACGCAGTACAACCGCAACCGTCTGCTCACGCTCGACCCCACGGTCGATGGCCTCAAGACCGGCTTCACCGAGACCGCCGGCTATTGCCTGATTGCGACGGCGAAGCGCGCTCCCCGGCGCCTCATTTCGGTCGTTCTGGGCACCGCCTCGGACACGGCCCGCGCCACCGAGAGCCAGAAGCTCCTGAATTACGGATTCCAGTTCTACGACACCGTGCGCCTCTACGAAAAGGGTCAGGCCGTGAGCGTTCTGCCGGTCTTCAAGGGGTCGAGTTCCGAACTGAAGGCCGGCTTCACCGATGACTTCCATCTCTCCATTCCGCAAGGCATGGCCAGTCGGCTCAAGGCCTCCCTCGAAAGCATGCAGCCGCTCATCGCTCCCGTGGCAGCCGGCGACCGCGTGGGCACGCTCAAGGTCACGCTGGACGGCAAGCCGGTCGGCGACTATGCGGTGGTCGCGCTGGAGAGCATCGGTGTGGCCAACATCTTCGGCCGTGCATGGGACAGCCTGCGGCTGATGCTCAAGTGACCGGCGTCTGCTACCTCAACGGTGAGTTCCTGCTGCTCGAAGAAGCGCGGATCCCCGTACTTGACCGGGGATTCATCTACGGCGACGGCGTGTACGAGGTGATCCCCGTGTACGGGCGCCGGCCGTACCGGCTGCCGGGACACCTGGCCCGGCTTCGCCGCAGTCTCGACGCCGTGCAAATCGCCAACCCGCACGACGACGGACAGTGGGCTCACCTGTTCGACGAACTCGTCGCGCGGCAGGCAACGGACGACCAGTCGCTGTATCTGCAGGTCACCCGCGGAGTGGCGAAACGCGACCACGCGTTCCCGAAAGGGGTCGCCCCCACCGTCTTCATGATGTCGAACCCCCTCGCGCTGCCGACGCGCGAGCAGGTGCAGGAAGGCGTGCGTGCGGTGACCGCCACGGACAACCGCTGGTATCGCTGCGACGTGAAATCCACTTCGCTCCTGGCCAACGTGCTGCTGCGGCAGTTCGCCGTGGACCAGGGAGCGGCGGAGTCGGTGCTGCTGCGCAACGGCTTTCTCACCGAGGGTTCGGCGTCGAACGTGTTCGTGGTCAAGAACGGCCGCGTCGCAACGCCCGCCATGAGCCACCTCCTTCTCCCCGGCATCACCTGGGAAGCGATCGCCGAACTCGCCCTCAGGCACGGCATGCCGTTCGAGCAGCGCGACGTGAGCGAGGCCGAAGTCCGCGAAGCCGACGAGCTGTGGCTCGCCAGTTCGACGCGCGAGGTCCTGGACATCACCACGCTGGACGGCTGGCCCGTTGGCACCGGCAGACCCGGCCCCATGTTCGAGCGCATGTACGGACTTTTCCAGCCGGACAAGCGCCAACCCCCTCCGCCCGCGAGACACGCATGACCGCCAGCCCGGAAACCCCCTCTCTGATCGAGTATCCCTGCGACTTTCCCATCAAGGTGATGGGAAGGCAGGGACCCGGGCTCGCCCAGGACATCGTGGCCATCGTCACGCGTCACGCCCCCGATTTCGATGCCTCCACGATCGAGATGCGGATGAGCAAGCAGAAGAACTACCTGTCGGTCACCTGCGTCATCCGCGCGGCCTCGCGTGAACAGCTCGACGCCGTCTACCGGGACCTGTGCGATCACCCGCAGGTGGTGATGGTGCTGTGATGTCGCCTACGGGCCGGTCGCCGGATACGCTGCGCCGGGACAACGCTCCGGCGCCACGGGGACGATCCGGACGCGCCACCGTCCGCGACCTGGGGCCGACCGGATACGACGACACGTGGAACGCCATGAAGCGCTTCACGGCGGAACGCACTCCGTCGACGGTCGACGAACTGTGGCTCACCGAACACCCTCCGGTCTTCACGGTAGGCATTGCCGGGAGGCCGGAGCACCTGCCCCTCGATGGCGACGGGATCCCTCTCGTACGTACCGATCGGGGCGGGCAGGTCACCTATCACGGGCCCGGCCAGATCGTCCTGTACACGCTGCTCGATCTTCGCCGGCTCGATCTCACCATCCGGACTCTCGTGCGGCGGCTGGAGGACAGCGTGGTGGGGCTGCTGGCCAGCCATGGCGTCGACGCGGCGGGAGACCCCGCCCGTCCCGGTGTCTATGTCGGAGGGGCGAAGATCGCCGCGCTGGGCCTCAAGATCCGTGGCGGATGTTCGTATCATGGTCTGGCTTTCAACGTCGACATGGACCTTGCGCCGTTCGGCCGCATCGATCCGTGCGGTTTCCCCGGGCTGGACGTCACCGACGCCCGGCGGCTGGGCATCACCGCGCCCCGCGAAGAACTGGCGGCGAGCCTTGCACAACACCTGATGGAGCGCCTGTATGGCTGACGATCACGATACCGCGACCCCTCTGCGACAGACGGGTGCCGCCAAGACGGCCCGCAACCCGATCAAGATCGTGCCCGTGGAAGCGCTGCGCAAGCCGGACTGGATCCGCGTGCGCGTCGGCAGCAGCCCGCGCTTCCTCGAAGTGAAGCAGGCCCTGCGCGACCACAAGCTGCACACGGTCTGCGAGGAGGCCTCCTGCCCCAACATCGGCGAGTGCTTCGGCAAGGGCACCGCGACCTTCATGATCCTGGGCGACGTGTGCACCCGGCGCTGCCCGTTCTGCGACGTGGCTCACGGCCGTCCGCTGGCCCCGGATGCGCAGGAGCCCGGCAACCTCGCGCGCACCATCCAGGCCATGAAGCTCTCGTACGTCGTGATCACCAGCGTGGACCGGGATGACCTGCGCGACGGCGGGGCCGGCCACTTTGCGGACTGCATCCGCGAGGTGCGGGCCGCCAATCCGGGGATCGTGATCGAGGTGCTGGTGCCGGATTTCCGCGGCAGGCTGCAGCCGGCACTCGACAGGCTGGTGGAGACGCCGCCCGACGTGATGAACCACAACCTCGAGACCGTGCCGCGTCTGTACAAGCTGGCGCGCCCGGGGGCCAAGTACGAGCACTCGCTCGAACTGCTCAAGACCTACAAGCAGCGCAAGTCCGACGTGCCCACCAAGTCCGGGCTCATGCTGGGCCTGGGCGAAACCGACGACGAGATCCTGCAGGTGATGCGCGACATGCGTGCGCACGAGATCGACATGCTGACGCTCGGCCAGTACCTGCAGCCCACGGGCGGGCATCTTCCCGTGCTGCGCTACGTGGAACCGGAGCGGTTCAAGGATTTCGAGCGCGAAGCGTACGCCATGGGGTTCCGCCACGCAGCGTGCGGTCCGCTGGTCCGGTCCAGCTATCACGCGGACCGGCAGGCGCACGGGGCCGGCGTCGTCTGACCCTGGACCGGACCGGCGGGTCCCGGTCCTTTCCGCATCAGCCGCTCAAGGCTTCTTCCACCGCGGCAATCACATCGTCTGCCCGCATTTCCTGCAGGCAGCGGCTCAGGCTCGCCACGTGCCGGTCGCATCCCTCCAGCAGGCAAGGCACGCAGTCCCCTCTCCCCTGCACGAGCGTCACGTTCCCTGCGCGTTGTGAGCCAACCCGCTTCCAGGGACTCGGCGTGACGCTGCAACCGCTTGGCCACGGACCCCACTTGACCGGATTGGACGGTCCGAAAAGTGCGATCGTGGGGACACCCGTCGCGGCGGCCGCGTGGGTGACTGCCGTATCCGTGCCGATATAGGCGACCGCCGCGCCGACGAGAGTGACGAGCTGGGGAAGACTCAGACGGCCGCTCGCATCGATGGCCTGACCTTCGAGATGCGCGACCACCGCGGCGGCGACGGCGCGTTCTTCTCCCCCTGGCCCCGCCGACACGACAGGCTTGATGCCGCGTTCGGACAGCCACCTGGCGAGCGTCCGCCAACCGTCCGCCGTCCAGCTCTTGTAGACGAACTTCGGCGACACGTGGAGCACCGCAAAGGATTCCCCCGACAGGAGGTCCAGACCCAGTTGTGCGCCGATGGCCGTGGCGCTTTCGTCGGCCGCGGGCGGCACCACGTCGAATCGCTTGGGAATATCCAGCGCATCGCACAGCGACAGGCCGGCGACAACCGTGTGAACGTCGAGATTGTCGAACGGCTGCCAGGCGTCCAGCAGAGCGCGCTTCCATGCAGGCGCCTTGCGCGGGTCCAGGAGTCCGACGGCGCGGCGCCCTGCCGCCCAGGCGTAAAGAGTCGTGCGGTCGGACGTCTGGGCGCTGCAAGCGAGGTCGTAGCGGCGCCAGGTGCGGATCATCGTTTTCAATCGGGCGCCGAGGGGATCGCGCTCGCCGACGGACAGCACCCGGTCCACGTCCGGATTTCCTTCGAGCACGGCCTCGGTCCCACTGAACACCATGACGTCGACGATCGCGGCAGGCCAGGCGGACTTCAGGCTGCGCACGAGCGGAGTGACCAGCAGCACGTCGCCGATGCGGCGCGTGCAGACCACCAGGATGCGCCGCGGAAGGCTGGCTGCAGGACGGAGGGCACCGGGCTCCATGCCTCGCGTCACCGGGTCAGGCCGACGGCTCGCGCGGCGCGGCCAGCATGGCACCGAGAATCAATGCGATCAGATGGCTCTCGGGAAACGTGCGGAAGTGGGAGTTGAACAGACAGGAGAGCATCCATCCCAGCAGCACGCCTGCGGCGATCCACGCGTGAGTCGTGTTGCGCCGGACACAGCGAAGCGCCAGGAACAGCACCGCGCCGAACGCGGCGAGACCGATGAGTCCCGTTTCCATGGCGATCAGCATGTACTGGTTGTGAGGATCGGCCGTCGGTTCGCCGCGCCAGTCCGGGTATTTCCTGGCGACGTGCGGCGAGTAGACGTCCTTGAAGCTGCCTGTCCCGTAACCGATCACCGGATTGTCGCGAATCAGTTCCAGGGTGTTGCGATAGACCACGGCGCGGAACCCCACGGAAGTGAGAATGGGCGAGCGGTCCGCGTTGATCGTCTGTTCCCACGCCAGATCGACACGGTCGCGCACCAGGGGCGACAGACCGTAGGTGGCCACGCACAGGACGCCCACCGCCGCCAGCACGAGGGGAACCCGTCTCATGCCGAGGTGCTGTATGCCGAGGACGGCCGGAATCGCCGCCAGAACGAGATAGGCGCTGCGGCCGGGCGAGACGAACAGGATGTTGGTGGCAAGAAGCACGGCACCGGCGATCAGGAACCAGCGCCAGGGACCTCGAGCCGCAAGAGAGATCTGGGCGCAGAACAGAATGCCAGCGGCGAAGAACATGCCCTGCGTCGTATGGTTCTGGAAGAGCACCCCGATCTCGTGATTGGGCCGCGAGGGAAACATGCCGAGCCAGGCGAGATAGGAGGCGATGCCGCCCGCCACCGCAGCGAGCGCCACCGTGCGGGCGAAACGATCCTTCCAGACCGTGGGACCGAACAGGCCCAGGAGCAGGAAGGCGTAGAGGAGCTTGCGCCAGCTCCAGACGCTTTCCCAGCGCTCGTGCCAATCCGCCGGTCCGTGCAGCGTTCCGAGCAGGATGACCGCAAAAAACACGAGGAGCGCCTTGCCCAGGGGTTGGCGGAAGGCATCGCGCGCGACTGCGGCGAATCGGCCCGACAACACCAGGGCGATCACGAACACCCCCAGGGCCGTGCTGGCCAGGGCAGTCGCGACGGGAATGGCCACGACTCCGGCCATCGCGGCGGAACGGCTCGTGGCAAGACATCGCGCCGCCCAGGATCCGGGCACTGCGTCGGCTGGGAGATCGCGGAAATCTATCGCCATAGCTGATACAGATACTTGCGCCGCAGCTTTTCCCAGCCGAACTTGAGGCGCTGGATGGGCGGTGGGGGCGCGGGCTCCACCATGGACTGGAACAGCCCGTTCTTGCTGCCCTGCTCCACCACCGGTTCCTCCAGCCACAGCATAGCGATGCCCAGCGCCTTGTCGATTTCCTCGAACTGATTGTCGATGGGGATGCGGATGCGATGGCCTTCGATCCACTCGAGACGCCTGCGGGCCGTGTCGCTGCCCAGGATGTAGGAGTCGCCGAAGCGTCCCCGCTGTGCCGGATAGAGTCGTCGACCCGGCCTGCGTTCGCTGCGAGGCGTGTAGAAGTTGCCGCCGGACCCGATGAAGATCACATGGGGCTGCGGACACTGCCGCGCCTCCCGCAGTGCATCCTTCACGCCATCGGCGAACCCGGGCGAGAGCACCACGTCGTCTTCCAGCACGAGCGTTGCCGCGTGATCCCCTGCGACGATCCGCTGCAGGGCAGCCACGTGCTTCATGGCGCAGGACTTCTGGCTGGGCCGCAGCTGCGCGTCAGGCGCGAACCACCGGGCTTCCACTTCGGAAGTCAGATCGGCCACGTCGTAGTCGTGCACGAACTCCGCCTGGAGTCCGAAGCGGGCGAGTTCCGCTGCGACGTGCCGGCGTCTGTCCTCGTAGGCCCGGACGTTGAGCACGAAGATCGCGTCCAGCCCGAGCGAATTCATGTCTCTGGGGCTCCGTAATACCCGCGGAACCACTCCACGAAACGCCGGACGCCCTCCTCGATCGGAGTGGACGGCGCGAATCCCACGGCCGCGGACAGCGCTTCCACATCGGCGAAGGTGGCTTCCACATCGCCAGGCTCCATGGGCAGCGGGCGCACGCTCGCCTTGCGTCCCAGCGCCTCTTCCAGCAGAGCGATGAAGCGGCTCACCTCGACGGCGTCGTGATTGCCGATGTTGAACAGGCGGAAAGGTGCCCAGCTCCGGTCCGGAGCACGCGACGACGCCGGATCGCCCCTCGCGGGAACGTGATCCATCACGCGCACCACGCCTTCCACGATGTCGGTCACGTACGTGAAGTCGCGCAGCGACCTGCCGTGGTTGAACAGATCGATCGTGCGGCCTTCCATGATCGCCGAGGCGAACAGGATGGGCGACATGTCCGGCCGTCCCCAGGGACCGTAGACGGTGAAGAAGCGCAGCCCCGTGGTGGGCAGCCCGAACACGTGGCTGTAGGTATGCGCCATCAGCTCGTTCGCGCGCTTGGTCGCCGCATAGAGGCTCACCGGGTGGTCCACCGGATCCGTTTCCCGGAAGGGCAGCTTCGTGTTGCCGCCATAGACGCTGGAACTGCTCGCGTAGACGAGATGCGGCGTGGCCGCGTGCCGGCAGGCCTCCAGCACATTGAGGAAGGCCGTGATGTTGCGATCGACGTAGGCGCGCGGATTGGCGATCGAATACCGGACGCCCGGCTGCGCGGCGAGATGGACGACCCGGTCGAACGCATGGGCGCGGAACAGACCGTCGACCGCTGCGGCATCGCACAGATCCATGCGGACGAACTCGAAACCGGGGGCGCCGGAAAGCTGCGCGAGCCGCGCCTCCTTCAGGGACACATCGTAGTAGTCGTTGACCGAATCGACGCCGACGACGCGGTGTCCCGCCTGCGCGAGGCGCTGGACCGTGTGCATGCCGATGAATCCGGCGGCGCCCGTCACCAGGACCTTCATGATCGCGACGTCTCCGGAGCGCCGGAGTACCGGTCGAGACCGCAACGCGCGCGGATCGTGTCCGCGGCCAGTACTTCCCGCAGCCTCGCCTGATTGCCGGGCAGACGCGACCGGTCGTTCTCTTCGTGCCACAGGTGGAACACCGGCGCGCCGAAGCGGGCGCTCTTGTGCTTCACACCGGCACGCAGCAGCCGGACGACGAGGTCCGAATCCTCCATGCCCCAGCCCGTATACGTCTCGTCCAGCCCGTTCACTTTCATCAGGTCGTCGCGCCATACGGCGAGGTTGCAGGTCTTCACGCCTTCCCACAGGTCCGGCCGCCGCTTGCGCCAGGGTCTGTCGCTCAGCGACAGGAGCGGTGCGAGACGGTTGACGTCGCCGGCGATGCGGGCCCCGACCCACCGTCCCCCGGTCCAGCCATGAACGGGAATGCCCTCCGCCAGCACGCGCTCGGTGAAGCGCCGGGACAGCAGCACCCGGTTGCCGGCGACGAACCAGCCGCGCTCCGCGAGCGCGCGATGCCGGGCGACGAAGTGCGTGCCCGGAATGCAATCGCCGTCGGTGAAGACGATGTACTCGGCGAGCGTTTCGCAGACGGCCTTGTTGCGTATGGCGGCGGCGCGAAATCCGTCGTCCTCGTGCCACACATGCCGGCAGGCGAACGGAGCCCGTGCGGCGAAGTCGTGCACGAGATCGCCGGTGGCGGCGGTGGATCCGTCATCGGCCACCACCAGTTCGAAGTTGTCGTCCGACTGCGCCGCATATCCTTCGAGCACCGCCCGCAACGCATCCGGCCGATTATAGGTGGTCACCACGACAGCGAGCTTCACGTGCGCCGGTCCCGCGCGGCGAGCCACGCCTTGAGGTAGCGGTAGTACGTCCCTTCCGCGTTGGCGACCGCGAGAACGAACCCCTCGCGGCCATCCAGGAAGCCCGCGCGAAACACGTACGTGCGCAGGAAGGCCCACAACCCGTGGCCCACCGCACCCCCGATGGACCCGCCCTTGCCGCGGGAGATCCGCATCTGCGCACCGGCCGTCGAATAGCGGTTCATCTTGTCCACGACCTCGTGCAGCGACACGAAGGACTCGTGCTGGAGCGGCACCGCAAGCCGCGCCACTCGCCCGTCGACGATCACCTTCTCGTGGACGATGTCGTCGGAGAAGCGGGCGCGATCCCGGCGGAAAAGACGGACGATGTAATCGGGCCACCAGCCCGAGTGGCGCATCTCCCGCCCGCAGAATCGAGACGACCGGGGCACCTCGAAGGCGACGGCATTGTCCGGCGACTCCAGTCGCCCGCGAATCTCCTCCGCAAGCGCTTCGGTCACCCACTCGTCGGCGTCCAGGGACAGCACCCAGTCCCCGCGGGCCAGGGCCAGCGCGCGGTTCTTCTGCGGTCCGAACCCGGGCCAGTCCGTGGCCGTCTCCACTCGCGCGCCGCGGCTGCGCGCCAGTGCCACGGTCTCGTCGTCGCTGCCGGAATCGAGCACGATGATCTCGTCCGCCCAGGCGACCGAATCGAGGCACCGGCCGATCGCCGCCGCTTCGTTCTTGGTGATGACGATGACGGAGAGCTTCAACGCGTCGTGCCGCCTGCCGCACGCGGCAGGCTCATCGGGGACGGGGAAGTCGGCTGACGTTCGGCCGGCGCCCCCGCGACGGGCACGTATTCGGGAACCCAGCGCTTGAGATCGGTACGGACATCCTCGTCGGTGCGCTCGACGCCCTCGGCGAGCCACTGGGCGAGCTGGGGCAGCAAGCCGTCGGCGGCCTGTCTCGAACGCGCCACCCGCAGCTTCGGGTGGTGGGTCGGCAGCGTGGCTTCGTCGTCGGCCAGCACCTCCTCGAACAGCTTCTCGCCCGGGCGCAGCCCGGTGAACACGATGCGGATGTCGTCCTCGCCGAAGCCGGACAGGCGGATCATCTCGCGCGCGAGGTCCACGATCTTCACCGGCTCGCCCATGTCGAGCACGAAGATCTCGCCGCCGTTGCCCATCACGCCGGCCTGCAGCACGAGCTGGGCGGCTTCCGGAATCGACATGAAGTAGCGCGTCATGTCGGGGTGCGTGACGGTCACGGGCCCGCCCGCCGCGATCTGCTCGCGGAACTTGGGAATGACGCTTCCGGTGCTGCCCAGCACGTTGCCGAATCTCACCATGACAAAACGCGTGTCCGCGTCCGCCTGCAGCGACTGGCACACCATCTCGGCGAGCCGCTTGCTCGTTCCCATGACGCTGGTCGGATTGACGGCCTTGTCGGTGGATACCAGCACGAACTTCCCGACGCCTGCCTCGATGGCAGCGGCAGCCGTTCGCCACGTGCCCAGCACGTTGTTGCGCACGCCCTCCCAGGTGTTGCCGGATTCCACCATGGGCACGTGCTTGTAGGCAGCCGCGTGGAATACGACCGCTGGCCGCCAGAGGGTCATCGCGGTTCGCAACCGGTGGGGGTCCTTGACGTCGCCGAGGATGCACACCACGCGTGTCCCGGGCGCCCGTGCCAGAAACTCCTGCTCGATCGTGTACAGCGCGAACTCGTTGAGTTCGTACAACACGATCGTCGCCGGCCTGTAGCGGGCCACCTGCCTGCACAGTTCGGATCCGATGGACCCGCCCGCTCCCGTCACCATCACGACCGCGCCTTCGAGCCACTGCTTGAGGCCGGAGCTGTCGAGCTCGACCGGATCGCGCCCGAGGAGATCGTCGACCTCCACCGGCCGCATGGCGGACAGACTGACGCGTCCGGAGACGAGATCGTCGTAGGAAGGCACGGTCATGGCCTTGACCCTGGCCTCGCGGCACAGTTCGATGGCGCGCTTGCGCGCGCCGTGCAACTGCCCCGGCAGGGCGATCACTGCCAGCCCCACGTCCAGCGTCTGGGCGAGCCGCGGAAGATCCTGCAGCCGGCCGATCACCTTCACACCATGGATCTCGCGCCCCTGCTTGGCGGGGTCGTCGTCGAGCATGCCGACCACGAGCCATTCATTGTTGCGGGCGACGGACTCCAGCAACCGCGCGGCAGCCCCGCCCGCCCCCAGAACGATGGCGCGCTTGGCATCGAGGCGCGACAGCCGGACCAGGTGGCCTTCCTTCCAGGCGCGGTAGAGAACCCGGCTGCCGGCCATGATGGCGATGAGCAGGATCGGATACAGGACCAGCACCGAACGCGGCGTTTCACGCAGCTGGAAGAAGAAGAGCACGAGGGCGATGGTCATCGCCCCCATGGCTGCGGCCACCACGATGCGGCGGAAATCCGTGAGGCTGGCATAGCGCCATAGCCCGCGATAGAGACTCAAACGCCAGAAGATGGCGGCCTGGGCCGGCAGGATCCAGAGGAGCTTCGACCACATGCTGGCGAGAAACTCCGGCGGCGTCTCGAAATTGAATCGCAGCAGGAAAGCGAACACCCATGCCGCGGCGCAGGCGACGATGTCGTGCAAGAACGCGGTGAAGTTCCGGCCGAAGGCCTTCAGGTTGTCCAAGGAGTTCTCTCGGATACGGCCGCGCCGCAGGGGCGGGACGCCTCGTGATCCGGCAGGGTCGACGGGACAGACGACGGTTCCGCGACGCGCCAAGGTGCGGCTCGGCAAGTTCCGAATGGCATGCGGCAGGCGCGGTCCCGTGACTCCATCGCCTGGACCCGGCTCTCGTGAAGCAATCCGGAATTGTAGGTGCAGCGCCGTGCTGTCTTCAATCGAGCGGCCTGCCCCGCAGGCGCGGCGCTCACTCGCCTGCCTCCTGCCGATTCCGCGCGGCGGCGAAGCGATGCCACCTCCGGTCGACCCAGGCACCGGCCACGGCGTAGACGGCGGCGAGCGCCACGGCAGCGATCGCCTGTGCGGCAGGGGTGGCGCGACAGGCCAGCAGCGCAACCAGGGCGGACAGCGCCATCAGCCCGTATTCCGCGAGTGCCGTGCGCCGGTGGCCGAAGCCGAGCTGGACCAGCCGTTGGTAGTAGTGCGAACGGTGTGCCTCCCAGAAGCGCTCGCCCCGGGCCATGCGGCGGATCAGCGTGACGCTCGCGTCGGCCACGAACGGGCCGAAGGCGACCGCCGGAAACCACAGCGGCCACGCGCCACGCGCCCAGCCCAGCAGCCCGAGGGATGCGGCGAGAAAGCCCAGCGGTATGGAGCCGGCATCACCCATGAACACCCGGGCGGGGTGGAAATTGAAGTGCAGGAAGGCCGCGGCAGCGGCCGCGATGCCGATCGAGGCGGTGAGCAGCATGGCGTCACCGGACATCCCGGCCGCCGCAGCGTACGCACCGAAGCCGATGAGGGCCATGCCTCCCGCCAGTCCGTCCGAACCGTCCATGAAGTTGTAGAGGTTCGTCATCCAGACGACGGCGAGGGCCGCGGCCCCGGCCGCGAACCAGGACCAGGCGCCGCCCGCCACGGCGGCGAGAAGCAGCCCTGCGGCGACGAAATGGGCGCCGAATCGCGCGGCAATGGGCAGCCCCTTGCGATCGTCCGCGAACGACACGGCTGCGAGGAATGCCGTGGCGCTCACCACGGTCCAGGGCATCCCGGCGATCAGCAGCGCGGGCAGCACACCGGCCATGATGCCCAGCCCGCCGATCCTGGGAACGGGAGTCGAATGGAGCGAGCGCTCGTTGGGACGGTCCAGAACCCGCGATGCGCGGCCGGACCGGAGCAGCCAGACGATCACCACAAGACACGCCGAGGCACCCACGGCGAAGGCGGCAAGCGCGATCAGGATCTCACCCGCCGGTCGGACGCCTGCGGCAGTGGCGCGGACAGCCGGTGTTCCACGGCACCGGCAGCGCTGCGATAGACATCCAGCGTCTCGCGGATGACGCGGTCGAGCGAGAACTCCTGCTCCGCCCGTTCGCGCCCCCGCCTTCCCATGCGCTCTCGCAGCGAGCCGGATGCCACCAGCCTGCGAAGCGCATCGGCCAGGCGTGCATCGTCGCGCGCGGGAACCAGGAAACCGTTGTCGCCGTCGCGCACGACCTCCCGGCAACCGGGAACGTCGGTCGTCACGATGGGCCGCGCGCACGCGGCCGCTTCGATCAGGGCCTTGGGCAGTCCCTCGCGATAGGAAGGCAGACAGACCACGTGCGCCTGCTGGAAGACGGCGGTCATGTCCGTGCGCCATCCCCAGTACTCCACCACCCCTTCGGCTTCCCACGCCTTCAGCTGCGCTTCGTCGATGCACGCCGGGTTCTCGGGATCGGGCGAGCCGACCAGCGCGAAGCGCGCGGCAACCCCGGAACGCCTGAGGGACCGCGCCGCGGCCACGAACTCCTCCACGCCCTTGTCCCGCAGCATGCGTGCCGGCAGGACCACGAGCGGGTCTCCGTCGGGTTCGGGTACGACGGTGAAGCGGTCGGGATCCACACCGGAACCCCGGATGAGCGTGACCCTGGGACGGTGGACGATGCGCTCGCGGACGAAGTGTTCGACGTCATCGGCGTTCTGCAGGATGAGCCGCGCATTGTCGCGGTCGAGCAGCAGATGGAACGCCGCACGCACCACCGGGCGCAGCGCGCGCGCCTTGAGATCGCGTGAGGCAAAGACGTAACCGAGTCCCGCGACCGCATTGACGACCGCCGGAACGCCCGTCAGGCGTGCCGCGATGCATCCGTACAACACCGGCTTGATCGCGACCTGGTGAACGATGTCGGGCCGCACGCGCCGGAAGACGCTCACGACCTCCCGCAGCGCGGACCACTCCCGCAGAGGATGGGTGCTGCGTCGCGACCAGTGGAGGGGGATGAGATCGAGACCGGCATCGCGGATACGGTCACCGTCCCTGGTGACACGCGTGGCAACGGTAACGTGGTAACCCGCCTCGCGCGCGGCAATGGCGAGCGGCAGACGGTGGGAGCAGAAGAACCAGTCCTCGCTGATGAGGAAAAGCAGCCGCGGTGCGTTCACCCGGTGAGCCCCCTGCCCCACGTATCGAGCCATGCTTCGAACATTAGCACGACCCACAGACGGTGTTGCCAGTTGCGGGCGCCGGACTGGTGCTCTGTCCAGCAGCGGCGGATGGGCATGGGATCGAGGAAACCTTCCCGCCTCAGGCGCGCCTCGTCCAACAGCGATTCCGCCCACTCGCGCAGCGGGCCCCGCAGCCACGCGTCGAGCGGAATGCCGAAGCCCATCTTGGGACGTTCCACGAGTTCACGCGGCACGTGTCTGAACAGGACCTCGCGCAGGATCTTCTTTCCCCGCCGGCCATCGACCTTGAAGGACGCCGGTAGCGTCCATGCAAATTCGACGACGCGATGGTCGAGGAACGGCACGCGGGTTTCGAGACTCGTCCCCATCGCCGCACGGTCGACCTTGACGAGGATATCGTCGGGCAGGTACCCCAGCGTGTCGCGGAACATCATGGACTCGGCCGACGTGAGCCCGGCAGGAACGTCCATGGAAAGCCAGTCGCTTGCGGCTGTCCCGCTGCCCCGGACCAATCCCTCGGGCCAGATCGAAGTCAGCTGCTCGTAGAGCCGCGAGGCATCCGCGGCGCCCAGCAGGCCCGCCAGTTTGTGAACCCGGTCGCCCACCGCTCGGTGGACGCTCAGGGACGGAACGACACGGGAGGCCGTTCGCGCCGCGGCATCCCACGCCCCCGGAGGAATCCCGCGCAGCAGGGCCGCTGCAGCCTGCCGAAGCGCGGCGGGCGTGCGCCGCCCCCACGCGTCCAGGCGGCTCGCGAGGCGGTGACGGTTGTAGCCGCCGAAGACCTCGTCGCCGGCATCTCCGGAGAGGCTCACGGTCACGTGACGCCGGGCCAGAGCGGAGACCAGATGCGTCGGAATCTGCGACGAATCGGCGAACGGTTCGTCGTATAGATGGGCCAGTCGCGGGACGACGGCACGGGCTTCCTCCGGCGACAGGATCCACTCCGTGTGATCGGTGCCCAGATGGGCGGCGACGGCACGGGCATCGGCAGCCTCGTCGTAATCGCCTTCGCGAAAACCGATCGTGAACGTCTTGACCGGTCTCGATCCGGCGGCCTGCATGAGCGCGACGATGGTGGAGGAATCGATGCCGCCGGACAGGAACGCTCCCAGCGGCACATCGGCCACCATCTGCGACTTCACGACGCCTCCGAGCAATGCGTGGAGAGCGTCGGCCGCCTGGGCCTCCGATCCCGCGAAGGGTTGTGACCGCCCGCGTTCGACGGCGGCGGCGAGCGACCAGTAGGCCTGCGACGGCACCGTCTCGCGTCGGTTCAGCTGCGCTTCGGGGATCTCGAGCACATGCCCGGGGGTCAGCTTGCGGATGCCCCGGTAGATGGAGCGCGGGGCCGGCACGCAGGCATGCCGCGCATACAGGGCCAGCGCCTCGCGGTCGATCTCGGCGCGAAACGCAGGGCTCGCGCGCAGCGCCTTCAGTTCCGAGGCGAAGAAGAACGTGCTTCCCGACCAGCCGTAGTACAACGGCTTCTCACCGAAGCGGTCGCGGGCCAGCACCAGGGTGCGCGAACGGCGGTCCCACAGCACAAAGGCGAACATCCCGGTCATGCGTTCCAGGGCACGCCGCACGCCCCAACGCCCGATCGCGGCCAGCATCACCTCCGTGTCGGAATGTCCTCGCCAATCGGCACCGCCGCCCCGATCCAGTTCGGCGCGCAATTCCTGGAAGTTGTAGATCTCGCCGTTGAAGACGATGACCCGATGGCCATCGCGGGACGACATGGGCTGGTGGCCTTCGGGGGAGAGATCGACGATCGACAGGCGGCGGTGGGCCAGGACGATGCCTGCGGCGGCATCGCACCAGATCCCGTCGTCGTCCGGGCCGCGATGGCCGATGGTCCGCGCCATGCCGCGAACCTCGTCCTCGGCTGCCTCCGCGATCATCGGACCCGGGCGCCAGAAACCGGCGATTCCGCACATCAGCCGCGCTCTCCGCGTGTCCCGGGCTTCACGCCGTGCCGAGCCGGGACCACAACGCGTTCCAGTCCTGCAGATCCGCTGCGTCGGGCATCCTGCCCATGCGGCGGAAGAACAGGGCATCGCAACCCGGCATGGCCGCGAGCACGTCGATTCCCGCCTTCAGCAAGGTCACGCCGGTGCAGGCCGCGAGTCCGAGCCACTCACCCCGCGGAAGCGCGTTGCGAGCATAGGCGCGCGCGCGCCCGTATCGTCCTTTCAGCAGACGGGTCAGCGAATAGGCGCCTTGCCGGTAGCCGAGCAGGATCTCGGGACACGCGGCGTACCGGCTGCCGGGCAATGCGCGGATGAGCAGTTCCTGATCTTCCGCGCGAAGCGCATCCGGCACGGCATAGCGGTGGCGGCGGAACCACTCGATGCGTCCGAACCACGTGGGGTGCGGCATGGGGATACCGCTCCACGGACGCGCGCAGATGGCCTCGTGCGTTCCGCGAAACGGAAGCAGACCGATCGCCTGCCCGTTGCCGCGGAACGCCAGGGCGCGCGCGGCCACGAGATCGACGTCGGGATGAGCCTCGAGAAACGCGAGCTGCGTCTGAAGCCGTTGCGGATAGGCGATGTCGTCCGCATCCATGCGCGCGAAGTACCGGCCCCGGGCCAGGTCGATGGCCTGATTCAGCCGGGTGGCGAGGCCGGCGTGCCGTCCATCGGCATGCACGCGCACCCGGGGGTCCCCGGTGTCGCGTGCCATGCGCACGGTGTCGTCGGAAGAGCCGTCGTCCATCACCAGCAATTCCCACGAAGGGAACGTCTGCCGCAGCACCGATGCGAGCGTCCGGTGCAGCGTGGTGGCGGAGTTCCATGCGGGCAACGCGATGGTGACGAGCGGCGGGCCCTCATCGCCCGCATTCATCGTCGGCGCCACGCGGACTCCACGACGTAGATCGTGTTCACGTGCGTGTCGGCGTACTTCAGATAGCCCGCCGCCATCATGATCGGATCGATCTCGTCGATGCGATCGCCCTGCCGCTCGGAAGAATAGGTGAGCGTCTCGATGCAGAACACGGTCGGCCGGCACGCAGCGAAATCGATCGAACGCAGGATCGCCACGTCCAGGCCTTCGACGTCCAGGGAAACGAAATCGGGTGTGACGGGAAAGTGTTCGCGCACCAGATCGTGAAAGGTCCTGACCGGCACCTTGCGCGTGCCGACGATCCTGGCGCCGCCCTCGGCCTCGTATCTGCGCGCCTGCGTCTCGGAGAACGTGCTCAGGGTAGGGACGGACATCTCGTAGAAATCGAGTTCGCCGGGCTCGGTGCCGACACCGACGTTGAGATTCACATCGTCGGGACGCGTCCGGCGGAATGCGGCGATCGCGGCCGGCGAGGCATCGACGTTGACGCCACGGCTGCCCTCCGCGTAGAGCGCATACGTATTGCTGAGGTAGGTGGGGTGATGCGCGCCAAGATCGAGAAAGCGCGGGCGATCCACCTTGAGGGCGTCGAAGACGAAACGCACGATCATGTCCTCGCCGCACTGGGCGTAGGACTTCCGATAGTGGATGCCCGCCTCGCGCAGCGCGCGCCGCTTCAGCCGTGTGATGAGGGATGCCATGAGTCTCCGTCAGAGGGACAAGGGTTCGCGATCGGCGTTCACCAGTCGATCTCCTGCCAGCTGCGGGCGTTAGGCACCCAGTACTCCAGGTCCTGCGGCCTCGGGGCGATGACGATCCGGTCCGCCTCGCTGCCGAGCCACGCGCCCCACCAGCTCAACGTGCTGTTCGACACGATGCAGTGCCGGCACTGCGTCATGAGCCAGAGATCCCGGACCTCGCCGCCGGGTCCGCCGTTCCAGTCGACGACCGTCGCCTGAACGCCCTCCGGCACCGCAGCACTCAGCCATTGCGGCTCGTCCCCGAACAGATACAGATGATCCGGCCGCACCCGGGCCGACAGCTGCTCCAGGGCGCGCCGATAGTACTGCACGTCGAGTCCGGTCCGGCCGTTCGCCGCGTGAACGGAACCGTCGGCAAGACGGTGGTGATGCCGGCGGCAGTGAACGGCCACCGAATGCGAGGCCTGCATCGCCTGCCCGAGCGACCGATGACGCTCGTCCGGCTCACGGGCGACGCGCAGCTCCGAAAGCAGCTGCGCTCGCGCATCCCGGAAGTACCGCTCGTCCTGCCAGTAGCCGTCGAGCAGCAGCGTGCCGGTCCACCGCATGCCGAGCAATTCGTCGTGGAAATGCTTGGCGCCTTCCTCTACGACCGCGCGCTGTCCAGGCACGAGCCCGTGACGCGCGAGCAATCGCTTCACCCGCCACCAGCGCAGATCGAGCGCGCGGGGGAGCCATCGGCGTGTGCTTCGCAGACGATGCGGCGCGAGAACGAACCGGTCGAGCCGGTACTCACGTTCGTACCGTACGTCGGAGCGGAAGAAATCGACGTCCAGTTCCAGTTCCGCCTCACCACGGAGCGCGAGCGCCCGGGCCGTCGCATAACAGAAGAGCTGGTTCCCCAGCCCGCCGACGATCTTCACGACGACCCGCGGCCGGTTCGAGTACTCCCGGGAGCTCATGCGCCGGACGGGCCGCTGCGGACGGCAGTGACGTGGTAGCCGACGGTGAACCGGTGCTCCGTGTCATATCGATCGAGGACGCTGCACACGGCCGGGAAGAGAACCACCAGCAACGGGAACAGGAGCATCCAGAGAGGGGCCCAGAGAAGCTCCAGCAGGAAAGGCATGCCCAGCCGGAAGGGCCGGGTGGTGCGGGCAAACCGGATGCACTCCTGGGCGAAGAACTGGAAGGAGCCCGCGTTCGGCTCGATGCCGATGGATTCGAATCCTGCCGCCGCGAGGAAGTCGCGGTACCAGTAGGGCGTGTAGCCGCCGTAGTAGTGATAGGGCTCCTGATGGATGCCCGAACCCAGCGGCGCCGTCAGGATGAGGCGGCCGCCTGGCCGCAGGACCCGGGCGATCTCCTTCACCACGGCGACGGGTTCGGGAACATGCTCCAGGACCTCCGTGCACAGGACGGCATCGAATGTGCCGTCGGGGACCGGAATGGCGCGGGCATCGCAGACGTAGTCGATCGCGCCGTAACCGCCGTACCTCAACTGATCGGCATCGAGCTGAGCGAAATCCTGGGTCTCGTAGCGGCAGTGGGAGAACGCAGACCGGTAGGGACATGATCCCGCCCCGACATCGAGAACCCTCGACCCGGACGGCACTTCGGCCGCGCGCGCACGCACCCAGGCATCGCGCGACACCGCATTGAAGGCGAGGAATCGCGAATGGGCCAGCCGCTGCCGCAGTGAGTCGAAGGACATGGATCAGGTCCGCGGAACGGGCCGGCGCAGCCCCAGACGTTGCAGCGCCCGTCTCGCCAGCTGGTAGGGCGGCGTCCGCAGGAACACCGAGCGCGCCACGCGGATCTTCCAGCAGGACCGCGCCTGCGCCTTGGCATCCGCTGGCGAAAGCGTCCGTATGGGCTGTCCGGCGCCATCGCGGAACACCATCGGCACGGTGCCGGCGGCCACCTGTGTCCGATGCGTGTCGACGTCCGCGTTGTATCGGAGCTGCGCAGGCCGCTCGACGTGCCACAGGCGCTTGCCGCGCTGATCGGCGTGGAGACGCCCGAAGCTCACGACCTCGGGGAGGAACGCAGGGAGATATCCGTTCACCATGAACTCGTACATGAAGCCCAGGTGCGGATGGATCCTGTGGTGCTCGGGCGAATGCTCCGTCGGGAAATGCCGGTCGAGGACATGCGCGCGGACGCAGTAGTTGCTCTCGGGAAACGGCATCCGGGTGGCCCACCAGAACGGCAGGAAGGCCGCCTTCTGCGGCGGCGGATCCTCCAGAAAATCGGGATACGCGACGGCCTGGAGCGCTCCCGCCTCGGTCATGTACTGGGGCAGCGCCCAGACCAGCGAGACCTGCGGGTCCGCGTCCAGAGCCGCCACCGCCCTGGCGAACCAGTGCCGGTCGTGAAAGCCGTCCGACACGCAGCACTGGATGACGCAATCGCCGCGCACGCGGGCGATGGCCTTGCGATAGGCGTCGACGATGTCGCGGTCCTTCTCGGAGATCCAGCGCACGTGCGGGTAGGACTTGAGGATGTCGACCGTGCCGTCGGTCGATCCGCCGTCGATCACGATGTGCTCGAAGTCGCGGAACGACTGGTTCGCGACCGTCTCGATGGTGTCCCGCAGGAATTTCGCGTGGTTGAGGGAGGGCGTGATGACCGACAGGCGGGGCGCGGCGACGGCGCACAGATCAGGGAACTCCATCAGTGCGCGATCCTGCGCGTGCACGCCTTGCGGTCCGGCGACGGCATCAGATTCCCACCTCGTCTCCGGATGGCCCCTTGCGAAACTGGAACAGTCCGCAGCCGTAGTCGCACGCATCGACCTCGTCGTGCGACGCCGCGGCCCGCAGGCCGCCCGCATCGTCCACCAGCGAGACGCTTTCGAGCCGCAGGGACCCGAACATCCGTTCCACGGTCGCACGCGAAAACACCCGATGCGCGTTGAAACACGTCCGTTCGCGTCCCACGGGCATGCTCACGTAAAGGTTCCCGCCAGGGGCGAGCACCCGGGCAAGTTCCGATGCCGCCTGCAGATGTGCGGCGGGGTCCAATGGGTCCCCATAGCGGGCAAGACCCACGTGTTCGATGACGTGAAGACAGGACAGAGAGGCAATGCTGCCCTCGGGCATCTGCAAGGCCGTCAGATTCCCTGCCTTCGGCGTGAGGCCGCTCAACTCGACCTCGATGGGACGATAGTCGACGAACTCCACGGGCACGAATGCGCTCAGCACGGCGATCATGCCGACGTCCGAGCCGATGTCGACGTGGCGAGCGGGACGCGCTTGCGCCAGACAGCGGGCGAGCCAGGCGGCCTGGTGAAAGTAATGGGGATCGAAGGGCGTTCGAGGTGTCGCATCCGACAGGCACGGATAGGAATCGAGCAGCGGAGCGGGCATGTCTGCCGACGCGGAATATCGCCTCCACTGCGACAGGAAGCGCGGCAATCGGTGCAGCGAGAGGAGGCCCCGCGCATTCACCGCGATCCCGGACCAGCGAAGAAGCAGGCGCAGCGTGGGGTGCAAACCGATCGGCATGGAATATCGTCGGAAAACCGTTAGTTTAACGGCCAACGGTTGTCGGGAGCACCGCCGGGCGAAAGGAATGCGGCGGAGTTGTGCGCCGTCACCTGACTGCGCGCAGTTGCCGGAGCCACGGACGTGCCATGACGTAAAGCACCAGGCTCGTGACTCCGACGAGAAGCAGACAGGCGCCCGCTGCCGCCCAGGCGGTCCCGGGCATGACCGAGTCCAGCCACAGGCCTGCGAGCCACACGGCGCCGCCGCCCGCCACGCCCGACAAGAGACGTGACCATGGCCAGCGAACACCGGCCGTTCGGCGGGTGACCACATAGACCGTTGCGAGCACGAGCAAACTTGCCGCACAGAGGGCTGCACCCGTTCCGGCCAGGGGATCTCCCGGACCCCATTCCGCGACAAGCAGAGGTCCGGCAATGGCGCCCACCACGGCAGGAACGATCGCGTGACGCATATCGACTTTCGCCACGCCGAGCGTGTGATTGACCGAGGAAAGCGCACGGCCGATCTCGGCAATGGCGGGCCACACGAAGAACGCTGCAGCTGGCTGAAAGGCGTCGCCCAGGGCGATGCGCGACAAGTGCGGCGCACAGCCCGCCAGACACCCTCCGAAGAGGGCAACGGCAGGCATGTAGGCGGCGACGTACCGATTCCACTGAGAGACCGGCCCGGCGCCGCCGCCGGCATCGAACCCGCGATACAGCAGGGGGGAATAGAGTTCGTTGAACGCCGCCTCGAACGTCTGCAACGGAACCGAGACGAGAGAGTACGCGGCGAAGAAGAGACCGACTGCCGCCACGGAGCTG
Organism: Betaproteobacteria bacterium; assembly: GCA_016713305.1. Lineage (NCBI taxonomy): Bacteria > Pseudomonadati > Pseudomonadota > Betaproteobacteria > Betaproteobacteria bacterium. Next base: position 457,125 of record JADJPK010000004.1, read on the forward strand.
ACATCTGCCAGCACGAAACGATAGCTCTGGGACTGCGTCCACCAGAGGGAGAAGATCACCACCTGCGGCCAGACGAACGACCACACCGCCCGCGGACGCAGCGAAAGCGGCGTTGCCGGCGTTTCCGCCGCACGCCAGCCTGCGTCGGGAGCGATGATCCACAACGACTGTGCGGAAAGCAGATAACCGCAGAACAGACCCAGCGCCCAGTGCCAGGGCGTGCCGCCGGCGCCGAACAGGACCACGGCCATCGCGAGACCACCCCAGGCGGCCACATTGGCGTAGGCGGCGCTCCGGACGCGTTGACCGAGAATGGAACAGCAGTTGAGCATCAATGTATAGGAAGGAAAACCGAAGACGTACACCGTCAGCAGCAGCAGGAACCAGCCGGAACCCACCCCGTATACGAGCTGCAGGGAGTGCTGAACGACACCGCCGGCTGGAACGAGGACGAACGTCGCCGCGGCAATGGCTGCCATGACCATCCGGAGCTTGCGTCGGAACTGGCGGGACTCCACCCAGCCCACGATTCCTCTGGCGAAGTACACGACCAGAGGAACGACGATGCCGGTGGCCAGGAGGGTTGCGAAAGCGAGCATCTGGTTGAACTGCCCAAGCTGTTCCGGCGTCATCAGGCTCGTCGACAGCTTCAACGTGAGGTATGCCGCAAGCAGTTGCAGCACCCTCCCCGAGGCGACAGTGGCAAGAGCTTTCATGCTTCCGTGCGACGGCCTTCCCGACACGACCTCAATGAATCCAGGTTCCCGCCCACCCGCCCGCTCTCCGTGGCCAATGCGCCTCGCAACGCTCCGCAGCATCGACGGACATGGCACCCTTCAGGCCGTTGCCGTCCTTGTTGAGTACCGTGGACCGAGGCGCATGCGCCTCCGTAAGTCCGCCGATCGATTTGCGCGGATGCGCTTTGGGTCATGGTGATCCTGCCTCGATACTACGTTCACCAGTCCATGCAGCGACCAGGCTGTGGTCGGCCGCGACCGGCGTGCGATGGGCAACTGACGAATGCCATCGCATTTTCTCGATTGTAGAGGCCCCGGATCCATTCGACGATGTCCAGGCGGGGCGACCCGGCACTCAGGAAGGAGTTACCGTCACTCGCAGCCCCGGAAACCGCGGGCGCTGAGCGGTGAGTGATCCGTTCCGAGCGCGGATCAGTGCGTTTCAATCCAGCGCACGGCTTCCGCGACGGAAGGGAAATAGGGAACGTCGGGCTCGAAATGGTGCCGGGTCTGCTCGCCGTAGCCGGTCGCCACGAGCAGGGGCCGAACGCCACATCGGCGGGCGGCCTCCATGTCGGATTCCCGGTCACCCACCATCCAGGATCGCGTGAGGTCGATCCCGTGTTCGTGGGCGGCCTGCACCAGCATGCCGGGGAGAGGTTTGCGGCACAGGCAATGGACCCTCTCGCCGTACTCCGGATGGTGGGGACAGAGGTAGTAGGCGGACACGCGAGCTCCCGAGGCGGCCAGATCCCTGTCGACCTGCGCGTGCAGTCGATGCACATCCGCCTCGCTGTAGTACCCCCGCGCGATCCCTGCCTGATTGGTGACGACGATGACGTCCAGATCGAGCCGGTTGAGCGAGCGAATGGCGGCCTGCGCTCCCGGAATCCACTCCCAGTCCTCGTATCGGTAAAGGTAGTTCTTCTCGACGTTGAGTGTGCCGTCGCGGTCGAGAAACACAGCCTTTCGGGCCGCATGCGTCATGAGACAACCCTTGTGCGTTCGAGGATGGTGGTCCAGTGCAACCGGACGAGGACAATCAAGGCGGTGACGGAAACCAGAGCCAGAACGACGTTGTCGCCGCCTACCGCCGCTCCCAGGCAGGCGACGCCCAGCCAGGCGGCGCACATGAGACCTACCTCGCGATATGCCAGATCGGCGCGCCTGCGCGCGAGGAGCAGAAGCGTCACGGCTGTCATGGCAGCTCCCGCCGTGGACGCCAGGGCAAGGCCGTGGACTCCGCCGTCGGGAACAAGCAGGAGGTTCGCCACAGCGTTCACTCCCAGACCGGCAGCCGCGGACAGCGTTGCGCGCCACGCCGCACCTGCGACGGCAGCCGTCTTGATCAGGATGGTGCTGGTCACCACGAACGGCAACTGCAGTGCGCCGATCTTCAGCACGTCGGCCAGTTGCAGGGCGTCAGGGGCCGTCACGTTGCCTCCCACCAGCAGCGCGAGCGCCACCGGCTCGGCCAGGAATCGACCAGCAGGGCGCACAGACCAGAGCCAGGTGCCGATGACGAGCAGGAACCACGTGTCATCCCGCAGTTGAGCGCGGCTGTGAGACGCCGCAAGTGTGGCCAGGTGGGGAAGCGCGACCGCACCGATGGCAAAGCCCACCGTGGTGGTGAACACCTGCACGAGCTTTGACGCGAAGGCCCAGATGGGCACTTCGCTCGACCCCAGTGCCCCGGCGAATCCGAAATTGAGCGGGACGATGGCTGCCGTGAAGAGCGCTGCGAATCCCAGCGCCACGTATCGCCGACCGATCACACGCACAGGCAGTCCCTTCAGAGCCAGGGACGGCAGCAACGCCACACCGCTGCGCGCCGCCGCCAGGGTGACGATCAACGTGTTGGCGGCCATGCCGCCCAGCATGCCGAAGATGATGGCCTTGACGCCCAGCCGCGACTCGAGCGCCAGGAACGTGGCAATGGTGACGACCGGTACGCAGAACTGGGCCACCGCCACCACACGGGATCTGCGGCCGGCATTGAGAACGGCGGCACCGACCACGGTCCAGCCGGAAAAGACGAAGACCGGGAGATTCCAGCGCAGCATCCCGGCGGACTCCGCAACCGTATCGGCATCGGCCCCTGACAGGACCCACCCCATGACTTGTTCGGCGAGCACGAACAGACAACCGCCCACGGAGGCGAAGAGAAGCGCCGACCACCCCAGTATCGAACGGACGATTCCGCGACGTACTTCGGTACTGGCGTGGAGATAGGAACCCGTCATCGCATCGGACATCGGCGCCGAGAGAAACGCGAAGAAGAACATCGGAACCATGGCGGCCGCGAAGAAGGCGCCCGTGGCGGTGCCGAGTCCCGCCGAACCGATCAGCACGAGGTCGCGCAGCAGGAACCCGATCAGCGTGAGCCCCCACAGGAGCATCACGACGCTCCCGTCTGCGGCGACGCGGGACAGCACGCTCCGCGGCCCCGGGGATCCGGTCGAGCCATGTCCGGATGCGCCCTCCCGCTTGCCGTCCAGCCGGTCCAGCACGCGAAGGGCGAGATGAGCCCAGCCCGCTGCGCCTGTGAGCAGCAGCAATGTCCAGATTCCGAACCGGAGACGGTAGAGCGTCCCCACGACCGGCTCCGCATAGCCCATGATCGTGAGCGAGACGCCGGCAAAGCCCAGACAGGCGAACAGCTTCACGGAGGGACGGCGGAGGACGAACAACGCAATGCCGGGGAAGAAGCCGTACCACACGAGCGTTTCGAACGCGCCGATCAAGCGGACCGCGGTGGGGTTTTCCACCCAGGAGCCGGGAAAGGGAGCGAACAGTCCGATGGCCAGCGCCCGGGGCATGTAGGCCAGGGCATCGAACGCGTTGGCAGGCAGCCGGCCGCCATCGACGAGGGACCCCGCGGCATGGCCACTGGAGGCGAAATGCGCTCTGGAGGTGGACAGCTTTTGCAGGGCATGATCTATGGACCGGGGAATCCCGCCGGTGGACTGCCACGCCCACGGTGTGCTGTCCGGTGCAGTGATGTCTTCCACCGCAAGAACCAGTTCGACCACCTCGTGCTTCGGTGACGCGACGAACGTCGCGGCCACGATCACGACGGGAAGCAACGCTCTCGGAATCGACAGGGCGTCGCCTTCCTCGACCCGCGCTCGAAGCGCACCGACGACCCATGCGGCGAGCGTGCCCACCACCATGCCCAGCAGAAGGATCTGAAGGAGATACGACCGGACGAACAGGACCAGAAGAGCGCCGGCCAGAGTCATGAGGGCGCTGCGCGCGAGTTGCCGGATGCTACTCCAGTCCGGAACCAGCGACCGGATCCAGCCGGACACGATGAGCAGGGTGCCGGCGATCGCGAACGAATCCTTGTGGTTCTGGCCGTACCACTGAAGGGATGTGGGCGAGAGTGTGAAAAGGATCGCCGCGATCAGTCCGCCGAGCTGACCGGTCCTGCCGGGCCAGAGCAGTGCGCCCAGGCGATAAAGCAGCACCGCCGCCAGCGCATGGAGGGCGCAGGTGATCGGCAGGAACCAGGCTGGGTCGATCCCGAACAGCGCGTACACCGCGGCCAGGAGCTTGATGTTTCCGGAGAGGCCCCCGAAGGACAGCAAGCCGAGCTCGGACCATCCTCCCTCGCCGATCCGCGCCGCGAGTTCCACGGCTCGTTCGTGGAAGAACAACGCGTCGTTCTTGAGGAGGCCATGGGCGCCATGCAGGGCCGGCATGTGCGGCAGCACGACCTTCTGGAACGCGAGGGCGGTGGCCAGGGCGTAGAGGAAAGCCATTGTCCACAGGCCGAAGGGACTGGGAAACTGCGGTTCTTGTGTCGAACGCTTCTTGTGGATGGTGTGCATCCGTAGGATCAAACGCGACTACCGCCCCCGGCGCGACCGATCGAGGGCAAATCGGTGAATCAGCAGCAGTGTCGACGGGTCCTGGATCTGCGCGCCATGCGCCATGTCAAGGGCCTCGTCGATCGAGAACCAGACGAAATCCGTGTGCCCGAGCTCATCGGCGGCGTATTCCCTCACCCGCCGGCAGTCCTGTGCGATATACAGCGCCACGCGTGCAGCGAGAATGCCCGCCTCCGGCGTCATTCGTCCGGCATCGATCAGGTCGTCCTTGTCCACGATCAAGCCCGCCTCTTCCTCGAGTTCGCGGGCCGCGGCATCTCCCGGCGATTCACCGGCCTCCACGAATCCTCGCGGGACTTCCCACGTGAGCTCGCCGATCGCATGGCGGTAGAGGCGAAGCAATCCGATCCGTCCCTCCATGACCGGCAACACGCTCGCGCCGGTGACCAGGTCTTCCGAGACCGCCTTGGGCGCCACCACAAGGTAGGCCGGGACTTCGGCTCCGCCGTCTTCCACGATGTGATCGAAGTACACGTCGAACACCTGGTTCTCGGCAATCAGGCGACGGGTCTTTAGGGTTATTCGTGACCTGGATTCACTGGGCATGCTCTTCCTTGGCAGATGTCGTCACTGGACCGACGAGCCCGAGCGCCTCCGCATCGAGGTGGAAAGGCCGAGGCGAATATCCGAAATCCGTTGCCGCGTCAACGTGATCGAAACACAGGTCCCGTTGCATCCTCTTCGCCATGTCGGGGGACAGTCCGCGATAGCGCGGCAGCCGTCGCAAGAGCGCGATCATTCCTCTGAGGACCGGTTCGGGCAACGAAACCAGGACAGGCACGCGATCCAGAGCGTGAAACACCCTGACAACGATTTCACGATAGGAAAGAGTCTCGCCGCCACTCGCGCCATAGGCCTTGCCGAACGTAAGCGGGTTGTCCAGGACGGCCACGCATGCCGCTGCGAGGTCGTCGGCATGTACCGGCTGGCGAAGTCCGCACGCTCGCCCCCACGAGGGGGAAACACCGAAGCTTTCTGACAGTGTTCGCGATCTTGGTCACGTTGTCGTCGCGGGCACACCCGTACGTCATGGTGGGACGGAGCACCGTCCAGGCCAGGCCGTACGCGACAGCAGCCGCCTCGAGGGCCGCCTCGGCCTCCTGAGTCCGCCGGGCGAATTCCCGGTCTTCGACACTCGGCGAAAGCGCTTTGTAGAACATGGCTGTCGTTCCGAAGGCCACGATTCGTCTGACGCCTGCCTCCGCGAGCGCTTCGAGCAATGGGGGAAGCAGTAGCAGGGGCGGCAACCAGATGAGCGCTGCGGGACGACCGGCCACCTGAAGCTTTGCGGGGATCTCATGCAGACTCACTTCGTCGACCGGAACGCTCGTTTGCCACGGCGGAGGCGATCGCGAATAGACGTCGACCCGCCGTCCGCTGCGGACCAACCTTGGAACCAGGAATCGTGCCACTTGGCTCGACCCGCCCACCAGCGCAACGTGCTCGGTCTCGGCCGTCATCGCCTGCAGATCTCCCATCCGTCTGGCATTGCGGCCCATCGCGCGACGTCGCGAAGGACCTTCCCGATGCCATAATAGCGGCTGTGAGTGGAGTTGACTTCTTCCTCCAGGGCCTCGATGCGTGCGAGCCCGAAGAAGAGCGCCACACCCGTTCAAAGGGAGATCATGAAATTTCCGCTGATGCGCAACAACATCCTCCGAGAGGATCTCGACGCCGTGATCGAGCATCTCCGGCAGGATGATCCAAAGCTTACCCACGGAGCGAACGTGAAGGCCTTCGAAGCCGAGTGGTCGCAGTGGCTCGGGATGAAGTACAGCGTATTCGTGAACTCAGGCGCGTCGGCCAACCTGCTCACCATGGCCGTGCTGAAGATCCGGCATCCGCAAGGCGGCGAGGTGATCGTTCCGCCCCTCACCTGGATCTCGGACGTGGCTTCTGTCCTCCAGAATGGCTTCACCCCCGTGTTCGTGGATGTCGATCCGCGCACTCTGGCGATGGATTCGTCGGCTGTTCTCCGCGCCGTGACGCCTCGTACTCGCGCCGTGTTTCTCACCCATGTCCAGGGGTTCGACGGGTTGACGGACGAACTGGTGGCAGAGCTTGAGCGGCTGGGCGTCCCGCTCATCGAAGACGTCTGCGAGTCGCACGGCGCCACTCACGGCGGACGCAGGCTGGGCAGCATTGGCTGGATCTCGAACTTCTCCTACTACTACGCGCACCACATGAGCACCATCGAAGGCGGCATGGTGTGCACCAACGACCCCGAGGTTTACCAGCAGATCCGTATGCTGCGATCTCACGGCATGGTCCGTGAGGCAGATGACCCGTCGGTGCGGGCTGCGTACCAGAGCACCCATCCGGAGCTGAATCCCGACTTCATCTTCGCGTACCCTGCTTACAACACGCGCAACACCGAGATCGGCGGCATCCTCGGGCGGAGCCAGCTGAAGCGGCTGGACGCCAATGTGGCGCAACGAACGCGCAATCTCCTTCGATTCCTGGGCCGGATCGACAGCAACAAGTACCGGACGGACTTCAAGACCGAGGGATCCAGCAACTACGCCTTCAACCTCATCCTGCGCCGCGGCGACGACAGTTTGGTCACGCGCCTGATGGAACGCATGCGGGCGGAAGGTATCGAGTTTCGCCGTGGCAGCGCCGGCGGAGGCAACCAGGTGAGACAGCCTTACCTGAAGGGCATCGTCCCGGCCAACCATCATCTGAACTTCCCGCAGACCGAACACATCCACTTCTACGGCTTTTACATCGGCAATTTTCCCGATCTGCGGGACAGCGAAATCGACGAGCTCTGCGCCATCCTCAACGCCGTGTGAAGGAATGACAGCAGCCATCGTCCTTGCTGGAGGGCTCGGCACCCGGTTGAGAAGCACCGTGCCGGACGTGCCAAAACCCATGGCGCCCATCGAGGGGCGGCCTTTCCTCGAATACCTTCTCGACTACTGGATCGGCCAGGGAGTCGGATCGTTCGTGCTCTCCGTGGGATACATGCACGAGGTGATTCGCGCCCACTTCGGCGAACGGTATCGCGGTGTTCCAGTTCGCTACTCGATCGAGGAAACCCCCCTGGGCACAGGAGGCGGCCTTGTTCTTGCCGCGCGGGAACTGCACTCGAACGCCCCCTTCCTGTTGTTAAACGGGGACACTTACTTCGCCGTGAATCTGCGGGAACTTGCGGCATTCGCACAAGGCGAGGACCCCGACTGGACTTTTTCACTGTTCCGGGCCGGCGAGGCGGGCCGCTACATGGGCATGCAGGTTCAGGCCGACGGCAGGATCACCTCGCTTCGATCCAACACCGAGGACATCGGACGGCTCGCCAACGGTGGCGTCTATCTAGTGCACCCGCGATCCTTGGCAGCGCTGGATCTGCGAGCTGGTGACAAGCTCTCACTCGAGGAAGAGGTGTTCGCCACGGCACTCGCTGCAGATCAGCGCTTCTTCGGCCTGGAGTTTCAGGCAACCTTCATCGACATCGGCGTGCCCGCGGACTACCACCGTGCTCCGGCGGTGCTGCAGAACTGATTCCACACTTCGACGAAACAGCAGGGAGCTGAAATGACCTACAACATCCTCGTGACCGGCGGTGCGGGCTACCTCGGATCGACGCTGGTCCCCGACCTTCTCGCCGCAGGCCACCGGGTGACCGTGATCGACAACTTCATGTTCAAGCAGTCCAGCTTGAACCACGTGTGTCATCAGGCCAGCTTCAACGTCGTGAAAGGCGACATCCGCATCGAGAGCACGATGGCGCCATTGCTCGCCAAGGCCGATGTCGTCATACCGCTGGCCGCTCTCGTGGGGCTCCCTCTATGCACGCTCGACCCCGTGGGTGCGACAACGACGAATCACGACGCGATTTCCCTCATGCTGCGGCTGCTGTCGAAGGAACAGCGCGTGCTGATGCCGACCACCAACAGCGCGTACGGGACGGGTGACGAGAACAATTTCTGTACCGAGGAATCGCCGCTGCGGCCGATCTCGCTCTATGCCAAGGAGAAGGTTGCCGTGGAACAGGAGCTGATGCAGCGCGAGAACGCCATCTCCTTCCGGCTCGCCACGGTGTTCGGGATGTCGCCCCGGATGCGGATCGACCTGCTGGTCAACGACTTCACCTACCGTGCCGTCCATGACCGTTTCGTCGTCCTGTTCGAAAGCTCGTTCAAGCGGAACTACATCCATGTTCGCGACGTATCTCGAGTCTTCCAGCATGGTCTCGCCAACTTCGGCAGCATGCGCGGGCAGATCTACAACGTGGGACTGTCCGACGCCAACGTCTCTAAGAAAGAACTTTGCGAACACATTCAGAAGCAGCTCCCCCAGTTTGTGTTCATCGATGCTCCGGTCGGAAAGGATCCGGACCAACGCAATTACATCGTGTCCAATGCAAAGCTTGAGGCAACCGGTTTCCAACCGTCCATGTCTCTGGATGCGGGGATCGCCGAACTGATCAAAGGCTTCACGATGATCAAGAACTCCATCTACGGAAACGTCTGAGGCGGTGGGCTCAAACCCCGCCACACTGGCTGGTCGCCCCAGGCACCGAGACGAATCAACGCTGCCTGCCCGCGGCTGCAGTACTTCCCGGCCGTCGACGGCGAGCTATGCCGGTGCGCCCAGTTTCATCAAACGGAGCGAGCGTCGGAACCCTCGTGTAAGCCTTATCCTGCTCGACTGGAGCGTGCGCGAGAGTTTCCACCTGCTGCACTATCTCAGCCTCCAGGACGTTCCGCGAGAGTGGTTCGAAGTGATCGTGGTGGAGTACTACCGCGTGTGTCGAATGCGGTCCGCAGCGTCGAGGATCAGGTGGACACCTGGCTGCTTCTGGGGATGCCGGAAGACTGCTACTACCACAAGCATCTGATGTACAACGCGGGGATCTTCGTCGCCAACGGCGATATCTGCGTGATCTGTGACTCCGATGCGATGGTTCGCCCGGGATTCATCCGGGCGATCATCGATGCGTTCGCTCTCGCGCCGGACATGGTCCTGCACCTCGACCAGTTCCGCAACATTCGCAAGGATCTCTATCCCTTCGCCTATCCCACATTCGAGGAAGTGACAGGACGCGGATGTATCAACAACGCGGGCGGCATTACAAGCGGACTGTCCGACGAGCGTGACCCTATACACGAGCGCAACTACGGTGCCTGCATGTGTGCCCGGAGGAAAGATCTGATCGCCATCGGCGGATCTGACGAGCATCGAGACTACCTCGGACATGTCTGTGGGCCCTACGACATGACTTTTCGACTCGTCAACAAGGGTTTGCGGGAGGTCTGGCATCGCGAGGAATTCCTCTATCACAGCTGGCATCCGGGTCAGGCAGGCACTGACAACTATCTGGGTCCTCATGACGGCCGCCAAGTGTCCACGACTGCGCTCGATGCACTGGCCAGAGGAAGAGTGTTCCCCCTGGTCGAAAACGACTCGATTCGAGCCCTTCGACAAGCTGTCCCAGGGGCTAATGCCCAGGACGGGTTTCGTATCCGCTTCGAGTACCGGGACGAGTGGCGCAGAAGTACGTTGCAGCGCAACGACCGCTGGGTGCCAGATCTACCTCGTCGCGAGCTGTGGCACGGATACGTGATGGAGTCGATTGATGGTGAACTCGTCGCATACCCGCGCGTTCTCGACGATCTTCGCCTGCGAGACCACCGGCTAACGGCGGAACTGAGGTGCACATCAGAGGAGGAGATGCGGCGACTGTTGAGGCAGCAAGTTCCCTTTTCACTTGTCCTGCTCATGCCGGTAATCGGCGCCGCAACGTACCTTTCCCGCGCAGCCGGACTCGGTTACCTGTTCTTGCGCCGTCGACTGGCACGTCGAATTGCCCACTAGGAGACTCCACCTTGAGTGTCGCTCGACGCATCACCTCCCGCTGGCGCCAGTTCGTGCTCGAAACACATCTGCGTCACTCAACATTCAAGGCGCTGCTGGTGAATCTCGCCATTCTGAAGCGGCATCTCGAGCCGTCGCAAGTGGTGGTGGTGCTGGTGGACAGTTGGCGGGAGGCTGCCTTTCTACGCTTGCTCGGCGCCATGGGGATCATTCGCAGGTCTCACGTTCGAGTGGTACGACGGACGGAAGATGTTCCTCTTGTTCTCATGCCTGCGGCCCAGGCTGACGCACTCTTTGTAGTCACCGGCACGCTGTTCTCCCGGTATCACTACCTCATGGCAGGAGCGCGTGACACCATAGGCCTTCTAGTCATTTGACACGGATATCGCCGCGCTGAGAGCCACCGTGAGCGAAAATCCTGCCGAAGAAGTCGAAGAGGGGCAAGCATGATCGAAGAAATCATCACTGTGGCGATCTGCACCTATCGCCGATACGAGTTGCTGAACCGGGCGCTCGGTTCCTTTTCCCGACAGACGCTGGATCGCCGCCTGTTTCGCGTGCTCGTTGTCGACAACACCGACGATGCGGAGCAAAGACGCGCGTTTGCCGCCAGCATGGCCGGGGAGATGGGTATCGAGGTGGCGACGTCGGAGCCGCCCGGGCTTTCGCGTGCGCGCAATGTCGCCATGAATCTATGCCGCACTCCGTTCATCGCGTTCATGGACGATGACGCAATTCCAGATCCGAAGTGGCTCGAAGCGCTGGTCGCTGCATTTCGGACCTCCGGCGCCGCGGTTGTGGCGGGACCCATCGAGCCCGAGTGGCCCCGGCCGCGCCCCTCGTGGGTACCTGACAAGTACATCGCATGCTTGACCGTGCTCGACTACGGGCCGGAAAGCCGTCCTTTGAGCGAGTTCGAATTCGCGTACGGGACCAACATGGCATTCGATGTCCAGGCGTTGCGCGGCGCCGGTGGGTTCGACGTGAGCCTTGGGCGCACGGGAAATCGCACCCTGCTAAGCGACGAGGAGATTCGGACGCAGCTGGAAATCAAGCGAAACGGAAAGGCCTCGTACTATGCAGCCGATGCGCGCGTCACTCACCTTGTGCACGAGAATCGCATCCGCCGCAACTACTTCCGGTCTCGCATGGCGTGGCAGGCGGTCTCCACGCTCATTCACGACTCCCCACTTTGGTGGGCCGAGCAATCTCGCGACGAACTGATGCGCTCCGCTCGTGCCCTGGGAATCGAAGTGGCGGTCGAACGACTTGCCTGTGACGGAGACTCCCGCACGTTCGGTGCGCAGATCGACTTCATCTACCACCTGCTGCTGCTCCTTCTCAACGCGAACACCGAGCCGGACGAGGTGTTCGAGAGACTCTCCCACTCGCTCGTGCGCGCACCTGCACAGGATCATGTCCCGGCCAGGCACACGCAGACATCCGGAATCGGAAGGCTCGTCACACCGATATCGAACGCCACGAAACACCTGTTCGTCGACGCTTCTTCGTCGCATGCCTTTCTGTACGACGCGTACGGCGACTTGCCTGCCAGCCAGCTTGTCCGACTGGCAGGCAGTCTGTGGGATTCGCGAGACACGGATCTGGATGAGCTCCTTCACCTCATGGAAGGCGGGACTCTGGAGTCAGTGACATTCCTGAGTCTCGAAGCGTTCGTCTACGGCCCCAGCTGGCCCCGATTCAAGCGGTTCCTGACCGAAACAGAAGTGCCGGTCTTCGGAATCCTTCACCGCTTTCCGTGGGACAGCAATCACGCGTCCAATCTCCAGCAGATTTCCTCGCGTGTTCGCATGATGGTTCTGGCGGAGGCGATGGCCGAGCGGTTGAAATCGGAGTTCGGTCTGGACGACGTGGAGTACCTGCCTCTTCACCCGACCCACGCTTCTTACGTAGGGCGGGATCGTACCCTCGTGAAAAGCCGAATCGGTGCACGGCCAGGGCAGGTGATCTTTTCTGCACTCGGGGAAGCCAGGAAGGGCAAGGGAATCGAACTCATGCTCGATGCCCTTGATCGCGTGCCGCCTGCGCGACGCCGCGAAATCTTCGTGCTCCTCGGTGGCCGGGCGAAGGACATCACGCGAAATGAGGTCTGCGGTAGGGTCGAGCGTGCCGGTTACGATGCTCACGTTGCGCTGCGCTCTTCCGATGACCCACTGAATTACGCCGTGCTTTCGGAACGTGAACTTGGCGAGTTCATGAACGCGACGGACGTGGGCATGCTGCTGTATCAGGAAGACCAGCGCAATTGCATGAGCGGGGTCCTGCCGAACTACGCATGGGGAAACCGACCGGTCATTGCGACCAGAAACAGCATTGTCGGGAGACTTGCCGCCAAATACAATTTGGGTGTGCTGATAGAAAACGAAGACCCGAACGAAGTCGCTGCCGCGATGGTCCAGCTCGTGGATGCGTTTCGCGAGGGGGACATCGGGCGCTACCGGAGTGCAGACTTTCGCCGGTCCATTGAGAGAAGCGAGGTGATAGCCCGGCTCTCGGAAATTCTTCGAAGTCCTATTTGTCGACAGCCGGGTCGGAACCGTGAAGTCGCGCTCACAATGCACGGGTGATGTGAATCCATCGCCACCGACAGGCCAATCAGGGACAGCGCCCGAATGAACTTCGACCAGTATGTGTCCTCTCCACCTAGCCTTCATTCGTGGGATGGCGGGCTGACATGGAACACCGGGGGATTCTCCGGTCAGGAACTGAAAGCTCTCCACGAGTTCATTCGCAGCCATGTCGGGCCACGGCCCCGGATCCTGGAAACAGGTGCAGGCAATTCGACTCTCACCTTTCTTTTCCTGCAGCCGACCGAGGTCGTATCCATCGCGCCGGAACCGGCGCTTTTTGAACGCATTCGCGCGTTCTGTGCGGAGAACGGCATCGATGAAACCCCTCTGTCCGCTTACGTCGACTGTTCTCAGTGGATTCTGCCGAAGCTCGCCGAATTGAGGCTTGCGACCGACTTGTTCGAGTTCGCGCTGATCGATGGAAGTCACAACTGGCCTCTTGTCTTTCTGGATTTCTTCTACTGCAACTACCTGCTTCGGCCGGGCGGATTCCTGATGATCGACGACATGCAGTTACATTCGGTCAAGGAACTGGGCCGAATGCTGCTCGAACAGCCGGGTTTCGAATTGGTGCTGGACATGGGAAAGTCGCTGATCTTCCGCCGTTCCGGCGATCAGCGGGAGCTGGGCGAGTGGATCACGATGCCCTATATCGTGCGCAAGTCCGCTCAATACGGTCAGTCCGAAAATCCCTTTGCCCCGTGAGTGCGAGTCTTTGCAGATTCGGACCGACGTGGTCCAGAGTAGATTCGTGCAGCGCTCGTTGACGCAGGATCTCGATTCCCCGTTCGACCGCGGCTATCATGCCTCGCGAATCGCAGTCTCGGCACGATCCGCATCCGTGGTGGCACGACGCTTGGCCACGTTGCTGCCGGGTCTGAGGTCCGTTGTCGATGTCGGCTGCGGCACCGGATGCTGGTTGAACGAGTTCCGTTTGTGCGGAGTCGATCGCGTCCTGGGTCTGGATCTGTGCTTTCCCGATGACGACCTGATGCATGTCGATTCGTCCGAATGCCTGACCCGGGATGTCTCCTCGTCGCTCGAGTTGGAGGAGCGATTCGATCTCGCGCTTTGTCTGGAAGTCGCACAGTACGTGGCGCATGAGCGTGCCGACACCCTGATATCGAATCTGACCGGATTGAGCGACGTGGTTCTGTTCAGCGCGGGAATCCCGGGTCAGGGCGGCATTCCAGGTTCCAATGAACAGTGGCTCGGCTACTGGGCGGCACGATTCCGTCGGGTCGGATACACGTGCCATGACCTTCTGCGCGCGGAGTCCTGGTACGACGATCGGATCGATTGGCGCTATCGCCAAGGCATGGTCCTGTTCGCTCGTGGAGAGGTGGCTCGCGCGCTCATGGACCGGGCGTCGATAACAGGCGACACGGCACAATTCATGGCCCTGGACGTTGTTCATCCGGAAGGCTTTGTGGAGACGCTCCACGCTGCGCGGCTAGGCGCGTCATCCCCTGGCGAGATGCTCGACCGCCTCGCAACGAATGCTGAAGTGCACGCGCTGCGCAGCCGTCTGGAAGAAATCGAAAGGAGCACGAGCTGGCAGATCATGACGTCGATTCAGCAGTGGGCAAAGCGCCGCCCATGGCTGCTGACGCTTGCGCGAAAGATCGGCCGTCCGCTCGCCACGCGGCTCAGGTCGCCGCGCTGATCCTTATCGCCGGGTTCGAGGGCGGCTATGCCTGGTCTCGGCAGGCGTGGATGTCGTACCAGAGCGGATTTCCCTCGCCTGGTGACTCGAGCACTTGCATCCACTGCGACCGAAGCTCATCGACGGAACACCACATTCCGGGAAGCTCGTCTCCGAAGAGCCCCGTTGACCCCCATTCGAAAACAGCAGGCACGTAGGCACCCTCCCTGGCGGGATCGGGGGGCAGTTGCTCGGGTACGAGTCTCTGGTCGATCAGCTTGAACCGCTGGTAGCCCAAACGGTCGAGTTCATCGAGCCATTTCAGACCCGGCCCCGTCTCGACGGAGACGTATCGCGGCCGTTCACTGAAATCATGCAATGCCTTCAGGACGGTGAGATCCATGCCTTCGATATCGACCTTGAGATAGTGAGGTACGCCGTGGCGCTGGATCAGGTCAGCCAGCGGCACCGTTGCAACCCTTATGACGTGAAATGCGCCTCCACGTGAGCCGATGTCTTCGTGAAACGAACTCCATTCATGGTGGGTGTGGTTCACCCAGAAGTTGAACTCGCCACGCTGCGGTCCGACGCCGATGTTTTCCACCACCAGACGCCCGGCCGTGATCTCGGAGACAAACTGCCGGGAGACTTCTTCCGCAAGCATCGGATTAGCCTCAACGCCAACCACGCGAAAACCCTTGCGAAGGTAGAACCTGGTGTCCTGGGCGGTGTTCATGCCGAGGTCAATG
The DNA here is from genome assembly GCA_016713305.1 of Betaproteobacteria bacterium. Lineage (NCBI taxonomy): Bacteria > Pseudomonadati > Pseudomonadota > Betaproteobacteria > Betaproteobacteria bacterium. The sequence continues at coordinate 472,560 of JADJPK010000004.1, forward strand.
ATGAGTTGATCGTTCATCTTCCGTCCTGATTTCTGGTCAAGGCCAGCAGATGCAGTCTTCGGCCCTGGAATTCTATGCTTCCAGCTTCCTTGAGAACGGGGGGGAGCTGGGCCAGCAGGCGAACGAAACCCTCCGTGTTCGTCACGTACGGGTCGATCGTGTTGAGGCCTGGCTGCAATGGCAGTTCATCTACCAGGACATGGTCGAACCCCTCGGCGATCAGCCAGCCCTGTATGTTGTCGGGCTTCGAGAAATCGATCGCCGCACCGGTGAAATGTGCCCTCACCTTGCTTCGCCGTTCCTGCAGGAGCGTGTTGACGGCGTGCGGATCGAACCAGGGAACCCCTCGTTCCGTACAGTGTGCCTGAGGCGCCCGGTAGCAGTGCGTATGAATTGCCACGTATCCGTGCTGCAGCAGACGAACGAGGCCTTCGGCGACGATGACATTCCGGTCGGCGTCCTTCGCGGGTGGCAGCATTCCCTGGGTGAGCGTCGACAGGCGAGCCGTGACGGGAAAGTCGAACGCCAGATTGTTCGCGAGCGTGGACACGTAGAGAACGGCCAGAAGAAGCCCGAGCAGCCACCGCCGAAGCCACGGAAACATGCCGCCCGGGGCCAGTATGACGAGCACGGCACCGGTCACTATTACGAGCATTCCGGCCATGATCCGGCGCGGATCTCCCGTTCCGGTATAGAGCAGAAGCCCGAACATCACCGGAAACATCGCAAGGCCGGTCCCCAGCACGCGGAATCGCTTCCGAGGACCCCGCGCCTTCGCCGCCGTCGCCACCCCCGATGGACGCCATGACGGCCAGAGGTAGCAAAGCGGCCAGCACCGGGGGCGAGTAATAGGAAAGCGTCTGTTGCAGGGCAGCGCCGATGTCGACACCCGCCAGGCGCCTGTCAGTCAGCCGCGCCAGGTCGCCCAGGGACGTCTCGTAGGCCCATGCGTACAGAACGGTGAAATACGGAAGGAACCAGGCCAAGCCCACGATCACTCCTCCTAAGACCGAGGCCAACAGCGGACGAACGATGAAGATACGCCTCGCGAAATAGCCGATCGCTACGCAGAGGCAAGTGAACGTCAACCAGCGAGTCCGCGAACCGGCACCCGTACCCCACAGCCATCCCGTCAGGATGGCACCGCCGGTCAACATGCACACCAGAACGAGATCGCGCCGGTCTATCAGACCCTTCCTCATCCCGGCGATCAGACTGACTAGTATCGGCAGCGCGCAAGTGAGAGCCGTCTCGATGGGCCGCACCGTGGACATTCCTCCCAGCCAGAGGCCCGCGAGAACGAAGTGACGGCGATTTCCCGTGCGGAAAGCTTCGAGCAGGTGGAACAACCAACCGAGGGTCATACCGAGCCACAGCATCTCCGACATGTAACTCGTCGTGTACTTCCCGAACCATGGCATGGTGCAGACGACGAGACTGCCCACGATCGCCCAGGGTACACGAACGAAGACGCAGAGCAGACGAAACGCATACGTGGCCGTGAGCAGCGCGGCCACCGTGAGTGACAAGGCGACTGCGGGAATGATCTTGCCGCCGGCGATAACGAAGAAGGGTACGCAGAATGCCGGAAACGAGATCGGACGCCACCCTCTGACCTGGTACAAGCCCTTGAGGCCTTCCCAGAATCCGACGTCGAAGCGCTCGACAATCTTGAGCGCGTTCTCGACGAAGTTCGCGCCATCCCATATCGGGACTTGCGAATTTACCGCATGCCACGGAAGTATGAGTCCGGCCAGCACGCTCCAGACGATAAGGAGACCGGCGAACTGCGGGACTTGCCGGGCAGAGGAGTACACGTTGTTCATCGGCAACCGCGGTACATATACCTGGGCATGCGCGGAAACATCCAACGCCCTCTGCACACCCGGCAGGAGAGGATTGCACAACGTGAGAGCTTCATCGCAGCAGCGGGATTGGCTGGAGTGTTACCCTTCCTGTTCAAGTTCCCTATTCCGGTGCCGAATTTTACAGATCCGGAATCCTGAACGTCCCTCCAGCGTGTCACCGCCGCGCTCATCGCACGCGAACTCCACATGATCGACATCCGCAATTGTCACACCGTCTGCCTCGCACTGGGCCCCTATCGCAATCTCACCACGCTCACCGCCGCCACGCTTTTCCTCCATCCGGGGTGCCAGGTGCTCAATCACGCGGGAGGCAGGATCCTCGGAGATGCGCGATACGATTTTCTCCTGCACAACTCCAAGGACACCGTCGATCGTTTCTTGACCCACGCCGTGGAGATGTCGTTAGGCGGAGAACGCGGAGACGCGGGAGGTTCCATCCTGCTCTCCCACGCCTTCGATGATATCCACCCGATGCGCGCCCTCTACACGAGTGTCGATGGACGGCCGCTCAAGAAACGCATCGACTGCCTGTTCTGGAAAGAATCCCTGCGCACCTCTCTCCACATCAGGCAACACGGCATCGATGTCGGCGCCCTGCTGCACGCCGAACCGCGTCTCAGGTTCATGATGCCCGTGCGTAACCCGCTGGACTGCGCTGCGTCGAACATGGCAACCGGACACGCGGCATTGTTCCCGGATCTGCCGAAACGCGCCTCCACGACCGACGTGCTTCGTGCTGTCCTGCGCGAGCTGGCCTGGTTCGGCGAACTTCAACAAAAGCACCCGGACCGGTTTCACTCCTTCTTCGAATTCGAAATCTCGCGCCTCTCGCTGTCCGGCATGGCGTCATTTCTGGGGCTGGAACCGAACCGTGCCTGGCTTGATGCGGCGCAAGCTGCGATGACCGTGCGTCGGGGCCGCCAGCACGAGCCTGGACTGATTGCGGCATATCGAGCCATGGTGCAAGAGCTGTTCGAGGAAAACGCCCAATGGAGCATGAAACTACTGAGATTCGTCGGCGACGGTCCCACGGGGGAGGCATCGTGACCAGGCAGCCTTCGAGGCCTCGACCACCACACCACAGGTCGCAGTGCTCCGGAGTGGAGCCGGGCGCTAGTCCGCCAACGGTACGCATTCATGCGGAGATGGCCCGCCGTTTCCGCCGCCGCACGTGTCATCGACCCCAGGCGCTGCCGTCGCTCCACTTCAGAACCTTGCCACCGCCGAGAAGAAACGCGTGGACCCGCCAATCCGCGGCCACCAGGACCTTGTCTTCTTCGATCGCACACTTGCTCCGCAGGCCTTTTTCGTTGACGCAGACGAGCGCATCGCCTTCCACCAACACTTTGGCCACTTCGGCCCCCACGTTCCAATCGCCACTGATAACACCAGGCTTCATTTCGCCGGCATCCGACGGAATGTCGTACTTTGGCGCGGCGGCGACCTGGGACGGCGCAGTCTCCGCGGGCTTTGCCGGTTCCTCGCTCTTGCCGCAACCGCCAAGCGCCATGATCATTGCCGGCACGACGATCCATTCCCGCATCATCACCACTCCCGAAGATAAGGTTGTCGGATCCACGCCCGTCGGGCGAGTAGTCGAAGCGCGGCAGCCCGGACGTCAAGGCGACAAGACGGGGTCGTCGCTCGAGCATGAGATGCCTCGAAAAGATCAATCGTGAAATATACCTGAACATCGTTGCGTGGGGATCCTCGCGCTCTCGTTCGGCACGATCCTGCATTTCCTGGGCGACTATCAGGTGGTCTGGGCCCACCCGGAAAATCTCGTCAAACGCGAGGCCATGCTGGCTTGGACAGGGTCGGGCGGTCCGGGGATCCGGGACATGTTCAACTGGCCCGTCTGGGAGGCCGGCGCCCCCGAATGACGCGTCTTCTATCGAGTGCTGGTGAACTGGTGGACACCCGTCTGCGGGGCTGGTTCGCCGAATTCGCGCTGCCGCATCCCTCCTTTTCGATAGCGTGGATCTTCGCACTGACGCTCGCCCCCTGGTTCCTGTACAGGACCTTGCGGAGCCTCGGGCGCCCCTCGTGGCAGTCATTGCTGGGCACGGCACTATTCGTGTCCTCGCCTGCCGTGCTTTCTCTCGTTGCCATGGGGTTTCGCCCTGGCAAAGCCATGGCACTGTGCTTCATCAATGCACTCGCCTACCTTACCGTTCGTCTTCACGTGACGCTGTCACCTCATTCCAGCAGGTGGGCAGTGACGCGCGCCTATCTAGTCATCTGCCTCGTGCTCCTCGTCTCTCTCTTCACCGACGAGATCGCGTTCTTCTCTCTATTCGTGATCGCCTGCCTTTGCCCGTGGAACCGTAGCCGCATGGCGTTCGCGCTGCCTATCCTGGCAGCCGGAGTCGCGCTGTCCTATCTGTGGATCGCGACGACGGTACTTCCGGCCCTGCATGCCATGGCAGGCTTTCCGGTCACATGCTTCCATCACTGCAGCAACGGCCGGTACAACCTGCTGGACAAGGCCCTGTCGATATTCACGCTCGATCAGACGGCGAGCGGGTACGCGGAACTGGGTACGGCAGTGATGGTGGACGCGGGACTGGCGTTGCGAGACCTGTCAGGTCTCGCTCTGATGTGGGCACCAGGATGGGGCCTGCTGAAGTTCCTCGGGATCGCGACCCTCGCTGCCTTGACGGTTGCGCTATATCTGAGACTGCGGCAGGGGACCCGCTCCGGACAGGTCAATGCCGGGCAAACGGGGCCGGTGTCCCGTTGGGCCTGGCGCGCGACTCTGCTGTTTGCGTCGGCACTGCTATTCCACGGCGGACTCATGTGGATCACACCGCATCCGATCTGGGGAGTGTATTGGTACGGTGTCTTCACCGGATTGCCTTTCGTCCTTCTCGTGACCACAATGCTCGGAACGCACCGCGGACCATTGCCGGCGCTCCTGCTCGGCATGGGCATGCTCATCACGGCCAACTTCGCCAACTTCGTTTCCACGAACTACGCCTACAAGGACTATCACTACTATCCGCGCAGAGCGCAAACACTCTCCGATATCTTCCTGATGAAGACGAACAAGTTCGCCTTGACGGATGCGCGGTCCGCCCGTTACAACCTGCGCGAGCTAACCCGAGACTTCTTGCGTCTCGGAAAGAACCTCGATCGCATAGAATTGCCTTTTGAACTGGAGTATCTGCTTCAGGAGACGCGCGTCTGCCCGTGGGAATTCGACTATTACGACCGCGTGGCGCGGAATGACGGAGTGGTCACCATCATGTGCTTCTCCACCAGGTTGCCGGCCCTCGCCGCCGGACTGGCGGCGGCGAGGGCCGATCCCGCGGGCAGAACGCCTGGCCAGATGCGGGTCTGGGTCGGCCTTTACGACGAGGGCGGGTATGCCGATCTCCGGCGCAAAGCCTATATCGCGCTCTCCGACGAAGGCACCCTGTACGTCGTCAATGGTGCTGGCGACCGGGCTGCCGCCACCGACAAAGGCGATACTCTCGAGGTGCCGGCCTGGAAGCTGTCGGGCCGGTACGACAAGAGCACTGAATCGATACGATGGGACAATGGCTCGGTGTGGACATTGAATCCGCAGTTGCCGGTGTTCCCCGGCGCATCGCATTCGACGGATTCTGGCGATAACGAAATCCGGTCCTGAACCGGTGACAGACAGAGACCATGCGTCGTGGCTAAGGCAAGAAGAGCGTTGATCTGCGGTATTGGCGGGCAGGATGGCAGCCTCCTGGCGGTGCATCTTCTAGGCAGAGGATACGAGGTATGGGGAACGTCGCGCGACTCCCAGATATCTCGGTTCTCCACGCTTCAGGAACTGGGCGTCAAGGACAGCGTCACCCTGCTTTCCATGGCGCCGAACGATTTCAGGAGCGTGCTTTCGGCGCTCACGAAAAGCAATGCCGATGAGGTATATTTTCTGGCCGCGCAGAGTTCAGTCGGCCTGTCGTTTGAACAGCCTGTCGAGACCCTCGAGAGCATCACTTCCGGAACGCTCAACCTTCTGGAGGCAATCCGGTTCCTCGAAAGACCCATCCGGATCTACCACGCGAGTTCGAGCGAGTGCTTCGGGGAGCTTGGTCACGTGCCGGCCACTGAAGAAACGCCGTTCCGACCGAGAAGTCCGTATGCCGTCGCCAAAGCCTCGGCGCACTGGCTGGTGGCCAACTACCGGGATGCCTACGGATTGTTCGCCTGCAACGGCATACTTTTCAACCATGAATCACAGTTTCGTCCGGAACGATTCGTGACACAGAAGATCGTATCGGCCGCCGCGCGTATCGTGAACGGCTCCGGCGAGACTCTGACCCTCGGGCGGCTGGACGTGGTGCGAGACTGGGGCTGGGCGGAGGAATACGTGGACGCCATGTGGCGCATGCTTCAGCAGGACGTTCCCGACGACTACATCGTCGCAACGGGAGAGGCGAATTCCCTGGCCGACTTCGTGAGGGAGGCCTTCGCCGATCATGGGATGGACTGGAATGATCACGTGAAGACGCATCGCGACCAGTATCGACCTGCCGACATCGCGTGGAGTTGTGGAGACCCGAGCAAAGCGCGCGTCAGTCTCGGCTGGGAGCCCCGCATCCGCATGCGTGGCGTCATCGAGAGGATGAGCAAGGCGCTGATGGAAAAGACGGCACGCGACTGAAGGCTCACCGTGCTGCAAGTCATCCGTCCACGGCTCCCGGAGACAGCGCCAGATGCGCGACGGGCTACTGTCTCGCGGTCGTGCGGATCTTGCGCGCCGCAGCCGATGCACTCGGACCGCATCCTATCGTCTACCAGCATCCTCGCGCATTCATGACCAAGCTTCCACCGATTCTGCAGAGCTTCTGGAATCATCGTGCACTGGTCTGGCAGATGACGCGTCGGGAGGTGATCGGCCGCTATCGAGGTTCCGTGCTCGGCATCGTGTGGTCGTTCCTCACCCCGCTCCTGATGCTGGCCATATACACGTTCGTGTTCAGCTTCGTGCTCAAAGCCCGCTGGGGAGCCGAGACCGGGTCGAAGACCGAGTTCGCACTTTTTCTCTTCGCCGGGCTCATCGTTCACGGGCTCTTCGCAGAGTGCGTCGTCCGAGCGCCCTCGCTTATTCTTTCGAATCCGAACTATGTAAAGAAGGTCGTCTTTCCTCTCGAGATGCTCCCGTGGGTCTCCATGGGGTCGGTTCTGATCCACTCTCTCCTGAGCGTCATCGTACTGCTGACTGGCTACGCTTGGATCTATGGGGGAATCAACTGGACCGTCGTGTTTCTTCCGTTGATTCTCGCTCCGCTGATCGTCTTCACGATGGGCGTGAGCTGGTTTCTTGCGTCCCTGGGCACGTACGTGCGAGACATCGGACAGTTGGTGAACATCGCCGTGACCGTGCTGCTGTTCATGAGCCCCATCTTCTATCCGGCCTCGGTGTTGCCCAAGGAGATCCGGCCGCTGCTGTTCCTCAATCCACTCACCTTTATCATCGAGCAGGTACGAGACGTCGTCGTGGTCGGCAACAATCCCGCCTGGTTTCGACTGGGCGCGTACGCACTGGTGAGCCTGTGCGTGGCGCAGGCCGGCTTCTCATGGTTCCAGAAGACCCGAAGAGGCTTCGCAGATGTCCTCTGAATCCGCCATCCGCGTTTCAGGAGTGGGGAAGTGCTATCACATCTACCGCCAACCCCGCGATCGACTCCTTCAATTCTTGAGTTCCGGGCGCAAGTCGCTTTACCGGGAGTTCTGGGCTGTACGGAACGTGTCATTCGACGTTCGGCGCGGCGAGTCTGTCGGCATCATCGGCCGCAACGGCTCCGGCAAGTCCACTCTTCTGCAGATTGTTTGCGGCACGTTGACACCAACCCAGGGAGAGGTCGACGTCCGGGGCCGCGTGGCGGCCTTGCTGGAACTGGGAGCCGGCTTCAGCCCCGATTTCACGGGCAGGGAGAACGTCTTCATCAATGGTTCCATCCTGGGCCTTTCCACCGCGGAACTCGAAAGGAGGTACGAAGAGATCATCGATTTCGCGGAAATTGGCGAGTTCGTCGACCAACCGATCAAGACCTTCTCGAGCGGAATGGTGGTGCGCCTGGCGTTCGCCATTCAGGCCTGTGTGGAACCGGACATCCTTGTGGTGGACGAAGCTCTTGCCGTGGGGGACGAGCGCTTCCAGCGGAAGTGCTTTGCCCGGATCGAGGATCTGAAACGCAAGGGGACGTCGATCCTTTTCGTTTCGCACGTGGCCGAGACGGTGCTGTCCCTGTGTGACCGAGTCCTTCTGCTCGATCATGGTCAGCGTCTCGCAATGGGAGCTCCCTTGGCGACTGTCCGCGCGTACCAGCGCCTCATCTATGCGCCGCGCGAGGAGCAGGAGTCGCTCGCGCGCCAGATGCAGGAGGGCGATTCCCGTCAGTCCCTGGACAGTCCGGGGACCTTGTCGGCATCATCGCCGCAAGAGGAAGAGGCGGCCCCACCATCCTTATGCGGCTTCGACCCGGATCTGGTGCCCACATCGACCGTGTCCTATCCGGTTCAGGGCGCTGAAATCGAGGACATACGGATCGTGGATGACTTGGGTCGCGTCGTGAACGTGCTCGAGCCAGGTCGTGCCTACACTGTGATCTCGGCAGGCATCTTTCACGGCGAGGCCAGGCTCGTGCATTTCGGGATCCATCTGCGCAGCATCAACGGCATCGTCGTAGCGGGTCAGCGGTATCCGCACCAGGGCGAGACACTTGAGCGGGTGCCTTCGAACTCCCGTTTCGAAGTGAGATTCCGCGTGGAAATGCGGTTGCCGCCAGGATGCTATTTCATCGGAGGTGGCGTGTGGTCCAATCATGAACCCCAGTGCCTGCATCGCATCGTCGACAAGGCGATGTTCCGGATGCTCTCACCAGAGCGCCAGTACGCATTCGGCCTCCTCGATTCCGCCGCCGAGCCTCCCCGACTGCAGTTGAGGCGAGACAATGGGTCACCGGCCTGTGCCAACGACACTGTTGCTGGTGGACTGTACTCTTGACCGGAACGATGTTTACGTCCGAACGCCTGCCCGGACATCTTCACACTCATTAGGTATGCTCAGTTTCTCATGAGAAGCGTCTTCATCTGCGGATCCGGCCGAAGCGGAACCAGCATGCTCGCCGGCATGTTCTCCGATGGCGGTTACTTTCAGGGAGATGACCTCTATCAGCCTCGCGAGGCCAATCCCAAGGGCTTCTTCGAGAACTGGACGATCAACACCCTCAACGAGAGCATCGTCGTCTCGTCGGTCGAGGAATCGTTCGGCGCAGAGGCCTCCGCCTTTCTCAAGAGCTACTACCGCGACGGCCAATACTGGCTGGCAAGGCTTCCCGCCGAGTTCCGCTGTCACCCCACCGTCAGTCAGTCGGCCCAGATCTCGGCGCTCACTGCCCGTACGCCCTTTGCGTACAAGGACCCTCGCTTCTGCTTCACTATCGACGCATGGATGGATTCCGCACCGGGGTCGGTGGCACTTTGCGTCTTTCGCCATCCTGGTGCCGTCGTCCGGAGCATTCTGCACGAGGCTCAAAGCGCTTCGTACCTGCATGACCTCCGGATCAGCGTAGCAGACCTGTATGAGGGCTGGAGGAACATGTACCTGCGCGTTCTGGGCCTCAGACGGTCCGGTCGCGAGATCTATTTCCTCCATTACCCCGATCTGTTCGAGACGCACGTCCAGGATGCGCTCGAGACCCTCGTCGGTACTGCACTGAACAGAGCGTTTCCGGAACGCAGACTGGAACGCCAGCGATCCGATGGAGAACTGGACAGTTGGAGTTCCGCGCTCTTTGAGGAGCTCATCGCAATCTCTTCCCTCCAGTTTGCCGAGCAGACTCCGACAAGGGCCGGCGCCGTGTTGAGAGCGTTCGAATCGACCCGAGCGCCGTGCGTGCCCCGCTTCGAAAAGGCTGGCACATCGGGCGATTCCCCCGAGGGACCGGACGCGTTGCCCATTCCGATCAGCAGCGACTTCGTATTCTCTCCAAGTGCCATTCGCGGCCTGTATCTCAGAATCCACGAAAGCCAGATGGCGATCGCGGTGCAGGTGCGCGATGCGACGGCATACAACGAGTTGACTCGCGCAACCGTGGCAAGGATGGAGGAAAAGCTCGCCGCTCTGGAAGGCAGCTTGAATGCGCGTGCCTCGACCTCCAGTGACGTCGATTCGGCCCTCGCGTCCCTGCACGCAGTTCTTGAACGCAGCCTGCGCGTCGAGGAAGGACACGCGCAGCGCATCACATCGCTGGAGAACGATCTCGCGAAGTATGCGGAGACGATCTCACGCCTGCGTGGAGAGTTGGATGAGCGAGGCTCTACGACGGATCTGCTGGTGGAGGCTCACGCCCGACACACGGAGGATCTTCAAGCCCAGCTCCGCCAGCACGATCAAGCCGCCAGGGAATTGCTGACGAAACTTGAGGAAGTCCACTCCTTGCGCAGCCAGGAGCAGTCGGAGCGGGAAGATCTGCGCTCGCAATTGAGGAGTGCCGAATCTGAACTGGACCGTCAACGAGCCGAGAAGGATGCGCTGCTTGTCCGATTGCAGTCCCGCGAAGTGCAGTCGCAGCGAGACGAAGCCCGGCATGTGGAGTTGGCCGGACAACTGGGCAGCACTGTCGCGGAACTCGAGAATCTCCGGCGACAGAACGAGGGTCACCTGGCGGAAGCCGAGTCGTTGCGATCCAGTATTTCGTCGCTCGATGAGCAGCTTGCGCGCCGCAATCTGGAGATGGATGAAGTGAAGGCCTCGCTTGAACAGAAACGCCAGATGGAAGCGAGAATGGTGGCCGAGCAGACCGTGGCCAACGAGCGGCTGATCGCGCTTGGTCACGAGATCGAGGAACTGCAGCAGAGGATCCGATTCATTCTCGGATCCAAGTCATGGCGTCTCACGGCGCCGCTGCGCGTTTTCCGGAGCTGGCTCTCCTGAACGGTTCGCAACCCAGATGATCGATCAGACTGGTTCCCACCAGGTGACGCGCTCGAGTTCTTGTGTCGACCGCAAAGCGGGCAGGTGCGTCATCTCTACCGAACACGACGCAGTGGAGGTTCACGTTCGCAGCGCGCCTCGATTCGGCCTGAAGCACCTCTTGTTCATCGTCGTCCTTGGTCTGACGGTCGCAGCGCTTCTGTTCATGAAACAGCGCGGCTATTTCGTTCCAGAGACAGTCCTGGCGCTGCTCAGACAACATCCCACTATCGCGCCCGTGCTCTTCGTGTCTGTGTACGCGATCATGGTGTTTGCGCTGTTACCGACCCTGCCGATGAATTTGGCTGCCGGATTCTTGTGGGGCACATATCTCGGGACGCTTTACACGGTGATTGGCGCCACGCTCGGTGCGCTGCTCGCGTTCCTCACAGCTAGGTATCTGCTGCGCGATCACGTGCTGAGGTTGGCACGAGGAAGGACACGCAACTGGCTTGCCACCGAACTCGCCGGCCCGGGGTGGAAGACCGTGGCATTCACCCGGGTGAATCCGATCTTTCCTTTCGGTCCCGTCAACTGGCTGTTCGGTGTGAGCGCCATTCGCGTCTGCCCTTACTTCTGGGCGACGTTCGTCTTTGTCGCACCTCCAGCAATGTTCATTGCAGCCATCGGCGCGTCGGTAGGCAGCTTGGTCCTGGCCGGTGAAACCCGTGCGCTGGTCGTGAACGTCATGACCGCTTCGGCCGTTGTCACTGCGATTGCCTTCGGCGCGCCGCTGCTGCGCAAGCATCTATCCCGTCATTCCTGAATCAATGATATCGATGAGAACAACCCTGCTCGTGATGACCCTCAACGAGATCGACGGAATGCGGGCCATCATGCCCCAGGTGAACAGAAGCTGGTGTGATCAGATCATCGTCGTCGATGGGGGCTCCACGGATGGAACGATCGAATGGTCGCGCGAGAATGGATACGAGGTGTATATCCAGAAGCAGCGAGGATTTCGTCATGCGTATACGGAGGTCATGCCTCTGGTCACTGGCGATGTGATCATCACGTTCAGCCCGGACGGAAATTCCATAGCGTCGCTCATTCCGGATCTGATCCGGACGATGGCCCAGGGATACGACATGGTGATCGCGTCTCGCTATCTCGATGGCGCAAAGAGCACAGACGACAGCCTGGTGACAGGCTTCGGAAACTGGCTGTTCACCAAGACTGTCAATCTTCTCCACGGTGGCCGCTACACCGACGCGATGGTCATTTTTCGCGCGTATCGAAAGGAGCTGGTGTACAAGTTGGAACTGGACCGCGACGATGCGTATTCCACGGCGGAGAAGCTGTTTTGCACCAAGATAAGCTGGGAACCACTGCTTTCCGTGCGGGCCGCCAAGAAGCGTCTCAGGGTGACCGAGATCCCAGGGGACGAACCACCCAGGATCGGAGGAAAGCGAAAACTACAGGTGCTCAAATGGGGCGCCGCATACTATTTCCAGTTCCTTCGTGAGTTGTTCTGCTGGAGATGAGCATTAACCGCCCTGGCCCCCTTCCAGCAACCCGCTTGTTCAGGGTGCACGCCATTCTGCTGAGCCGAGCACGAGAATTGTCGACTGCGACTACGCACGCAGAACAGGCCGTTCGGGACGAGTACCCACCCAACAGCACCGTCCATCCATGAATTCAGGATTCATCTCGCTGCTCCTGCCCACGCGGGGCAGACCCCAACTCGTGGAGCGGCTCTTCAAGAGCATTCGGGAGACAACCCACCAGCTGGATAGGATCGAAGTCGTCTTGTATGTCGACGAGGACGACGCACCGAGCCATTGTCTGGCTGACGAGGTGCTGCAGGTGGTTCGCATCGTGGGGCCTCCTGACACGATGGGCGCCTACAACACCAAGTGTCTCGAACGAGCCCGCGGCGACATCATCATGCTCGCCAACGATGACATGGTGATGCGGACCGGAGGATGGGACGACCGTCTGCGACAGGTGGATCTGGAATTCGCCGACAAGATCTATCTGGCGTATGGCAACGATCTCTTCAAGAACCGCGCGTGGTGCACGTTTCCAGTGTTGTCGAGACGAACGTGCGAGCTGCTAGCGGAGCCGTATCCCCCGGTCTACCGGGGTGCCTTCATCGACTCCCACCTCGTGGATATCTTTCAGAGACTGCAAAAAGCCGGGGAGCCTCGGATTCGCTACCTGCCCGATGTGATCTTCGAGCATCTTCACTACCGGGTCGGCAAGGGTGCCTTTGACGAAACCTACCAGCGGAGAGACCGCTTCAAAGACGATCCGACGTTCGTTTCTCTCGCGGGCACCAGAAAATCCGGCGCGCGCCGGCTGCTTCGCGTCATTCATGGCGAGTCCCCGGGGGCGTCAGATCTCACCCCCTCGAATCCATGCACTGCGGAGAGCATCGCTGGAGCGGTGATCCTCTACACACGCATTTTCCTGTTGGACAAAGACCTCCCGATCCGGTGGCGCGCGTTCCTCTGGTACTGGTTCGTCGGCCGCTACGTGGCAGCGCGAGGCTGGCTCGGGCCTCTGAGACGCTGATCGCCGGGTACAGGAGGTACGATGCCCGACGTCACGGAGCGATGAAAGGTCGACATCCGCGCTAACGATGCACTGCCGACTTGAACGTGGCCTTCATCCGCGCCACATCCGGATAGTAGACCTGCTCCAGTGTGAATCCCGCAGGCGTGGGAATGTCGGGCAATGCGACGCGACGGATGGGACCTTTCAGCAAGTGGAACCACTTCTCCGCCGCCAGACAACCGATCTCTGCGCAGACACCTCCCATGGACCATCCCGTATCCACGACCATCAGGCGCCCCGTCTTGGAAAGCGATTCCTCGATGATGCGTTCATCGAGCGGCTTCAGCGTGCGAAGATCAATCACCTCTACATCAATACCTTCGTCCGCCGCCAGTTGGTCGGCCGCCTGTCCCGCAAGTTCGATGGCATGCGACGCGCCCACCACTGTGAGATCCTTGCCGCGCCGGCGATACACGCCGTGACCCAGGGGCACCTGGTAGATCCCTTCCGGAACGACGCCGTCCTTCTTCATGAGCCAACGGTGCTCGAATACGAGGACCGGGTTGTTGTCCGCGATAGCAGCCAGCAGCAGCCCCTTTGCGTCCGCGGGAGTGGACGGCATGACGATCTTGAGCCCCGGCACACCCAGGAGAAGTCCCTGGATCGCCTGCGAATGTTGCGCACCCGATCCCCAGCCCCGTCCAATCGCAGCCCACACCACCATCGGCACGGTCGTCTGGCCGTTGTCCATGAAGTGGAACTTCGATGCGTGCGTGACCAACTGATTGAACGCGAGAAGGATGAAGTCCGGACGATTGTGCATGTAGACCGGGCGCATGCCGTTCATGGCAGCGCCGGTGCACATGCCCATCATCGACTCTTCTGCGACGGGTGTATCGAAGACTCGCTCGGCCCCAAAGATTTCCTGTAGGCCGCGCGTGGTGCCGAACATGGCACTCGGGTCGTCGACTCCCTGCCCCAGAACGAACACACCCGAGTCGTGCTGCATCGCGAGCGTCAAGGCCTCGTTTACGGCCTTCGGGTAGCTCAATACCCGTCCTTCCGACGGATCAGGCCCTTCGTATACGAGGGAGTTGACGAGTCCTTCATCCCAGGGCATGGCTCACGCTCCACTCAATCGCTGTACACATGGGTGTAGAGATCCTTCTCTTCCGGATTGGGGCTCGCGAGTGCGAACTCGAAGGCCTTCTCCGTTTCCGCCAGAGCCTCTGCCTGCATGCGAGCCGCCACGCCTTCCCCCAGAACGTTGCGGCGGGAAAGAAATTCGCTGAACCTTGAGATGGGATCGACGGCTTCCCAGTGCTCCCTCTCGGCGATGTCGCGGTATCCCGTCTTGCTGTCGTCGCCAGCTCCGCCATGCGCGCGGTAACGGTAAACACGGGCTTCGATGAACGTCGGACCGTCCCCGGCCCGCGCCCGGGCGACGGCTTCGAGCGCGGCTTCTCTCACCGCCAGAACATTGGTGCCGTCCACCCGAATACTCGTGACGCCGTGACCTGCCGCCCAGTCACGCAGGTCTCGCGTGGGTTGCCGGGTGGCCAGGGGCGACTGCACCGAATAGAAATTGTTCTCGCAGAAGAAGATCATCGGCAGGGCCTTCAGCGCGGCGAAATTGAGCGTCTCGGACACCACTCCCTCTTCGGTCGTCGCATCCCCCAGAAACACGGCCGCCACACGATCCGACCTGCGCATCTTGAGCGACAGGGCCGCTCCCGCTGTGATCGGCACCGCCCCCCCCACGATCGCGGAGGTGCCGACCATGCCGACACTCTTGTCGATGAGGTGCATCGAACCTCCCCGGGACGCCACGCAGCCATTGATCCGGCAGTGCATTTCGCAAAGCATCGCATTGAGATCGCCGCCTTTGGCCAGATAGGCTCCGTGCGTCCTGTGACCGCTGTAGAGCAGATCCTCCCTGGTCAGCGCAGCGCAAAAGCCGACAGCGGTGGCTTCCTGTCCGATCACCAGATGGATCGGCGTCTTCATCTGATCCTGGTGATAACGCCGTTCGATCTCTTCCTCGATCACACGGATGCGAATCATCGACTTCAGCAGGCCCAGCAGCTGGTCCGGTGATGCATTCAGGGTGCGGGTTTCCCAGTCGTGGAACCCGGTGCCCTCGTAGCGGTATCGAATCAACGAATGCTCCCGAAATGACGTTGCCGCCGGCTCACAGGCCGTTCGGCTGATAGAGCACCACCCTGCTGCCGGCACTCTCGAACCGGAAGGGCACGTGCACGAGTTGTTTCAACGCCTTGAGTATGGCCGGTTGCTTCTCAGGCTGGGCGAACAGCAGTAGAAATCCGCCTCCGCCCGCGCCCAGGAGCTTGCCGCCGATGGCACCGGCCTTGCGACCGGTATCGTAGATCTCGTCGATTTCGGGTGTGGACACCTTGTCCGAAAGCGATCTCTTGTGCTCCCAACCCTCAGCGAGCAGTTCACCGAATTCGGTGATCGGAGCATCCATGTTCTGAAGGATCATGATGGCTTCCGTCACCATTTCGCGCATCCGCAGAAGCTCGCGTTCCTTCTTTCCGAAGTTGTCGATCTTGGACTTCGCCACCTCCGAGGCAAACCGGGAAAGCCCCGTGAAGAAGAGCATGAGATGACTCTGCAAGTCGTCCAGTCGAGGCTTGGAAACTATCATCGGGTTTACGATGAATGTGTCGTCCCGAGTGAACTCGATCACGTTGAAACCGCCGTACGCGGCCGAGACCTGATCTTGGGATCCAACGTGCTCGCGCATGACCTCCTGTTCCATCCGGATGGCTTCGGAGGCAAGGTACTCCTTGGAGACGTATCGACCCTGCAAGGCAAGCAGCGTATGAATCAGGCCAACTGTGAACGATGAACTGGAGCCCAGCCCGGATCTTGCAGGAAGATCGCCGTCGTGGTGGATCTCCAGTCCACGTTCGCACCCCATGTCCGTAAGGATCGCACGCACGGCGGGGTGAACAATCTCGTCGACCGTCTTGACGTTCTCGATCTTCGAGTACACGAGCCGATGCTTGTGCTCGAAGAACGGCGGCAGATACCGGCAAGATACATAGCAGTACTTGTCTATGGTCGTCGCGAGAACGGCACCGCTGTTTGACCGATACCAAGCCGGATAGTCTGTTCCACCGCCGAAGAACGAAATTCTGAAGGGTGTTCTGGTGATGATCATAAGAGTCAGCTCTGCGGCCGATCGCTGTTACGGTTTCCCGCGAATTGGTACGGAACCGCCACGCACGGTTCTCACGGAATCGAACTCTGTCCCCGATATGGCTTCCGGACAGATGAGGCGCTGCGACGGGTCTCAGGCTGCCGCAGCAACGGACGCGTCCGAGTAGAGCTGACGCTTGAGTTTGATCGCCGTCATGTCCTTCACGTGCTGCAGAACCTTGGGTCCGAACTTGCGCTCAACCAGCTCGAGATAGCGAGGATTCGTGAAATACCGATGGAACGCTTCGTCTCGGAACTTGAGTACCTGCGCATTCGTGAGCGCTTCAGTGCGCAAGGGGAACGTCTCGTAGCTGTGCTGAGAGTAGCCGATCCAGTTAGACGGCAGATCCCAGCCGTTGGCGGACGCGAGCGTGTAGAGCTTTGAGCCAGGATATGCCATTGCGCAGTAGAAGTTGGCGAACTCGCAATTGGCCTCGATGGCGAGATTCAGCGTGTCTTCCATGGATTCGTAGGTATCGTCGGGCAAGCCGAAGATGTAGTTTCCGATGACGTTCATTCCCGCATCCTGGATCTTGCGCACGACCTCAATGATCTCCGAAGACCCGAAACGACCTTTCTCCACACCATCCCGCACGTGCTTGCTGCCCGATTCGATGCCCAGCGCGAGCCAGCGAAAGCCAGCCCGATTGAGCTTGTCCAGAAACTCGTCTTTGACCGAGTCCACCCGCGCATATGCCCAGATGTTGAGATCGTAGCCGCGCTCGATGATGAGATCACAGATGCCGATCACGTGCGCCCGGTTGAGCACGAACATCTCGTCCACGAACTTGATGTTCTTCACGCCGTAGCGGTTGACCAGGATGTCGATCTCCTTGATCACGGCTTCGGGGGACCACATGCGGTAGGAAGACTTGCCGAACGGCGCGTTGATGCAGCAGAAGGTGCACTTGTAAGGACATCCCAGGCTCGTGTGCATGGACACATAGGGGCTGGCGGTCGTCGATGTGCTCGAAGCAGTGCCAAGTGCGAGCCCGGTACTTGTCCATCGGCAGCAGATCCCAGGCGACGCCGGGCATTTCATTGTCCAGGTCATCCATGAGCGGTCCCGGCGGATTGGACAGGATCGCTCCGTCCCGCCGGTACCAGAGGCTGGGAATCCCGCTGAAATCGATCGCTTTCCCGGAGAGTGCCTGTACCGTTCCGAGGATCGTCTCGGGACCCTCCCGGTCACACACGAAATCGATGTCTTCCTCACGCATTGTTCGCTCCGGAAGCGCGGCCGGATGCGTACCCGTCATCATGATGCGGCAGTTCGGATCGAGTGCCTTTATGGCACGGCAGGTCTCGCCGGCTGCAGGCATGTTCTGCGTGGAAGCGGAGGGCTGGAATCCATAGACGACCATGACCACCAAGGTCGCCGCGTAGTCCCTGCAAACCGCGTCAGCCACATGCTGCGGGCTGAGATTGTGTGCGGGAGCATCGATTATCGCCACGCTTCTTCCCCGACGACGCAGGTATTCGGCAAACAATCCGGCAAGGGAAGGCGGCTCGATCGCCGAGAACTCGTTTCCCAGTTCCTGGTAAACCGCCGCACGACTTCCAGGATTGACCATCAACACGTCGACCGCGATTTTCGCCATGACAACGCACTGCCTTCGATTGAATGTTGCAAGATACCAGAAAAAGTTCGGTCACCGTCGGTCCGACGGCCCGCTAAGCCACAACCTGTCCGTCATGAGCCGCATCACCTCATCCACGCAGTGATCCACTGAATCGCGGCCCGTGCTGAGCAGCAGATCGGGAAACTCCGGGACATCGTAGGGCGCCGACACTCCGGTGAATTCCGGGATCTGCCCCGCTCTCGCCCTTGCATACAGTCCCTTCGGATCCCGGGCCTCGCAGACCGCGAGGTCGGCCGCCAGGAACACTTCGAGAAACCGGTCGTTGCCGATGACGGCACGGGCGCGCGCGCGGTCGGTGACCGACGGGGAAATGAAGGCCGTGATGACGATGAGCCCGGCGTCGTTCATCAGGTTCGCCACTTCCGCGACGCGCCGGATGTTCTCGCTCCGATCCGCGGGCGAGAACCCGAGATCCGCGGTGAGTCCGTGGCGCACGTTGTCGCCGTCCAGTACGTAGCAGGCCCGGCCCGCCTGCACCAGCCGCCGTTCTAGTTCGAATGCCAGCGTCGTCTTGCCGGAACCCGACAAGCCGGTGAGCCACACCGTGACCGCGTGCTGTCCGAGCAGACGTTCGCGGTCGGACCTTGCCACCTTCCCGTTCTGCCACTGGACGGGGCCCGTCGTCCGGATGCCGCTCATCGGCGCGTCACCTCACGACCTCCCCACTCGAAGGTGTTCGATCACCTGCCGTGCCACGTGGACCACATGATGTCGCAACTCCGGAACCGCGATCGCCTCCCAATCCATCGCTCTGAGGGAAGGCCCGGCATAGAACCAGTTCGGCATGACCGTTCCATCGGCGCCCACGGGACGATATCGCGCATCCACCTGCAGGCCCAGCCCGTGGAAGTCCACGGCCAGCCGGCCGGCCTGGGCGAGCTGTCCGAGAAGGGGATCGTCGATGCGCAGCAAGTCCGTCTGCGGACCCGTGCAATTGACGACCAGATCGAATTCCGAGGTCCTCGCCTCAACACTGCCCCGGAGCCGGTACCGGACATTCCACGGGGTGCCCTCGCCACTATCGCGCACGATCCGGAGAATCCGCGCAGCACGGAACACGACCCGGCCGTCACCCTCCAGATCCTCGAGCGCTGCCATCTGCTCCGGCGCGCATCGATGCCGGTGCACATCCCAGTAGGGCTGCACATGGCGCAGGAACCTTGCCTTTTCGGTGGCGGGCAGGCGCCGCCATAGCGCGGGCGTGATCGTACGCATGCCCGCCACCACGTCGCGCCAGTCCGCCCCTCCAGCCTGCTCTTCGCGCACGGCGTCGCGCAGCAAGCGCATGTAGGCGCGCACGGAGGCAGGTGCGGACATGAGACGCTCCGATATCGCGGTGGCCCGGGGCAATGCTGCAGGATTCCTGTGTGCGAGGGGGCGCAGTCCATGCCTCGACCACGATTCGATCGAGGCGCCGTCATTGATGGCAGACAGGGTGAGCATCACGTCGAGCGCGGTCAGGCCGGACCCCACCACGAGGACGCGCGACGCGCGCGCGCCCGCCTCCAGTGCCCCAGGCTGCCAGGGATCGTGAATGTAGCCCTCTCCGGACTTCGGCCGTCCCATGCACTCCAGCATCCTGATGCTGCCGTGGCCCATGGCGAGGACGACGGCATCGGCTACGAGCATCGTTCCGTCCGCCAGCCCGATCCTGGCACGACCGTCCTCCTCCCTCCGGATGGAGTGGGCGTCGCCGGTCATCGCCGTAAACCTGCGATTCGATTCCTCCGGGGCGCATCGCTGCAGCAGGCCCGAAAGATACTCACCGTATGCCCGGCGCGACGCGAACCGGCCTCGATCCGCGCCGGGGTCCCGGCTGCGCAGAAAATCGACGAAATCGTCTGGGCGGTCGGGCAGCGCGCTCATGTTGCCGGCTGGAACGTTGAGCAGATGCTCGGGACGGTCGGTTCGATAGGCAAGGCCTGGACCCACGGCGCCGGACCGCTCCACCAGAACCACGCGCAACGTGGAGGAAGATTCCGACAACAGGTGCAACGCGACCAGAGTGCCGCTGAACCCCCCGCCGATGATCGCCACCGTCTTCGTCATGGTCGTGGCGGGCCGCTGGTCTTGCCCTCGGAGCACTCGATCGATTCAGGAACAGGCACGCCGGATGGGCCAGCAGTGGAGGAAGAAGGATGCATCAGGCATTCTGGCTCGTGGAAGGGCTGATTATAATGACCCGGCAAAATCTCAACCCCTCCGGGCACGGCTGATTGCCTCCCGCCATACTTCTCGTCAAGACATCCTCACTCGGCGACGTCGTGCACAACCTGCCGGTGGTTTCGGACATCCGGACCGCTTTTCCGCAGGCTCGCATCGACTGGGTCGTCGAGCGTGCGTTCGCGTCGATTCCGTCTCTGCATCCGGGCGTTGACCGGGTCCTCGGGTGCAGTGTCCGGGCGTGGCGAAAGCGGCCCTTCGGCACAGGTACTCGCGCCGACATCCGGCAGCTTCGCCACGAACTCGATGAATGCACCTACGACGCCGTGATCGACACGCAGGGACTGCTCAAGAGCGCCCTCGTTTCGCGACTCGCCTCCTCGGGCGTCCATCACGGACTCGACTGGCGCAGTTCGCGGGAACCGCTTTCATTCTTCTACGATCGTGTCCACAAGGTGCCCTGGGGCAGGCACGCGGTTGTGCGCAATCGGGAACTGGCCGCGATGGCCCTCGGGTACGCCGTGCCGGCAGGACTCCACTACGGGATCCGCCCGCCTGATTTCCCGCCCGCGGAAACCGATGACGATTCGCCCGCCGATCCGGATCGGCCATGGCTCACGGAATCCCAGCGGCACTCGTGGCTTCCGTCGAAGCCATTTGCCGTCCTGCTTCATGCGTCGAGCGCAGAGGCCAAGTTCTGGCCCGAATACCAGTGGAAGAAATTGATCGCGCATCTGTCCGGTGAAGGGCTCGCAAGCGTCCTGCCCTGGGGATCGGCCGGAGAACACGCGCGTGCGGTTGCTCTGGCCGAAGGACTTCGCGATGCGGTCGTCGCGCCCCGTCTGGGACTGCGCACGCTGGCGGGAGTGATCGGCAAAGCAGCCTTCTGCATCGGAGTTGACACCGGACTCACCCACTTCGCGGCGGCACTCGGAACGAAGACCGTTGGAATCTACGTTGCAACGGATCCCGAGGCGACGGGCGTGCTGGCCCCCGGCAATGGAGTGAATGTGGGTGGAAAGGGGAACCCGCCCACTTTGGTGGACGTGCTCTACGCGCTGAAGAATCTGCAATGAACCGCCTGGTGCTGGCCATTTATCGACTGGTCCTGCTGGCGCTGGTGCCAGCCGCGCTCCTGCATCTGTGGTGGCGTGGCAGACGTCAACCGGCATACCGTCTGCACATCGCCGAGCGGTTCGGACGTTACGAAGGCGTCCCCCCGCAACCCTGCTTGTGGGTCCATGCCGTGTCGGTGGGCGAGACCCGTGCGGCACAACCGCTCGTGAAGAAACTTGCAGAACATTATCCGGACCATCGCATCCTGATGACGCACACGACGCCCACCGGGAGGGAAACGGGGGAGTCGCTATTCGGCGATACGGTCGTGAGGATCTACCTCCCGTACGATCTCCCCGGCGCAGTGGCTTCGTTCATGGATCACTTCCGTCCCGCGATGGGTGTCCTCATGGAAACGGAACTGTGGCCCAATCTGACGATGGCGGCCGCCCGCCGCGGAATCCCCGTATTTCTGGTCAACGCACGCCTGTCCGAAAAGTCCGCCCGCGGATATCGGCGCATGGCCCGCCTTACCCGGATGACGCTCGGTCATCTCGCGGGCATCGCCGCGCAGACGCCCGCAGACGCCCAACGGCTGGAGTCTCTGGGGGCACGCACCGTCGAGATTGCGGGGAACCTGAAATTCGACATCGAGCCTCCTCATTCGGCCCGTGAACAGGGGCAGAGACTGAGGGATCTGTTCGGCACTGCCCGGCCCGTGTTCCTGGCAGCGAGCACCCGGGAAGGCGAGGAGCAATTGCTTCTCTCGTCGCTTTCGCGATTGCAGCCGCGAGACGCATTGTTCGTCATCGTACCGCGCCATCCGCAACGATTCGCCGACGTGGAACAGGCACTCCGGTCGGCCGGACTGCGCTATCAGCGCCGCAGCGACGAGCGCATGGTCCAGCCCGATACGCGGGTGGTCCTCGGCGATAGCATGGGAGAGTTGTTCGCTTACTACCTTTCGGCCGATATCGCCTTCGTCGGCGGAAGTCTGTTGCCGCTGGGCGGTCAGAATCTGATCGAGGCATGCGCGGTAGGCACACCCGTGCTGGTGGGTCCGCACACCTTCAATTTCCGGGACGCTACGGCTCAGGCGTTGGCCACAGGTGCCGCTCGCCTGGTCCACGATGCGGACGATCTGATGGAGACGGCGTCCCGCCTGCTCGCCTCGACAGATGACCGTCGGCGTATGTCCGATGCGGGAAGGCAGTTCGCGCAGGCGCATCGAGGCGCCACGGCTCGTGTGATGGCGCTCGTCGAGGCTCGGGTTTCGGTCTGAACGGTCATTCGGCGGCGAGCCGCAGCGGCAAGCGGTGGCGAAGCCGAGACGTGCCGAAGGAAGAGTCGACCGATGAATTCTTTCCACTCGGCCGTCCTTCGGATCGTCGACCCCAAGGGCAGGAGCACCCGGGCGCTTGTTCGCCCATGACCGGAGCGATGGCGCTCGCCCCCCCAGGATGCTGCGGGGGAAGATCAGTGGGCAATCTGGCCGGTGTGGATCACACCGGATTCCGTGACCAGCATGCCGACGCGCTGGTCATGGCGATCCACGGGGATCTCGTCGACGATCTGCAGATCGAAGGCGGCCGCGAAACGTGGTGCGCCGGCAATCTCGGGCAGCAGGCGGTCGTAGAAGCCGGCGCCGTATCCCAGGCGATTGCCTTTCCTGTCGAATGCGAGCCCGGGGACCAGCACCCAGTCGGGAACGACGCCGTTCGCAGCGCTGCACCGTCCGGGATCCGGTTCGAGGATTCCCCAGGGACCCGGCAGAAGACATTCCAGTGCGTCGGGAACCTCGAAGACGTCGAGGCGACGAGTCGCTGGATCGATTCTTGGCAGCAGAAGCCGGACCCCGCGATCCCGCATGCGCGCGTGGAAGGCGGACGTGTCGAACTCGGATCCGAACGAGGAGTAACTCAGCAGCCGGGCCTGGGCTTTCGGGGCGACGAGGGCACACAACCGGTCGGTGATCGCCGCAGAGGACGTCGCCCTTTCCTGCGGGCTCATGGCATCACGGCGACGCTTCAGCGCATCCCGCAGACGGCGCTTCGCTTCCGCGATCGACGGATCTGCGGGCACCGCTGTATCCGACTAGCGCCCTTCGGTCTTGAGCAGGCGGTTCACGGCCTCGAGGTCGTCCACCGTCAGGCGGCCGACAGCCTGTTTCAGCTTGAGCTGAGCCACGATCGTGTCGTACCGGGCTTTGGCAAGATCGCGCCGGGCGTTGGCCACCTGCTGCTGGGCGTTCAGGACATCGACAGAGGTTCGCACGCCGACATCCCGGCCCAGCTTCGTGGATTCGAGCGAAACCAGCGACGATTGAAGCGCCTGTTCGAGCGCCTTGCCTTGCGCAAGTCCGGACGTCACGCCGAGATAGGCCTGTTGGGTATTGAGGATGGCCGTGCGGCGCGCCTGCTCGAGATCCTTTTCCGCCCGGGTCTGGTTGGCGGTGGACTCCCGTACACGGGATGTCACGAGCCCGCCCAGATAGAGGGGCACATTGAGCTGGACGCCGACCACGGTCTGCTTCACCTCGCTGCCGAAGCCGAACGTGCTGGCATTCGCCCGTGTATCGGTGTAGTTCGCCACCGCATCCAGCGTTGGCATGTGTCCACCGCGCTGCTTCTTCACTTCCCGAGATGCGATGGCGACGTTCGCGCGCTGGATCTCGACCTGCAGGCTCGTCGTCTGCGCCTGCCCGACCCAGGCATTCATATCCACCGGATCCGGTGCCGTCAGGACGATCGGCTCCACCGGCGCTGCGAGGCCACCGGCATTCTTGCCGATGATGGCGGCAAGCGCGCGATTGCGAACCTCCAGATCGTTGAGTGCGGCGACTTCCTGCGCCGTGGCCAGGTCATATCGGGCCTGCGCGTCGTTGGTGTCGGTGATCGTGGCCGTTCCGACGATGAAGTTGCGCTTGGCCTGGGCGAGCTGTTCGGCGATAGCGGACTTCTGCGCGCGAATGAACGTCAGGTTTTCCTGGGCCAGTAAGACATCGAAGTAGGCCTGGGAGACTCGGACCATCAGGTCCTGTGCGGCGGCGCTCAGCTGGATCTCCGCTACTTGCGCCTGAAGCTTGCCCTGCTCGTAGGTTTCCCAGTTCTGCGGGCGATACAGCGGTTGCGTGAGCTGCACGCCGTAGGATCGGCCTCCGAAGTCGCGCTGCCCTCCCGCGAACTGGTTTCCGCCGATGAAGTGCGCGTCGAGGTTCGTGTAGTTGAGCGCCGCATTGGCCGTGAGCTGAGGCAAGAGACCCGACTTGCCCTGGACGGCCCGCTCCTGGCCGGCGAGATACGCCGCACGGGCGGAGGCAAACTGCGCGTCGGACACGGCGGCCTCGCGATAGATCGACACGAGGTCGGCGGCTGTCGAGGTTTCTGCGCCGAAAAGAGCGATCAACGCGACGACGATCTTGGCTTTTCGCATCATGAGTCCGGTCAATCCCTTATAACGTGTACGTTTCAGTAGCGGGCCATGCCCGGCTCTACATCGCGCGCCCAGGCATCTATTCCGCCCTGCAGATTGTGGGTCTTTGCAAACCCCAACCGCTGCAGGTACATGCAGGCCTGGAAACTGCGCATTCCGTGGTGACAGACGACTACCCAGTCCCTCTCGGCATCAAGACCGGCAGCGTCCTGGGCGATGCGGGACATGGGCATCGATTTCGATCCTTCGATGGCACAGAGCTTGTACTCCCAGGGCTCGCGCACATCGAGTACGCCCGGCGGCGTGCGCGCGGGATCGGACATCCACGCTTTGAGCTCGGCGGGCGCCAGTTGCTGCATCAGAAGACGAAGCGCTCGGGTTCCCGCGCCAGCTTGAGTGGCGCGATGCAAGTTTCGAACAGACCTTCCGAGCGGTAGGTCCCCGGAGCCGTGCACGTGACCAACTGTGCGGTCATGATCGGCGCGCGGCCGACGACAGCGAGCAAGCGACCGCCGGGAGCCAGCTGCCGCCGCAGTTCGTCGGACAGGCGGCCCACGGAACCGGTCAGCAGGATGGCGTCGTAAGGCCCGTGCCTTGCCCAGCCCTCTGCTGCATTTCCCGTCTCGACCGTCACGTTGCCGATGCCCCGGGCCGCGTACTTGCGCCGCGCGCCTTCGCAGAACTCCTCGACGACATCCACGGTATAGACGTGAGCGCACAGGCGGGACAAGAGCGCCGCCTGGTATCCCGATCCGGTGCCGACTTCCAGAACCCGGTCAGTCGACGCCAGCCCCAGTTCCTGAGTCAGCCGTGCCTCCAGCTTGGGGCACAGCATGGTTTCCCCGTGGCCGATGGGTATTTCCATGTCGACAAAGGCCAGTCCGCGGTGTGCGGGGGGTACGAAGTCTTCTCGTTTGACCTGTGCCAGAACGTCGAGCACCTTCTGATCGAGCACGTCCCAGGTCCGCACCTGGCTCTCGATCATGTTGGCCCGCGCCAATTCCATGTCCATATTCGAATACCAACCCATGTATAACAGCGCGGCGGAGCTTCCGCCCCGTCCGGACACGCCCGCCCGGCGCGCCCCGGCCGACGTCTTGCCATACGCTGTGGCTCTGCCAAACGGCGGTCGCCGGCGGCGGGCGCCGCACGCCTCTGCGGAGTCTTGCCTGCAGACTCAGGCGCCCTGAATTCCAACGGGGGATTATGGCACAGGACCCCGGTTCGACGGGAACACCCCGGCGTCTCAAGCGGAGGTTTGCAACCACCGGTCCGCTCCTGTAGTCTCGATTCAGACACAGGGGTACGGGTGCCTGTTGCGCTCCGGACGCACGTCCGGGGCCGGCGCCCGGTGAGAAAGTCCCTTCGAACCTGATCCGGTCCACACCGGCGTAGGAAGATGTCTCGGCCGCAATCCTCCAGCTCGATCGTGAACGTGTTGTCCGTTGCAGGCGTCGACCCCTCGGGTGGCGCGGGCCTGCTTGCGGACATCAAGACGTTCTCGGCGCTCGGCGCCTTCGGCTGTGGTGCCGTCACGGCATTGACCGCCCAGAACACGCGTGTGGTCTCGGCCATCCACGAGGTTCCGCCGTCCTTTCTGCAAGCGCAGCTCGACACCCTGTTCGCCGACGTCCGAATCCACGCGGTGAAGATCGGAATGCTCGCCAGCGCGGCGCTCGTTCGGGTCGTGGAGCAGGCGCTGGCCGCCCATCGCCCTCCCTTCGTGGTGCTCGACCCGGTGATGGTGGCCAAGAGCGGAGATCGCCTGCTGATGCGGGACGCGGTCATGGAACTGCGCACACGGTTGCTCCCGGCCGCGACGATCGTCACTCCCAATCTTCCCGAGGCCTCCGATCTGCTGGAACGGCCGGTGGGCGAGGACGTGGCGTCGATGCGCGATGCCGCAAAACGCATCCATGACATGGGTGCCCGGGCGGTTCTCCT
The DNA here is from genome assembly GCA_016713305.1 of Betaproteobacteria bacterium. Taxonomy (NCBI): domain Bacteria; kingdom Pseudomonadati; phylum Pseudomonadota; class Betaproteobacteria; species Betaproteobacteria bacterium. Next base: position 499,346 of record JADJPK010000004.1, read on the forward strand.
CAAGGGCGGACATGGGAACAACCGCGTTCTCACGGATGTGCTGTTCGACGGCGTTGCGTTCGCCGAGTTTCGCAGCGAGAGAATCGATACGCGAAACACGCATGGGACCGGATGCACGTTTTCCTCCGCCATTGCGGCGTTGCTGCCACAGCGGGACTCGATCGCGGAGGCGGTGCGGGACGCACACGAATACGTAGCGGGTGCGATCCGGGCATCGAATGACCTGGATGTAGGTTCGGGGCACGGACCGCTCAACCATTTTCATCTCGTCTGGCGGCGTGGCCATCCGGCGGCACACCAGGCCTGAACCCGACACGACAAGACGCTGCGTCAGGATAAATCAGCTCGCAACTTTCAATCGTTCGACGGAGAGCGTCCCGCGACCGGAAGCGGTGTTCCGGGGCGCGGCCCGACCGTATCACGGAGGCACACCATGAATGCACCCAAGGAATTTCTCGCCGCTCAGGCACACGTGGACGATGCAGCGATCCAACCTCTGCCGCGCTCTCGCAAGATCTACGTCTCGGGCTCACGGCCGGATATCCGTGTGCCGATGCGCGAGATTTCCCAGTCCGACACGGCCGGCATCGCCGGAACCGAATCGAACCTTCCGGTATTCGTGTACGACACATCGGGCCCCTATACCGATCCTTCAGCATCCATCGACATCCGCAACGGACTTCCCCCCCTTCGCGCTCTCTGGATCGAAGAGCGCCGCGACACGGAGGTGCTGAAGGGTCCCACCTCAGGCTACGGGCAGGAGCGGCTTGCCGATCCGGATCTGGCCTCGTTGCGCTTCAATCTGCAGCGGCTGCCGCGGCGAGCGGCGAGCGGACGCAACGTGACGCAGATGCACTACGCGCGCCGAGGAATGGTCACGCCCGAGATGGAGTTCGTCGCCATTCGCGAGAATCAGCGTCTCGGCGAGTACACCGAACTGCTGCGCCGCCAGCATCCCGGCCACTCGTTCGGCGCGAAACTGCCGACGGAAATCACGGCCGAGTTCGTGCGCGACGAAGTCGCGCGCGGGCGCGCCATCATCCCCAGCAACATCAATCACCCGGAATCGGAGCCGATGATCATCGGCCGCAATTTCCTGGTGAAAATCAATGCCAACATCGGCAATTCTGCCGTCACTTCGTCGATCGGCGAGGAGGTGGAGAAGATGACGTGGGCCATCCGATGGGGTGGCGACACGGTGATGGATCTGTCCACGGGCAAGCACATCCACGAGACGCGCGAGTGGATCGTGCGGAATGCTCCGGTTCCCATCGGCACGGTCCCCATCTATCAGGCGCTCGAGAAAGTGGACGGCAAGGCCGAGGAACTCACGTGGGAGATCTTCCGGGACACACTGATCGAACAGGCCGAGCAAGGCGTGGACTATTTCACCATCCACGCCGGAGTGCGCCTGCCTTTCATTCCGATGACCGCAAACCGCATGACGGGCATCGTGTCCCGGGGCGGATCGATCATGGCCAAGTGGTGTCTGGCTCATCACAAGGAATCATTCCTCTACACGCACTTCGAGGACATCTGCGACATCATGAAGGCCTACGACGTCGCGTTCTCGCTCGGCGACGGGCTTCGGCCGGGCTCGATCTACGATGCGAATGACGAAGCCCAGATCAACGAGTTGAAGACGTTGGGGGAACTCACACAGGTCGCCTGGCGCCATGACTGCCAAGTGATGATCGAGGGCCCGGGTCACGTGCCCATGCATCTCATCAAGGAGAACATGGAACTGCAGCTGGAGCACTGTCACGAGGCGCCGTTCTACACGCTCGGGCCGCTGACAACCGACATCGCGCCTGGCTATGACCACATCACCTCCGCCATCGGCGCCGCCATGATCGGCTGGTTCGGGACCGCGATGCTTTGTTACGTCACGCCCAAAGAACATTTAGGATTGCCTAACAAAAAAGACGTGAAGGACGGCATCATCGCGTACAAGATCGCGGCACATGCAGCCGACCTGGCGAAGGGCCATCCGGGCGCTCAGATCCGCGACAACGCGCTGTCCAAGGCGCGTTTCGAGTTCCGCTGGGAGGACCAGTTCAATCTGGGGCTGGATCCCGATACGGCGAAGGAGTTTCACGACGCGACCCTGCCTCAGCAGGGAGCCAAACTCGCGCACTTCTGCTCCATGTGCGGTCCGCACTTCTGTTCCATGAAGATCACGCAGGACGTTCGCGAGTTCGCGCAATCGGCCGGCGTCAAGGAAAGCGAAGCGCTCGAGCGCGGGATGAAAGTGAAGTCGGTGGAATTCCTGAACCAGGGCGCAGAGATCTACCGGCGCACATGAGCTTTCGCTGAACGGGCCGCCGGCAAACCGGGCCACCTCGATCCATCGGTATTGGCATGCTCGGCCACGGCAATGACCACGCCGTGGCCGGTGCCGGCACCTGAAAGCCGCTCGCGTCTCCCTGTTCGCAGAGGGTCCCAGCAAGAAGGTTCCGGCTTGTTCACGATGGAAGGGCCGCTATAATCGCGTCCCTCATGGATCTCGTCATTCTCCTGAAGGCGTTGGTGCTTGGCATCGTGGAAGGGCTCACGGAGTTCTTGCCGATATCGAGCACCGGTCATCTGATCATCGCCGAGCAGCTCCTGTCTTTCTCCGGCGAAAAGGCGAAGGTCTTCGCTCTCTTCATCCAGCTCGGTGCCATCCTGGCGGTGTGCTGGGAATATCGTCAGCGCATCAGGGACGCCATCGGCGGCCTGGGGTCCAGCACGAAACAGAGGCGATTCGTCTTGAATGTCGCTGTCGCGTTCGTCCCGGCAGCCATCCTGGGCCTGCTCCTTGGCAAGCACATCAAGGCGCATCTGTTCCATCCCATCCCGGTCGCGATCGCGTTCGTCGTGGGGGGGCTGCTCATACTGTGGATCGAGCGACGGCAGCGACCCGTGCGAGTTGCCGAAGTGGACGACATGCGATTGTCGGATGCGCTGAAGGTGGGGATCGCACAAACCTTCGCGCTCATTCCTGGCACGTCGCGGTCCGGCGCCACCATCATCGGGGGTATGCTCTTTGGATTGTCCCGCCGCGCAGCCACGGAGTTCTCGTTCTTCCTGGCCATCCCGACGCTCAGCGCGGCGGCGCTGTATGACTTCTGGAAGCATCGTGCGCTGCTTTCGCAGGATGACATCGGCGTGTTCGCGGTGGGTTTCGCGGCGGCCTTTGTCAGCGCATTGATTGCCGTCCGAGGATTGATCCGGTACGTGGCTCACCACGACTTCACCGTGTTCGCCTGGTACCGGATCGTGTTCGGCGGGCTTGTACTCTGGACTTCCTGGGCCGGTTGGGTCCGGTGGGTAGCGGACTAGTCAAGGTCGGCACGATGTGCGGTCGCGCCTGGAATGCGGTATGTCTGGCCGACCGGATTCAGCTCTGAACCCACGGAAGCCCCGCCTTCCTCCACCCCCCCACGGAATTGCGGTGTCCTGCCGCGTCCTTGTCCCCTTCGAACCCTTCGAGAATGTTGTATGCCTCCGTATAGCCCGCCTGCTTTGCGGCGGAGGCTGCCGCGTGCGATCGGCCGCCGCTCCGGCACAGGAACATCACAAGCGATTCCGGATCGACCTGTTGCTTGAGTTCGGCCGTGAAGGAGGCATTGGGCTGACCTCCGGGATACGTCTGCCACTCGATCTCGACGCTGCCCGGCACTCGGCCCACCCAATCCCATTCCGCGCGCGTGCGGACGTCCACCAATTTGGCTCCGGGGGCCAGCGTCAGAAGTTCCTGGGCTTCGGCTGGAGTAAGAGCTCCGTCGTAGGGAAGCCCCTTGGTACGGGCTCGTTCCTGGGCCGTTTCAAGTATCTGGGTCAACCTTCCCATGCTCGTCTCCAGTTTGAGGAAATGAAGGATTGGCCGCCTCGAGCGCCCGACGAAACGCACCGATGTGGTGCGTTTCGGAAATAATCGGCACCAAGAGAGTGCTGCGCTGCCCTGCTGCGGTCACGTAAGGAATTGTGGCACAATGCTTTTTCGGCAAGAAGCCGTGGCACAGAACCTGCACCATCGCGGGCTCGTTTGCCGAGTCCGTGTCTACTTCCCGGTCTTTTTTCGTAACAGTTCATAGCTCTAGGAGAAATAGGATGTCCCCAGCCGACGTCATGAAAATGGTCAAGGACAACGAAGTCAAATTCGTTGATTTCCGCTTCACCGATACCCGCGGCAAGGAACAACACGTTTCGGTACCCGTGAAAGCGTTCGACGACAGCAAGTTCGTCGACGGCCACGCATTCGACGGCTCCTCGATCGCCGGCTGGAAGGGAATCCAGGCCTCCGACATGCTGCTCATGCCCGACGCGGCCACCGCCCACCTGGACCCGTTTACCGACGAGCCTACCCTCATTCTCACGTGCGATGTCATCGAACCGGCGGACGGCAAGGGCTACGACCGTGACCCCCGTTCCATTGCCAAGCGCGCGGATGCCTATCTCAAGTCCTCCGGCATCGGCGACGTGGCCTATTTCGGACCGGAACCCGAGTTCTTCATCTTCGATGCAGTCACGTGGAACGTGGACATGTCCGGTTGCTTCGTGAAGATCACGTCCGGTGAGGCCCCGTGGTCGACCGGTCTCGATCTCGAAGGCGGAAACATGGGCCATCGCCCCCCGGTGAAGGGCGGCTACTTCCCCGTTCCCCCCGTGGATTCCCTGCAGGACCTGCGCTCCGCCATGTGTCTCGCGCTGGAGGAACAAGGGGTTGAAGTGGAAGTGCATCACCACGAAGTCGCGGCTCCCGGACAGTGCGAGATCGGCACCAAGTTCGCCCCGCTGGTCCAGCGGGCGGACTGGCTGCAGATCCTCAAGTACACGGTCCACAACGTGGCGCACCAGTTCGGCAAGACCGCGACGTTCATGCCCAAGCCTATCGTGGGAGACAATGGCTCCGGCATGCACGTGCACCAGTCGGTATGGAAAGACGGCAAGAACCTTTTCGCCGGCAACGGCTACGCCGGCCTGTCCGAGTTCGCCCTGTACTACATCGGCGGCATCATCAAGCACGCCAAGGCGTTGAATGCCATTACGAATCCGGGAACGAACTCGTACAAGCGCCTCGTACCCGGCTTCGAAGCTCCGATCAACCTGGCCTACTCCGCTCGCAACCGCTCCGCGTCCATCCGGATCCCGTTTGTGCAGAGCGACAAGGCTCGCCGCATCGAAGTCCGCTTCCCGGACCCCACTGCCAACCCTTACCTGGCCTTCGCCGCAATGCTGATGGCCGGTCTCGATGGCGTGCAGAACAAGATCCATCCGGGCGATGCGATCGACAAGAACCTTTACGACCTGCCGCCGGAAGAGGCGAAGAAGGTGCCGAACGTCTGCTCGTCGCTCGATATGGCACTGGAACACCTCGACAACGACCGCGAGTTCCTCACCCGTGGCGGCGTCTTCTCCAACGACATGATCGATGCCTACATCACGCTGAAGATGGAAGAAGTCACGCGCTTCCGGATGACGACCCATCCGGTCGAATTCGACATGTACTACAGCGCCTGATCATCTTTGCTGTCGGTGTTTGCGGAAAAGGCGGGGGCGACCCCGCCTTTTTCACTTCGGAGAGCCCAATTGCAGACCCGCCCCTGCTCGCATAGACTCGATCGGAACCGGGCACGACCCGCCGCAACTCCGTCAAGGCCTGCAATCGATGCGTACCGTTCTTGCCCTCGTGCTGCTCAGTCTGATCGGACCTGCGTGGGCGGGCGCAACCTGCAAGTACGTGGATGGAGAAGGCCGGATCACCTTTGCCAACGTTCCGGTGAAGAATGCCCGGAAGGTCGCATGCTTCGATCCGGTGCCGCCACCCGCACCAAAACGGGTCACTCAGGCGACGCCCAAGCCATCGACGCCTTCACAACCTCAGCCGTCGGCGAAGGTCGAGCCGGATGTCCAGCAAAGACGCGACCTCGATCGCCAGCGGATCCTGCAGCAGGAACTGGCAGAGGAGATCCGCTTGCTCGAAGAAGCCAAGCGTCTGTTCCTGCAGGGGGATCAGACCCGTTCACAGTCGTCGAGCGCCGCTGCGCAAGTGCTGGAGCGGCTAGGGCCGGTATCCGACGCCGTTCAGAGGCACGAACGCAATATCGATGCACTTCGCCGCGAACTGGCGGCTGCTCGCTGAATCGCGCCTTCGCGCCTTCTTTTCCGCCACTCGATTGCATCGCTGAACGACGCTCCTCGGGCGGCGTCTCTGATGGCGCGCTAATTGCAATTCCGAGGGCATGGCCCCGGAGCAAATCCAGATGAAGCCCGATGCTCTCCAAGGGCTCGATCTTCTGTCGACAGCAGTCTTGCTGCTGGACAGTCATCTGCGCGTCACGCACCTCAATCCGGCCGCCGAGAATCTTTTCCGGGCAAGTCGCAAGAGCATGGTGGGCCAGCCGCTCCGCGAGGCTTTCGCAGAATCACAGGCGCTGGAGACCGCGGTGGAGACGGCACGACGGGATCGATCAAGCTTCACCCAGCACGACCTTACGCTCACTGCAGCCAACGCGAGCGTTCCACAGAAGCAGGTCCTGACGTGCACGGTGACACCTTACGAGCTGCCGGAATGCAACGGAGTGCTGATCGAACTCGCTCCTGCCCAGCAGCAACTGCGAATCGCTCGCGAGGAGCGGTTGCTGGATCAGACTCAGGCCAACCGCGAACTCGTCCGCAATCTGGCACATGAGATCAAGAACCCGCTCGGCGCGCTTCGTGGCGCAGCGCAACTGCTGGAGCGGGAACTGGAGCAGCCGGAACAGCGCGAATACACGCAGGTGATCATGATGGAAGCCGACCGGCTCCAATCGTTGATGGACCGGATGCTGACACCGCACCGCCTGCCCAAGCTCGTTCAGCTCAACATCCACGAAGTCACGGAACATGTCCGCAGCCTGATTGCAGCGGAATTTCCCGGGGTCTCGATCGAGCGGGACTACGACACGAGCCTCCCTTTCGTCATCGGCGATCGTGAACAACTGATCCAGGCGGTGCTCAACATCGCTCGCAATGCCGCACAGGCCATGAAGGGTCACGGCACCATCATGTTCCGTACTCGAGTGACCCGGCGCATCACGCTGGCAAAGAAGCACTACAGGCTGGCGATCTGCCTCGACGTGATCGACAACGGTCCGGGCATACCGGAGCAGATCAAGGATCGCGTGTTCTTTCCGCTGGTCTCGGGTCGTGACGGTGGTACCGGCCTCGGGCTCACCATCGCGCAGACGTTCGTGCACCAGCACCATGGACTCATCGAAGTCGACAGCCAGCCTGGCCGTACCTGTTTCACGCTTCTGTTGCCGCTCACGGAAACGCTCGTGAATTCCGGCGATGAAAAACCGCAACGCTAGACCCTGAACCATGAGACCTGTCTGGATCATCGACGACGACCGCTCGATTCGGTGGGTATTCGAGAAAGCGCTCACGCGCGAGGATATCCCGTTCAAGACCTTCTCCAGCGCTCCCGAGGCACTGTCCGCGCTTTCCAGCGCGCCGCCCCAGGTGGTCGTGAGCGACATCCGCATGCCGGGCGGCTCGGGACTGGAGCTGCTGCAGCAGATCAAGGCACGCTTTCCCGCGCTGCCGGTGATCATCATGACCGCGTATTCCGACCTCGAAAGCGCTGTGTCGGCCTTCCAGAGCGGCGCGTTCGAGTATCTGCCAAAGCCCTTCGACGTGGACCAGGCCGTCGATCTCATCCGGCGCGCGATGACGGAAGTGTCGCAAGGCGAGGAAGTGATCGAAGCGCAGGAAGTCACCCCCGAGATCCTCGGGCAGGCCGCTTCGATGCAGGAAGTCTTCCGCGCGATCGGAAGACTCACGCAATCGCAGGCAACGGTTCTGATCAATGGCGAATCGGGCACCGGCAAGGAGTTGGTGGCGCGCGCATTGCACCGGCACAGCCCCCGCTCTTCCAAGCCATTCGTCGCAATCAACACCGCCGCGATTCCCAAGGATCTGCTGGAATCCGAACTGTTCGGCCATGAGCGCGGGGCGTTCACGGGTGCACAGACGACGCGGCGAGGCCGGTTCGAGCAGGCCGAAGGCGGGACTCTGTTCCTGGACGAGATCGGAGACATGCCGCCAGACCTGCAGACCCGTCTGCTTCGCGTGTTATCCGATGGACAGTTCTATCGTGTCGGAGGTCACCAGCCGATCCGGGCCAATGTGCGCATCATTGCCGCCACACACCAGGATCTGGAGTTGCGAGTCAAACAGGGACTGTTCCGTGAGGATCTCTTCCATCGGCTGAACGTGATCAGGCTGAGATTGCCGAGCCTCAGAGAGCGGCGGGAAGACGTCCCGCTGCTTGTGAAGTATTTTCTCGGCAAGAGTGCCCGGGAGCTGGGGGTGGAGCCCAAGCGGCTTACCGATGCCGCGATGAAGTATCTGACGGCTCTCGACTGGCCGGGCAACGTCCGTCAACTCGAGAATATCTGTCATTGGGTGACCGTCATGGCTCCCGGTGTCAACGTGGACATCGCGGATCTTCCTGCGGAGATTCGGGAACGGTCGGCACGAACCACCACCGAGAGCTGGATCAACGCACTCGAACGCGAGGCCGAGAGTGCGCTGAAGCGAGGCGAGCGCAGGATCATGGACGACATGACCAAGGCCTTCGAACGAGCCCTGATCCTGAAGGCGCTCGCGCATACCGGCGGACGCCGGATCGAAGCCGCAAATTTGCTCGGCCTCGGAAGAAACACCCTTACGCGCAAGATACAGGAACTCGGCATCGACGAGCGGGCGCACCCGGACGCGGCCTGAGACATCCTCGATCCGGTCTTCGCACCGCCCCAACGTCGGGCGGATGGTCAGCCGACCGCCAGCTCGGCGATGACGGGCGCGTGATCGGAGGGACGTTCCAGGGCGCGCATGGCCGCGTCGATCCGGCACGATGTGCAGGCGGGTGCGAGGGCTTCCGAAAGAAGAATGTGGTCGATCCTCAAACCCATCTTCCGTCTGAACGCATTCATCCGGTAGTCCCACCAGCTGAAGGATCCGGATGGTTGCTCGAACAACCGGAAGCCGTCTTTGAAGCCTTCGCCGAGCAGTGAACGGAATGCGACCCTTTCCGGTTCGCTCACCAGGACCTGCCCTTCCCAGGCCTTTGGATCGTGCACATCTTCATCAGCCGGCGCGACGTTGTAGTCGCCAAGCACGGCCATCCGCGAATGGACGGGTAGCTCCGACCGCAACCATGCGCGAAAGGCCTCGAACCACCGGAGCTTGTACTGGTACTTGTCGGAGTCGACACTCTGGCCGTTCGGAACGTAGGCGCAGACAATTCTGACTCCGTCGAACGTTGCACTGAGCACCCGTCGTTGTTCGTCATCGAAGCCTGGAATCCCCTCCACGACGTCCACGGCATCCTGCCTGGACAGGATCGCCACGCCGTTGTACGTGCGCTGACCAGAATAGACGGCACGATAACCGGCGACCGCCAGTTCAGCCTGGGGAAACGAGGCGTTCTCCGTCTTTGTTTCCTGGAGGCAGACCACATCCGGATGCTCGCGCGACAGCCATTCGAGCAGGTGACCAAGCCGGACCTTGAGCGAGTTGACGTTCCACGTGGCGATCTTCATGCAACGACGATCACTTCGATGAGGCGCTCGATGCAGTGCCTTCACCCTTCGCAGGCGGTACGGTCTCCGCCGGGCCGTCCTGATTACCCGCCGGCGGCGACTTGGGCGGCTGGGCCCCACGCGCTTGCGACTTCGATGTGGATGGCTTGGGCGGCAACAGGGATGTCCTTGGATAGTTGGCCGCATCCAGCGCTGCGTTCCATTGCCCCTCCTCCCAACCACGCGTGAGCGATCGGCCCACCATGAGCATCGGCACCTCCACTTCCTCGGATCCCGTGAGCTTCTTCACTTCAGCCTGAACCTCGGCCGTCCGCGCATTCTTCTCCGTGAAGGGCACACCGCGACTCTCGAGAAACTTGCGGGCGCTCGTGCAGGCGTCTCCGCAGTCCGCCGTGAAAAGGGTCACGGGAAATGCGCGGACTGCACGCTGCAGCGCATACGGAAGGGGCCCGCTGCCTGCCTTGTCTCCCAATTTCTTCTCCTCCACGCTGCGTGCGGACGTGGGCGGGGGCTTGTCGGTATAGAAGACCTGCCCTGAAGCATCTGTCCAACGATAGAGCTTCTGCTGGGCCGCGACCGGAACCAGCGGCAACATCAACGCAACCGCAACGCAAATCGCCTTGATCATCGAGTCACTCTCCCTATGCCCGCCGGAGCGCGGTCAGGCCGCGACCATGCCATTGTGCCTGAGCAGCGCGTCGATCGTCGGTTCCCGCCCGCGGAATGCCACGAACGATTCCATCGCTGGTCTGCTGCCGCCCACACCCAGGATCTCCTGCCAGAACCGACGGCCGGTGTTCTCGTCGAGAACGCCCCTTTCCTCGAACAGGGAATAGGCATCTGCCGAGAGAACCTCCGCCCACTTGTAGCTGTAGTAGCCCGCCGCATACCCTCCAGCGAAAATGTGCGAGAAGCTGTTCTGGAAACGGTTGAATGGCGGGGGCTGCACGACAGCGACCTCCGACCGGATCCTGTCCAGCAGCGCGCGGACCGTTGCCGTGCCTGCGGGATCGAAGACATGATGAAGTTCCATGTCGAACAGGGCGAACTCGATCTGCCTCATCGTCTGCATGCCGCTCTGGAAGTTCTTCGCGGCCAGCATCTTGTCGAACAGCGCTCGCGGCAGCGGCTCGCCGGAAGTGCAATGCGCCGTCATGTGTTGCAGCACTTCCCACTCCCAGCAGAAATTCTCCATGAACTGGCTGGGCAGTTCGACGGCGTCCCATTCGACTCCGTTGATGCCGGAGACGGCCAACTCGTCGACACGCGTGAGCAGATGGTGAAGACCGTGGCCGAACTCGTGAAAGAGCGTGATTACCTCGTCGTGCGTGAACAGGGCTGGCTTCCCTTCGACGGGGCCGGAGAAGTTGCAGTTCAGATAGGCCACCGGCGTCTGCGTGCCCCCCACGATGCTGCGACGGGTGATGGCGTCGTCCATCCAAGCCCCACCGCGCTTGCTGGCTCGCGCATACAGATCGAGATAGAAGTGCCCGACGATCCGGCCATCCGTCGTCGATATCCGGTAGAAGTGCACGTCGGGGTGCCAGAGCGGCGCCTTGTCGGGAGCGATTTCCAGGCCGTAGAGAGACCGGACAACGCGGAACATGCCCTCTATCACGCGGGCCTCGGGGGAAGTACTGCTTCACTTCCTGCTCGGAGAACGCGTACCGCTCGACTCTCAGCTTCTCGGATATCCACGCGACGTCCCATGCTTGCAGGTCCTTCAATCCGAGACGTTCGGACGCGAAGGTGCGCAGGTCCGCGAAGTCTCCCTCCGCGAACGGTCGCGCGCGACGCGCCAGATCACGCAGGAACTCGAGCACCTGATCCGGAGAACGCGCCATCTTGGGGACCAGCGAGACCTCGGCGAATGTACGGTAACCGAGCAACTCGGCTTCCTCGCGCCGGAGACGCAGGATCGCGTCGATCACCCCGGAATTGTCGAAACGCGGATCACCGAGTTCCGACGCGCGCGTCGTGTAGGCGCGATACATCCTTTCCCGCAGGGGCCGGTGCTCGGCGTACTGCATGACCGGGAGATACGAGGGCATGTGAAGCGTGAACTTCCAACCGCTGCGCCCCTCGCTTCTGGCCGCAGCGCTGGCTGCCTGGAGAACGTCCTCGGGAATGCCCGCCACCTCTTCATTGCTTTGGACGAGGATTGCGAAGGCGTTCGTGGCATCGAGCACGTTGTCGCTGAATCGGGAAGAAAGCTCGGCCAGCCGTTCGGCCAGAGCCTTGAACCGGGGCTTCTCGGCCTCGGACAGCTCTGCGCCGCCGAGGCGAAAATCCCTCAGTCTGTTGTCGACGATCCGACGCCTTGCCGGATCGAGATTCGCGAAGGCGCCTGAATCGCGAAGCGCCTTGTATTTCCGATACAGCCCTTCGTGCTGGGCCAGTTCGGTGCCGTACTTCGAAATCTTGGGAAGATTGGAGTTGTAGGCCTCGCGAAGCGCCGGGCTGTTCATGACTGCGTTCATGTGGGCAACCTGGCCCCAGGCCCGATAGAGGCGTTCGTTGGCGTCTTCCAGAGGTTGCACGAACGTCTGCCAATCCACACCGGAACCTTCCCCCGCAAGGCGCTCCACGAGGCTGCGGTTCTCCGTCAGCAGTTGGTCTATCGCCGGTGTCACGAACTCCGGCTTGAACTCGGCGAAGCGAGGCAGCCCGGAAAAATCGAGTAGTGGATTCATGAGTCGAAAACCGTTTCGTTTAGATGCGATCCGAACGGATGCAACGGATCCTCGGCCGGCGGGTCAGCCCATCGGTGGCCCCCGGGAAATTCAACGTTCGAAGACCACCGAACCTGCGACGAGGCAGTAACGCACCTGGCCACGGACTTCGGTTCCCGCGAACGGCGTGTTCTTGCCTTTGCTCAGCAGTACTGCAGCATCCACGCGCCACCAATGGTCCGGATCGAATATACAGACGTCCGCGCGAGCGCCCGGTTCCATCCGGGGCACGGGCAACCCGAGAATGCGGGCCGGTCCCACGGTCACGACAGACAGAAGCTTTGAAAGACTCGTGGGCTGCGATCTCATTATCGTCAGAGGAAGCAAGGTCTCGAGGCCCGTGGCTCCGGGTTCCGCCTCCGCGAAGGGTACGGTCTTGCCGTCTTCATCCACGGGACAATGGTCCGAACAGACAGCATCTATGGTTCCGTCCGCCAGTCCCGCAAGCAAGGCATCACGGTCCCGCTGCGCACGCAATGGAGGAGAGAGTCTGCAGTTGGAGTCGAAGTACCCGATGTCGATCTCGGACAGATGAATGTGCGCTGCCGAAACGTCGCAGGTCACGGAAACACCGGACGCCTTCGCCTGCCGGATCATCGCGACGCTGTCGGCGGACGAAAGCCGGCAAAGGTGCAGGCGCGCCCCGGTCTCCTTGCTCATGAGCAACAGGGCGGACACCGCCAGCGTTTCGGCCAATGCTGGAATTCCGGGCAATCCGAGACGAGTGGAGATCATCCCTTCATGGGCCACGCCCAGCCTGGCCAGAGCACCGTCCTGCGGTCTCAGCCACACGGAAAGTCCGAAGGTGGCGGCGTACTGCATGGCCCGGAGCATCACCGCGTGATCCCCCAGGGATCGATCGCCCTGGGAGAATCCGACGCATCCCGCGCTGGCCAGTTCAGCCAGTTCAGCCAGTCGTTCGCCGCGCAGTCCCGCTGTCAATGCCCCGAGGGGGAGTACCCGTGCCAAACCAATGGCTTGAGCCCGCCGGGCGAGCATTTCAACCAGGCCGGGTTCGTCCAGAGGAGGGTCCATGTCGGGAGGGCAGCACACAGCCGTGATCCCTCCCGCGGCCGCTGCGGCAAGCTCGCTTTCCAGACTCGCGCGATGTTCGAAGCCCGGCTCCCGGAACCTTACCGCCAGATCGACGAGTCCCGGGCAGACTGCAAGACCGCGTGCATCAATGCTGCGGTCAGGAACGAATCCCGCGGGCGCAGCACCTACCGCGGCAATGAGACCGTCGGCCAGATGCAGGTCCGAGGTGGACTCGCGGCCGCTCGATGGATCCAGGAGAAGGCCGCCACTGATCGTGATGCGCATCGTCTAACCGTTTCCCGCAAGAATGGCCATGACGGCCATGCGAACCGCAATACCGAACGTGACCTGGGGCAGGATCACGGATTGAGGCCCGTCCGCCACGCTCGAGTCGATCTCCACACCCCGGTTCATGGGCCCGGGATGCATCACGATGGCGTCGGATTCCGCCAGGGCGAGCCGCTCCGCAGTGAGTCCGTACGTCTTGAAATACTCAGAGGCTGACGGCAGCAAGGCTCCGTTCATCCGCTCATTCTGCAGCCGGAGCATCATCACCACATCCACACCGCGCAGCCCCTCGTCCATGTCGTGATACGGCCGGACTCCCAGTTTCTCGACTTCAGGAGGCATGAGCGTCCTCGGTGCAATCACGCGGACTTCGGGCACGCCCAGCGTGGTTAGCGCATGGATCTCGGACCGCGCAACGCGGGAATGCAGAAGGTCACCCACGATGGCAACGCGGAGGTTCGAGAAATCGTTCTTGAAATGCCGGATGGTGTAAACGTCCAGAAGGCCCTGGGTCGGATGCGCATGCCGGCCGTCACCCGCATTGATGACGTGGATCTCGGGTGCGACATGACGGGCGATGAGGTAAGGCGCACCACTGGAGGCATGCCTGACGACGAACATGTCGGCATGCATGGCCGAGAGATTGGCCACAGTGTCGAGGAGCGTCTCGCCCTTCGTCTGGGAGGACGTTGCGATGTTCAGATTGACGACGTCGGCCGATAGTCGCTTGGCGGCGATCTCGAAGGTCGTCCGGGTCCGCGTGGAGGGCTCGAAGAACAGATTGAACACCGACTTTCCGCGCAGCAACGGCACTTTCTTTATCTCGCGCTCCGCGACAGAGACGAACGAACGCGCCGTGTCGAGGATCTGCAGCAGGACACCACGAGGCAAGCCCTCGATGGACAGCAGGTGGCGCAATTCGCCATTGCGCCCCAGTTGCGGACTAGCGAGCATCCGTCGATTCCTCCAGCGTGAGTGCGAGACGCCCGTTGGATGTCTTGGCGAGAACGACCATGGGCGTGTGGGGGGGCAGTTCCAGCACCCCTCCGACGAACTGAGCGCAAATGGGAAGTTGACGGCCGCCACGGTCCAGCAGCGCTGCCAGCCGAACGCAGCCCGGCCTGCCGTAGTCGAACAGGAGATTGAGTGCAGCGCGGGCCGTCCGGCCCGTGTAGAGAATATCGTCCACCAGGATGATGTCCCGGCCTTCCACGTCGAATGCGAGCTTCGAAGCCTGGATGCCGGGTTTCAGACCTCTCTTGTCGAAGTCGTCCCGATAGAACGCAATGTCGAGCGTGCCCAGCGGCAGTCGCATGCCGAGGAGCGAATGCAGGCGCTCGGCCACCCACACCCCCCCGGTATGGATGCCCACAAGGCCGGTTTCTTCGTCCACATGCGGGCGCAACTGGGCCGCAAGGGCTTCGAGCAGTTGTTCTGCGTCAGGCAGCTTCATTTCGTGACTCGAGGAATGCTTGCAGGATGTGCTGGGCCGCGACGGTGTCGAGGTGCCGCTTTTGCTTCATGCCCCAGATGCCGTTCTCGTTCAGCGACGAACTGGCCTGTGCGGACGTGAACGATTCGTCCTCGAAGCAGACGGGAACGCCGTGACGTTGACCGAGCGATTCCGCCCATCGCCCGATGACCTCCGCCAGCGGGTGCTTTCGGCCATCGCGGCTTTCGGGCAAACCGATGACCAGGACGACCGGGCGCCATTCGTGGACGAGCCGGTCCAACGCCCGATCCCTGGTGGCCTCATCCGTCGAGCGAACTGTCTCCAGAGGATGGGCAATGCCCAGTTCCAGTTCGGCCACCGCCACCCCGATGCGGGCGGTCCCGAAGTCGAAGCCGAGCACCGTACCCCGTGGAGGCAGCGACGGTCTGGACGTTTCCCCTCCGTTCTCCGTGGTGCGCATCAGGCGTGACCGGCTTCGTCGGAAAGCGTCGCCAGATTGACTCCCAGAAGACCCATGGCCGCGGCCCAGCGGTCCGATGCGACGACCGAGAACATCAGGTCGGCAACCGCGGCCACGGTGAGCCATGCGTTCTGCCGTATCTCTTCTTCCAGCTGTCCGGGTGCCCAGCCTGCATATCCCAGCGTGACCAGAAGATCCGACGGCCCTCCGCCCGAGGATACGGCCTGCAATATGTCGCGCGAAGTGGTCAACGCCACATCCTCCGCCACCACGAGCGTCGATTGCCAATCGCCGGCCGGCCGATGGAGAACGAAGCCGCGATCGACCTGGACAGGCCCGCCGAAATAGACCGGCCGGGCACCGAGTGAGTCATCGTGCAGATCCAGGTCAATCTGGGAAAAAAGGGCTTTGAGCGTGAGGTCGACCGGACGATTGACCACGACCCCGAGCGCACCACGCTCGTTGTGTTCGCAGACGTAGGTGAGTGTTTTCGAGAAGTTCGGATCGGCCATGTTGGGCATGGCGATCAGAAAATGA
Source organism: Betaproteobacteria bacterium (assembly GCA_016713305.1). Classification (NCBI taxonomy): domain Bacteria; kingdom Pseudomonadati; phylum Pseudomonadota; class Betaproteobacteria; species Betaproteobacteria bacterium. The sequence goes on from JADJPK010000004.1 coordinate 515,423, forward strand.
TGAGTCAGATTGATGTGCGTCTCCAACCTTCCGTAAGGCGCATTTTATCCCGCCGGAGGGGCTCCCGCACCTCCGGGCCGATGGCTGCGGGGCGAGGAAGCTGCCAGCGTCGCGGATCGCGCCAATGCTAAGATCATCGCCGATCTTGCCTCGTCCCGGCCCAGTCCGGGGCACGAAATCACCGGAGAACACGCGATCTGGCTACCGAACAACAAGTCGCCGGTTTCCTTGCGGAGGTCGAACGGCGCGCCTACAAGCATGCGTTGTTTGCGGTCCGGGATGAGCAGGTGGCGCTGGACATCGTCCAGGACTCGATGCTCAAGCTGGTCGACAAGTACTCGACGAAACCCGCAGACGAGCTTCCGCTTCTGTTCCAGCGAATCCTGCAGAACACGATCCGGGACCATTTCCGGCGGCAGAAGGTCCGGAGCCTCTGGGGTACGCTGCTCTCGTCATTGTCTCCCGATGACGAGGAAGACTCGGATCCGCTCGAGCGGATGGAGATCCAGGAGGGTGCGAACCGGGCCGGCACCCCGGCCGAACAGCTCGAACGGGCACAAGTGGCTGACTTGATCGGTCGCGCGCTCGAGCGGTTGCCTCCTCGTCAACGCCAGGCGTTTTTGCTCCGTTACTGGGAGGAACTGGATGTTGCAGAAACCGCCGAAGCCATGGGTTGCTCCGAGGGCAGCGTGAAGACGCACTGCTCTCGGGCGACCCATGCCATTGCTTCTTATCTTCGGGAAAGAGGGGTAAAGCCATGAACGAACACGAGAATGGCCGGCAGATAGCCCGCTATCTCGACGACGGCGTGGCCGATCTTTCCCCTGCTGTCGTCCAACGGCTGGAACGGGCCAGGATGGTCGCGCTGTCCCGGATGTCGGATGTCGAGACGGTAGCCACGGCGCCTGCGTTGGCCGGTGGTGGGTCCGGACGGGACGTGCAGCGCGATTCCGGTTCGCACAGCCGAAGCTTCCTGATGACGGGGTTCTTCCTGCTGGCCTTGCTGCTCGCCATCTACCTGTGGCAGGAGTCCGTGTCGCCTCCCGAGACCGAGGAACTGGATCTGCTGGCCGACGAACTCCCCATCAACGCCTACCTGGACAAGGGCTTTCACCAATGGATTTCCGGCTCATTGCAGCAATAGGGGTGCTGACGGGGACCCTCGGCACAGCCCCTGTCGCGGCTCAGTCGCAGGCTCAACCGCCTGCCTGGGTGCAGTTGAGTCCGCAACAGCAAGAGATCCTCAAGCCTTTCGAACGAGATTGGGACACTCTGGAGCCTGAACGGCGCGAGCGCTGGCTGGCAGTCGCAAGGAAATATCCCACGCTCAATCCGGAACAGCAGCAACGGCTGAAGACACGAATGCAGCGCTGGGCATCGCTGTCGCCGCAGCAGCGTGCCGAAGCCCGTTCACTTTTCAAGCAGATTCAGCAACTCCCGCCCGACAAACGCCGCGAGTTGATGCAGAAGTGGCAGGAGTACGATCAGTTTCCCCCGGAGTTGAAGGAGGCACTCCGCGCCGCGAGGATGAAGAAGCCATGAGCCCGATGTCAGTGACACGATCACCAGACACCTTGGCACCTGCCGATGCCCTGCCGCTCACCCTGGCGCCGCTCTGGCCTCGATTCGGAGCTCTTGTTTATGACGCGATACTCCTCTTCGGCGTGACCTTTCTTGCGTCCTGGATCTTTGTCGTCCTGGTGGGCGACTCCACGGCGGGCCCCCGAAGGTTCGGGTACCAGCTCTATCTGGCGGCCGTGGTTGGCGCCTACTTCATGTTTTGCTGGCTGCGCACGGGGCAGACCCTGGCCATGAAGACCTGGGGACTGAGACTGGTGGACCAGACGGGTGGTGGCCTGTCGCCCCGAAAGGCATTCGCCCGCTATCTGCTGGCGCTCGCGGGAACGCTGTGTGGCGCCTTGGGCTTCCTGTGGGCTCTCGTGGACGCTGATCGCCAGTTTCTGCATGACCGGTTGATGCGCACCAGAATCGTCAAAGCGCCGATCTGAAGCCGCCCCCCCCTCCGGAGGCCTTTGCGCATCGAAGCTTCGCCTGGCTCGAACGCCCCGGGCAAGGTCCGGGGGTCGCTGAACGCCGCGGTCCCGGAAACGAGTCGCCGCAAGATTTCCCCTATCGGCGCTCCACGCGCCAAAGCAGCAGGGCTCCCAGCGCGAAGAACAACGTGGTGGGGAATGCCGCACTGAACAGCGGCGACCAGGCGTTGAGCAATCCCAGGTGCCCGAACAGCCTCGAAACGAGGTGAAAACCGAGGCCTAGCATGATCCCACCGAAAATCTTGCCGCTGATACCGCCCTCGCGGACACGGAGGTAAGCAAAGGGCAAGGCCAGGACCATCATCACGATCACTGCAAGCGGATACACGAGTTTCGAGTAGAGCGCGATCTCGTGCCTCGCCGTCGCCTGTTGATTCTCGCGCAAGTGTCCGATGAAACTGTACAGATCGAACAAGGACATGCGCTCGGGGACCACCATCAGCACGTTCAGAATGGAAGGGTTTAGGACCGAATGCCACTGAATCTCGTCCAGATGCCCGGCTTCGGTCCGATCCGGATGGAAGCGCGTGCGGGATACGTCCCGCAGACGCCAACGATCGGCACCCTGGTACTCCGCGGAGCGTGCCTCGCTGATGGTGCGCAGCCGATAGGCGTCGTCGAACTCGTAGATGCGCACGCCCGTCAGAGCGGCATCGGTGCTCACCTGGGCGACGTTCACGAAGCTTGCATCGTCCTTGACCCACAGTCCCGAACGGAATTCCTGAGCAACCACGCCCGTGTTCGTGGCGCGCAGGAGCAACCGTTGGGCCGCCGTCTCCGAGTACGGGGCAACGAATTCCCCGATGAGAAAGGTCGCCGCGGCGAACAGCAAGCCCAATGGAAGGATGGCAACGACCATGGCCTGGGCCGACACCCCCGAAACCCGCATCACGGTGTACTCGGAGTGGGCCACCATCTGGGCTACGGCGAACAACGTCCCCAGCAAGGCCGCAATGGGAAACAGCTCATAGAGATGTCCCGGCACCGACAGAGCCACCTTGAGGAGCGCAAGGGACAACCGGTATTTTCCCTTGCCGACGTCGCCCAGTTCCTGGATGAAGTCGAAGAACGAGAAAAGCATGAGAAGCGCCAGGAACACGAGGAGGGTGGAGCCGAAAACCTGGCGGCTCACGTAGCGCCTGAGGGTCCTCATTTCCGCCTCCGGCGGATCAGGGGTACGACCGATTGCCGTCGCCACAGGAGAAAGGCCAGGACGGCGAGCATCGCGGCGTGTACCGCGGTCCATCCCAGCCAGATCGGAATCCGCCCCTGTCCGACCCACGACTGGAAGACCGACAGCAGGTTGCTGTAGACCATGTAGAGAAGCATGGCGAGGATAAGATTGAGTGATCGGCCCGCACGCGGATTCACGAAACTCATGGGGACGGCAATCAGCGACAGGATGAGCGCGCTCACGGGAATGCCGACCCGCCAGGTGAGTTCGGCGTGGTGCGAGGGAGTTCGATCGCGTAGCAGATCCAGCGTGGGAACCGAACTGATGGAGGGGATGTACTTGCTCGATTCGTGTGTCTCGATCCGGACGGCATAACGCTCGAATTCAGTCACCCGGTAGTCCGCGCTGCCCGGTTGCCCTTCGTATCGACGTCCGTTCAGCAGGACGAGAAACCGATCGCCGTTGGCGACGGTCTCCGCGTAGCCTCTCGCCGCTACCATGACTCCGGCACGCCCGTTCTGCTTGGAGTGCACGAAGACATTGGCCACCATCGACAGATCAGCGGTCAGCTTCTCCACGAAGTACACCCGGTCCGCCTGCTTCGATTCCTTGAAGACGCCGGGCGAAATCACCGACACGTCGTCCCTGCTCTCGATCTGGTGACGATATACGTCCGCCTTCTCCACAGCCCAGGGCGACAGCACGAGCGACAGCAGCGCGATGGTGAAGATGAAAGGAAGGGAAAAGGACAGGACCGGCCGGATCCAGGAGAGCAGGCTGCGGCCGGACACGAACCAGACGACCATCTCGGAATCTCGATAGCTCCTTGTGAGCGTCGTCAGCACCGAGATGAAGACGGTCAGCGCGAGCAGTATCGGAAGGTAGCGCAGTGCGGCAAGACCGAGCAGGATCAGCACCCCGTCGGGAGGGATGACGCCCTGCGCCGCCCATCCCAGCATTCGAATGAGCTGGGTGGTGACGGTGATCATGAGCAGCACAGCGAACACCACGACCCCGGTGTTCATGAATTCGCGCCGGAGCGCGCGATGGAAGAGCACGACTTTGACTTTTCTCCGAGGCGGCGAGGATAATTTTTCGCCTTGATGCCCAGTCATCCAGTTGCGGCGATTGAGCCCAATCCTAACAGGAGAACCCGTGGAATTCAGCCTCAAACACACTTCGGCGGATCGGATCCGCAGCGCCTGCGTCGTGGTCGGACTATATGACGACGGTTCCTGGGCGCCTTCGGCGCTTGCGATCGACAAGGCGGCGTCCGGTCATCTGACCGCACTGCTTCGCCGTGACGATCTCAAAGGCAAGGCAGGAAGCTGCGCCCTGCTTCACGCTGTTCCGGGAATCGCGGCGGCTCGAGTCGCGGTCGTAGGGCTGGGCAAGAAGGCGGACCTGTCCACCAAGGCCTTTCGCGAGGCGGCCGCAGCCGGCTTGCGGGCAGCCGCGTCGAGCGGTGCGAACGAAGCGATGTGCTTTTCGGCGGAATGGGACACGGTGTCCATGACCATGGCGGACCGCATCATGCATACGGTTCTCGTCGCGGCAGACGGGGCGTACCGCTTCGACCATCTCAAGAGCAAGAAAGACGCTTCCGCCGCCGTTCTCGACAAGGTCGGCATAGGTCTCGAAACCCGCCCTGGCGCGGCCGAAACGAGAGCGTTGGTGCAGGCGGCCGCCCTGGGGGAGGGCGTGTCCCTGGCCAAGGATCTCGGCAATCTTCCCAGCAACATCTGCACACCCGCCTATCTTGCCCAGACCGCCCGGGATCTGGGGAAAGCCTATGGATTCAAGACCACCGTTCTCGAGCGCCGTGACATGGAGAAGCTCGGCATGGGCTCCTTCCTGTCCGTGACCAAGGGAAGCCAGGAACCGCCGAAGTTCATCGTCATGGAGTACTCCAAAGGACGAAAGAAGGACAAGCCGGTGGTGCTGGTGGGCAAGGGGATCACGTTCGACACGGGCGGCATCTCTCTCAAGCCCTCTGCTGAAATGGACGAGATGAAGTACGACATGTCCGGAGCCGGCAGCGTCCTTGGCACGTTCAAGGCCGTCGCCGCCATGGATCTGCCGATCAATCTGGTGGGTCTCATTCCGGCGTGCGAGAACATGCCGAGCGGAACTGCCACGAAACCAGGCGATATCGTGACGTCCATGTCGGGTCAGACAATCGAGATCCTGAACACCGACGCCGAGGGTCGCCTGATTCTTTGCGATGCGTTGACCTACGCTGAGCGCTACCAGCCCGCAGCCGTCATCGACATCGCCACTCTTACGGGGGCGTGCGTCATTGCGCTTGGTCACGTGGTGACCGGCATGTTCGCGAACATGGATGCGCTTGCCGAGGAGCTGGAGGACACGGGAAAGTTCATCTGGGACCGCGTCTGGCACATGCCGATGCTCGATGACTACCAGGAGCAGATCAAGAGTCCCTTTGCCGACATGGCCAATATCGGAGGCCGCCCCGGAGGAAGCGTGACCGCCGCCTGCTTCCTTTCCCGCTATGCGGGTGCATATCCTTGGGCACACCTGGACATCGCGGGCACCGCATGGAAATCGGGCAAGGACAAGGGTTCGACAGGTCGCCCAGTCCCCTTGCTCACAGCCTTTCTGATGCGTCGGGCCATGCAGTAGCGCCTCATGACCCAGATTGATTTCTATACACGGGCGTCAGACCGCCTGAGGATGGCATGCATCCTCTGCGGCAAGGCATGGAGCCGAGGCATTCCGGTGGTCGTGGCCACGGCGGATTCCGCCATGACGGAGGCGGTCGACCGCGCCATGTGGATGCACCCCGCCACCGGATTCCTCCCGCACGTACGTGCTCGTCACCGCCTGGCGCCCGTTACGCCGGTGATCCTGGATCATGAACTCGAAGGAATCGACCGGCGCGGGCTTCTGGTCAACCTCCGGCCAGATGCCCCCGACGTATTCAGCAGCTTCGAACGCCTCATCGAGATCGTATCGAATGACGAAGAAGATGTTCACGCGGGCCGGCAACGCTATCGTTTCTATCGTGACCGCGGTTACGAGATCAGAACGCACGATCTTGGCGAGGTACGTCAATGAACGAGGATGCGGCTGGAAGGCCTGGGGAGGACGAGGACGAGGAAGAAGTGCTCTTGCGTGCCGATTATCTGATGCGCCGCCACAAGGGTGTGGGCGACCCGCCTGGGCAGCCCGCACGATCCTCGCCCCGCGACCTCGACGAGATCCCCCTTCTTACCGATCTCGTGAGTCCCGGGACCCGCCCCCTCGATACCGACCCGGCGCAGCCTTCCCCGGTACCGCCGACGCCAGAACAACCGGGAGAATCGTCAGATCCGGCCCCGACGCCACCATTGGTCGGGGGCCTCGCGCCGCAGCATCCTCAATCCTTGTCACAAGTGCCTCTTCCGCCCCTGAACGAAGAAGCGATTGCCACTCTGAAGGCGAGGCTGGAAGCGGATATCTCGGCGCTACTGGAAACACGTATCCGGAGTGAACTCACATCGGGCCTCAATCACATGTTGAGTGAAGCGTTTCCGGTCATGCGCGATCAGGTCCGGCGGATCGTAAAGGAGGCCCTGGAGGAAGATCGTTGGGCAAGACGTGACGATCCGACACAGGACGTTTGACCTCCCTGAAAAGGCGCGCCTCTGCGGCACCATCACTGCAATGCGCTGGAAAGCGGCATCTGTCTGACGTTGCGCTGCAGAATTCGGGATAATCCAAGGCTTGTTCGCCTGCCCGGTTTCCCGAGATGGATCTTCCAAAGAGTTTCGAACCTGCCGAAATAGAGCGCCGCTGGTATCCCTTCTGGGAATCCAAGGGCTACTTCCAAGCGACCTACAAGCCGGATCAACCCGGGTTCGCGATACAGCTCCCGCCACCCAACGTGACGGGTACGCTTCACATGGGGCACGCGTTCAATCAAACGATCATGGACGCCCTCTCCCGGTATCACCGCATGCTGGGCCAGAACACGCTCTGGCTTCCGGGTACGGACCACGCCGGCATCGCGACCCAGATCGTGGTCGAGCGGCAACTCGAGGCTCAGGGGACGAACAAGCGCGAACTCGGCCGCGAGCCTTTCGTTGAAAAGGTCTGGGCATGGAAGGAGCAGTCCGGTTCGACCATCACCGGCCAGATGAGGCGCTTGGGGGATTCCTGCGATTGGTCCCGAGAGTACTTCACCATGGATTCGAAGCTGTCGCGGGTCGTCCTGGAGACCTTCGTCAGGCTGTATGAGCAGGGGCTGATCTACCGTGGCAAGCGGTTGGTGAACTGGGATCCCATCCTGAAGACCGCCGTATCGGACCTGGAAGTGGAAAGCGAAGAGGAAGAGGGGCGCATCTGGGAAATCGTCTACCCCTTCGCGGATGGCCCGGTCAACGGAATGAGTGGCCTGACTGTCGCGACCACACGCCCCGAAACGATGCTGGGCGACGTCGCCGTCGCAGTGAATCCTGAAGACGAGCGATACCGAGACATCGTGGGAAAACGCCTGTCGCTTCCACTGACCGGCAGGACCATTCCAGTGATCGCGGATGACTACGTCGAGCGCGAGTTCGGTACCGGCTGCGTGAAGATCACACCGGCGCACGACTTCAACGACTATGCCGTCGGAACCCGCCATGCGCTGGAGATGATCAACATCTTCACGCTCGATGCCCGCATCAACGAGAACGGCCCGGCTTCGTATCGCGGTCTGGATCGATACGACGCGCGCAGGAAGATCCTGGAAGATCTCCAGTCTCAAGGCGTGCTGGCGGGTAGCAAGGCGCATCGGATGATGGTTCCCCGTTGCGCCCGGACCGGTGCCGTGGTCGAGCCTATGCTGACGGATCAGTGGTTCGTGGCCATGTCCAAGGCCGCGCCGGAGGGCACATTGCATCCCGGCAAATCCATCGCTCAAGTGGCGCTCGAAGTGGTTCACCGCGGCGACGTTCGTTTCGTGCCGGAGAACTGGGTCAACGTGTACAACCAGTGGCTGGAGAACATCCAGGACTGGTGCATTTCCCGCCAGTTGTGGTGGGGCCATCAGATCCCTGCCTGGTACGACGAGTCCGGCAACGTCTACGTGGCGCGGGACGCGGATGAGGCTCTGGCAAAGGCTCGCGATGCCGGGGTGTCCGGACCGCTCATCCGTGACGCCGACGTTCTCGATACATGGTTCTCGTCAGCGCTGGTGTGCCACTCGACATTGGGCTGGCCCACGCCGGAAGGCGATGACGTGCAGGCGATGAATCTCTACCTGCCGTCGACGGTTCTGGTCACGGGGTTCGACATCATCTTCTTCTGGGTCGCCCGGATGATCATGATGACGACCCACTTCACGGGCAAGGTTCCGTTCCGCGATGTGTACATCCATGGCCTCATCAGGGACGCCGAAGGCAAGAAGATGTCCAAGTCCGAGGGGAACACGCTGGATCCGGTCGACTTGATCGACGGCATCGATATCGAGCGGCTCGTCGGAAAGCGCACCACAGGCCTGCGCAAACCGGAGGATGCGCCGCGCATCGAAGCAAAGACGAGGAAGGAGTTTCCGGAGGGCATTCCGCCGTTCGGCGCGGACGCTCTGAGATTCACCATGGCCGCATACGCCACCCTGGGTCGCAACATCAACTTCGACCTAAAGCGCTGCGAGGGCTACCGCAATTTCTGCAACAAGTTGTGGAATGCCACGCGATTCGTGTTGATGAACACGGTCGACAAGGACTGTGGGCTGGATGAATCTTCGCCGGTCAGTCTCTCCGCCGTGGACCGCTGGATCGTGAGCGGACTGCAACGAACCGAAGCGGAGGTCGAGAAAGGATTCGCCGACTATCGCCTCGACAACGTGGCCAGCGCCATCTACCGGTTCGTGTGGGACGAGTACTGTGACTGGTATCTGGAACTTGCCAAGGTTCAGATCCAGAACGGAGACGAATCAGCTCAGCGCGGCACCCGCCGCACGTTGCTGCGAGTGCTCGAAGCAGTCTTGCGGCTGGCCCATCCGGTCATCCCCTTCATCACGGAAGAACTCTGGCAGCACGTTGCACCCCTGGCGGGCAAAAAGGGCGAGAGCGTCTGCGTGGCACCCTATCCGCGATCGCAGGCAGAGAAGATCGATCCCGCGGCAGATGCGTGGGTTTCGCAGCTCAAATCTCTCACGGATGCCGCACGCAACCTGCGCGGAGAGATGGGTCTTCCACCCGGAGAGCGCGTGCCGTTGCATGCAGCAGCGCCGGATTCGTTCCTCGAATTCGCTCCCTATCTCAAGGCACTTTGCCGGTTGTCGGACGTGCACGTGGCGAATGCACTGCCCGATGTCGAAGCTCCGGTGGCGGTCGTGGGCGACATAAAACTGTTACTGCATGTGGAAATCGATGTTGCCGTGGAGACCCAGCGGCTCACGAAGGAAATCGAGCGGTTGGAGAATGAGATCCGCAAGTGTGAGACCAAGCTCGCCAATCCCTCCTTTGTCGACCGCGCCCCTGCGGCGGTCGTTCAGCAGGAACGGGAGCGTCTGAAAGGGTTTGAGGCAACCGTCGAAAAACTGCGCCCGCAGTTGGCCAAACTCCTTTCAAGATGACACGGAGGCGGTCTCCGTTTCGAAAGCATGGCGGAGCGGTCACGGACGGCTCCGATTGAGCACACGACTAGGCATCGGTGGAAACGAGCGGATCTATCGCATGACCGCCTCGTGGGCTCTGTAACCAATGAAGTGGCGCGGGATCGACTCTTCTGCAAGCAAGAGTGTTCCCCATGCGTTGCGCGCCTTCCGGTACGCAGCCTTCAGACGCTTTTATGCCGGGCAGAGCGTTTCGATCGTAGGGTCCTGGGTTCAATCGATCGCGTTGTCCTGGCTCGTCTACCGCCTTTCGGGTTCCACCAGCCTGCTCGGACTGACCGCCTTCCTGACTCAAGCCCCGATCCTGTTGCTTGGCCCTGTCGCAGGCGGCTTTATCGACCGGCATGATCGGAAGAGGGTCCTGCTTATCTCCCAGTGGGCACTCGCGGCTCAGGCCACCTTGCTGGGCGTGACGGTAAGTCTGGGCGTCCTTCAGGTGACGTGGCTGCTCATCATGGCAGCAGTCCAAGGATTCATCGCCGCAGTCGAAACTCCGGCACGGCAGTCGTTCCTCAACGTACTCGTTCCCGAAAGGGCAGACCTGCCCAACGCCATCGCGCTGAATTCGTTCCTGATGAACAGCGGGCGGTTCGTCGGTCCCGCGATCGCCAGCATGTTGCTGGTGCACGTTCAGGAAGGCGTGGCGTTCCTGATCAATGCCTTCAGTTTTCTGGCTGCGATCGCTGCAATCGCTTCTGTTCCGTGGCGACACGAAGCGGGTCTTGCCGGCGGAGGAACCCGTCAGTTCCAGGCCTTCGGCGCGGGTATCTCATATGCGCTCTCCCATCGAGTGCCCAGAACGCTGCTGCCCATTGTGGCCGTGGTGAGCTTCTTCGCCAGCCCATATGTGGCACTGATGCCCGCTCTCGTCAGGGAGTCGTTCGACAACAGTTCGGAGACACTGGGCTATCTTGTCGGTGCCGCGGGTCTTGGCGGTCTTGTCGGCACCGCAACACTTGCCGCGTGGCGCGATATGAAGAGCCTGCCGAGGTTGACTGCGAGTGCTTGCGGAACCGCAGGATCGAGCTTGCTGGCATTTTCGTTCAGCGAACAGTATTGGCTGAGCCTTCTCTGCATGCCGTTCATCGGATTCGGAATCATCGTGACAGCGGCTTCGGTGAACGTGATGCTCCAGACAACGACGCCAGAGCCGATTCGGGCACGCGTGATCGGGCTCTACCTCGCGAGTTTCCTGGGCATGGCACCCTTCGGAGCCCTGTCGGCGGGTTTGCTTGCGGAGATTACGAGCGTCCGTGTTGTGCTTTCGCTGGGCGGAGGAACCTGCATGGCGGCTTCGCTGGCATTCGCAGCATGGACTTGGCGCGCATCGTTCGACATACCGCGCGGCGATGCCAGACCGATGTAGACCGGTTCGTCGGGACAATCGTCAAGCGGTGACCAATCCGATCGAAGCGCCGATCCGGTCCCTCAGCACCGGCCGCCGAAAAAAAAACGGGCGCCCGAAGGTGCCCGTCTTCTACAACCGAACTCGCGATTCTTAGAACGAATGCTTCACGAGCAGGGCCAAGCTGCGGCCATCGGAACCCGGGCCGGTCATCGGGCTGCCGATGTTCAGATACGTGGCGTACTGCTTGTTGTTCGTGATGGAACCGTAGAACAGCAGCTGGGTCTGCTTGCTCAGGTTGTGGCCATAGCCGGCGCTGAACATCGTGGCGCCCGTGTCGCTGGCGGAGCAGGTCGAGCCGTCGCCACGCGAGCAGCTACCGTCGTTGGCAAGACCCAACTGAACGGCGACGTAACCGGTCGGCACGTTGTACTTGGCACCGAACCAGGTGGCGTCACGCTTGTACTCGCTAACAAGGGTGGATGCCTGACCGTTGGTCTTGTACTTCAAGGATTCCCAACGAGCGAACAGGCTGAAATCGCCGAGGGTCAAACCACCACCGATCTGGATACCCGTATCCGTCGAGCCCGTGCCGGTCGTGGAGCTGGTCAGAGCGTTCAGACCGAAGAAGTCCTTGTGACGCTCGTAAGCAACGTTCACGAAGAAGGGCATATCGGCCGGCTTGAACTGGGCACCGAGAGACGTGAACGTGGGCTTCGTGCCGTTGTTCGAACCCTGGTACGCATTCAGGCCTTGGGCGACGCCGAACGTGAAACCACCGATATCAGGGCTATCGTAGAAAATGCTTTGGCCTTGACGACGATAGAACGAATGGCAGGGCGACGCGGCCGAACAACCGCTGTTGCCATTTTCGAACGCGCGGCCATCACCGGCGTTACCGAGCATCTGGAGGTTACCGCCAATCCCCGCTGCGCCGTCGAACAAGTCGGACTGGTACATGTAACGTTCGTAGATGTGTTCGTTGATACCCATGCGCAGGCTACCCCAGCCGCCTTCGAAGCCGAGATACGTGTTGCGCTGACGCAGGGCGCCGCTGGTGTCGTGCACCGTGGAACCGGTGTTGGAAAAGTCGAGCTGAGCGTTGAACACCACCTTGTTGCCATCACCGATGTCTTCGGTGGAGTTCAGGTTGACGTTCGAGTAGTTGGACGTCAGACCGAGGTTGCTGAAACCTTGCGCGCCGTAGGCACCGATGGACGCTGCGCTCTGCACGTGCGTGCCAGCGGGAGCGGCTGCGGTGGAGTCACCGCCGGAACCATACTGCGGGCCCATGTTGATCGTGCCGCTGATCGTCACGTCCGCCATGGCGGCCGGGGCAACGAATGCGCCAGCGAGCGCCAGAACGAGAAGCTTCTTGTTCATCTCATCTCCTGATGGTTGGGAATCATGTTGGGCGCGAATACCGCACCTCCCCCGAGGCGCGCTACGCGCGCACCCCACAGATACCACTCCAGGTTGGAGGGGTGGGCGGATTGTGCACATCGAGATAGGGCGGCACAAGCGGTCGGAAGGGACTTTTTTCAGGGTCAGCGTGTCTTTGTTGCGTTTACGCAACAGAAATTGACCCCAGCACCAGATCCTAGTCGACAAAATGGTTTTGGTTGCTTGATTCGGGAGTTACGAACACTTCCTCACCCATTTTCTTATTGTGCGGCGCACCAACCGTCTGGTGCGCGCAACACGGAGCAACCCTGGGTGGATTCAGCGAAAGAGCCGCTCCAATTCCACCCCGGGGTCCGGCGCCTTCATGAAAGCCTCCCCGACCAGGAAAGCATGAACGCCGTGCGAACGCATGTTCGCCACATCCACCGGCGAATGGATGCCACTTTCTGTGATGACAAGCCTGTCCGATGGGATTCGATCGAGCAGACCCAGGGTAACGTCCAGCGAAGTCTCGAAAGTCCGGAGATTGCGGTTGTTGATCCCTATCAGAGGCGTACGCAGGCACAGCGCCCTGTCCAGTTCGGCGGAGTCATGTACCTCGACGAGGACTGAAAGACCCAGTGAAATCGCAATTTCCTCCAGCGATTCCATCAACCGCTGTTCCAGTGCGGACACGATGAGCAGCACACAATCGGCTCCCATGGCCCTGGATTCCACGATCTGATACGGATCGATCATGAAGTCCTTGCGGAGAACGGGAAGCTGACAGGCCGTCCTGGCTTCGACCAGGTAGTCGCGGTGTCCCTGGAAGAACTGCTCGTCTGTCAACACGGACAGGCACGCGGCGCCGTGCTTCTCGTACGAAGCGGCAATTCCAGGCGGATCGAAGTTTTCGCGCAGGAGACCCTTGCTGGGGCTGGCCTTCTTGATTTCGGCGATCACGGCCGCTTGCGCCTGGGAGACACGTCTCTGCAGCGCGCCGGCAAACCCGCGCGCTGGCGGCAATTGCGAGCACAGGCGTTCCAGTTCCCCATGGGAGATGCGTTCTTGTGCCGCCGCCACCTCCTGGCGTTTGACGAGAATGATCTTGTCGAGGATGTCCGCCACGGGCGCCTGCCTCATTGAGAGAACGAACGCGTGAATCGCGTGAATTCGTCCAGCTTTCGACTGGCGGCGCCCGCAGCCATGATCTCCAGCGCCCTCCTCACACCTGCTTCATGACTGTCGCTCATTCCACCCACGTAGATCGTTGCCCCGGCGTTCAGGGCGACGATGTCTCTCAATTGCACCGGGAACACCGGCCAGGGCCTGGAGCACCAGTTCCCTGGACACTTGCGCATCCTGAGCGCGAATGGCCTCGATCGGCGCGCTGTCCAAACCGAACTGCTCGGGGCGGATGACGTACTCACGGACTTCGCCCTCCTTCAGCTCACCGATCATGGTTTCCCCGGTGATCGAAATCTCGTCCAGTCCCTCCAGGCCATAGACGATCATCACGTGACGGCTGCCCAGCCGCTGCAGGACCCGCGCCTGAATGCCGACGAGATCGGGGTGAAACACGCCCATGACCTGATTGCGAGCCGCTGCCGGATTGGTCAGCGGACCCAGGATGTTGAAGAGCGTCCTGACGCCCAGTTCGCGTCTCACCGGTGCAGCGTGCTTCATTGCGCCATGGTGACTGGGCGCGAACATGAACCCTACGCCGACTTCGTCGATGCAGCGCGCGATCTGCTCCGGCGGCAATTGAATGGCGGCACCGAGCGCTTCGAGGACATCCGCACTGCCGGACTTGCTGGATACCGAGCGGTTGCCGTGCTTCGCAATCTTGACGCCTGCTGCGGCAGCCACGAACGCGGCAGCCGTGGAAATGTTGAAAGTGTGAGCGCCATCACCGCCTGTCCCGCACGTATCCACGAGATTCGCGTGATCCGCGACCTCCACCTTGGTCGCGAACTCTCGCATGACCTGGGCAGCCGCCGTTATCTCTCCGATCGTTTCCTTCTTGACCCGCAATCCGATCAGGATGGCCGCGATCAGCGTTGGAGAGACCTCGCCGCTCATGATCGCCCGCATCAGTGCGAGCATTTCCTCGTGAAAGATCTCCCGGTGCTCTATCACGCGCAGCAGAGCGTCTTGGGGGCTCATTTACGGCTCTCCTCCAGGAAGTTCTTCAGCAGGGCATGCCCCGATTCCGTGAGAACCGACTCGGGATGGAACTGCACTCCTTCCACCATGAGTTGCCGATGACGAACTCCCATGATCTCTCCATCGTCGGTCCAAGCCGTGACTTCCAGGCTGTCCGGCTTGGACTCCGGTTCGATCACGAGCGAGTGATAGCGGGTAGCCGTCAGAGGATTGGGCAGTCCCTTGAATACGCCGACGTCGCTGTGATGAACCGGTGAGGTCTTTCCATGCATCAACTGTTTCGCGTGGACGATACGACCGCCAAACGCTTCCCCGATGGATTGATGCCCCAGACAAACGCCGAGGATCGGGATACGTCCGGCGAATCTGCGGATGAGGGGCACCGACACACCGGCTTCTTTCGGAGTGCAGGGACCCGGAGAGATCACGATACGCGCCGGCGCGAGACCGGCAATCTCGTCGAGCGTGATCTCGTCATTGCGCACCACGCGCACCTCCTCGCCCAGTTCGCCGAGGTACTGCACGAGGTTGTAGGTGAAGGAATCGTAGTTGTCGATCATCAGGAGCATGGCCGGTTCTCCTCAAGCGCTCTTGCCGGAGAAAAGGCCAGCCTGCGCCATTTCCGCAGCTCTCAGCACCGCTCTTGCCTTGTTCTGAGTCTCGGTCCACTCGCTTGAGGGGACGGAATCGGCAACGATGCCGGCGCCTGCCTGGACGTACAAGCGCCCATCCTTGATGACGGCGGTCCGAATGGCGATCGCCAGATCCATGTCCCCATTGAAACCCAGGTAGCCGACGGCCCCTGCGTAGATCCCTCTCTTGGAAGGTTCCAGTTCGTCGATGATCTCCATGGCGCGCACCTTCGGCGCCCCCGAGACCGTTCCCGCAGGAAACGTCGCACGAAGAACCGCCATCGCATCCAGGTCGGTTCGCAGGCGGCCCTCCACATTGGACACGATGTGCATCACATGGGAGTACCGCTCGATCGTCATGTTGTCGGTGACCTTGACGCTCCCGACCTCGGCCACCCTGCCGACATCATTGCGTCCGAGATCCATGAGCATGACGTGTTCGGCGCGCTCCTTCGGATCGGCCAGCAGTTCCTGCTCGAGCGCAAGATCCTGTTCACGATCGCGCCCGCGGGGCCGGGTCCCCGCAATCGGTCTTACCGTGACCATCCCGCTTTCGAGCCGGACGAGTATCTCCGGACTCGCGCCCACGACATGAAAGCCGCCCATGTCGAAATAGAACATGTACGGCGAGGGATTCAACGCGCGCAGGGCGCGATAGAGGGAAAGCGGTGAGGCGGGATATGCATGTGACAGCCGTTGCGACAAGACAACCTGCATGATGTCGCCGTCGAAGATGTACTGCTTGGCACGTTCGACGGAATCGACGAACGCGTCTTCACTGAACTCCGAGGCCGCAGGAGATGGCGTCATCGGCACTTCCATCGGCATGCCGACAGGCTGCCTGAGCGCCGTCAGCAGTGCATCGAGCTGTTGACGCGCCTGTTCGTAGGCTCCTTCCTGCCGCGGGTCCGCGTAGACCACCAGGAACAGCTTGCCGGACAGGTTGTCCACCACAGCAAGTCTGTCGGACAACATCAACATGATGTCCGGACAGCCCAGAACATCCGGTTTTTGCGCATCGGCGAGCCGGCGTTCGATGTACCGAACAGTGTCGTAGCCGAAATAGCCGACCAGTCCTCCCGCGAATCGCGGCAGTCCGGGAAGGACGGCTGCGTTGAACCGTTCGTGGCATTCGCGGACCCACTCCAGGGGATCTTCTCGCTCGGTCTGCGACAGAAGCACATTGCCCCGGTACTCGCTGCAAATGTGGCCGCGGACTTCGAAGCGGATCTCGGCAGGCAATCCGATGAACGAATAGCGCCCGAAACGTTCTCCCCCCTGGACTGACTCCAGAAGGTACGAGTATGGGCGGTTGCCTAGCTTGAGGTAGACGGAAAGCGGTGTATCGAGGTCGGCCAGCGTCTCGAGTACGACGGGGACGCGATTAATGCCGCGTTGGGCGAACTGCTTGAATTCCTCTTCGGTCATGACAACTCCTGTGCCGCATTCTGATCTCTGGACTTCTCACGGATGCACGCCTCAGTGCGTGCGCCAAGCTTTGATCACCGGGCGCCAACGCCGCCAATGATCCGCCGGCAGTACCGGACCGAGAGAGAGACAAAGTGGATGGAGTTGCATGCCTGTCGTCATGCGGAAAGACACCGAGCGAGTTCGACCACGTCCGAGACTATAGCATCGGCTCCCAGATCCCGCACCTGCACCCCGCCCGGGTAACCGTAAGGCACGCAAACGATGGGACAACCCGCGGCGCGGGCGGCCTTCACGTCGTTGATCGAATCTCCGCAGTACAGCAGTTCGGACGGCGGGATGTTCCAGAGGGCACAGCAGTGCAGGAGAGGCAGCGGATCCGGTTTGCGGCGCGGGAGCGAGTCTCCGCCAATCACCGGGTCGAAGTAATACAGCATGCCCTGTAGTTCGAGCAGCGTGCAAGCGAAGGCCTCGGGCTTGTTTGTCACGCAAGCCATGGGAAAGCCGCTGGATCGAAGCATCGCCAAACCTTCGGCGACGCGACCGAACGGGCGGGTCGCGACGCTGAGATGCGTCGAGTAGTGCTCTTCGAACGCTGCGAGCGCGCGCCGAAAAAGCTCCCTCTCGGGCTCTCCATCCATGTGGCCAGTCAGCAGTCGCTTCGCAAGGACCGCGACGCCGTCGCCGATGAAACCCCGCACCGTCTCGTGGGACACCGGCTGCCGGCCCACGGCCGACAACATGGCATTTCCAGAGTTGGCGATGTCGGGAAGAGTGTCAAGCAGCGTTCCGTCCAGGTCGAACGCCACCCCCCGAATGCGCCCAAAGCCGCCTTTCATCCGGTTCAAGCCCGGGCGGCGGCGAGTTCGGATCTCATCTGCTCGACGGTCGACCGGTAGTCGGCACTCTTGAAAATCGCCGATCCTGCGACGAACGTATCGGCACCTGCGGCGGCGATCCGGCGGATATTGTCGGTCTTGACGCCGCCATCCACCTCGAGCCAGATGTCTCGGCCAGTCGCGTCGATCCGCTTCCTGGTCTGGCGCAATTTCTCCAGTGCGGATTCGATGAAACTCTGCCCCCCGAATCCGGGATTGACCGACATGATCAGAATCAGATCGAGCCGATCCATCACGTGGTCCAGATAGTGAAGCGGTGTCGCGGGATTGAAGACGAGCCCGGCGCGGCAGCCATGGTCGCGGATCAACGTCAATGTGCGATCGACATGTTCCGACGCCTCCGGGTGAAAGGAGATGATGTTCGCGCCGGCCTTCGCGAAGGCCGGGACGAGTTCGTCTACCGGTTTCACCATCAGATGCACATCGATCGGGACCGTCGCATGCGGCCGGATCGCCTCGCAGACAAGCGGCCCGATGGTCAGATTCGGGACGTAGTGATTGTCCATCACGTCGAAGTGAATGAGGTCGGCACCCGCCGCGATCACGTTTCGAACTTCATCGCCTAGCCGGGCGAAGTCGGCAGAAAGGATACTGGGTGCAATTCGGTACATGGCGGGAAGTGTTCGAAAAGCCCGAATTCTAACGGTGGAGGACACAATTGCGGCTTTCGCCTTGCGACGGGCAGAATATGCGCATGGAGAGCCCCAAGCGTTACGAGATCGCCATCACCACGCGCACCGAGTTCGTGCCCGAACAGTCGGACGAGGCACAAGGCCGGTACGTCTTCGCCTACACCATCACCATCCGAAACACCGGGACCGTCGCCGCCAAGCTCGTCAGCCGGCACTGGATCATTACCGATGCCAACAATCACGTGCACGAGGTGAGGGGAGCGGGTGTCGTCGGAGAACAACCTACGATCGAGCCTTCCCAGCAATTCGAATACACCAGTGGAGCCGCGATCCTCACCCCCGTGGGAACGATGCGCGGCAGCTACCGGATGGAGGCGGTCGACGGGCATGTCTTCGACGCTGTCATTCCCGAGTTCATCCTGTCCATGCCACGGGTCCTCCATTGAGGATTGAACACCCCGAAGAGAAGATGGGCGTCAGCCGTTCGGGCGACTGGACTGCTTGACGTCAGTCACACCCTCCTTCACTGCGTGATCGGAATTGCCGCCCCTTGCTGCCGTGCGTGGCCATGTCCACCACACGATGAACAGGCCGATGAACAGAGCGAGTCCCGCCTCCAGCAATAGCCATCCCATGCTTCTTCTCCCGAAGGCCCCGGCCCCGGAAGGGCACGGGCACCTCATGAGCCTTGATCGTGCGGCACGATGTGCAAAGTTTCTCGAACGCCTGCGATTCGGAGTTTTCGCCGGGTTCCTGATGGCACTCGGTACCGGGTGCACGACACCACGGATGGAGCGGCCCACGATCCGCCAAGCTCCCGGCCCGCAGGCGGCAGCTCCAGCGATCGTGAAGGCGGAGTCCGGTGGCGCCGTGCCGATCGTAAAGCTGATTCCGGTTACCTATGCAGATGTACCTGGCTGGGGGGAGGACGATCATCTCCCCGCCTTTCGCGCGTTCCTGCGCAGTTGCCCGGCAATCACGACAGGCGAATCTTGGCGACCCGCTTGCACGGCCGCCGCAAGATCCCAGGTTGAGAGTTCCGAGTCGGCCCGGCAGTTCCTCGAACGCACTCTTGTCCCGCACCGGGTTACGAGCCCTGACGGCAAGGCGCAGGGCCTCCTGACCGGATATTACGAACCGTTGCTGCGCGGGAGCCGTACACCTTCCGGGCCCTTCCAGGTACCCGTCTACTCTACCCCGGACGATCTCGTATCGGTGGATCTGTCCTCTGTCGCCCCGGAAACCAGGAAGATGCGCCTGAGAGGACGGGTTGTCGGCAGGAAAATCCTTCCATACTGGTCAAGAGCGGAGATCGACGAAGGCGCAGCTCCGTTGACCGGCAAGGAAATCGTCTGGGTAGACGATCCCGTGGATCTCTTCTTTCTTCATGTCCAGGGGTCAGGAAGAGTGCAGACCGAGAACGGCGATGTGGTGCGGCTCGGCTATGCAGACCAGAACGGGCATCCTTACCGGTCGATCGGGCGGTTGCTTGTTGAGCGAGGCGAACTTACCGCGGACCAGGCATCCATGCAGGCCATCAAGGCGTGGGGCAGACGCCACCCGGATCGCCTTGCCTCCCTGCTGGCCGAAAATCCTTCCTACGTATTCTTCCGCGAACTTCCGCCCAGCCTGGAGGGTCCTCCGGGTTCGATGGGTATTCCACTGACCGGGGGGAGAAGCATCGCAGTAGATCCATCGGCAGTGGCGTTGGGCGCGCCGGTGTTCATCGCCTCCACGATGCCCGGCTCCGGCAAGCCTCTTCGACGTCTCACAGTCGCCCAAGATACCGGAGGGGCGATCAAAGGCGCCGTCCGCGCCGACCTGTTCTGGGGTTTCGGGCCGGAGGCGGAAGAAATCGCAGGCAGAATGCGCGAGCCTTTGGAGATGTGGGTACTGCTGCCGCGCGCGGATGTGCCATGAGGAAGACTAGAACTGGACCTGCCTAGACCCAATTCGCCCACCCGGACATGCTCGTGAAGCAGACGACGGATATTCCTTCTCGCTCGTGACTCGACCGTCTAGGGCGATTTGGTCGAGTCGGTCTTGGCTTCGAACGTGACTTCGACGGGAATCCGACTCTTGACGGGACGGCCGTTTCTCTGGCCGGGAGCGAACAATGCGCCTTTGAAGCTTTCCACGGCGGCCTCTTCGAAATAACCCGGAGGCTCCGCGGCCAGGACCGTGACGTCCGTCACAACGCCCAGTTCATCGATGTAGAGAAGTAGCGTGACGATGCCACTCACGTTCATCCCCGCGGCCTGTTCCGGATACCGTAGATCAACTTCGGCGATCGGGCGGGGAACAACATCCAGAAGCCGGGCCGGCAAGAACTCCGGATCCTCTATGTGGGGCACCTCGATTGTGCGGGAAACCGGTTCGCTCTCGCTAACCGCAGCCGAGACCTCCGCGGCCTCGGCACCGGACTCCGCAGGCACGTCGATCGGCACAGGAGGCTGTTCCGGCACTGAAACCGCTTCCTTGGATGCAGGCCCGCCAGGTGCAAGCGTGTCCGTGCCGCTCGACCCATCCGCAAAGCCAACTGCCTTTTGTTCGCTTGTCCCGGGGACCGACACCCGCGTGGCCGGGTCTCGAGCAATGACGACCGCCAAGTACGAGCTCGGCGCAGATCGCCGATGGGGCGCAGAAACTGGCGCCTCGAAGAACACCGCCAGATGGGCTCCTGCAGAGAAGAGGATCGCCAGCCCAAGACGAGAACCAGGCCCGAGGCTCACGAACGTTGGCGAATCGTCACTCCGTACCGGCATCCGACCGGACAGATCCGGAGGTCACTTCCCGGCCGAATTCGCCAACTGCGCTTCCAACTGGCTCACATTGAGCGCCGCAGCGATTCGTGTCCCGTCGGAGAATACAAGCGTAGGCGTTCCGTTGATGCCTTTCTTGCGGCCCAGTTCGGCAAGCTCACCGACAGGATTGTTGCAGTCTCCCTTGGCAGTCGGCGAAGTACCCCGGAGCATGTAATCGTCCCAAGCCTTGAGCCGGTTGGGCGAACACCAGATTGCGCGCGCGCGTTCCGGAGCCTTGGGATGCAATTGCTCGAGAGGATAGAGGAAGATGTAGATGGTCACATCGTTCAACTTCTCGAACTCCTGCTCGACACGTTTGCAGAACGGGCAGTCAGGATCGGAAAAGACGGCAATCTTGCGTGCCCCATTGCCCTTGACCTTCTTGATCGCTCGGTCGAGTGGAAGGCTTTCGAAATCGATGGCAGTCAGACGATTCCGGGTTTTCTCCGTGATATCAGTCATCGTCTTGGTTTCGACGAGACTGCCCTGGAACATGAAACGAAATTCCTCGTCCGTGTAGACGATGATCGGTTCGTCGCCTCGGGCAATGACGATCTCGTAGAGGTTCAAGTCGGGCAACCGCGTGACGCTTTCCACGGAAGACTTCGGGAACCGGGCGGAGAACGCCTTTCTGACGGAAGCCTCGTCGGCATGACATAGAGCCGAAGCAAGCATAAGCAGGGGCAAGGCGCGCGCGAATGTCGAAACGGTCATGCTCGTGAGCTCCGTTATTGTCTGGATGGAGAATGGGTACGGCGGTTGGACAGCTCAAGCCAGTGCATGTTGCGCAAGCGCCCTTCGAATCATCGGCACACGGCCCGTCAGGCTCAAGCCCAGATTTCGTAGTGTCGGCACTCCCGGCGACCGGCTGGAAAACAACCTCTGGAGACCGTCCGTGACTGCGATCATGCCTGAGACGTCCTCCCTTCTCGTTCGTTGATATCGGCGAAGCAGCGAAAGGCTGCCGCAATCCCTGTCCGCGCCACGGTTGGTCAGAAGGTCCGCCAGCGATTGGACATCTCGCAAACCCAGATTGAGTCCCTGGCCGGCAAGCGGGTGGATATTATGGGCAGCATCCCCGATCAGTACCAGTCGAGGCGCGATGTAGCGAGCGCAGTTCAGACGACGCAACGGAAAACTCGCCGCGGCTGTAATGGACGTCAGTTCCCCGGCAACGCCCTGGAAAGCTTGGCTCACGGCGGCTGACAAAGCCTGAGGGTGCAAATCAAGCAGCTCCTTGGCCTTGCCCTCAGCAGCCGACCACACCATGGAAACCCGCCTTCCAGGAAGCGGGAGCAACGCCAGGATGCCGTCTTCCCTGAACCACTGTCTGGCGACACCACCATGAGACAACTCTGACTCGAAGTTGGCCACGACGGCAGTCTGAGGATAGATTCGAACGTCGCAAGGAATGCCGCTCCATCGACGAACCCATGACCGAGCGCCGTCCGCTCCCACTACCAGCCTCGCGGTGATCGCCGCGCCGTTGTCCAGGTCGACCCGCATGTGGTCCGCGGCCTGCTCCATGGCAACCGGCCGGGCCGGGATCTTCAGTTCGATTCCTGACGACCGCGCCTTCCGGTGGAGCGCCTCGGACAGAAGTCGGGACTCGAGGATGTACGCAAGAGCTTCGACCCCGGAATCCATGGCCTCGAAGCCGAGAACACCTCCTGCGTCGCCTTGGATGCGCATCGAACGCACCGGCTGGATCCGGTCGACCGGCAGACTCGACCACACCTCCACCCGTTCCAGGAGGCTCCTGCTGCCCGGACTGATCGCGTAGATGCGCGGGTCCCAGGATTCAGGCGGTCTTTCACCGGCCGCAGATAGGTCGGCTCCCACGAGAGCGACGTCCAGCCCCCCGCGTGAAAGTGCAAGTGCGGCCGTGGCGCCGACCAAACCTGAACCGATGATCGCTACATCCCGCACGGTCACGTCGTGCCCGTGGCGAACAGCCAGCTTGCGTAGGTTGACAATATCGTATCCGGTCAGTAAATTTTGCGCCCCTGTCGCGAGACACGTGGCGAATTAGCTCAGTGGTTAGAGCAGCGGAATCATAATCCGTTGGTCCGGGGTTCAAATCCCTGATTCGCCACCATCCTTCCCTCGAAGAGTTCACGCTGGCGCGTATGGTCCAGATTCCCGAGAAGTCTGCCTCCATGCGTCGCCGATGGCTCCTCACGACAGCCGGGGCGCTGCTGGCTCCGCTCTGCGCCAGTCCCGCCCGGGCATTCCGCGTTCTGCCCCAGAACGCAGCATTCGGCATGTTGGAAGATCTGGCCCCTCCGTTCATCAAGATCAGCGGCAAGACTTTCCGGCTGGCGCCGGGGTCCCGGTTCCGCGACCGAGACAATCGCATCCTGGTTCCCGTCTCGGCGCCGCGTTCAGGCAAGATCGCTTTCACGCTGGATCAACTCGGACAGGTTCTCGGCATATGGCTTCTGACGCCGTCGGAGATTGCGGTCTTCGAAGCTCGAGACACGGCTCGCTGACCCTGCGATCGATGACACAAAAGGTCTATATCAAGACGTTCGGCTGTCAGATGAACGAGTACGACTCGGACAAGATGTTCGACGTTCTTCGGGCAAACGGCGGATTCGAGAAGACTGACGATCCTTCCGAGGCTGATCTGATTCTGTTCAATACCTGCTCGGTCAGGGAAAAAGCGCAGGAGAAGGTCTTTACCGACTTGGGACGAGTCCGGCAATTCAAGACAGCACGACCGGAAGTATTGATCGGCGTGGGCGGATGTGTTGCCAGCCAGGAAGGGGCCGGCATCGTTGCGCGAGCTCCGTTTGTTGATCTGATCTTTGGCCCACAGACACTTCACCGCATTCCGCAGATGTTGAACGCTCGACGCAACTCGGGCCGCCCGCAGGTCGATGTGTCGTTTCCTGAGATCGAGAAGTTCGATCACCTGCCCCCACCCAAGGTTGAGGGAGCCCAGGCATTCGTTTCCATCATGGAAGGCTGCAGCAAGTACTGCAGCTTCTGTGTGGTGCCGTACACCCGTGGAGAAGAAAGTTCTCGCCGCTTTGACGACATCCTGACCGAAATCGCGGACCTCGCCGATCAGGGTGTGAAGGAAGTCACGCTCCTGGGACAGAATGTGAACGCTTATCGGGGGACAATGTCTGATGGCGAGTCTGCGGACTTCGCCCTGTTGCTCGAGTACGTGTCGGAGATTCCGGGGATAGAGCGCATCCGGTACACCACATCGCACCCGAAGGAATTCACGCAACGCTTGATCGACGTATACGCGCGACTACCGAAACTGGTGTCGCATGTCCATCTTCCCGTGCAGTCGGGGTCGGATCGAGTGCTCATGGCCATGAAAAGAGGGTACACGGCTCTTGAATACAAGTCTGTGATCCGACGCCTGAGATCTGCCAGACCGGACATCTGCATTTCGTCCGATTTCATCGTAGGTTTTCCCGGGGAGTCCCGCTCCGACTTCGAACAGACGCTTCAGCTCGTGGAGGACGTTGGATTCGATGCGAGTTTCAGTTTTGTCTACAGTGCTCGCCCCGGTACGCCCGCCTCCTCGCTTCCCGATCCGGTGCCAAGAGACGACAAGCTCCAGTGGCTGCAAGTCCTTCAGGCCAAGCTGGAGGAACACGCACAATCGATCAGCCGGTCGATGGTGGGAACTCGCCAGCGCGTTCTGGTGGAAGGGCCTTCCAGAAAGGATCCCAGTGAACTTGCGGGTCGGACGGAGAACAACCGGATCGTCAACTTCGCCGGAAATGCACGTCTCGTCGGCGCATTCGTGGACCTCGATATCACTGGAGCCCTTCCGCACTCGCTGCGTGGTCGACTCCCGTTGTCGGGGGACGACTGAGGTTCAGACAGAGACTCGCTCGAAATCAGCTTCGATCCAGTGGACAACGATCGGCGCGCCCGACTGTGTGGTGTGCTGGACGAGAATGTGCGGCAGATCGAGAACGCGCTGGATGTGAACATTGCTCGTCGAGGCGATGTTTTCCGGATCTCTGGCGATTCGATGCAGACACAGCTGGCTGCAGATGTGCTCAGGCGCTTCTACGATCGCGCCGATGCCGACCTCTCCGTAGAAGACGTTCAACTGGGACTCATTGAGTTCGGCCGTGGCGAACCAGTCCAGCAGGACGAGCCCGTCCTTACGACCAAACGTCGCGATCTCCACGGCCGTACCCCCACACAATCCGAATACCTGCGCGCTGTGCTCGCGCACGACATCACCTTTGGCATAGGCCCTGCCGGTACGGGCAAGACGTATCTCGCGGTGGCCTGCGCGGTGGACGCTCTGGAACGGGAGGCGGTGAAGCGAATCGTCCTTGTTCGTCCTGCCGTCGAGGCGGGGGAGCGACTAGGATTCCTTCCGGGAGACCTGACTCAGAAGGTGGACCCGTACCTGCGCCCCTTGTATGACGCGCTCTATGATCTGATGGGATTCGAAAAGGTCGGCAAACAGTTTGAACGGGGGGCCATCGAAATTGCGCCTCTGGCTTTCATGCGCGGACGCACATTGAATCACTCGTTCGTGATTCTCGATGAAGCCCAGAACACCACGCCGGAACAGATGAAGATGTTCCTGACACGCATCGGCTTTGGATCAAAAGCCGTTCTGACCGGGGACATCACGCAGATCGACCTTCCGAAAGGTCAAGAAGAGCGGCCTTAAGGAGGCTCAGGAGGTCCTGGCCCAGGTCCGAGGCATCGCATTCACAAGATTCACATCCCATGATGTCGTGAGGCATCCGCTCGTACAAAGGATCGTGAATGCGTACGAGTCGTTCAACGGGAAGAGCGACGCTGGCTAGTGGGCAGCAAGCGGCAGAAGAACGTGCAGGTGGAGTTCCAAGTGGCCACCCGGTGCACGGGCGTCCCTCCCCAGGACATCGTCCTCTCATGGGCAAGAGCCGCAGCCGAGCAGGACTGCCGCGTCACCATTCGGATCGTCGGTCGCCCCGAAGCGCTGGCTCTGAATCAGCAATTCAGAGGGCGCTCATACGCCACCAACGTACTCACTTTCGTGTACACCGACCAACCGCTGACCGACGGCGACATTGCGCTATGTGCCACGGTCGTCAAGCGCGAAGCCCGGGAGCAGGGCAAGCACCCAGAGGCCCATTGGGCGCACCTCGTCATTCACGGGATGCTGCACCTTCAAGGTTACGACCACGAGAACCCGGAGGATGCAGAGATCATGGAAAGCCGTGAAACACAAATTCTTCGCGAACTCGGGTATCCTGACCCATATCGCATAGCGGCTTGAATGCCGCAGTGGGTGCGCCCCTGGCGACCCGCACGTCAATGGAAAGCAACCCTCCGGAAAAGCCTTCCCTATTGGAGCGACTCGGCGCGCTTCTGATGCGTGAACCCGAGGACCGCGATCAGCTCATTTCGCTGCTCCATTCAGCGTTCGAAAGACACATCCTTGATGCAGATGCCCTGTCCATGGTGGAGGGGGCGCTGCAGATGTCCGAACTCCAAGCACGCGACATCATGGTTCCGCGGGCACAGATGGACGTCATCGACATAAGCGAGACTCCAGACGCTTTCGTCCCAAAGGTGATAGAAACCGCGCACTCGCGCTTCCCGGTGATAGACGGATCGAAAGACAAGATCATCGGCATTCTTCTGGCCAAGGACCTGCTCCGTTACTACGCTGGCGAAGAGTTCAATGTGCGTGAGATGTTGCGTCCCGCAATCTTCATTCCGGAGTCCAAGCGGCTCAACGTGCTGTTGAAGGAATTCCGATCGACACGCAACCACATCGCGATAGTCGTGGACGAGTATGGCGGCGTCTCCGGATTGCTCACCATAGAGGATGTACTGGAGCAGATCGTCGGAGATATCGAAGACGAATACGATTTCGACGAGACTGAAGACAACATCGTCTCTCAGGCCGGAGGCAAGTTCCGCGTCAAGGCGGTCACCGAAATAGGTGATTTCAACACCGCGTTCGGGACCGAGTTCAGCGACGAGGACTTCGACACTATCGGCGGCCTTGTCGTGAACGAATTCGAACGCGTGCCGAAGCGGGGCGAAGAGATCACCTTGGCAGGGTTGCGCTTCAGAGTGCTGCGCGCCGACAGCCGCCGTGTCCATTCGCTGCTGGTGGATCGGCTGCCCGGCGGGGAATGACGTCCGAGGTCGGTCAACGGAGTCAGTGGCGCGGCCGCCTCGCCGCGTTCCTGAGGCGGATCGGTTGCCGTCCTCGGCTTTGCGCCAGTCGGGTGGTTCCCCCTCGCCGTTGCGGTCATTGCTTTCCTGGCGCAGCTCCTTGAACGGGCACCAAGGCGGTCCGATGCGTTCTGGCTTGGATTCAGTTTTGGCCTCGGGTATTTCGGTGCAGGCATATGTTGGATCTACATTGCGCTGCACGACTACGGCGGAATGCCATGGATCCTCGCTACCGGGGCTTTGCTTCTTTTTGCCGGGTACCTCTCCGTCTTCCCGGCTCTAGGCTGTTGGATCGGAGCACACTTCGGTGGCGCTGTCTGGCCTCTGGTCTTCGCGTCCGGCTGGACGTTGAGTGAGTGGTTGAGAGGATGGCTGTTCACTGGCTTCCCCTGGCTCGCCTTGGGGTACTCACAAATTCCCCATAGTCCGCTCGCAGGGTTCGTCCCCTTGCTGGGAGTCTATGGTGCTACGTTTGCCACGACGTTTGTTGGCGCATCTCTTCCGCGCATTCTGAAGGGGCCCGGAAGAGTCAGTTCTCTCGTGGCAGTGGTCTTAGTCGCTGGAACCGGCCCCTTGGTAGGCGCGATTCCCTGGACGGCGGTTGATGGCCAGCCTGTGCGAGTGGCCTTGGTCCAGGGAAACATTCACCAGGACATCAAGTTCCGCGATGATGTTCTGATACGAACCCTCGTGGAGTATGCGCAGGCCGTCGAACAGACTGATGCGAAACTCGTTGTATTACCCGAGACGGCGCTTCCTCTCTTCGTTCACGAGATTCCAGGTGAATACGTGGAGCGCCTGCGCAGGCATGTCACATCCCGTGGCGGAGATCTTGTTACCGGCGTTTTCGAGAACGATCCCCAAGGCAGCGACCGGTATTTCAATTCCGTGATCAGCCTGGGCACGTCTCCCCGACAGACGTACCGGAAGCATCACTTGGTGCCGTTCGGCGAGTTCGTCCCGCTTAAGTCGGTGTTGGGGCCTGTGATTCACGATTGGCTTCACATTCCCTTGTCGGATCAAACCCGAGGGGCATCGCACCAGCAGCCTCTCCTCGTTGCGGGACTGAGAGTCGCCGTCAACATCTGCTACGAAGACGTATTCGGTGAAGAGATCATTCGGCAACTACCGCGAGCGAATGCACTGGCAAACGTGACCAATGATGCGTGGTACGGACATTCGTGGGCGGCCGATCAGCATCTTCAGATCTCTCAAGCGCGCGCCCTGGAAACGGGTCGCTGGATGCTGCGCGCGACGAACACCGGTGTGACGGCGGCGATTGACGCCAAGGGATTCGTGCTGGACGCGCTCCCTCAGTTTCAGAAGGGTGTTCTTTCGCTCCCGGTCCAAGGGCGAAGCGGAGTCACACCGTATGTGCGCCTCTCGAACTGGCCGATCATTCTTGGTTCATCCTTTATTGTCATGGTCTGGCTGATCCATGAAAGGCACGGGAGACGGCGCCGAGAACGGGAGCAGAGTCGATCCTGGTGACGTGGCAAACTAGAGCATCGATTCATCAAGCGGAGACTGGGATGATCTCGAATCTTGTACATTCTATTGCTTTCGCAGCGGTATTGCTGACAGTTTCTGCGGGTGCTGCCGCGAAGCAGCCCGGCATCGTCGGCACCTCAGAAGTGGAACAAGCTCTGGAAAGAGGCGCGATCATATGGGATGTCCGTGCCGAGGAAGACTACCGCCGTGGACACATACCTGGCGCAATCAACATCGATGACATCTTGGCCCAGTTCCGGGAGCCAAAGAGCGAAGACTATCTTCCGGTGAGTCAGCTGGAACGGTTGCTTGCCGAGAACGGAATTGACCCCCGCAGAGAAATCATTCTCTACGGCCCGAAAGCCGCTGTGTCTGCATATTTCGGCATGATCACCTTGCAGTGGCTCGGTGGCACGAATGTAAGTGTCTATCACGGAGGGCTCGACGACTGGAAGGCGGCAGGCAAGTCATTGTCCACTGAAGCCGCCAAGCTTGAAACAGTATCCCTCAGTCTCAATCCGCGCGACGATCTCCTTTTCTCTACCGCGCAAGTCGTTCAACGCGTAGGGCGTCCGGACGTGCAAATCGTGGATGCGAGAACATCTCGGGAGTTCAGTGGTGACGACATTCGGGCGCTTCGAGGAGGACATATTCCGGGGGCGATCAACATTCCCTACGAAACGAACTGGGTCGATCCAGAGACGCCGCGGAAGCTGGCTCGGAAACAGGTCGCGAACAAGGACGGCATGAATCTCAAGCCGATAGAGCAGCTGAAGGACCTGTACGCAGGACTGGATCCGGAGAAGGAGACGATCGTCTATTGTCAGAGCGGAGTTCGTGCATCAAATACCGCCGCCGTGTTGCAGTCTCTAGGATTCGCCAATGTGAAGGTTTACGATTCTTCCTGGTTGGGATACGGCAATACATTGGACGCCCCGGCCGAGAGCGTGTCCTACTTCAACGTCGCGCGGGTGAACAACCTGCTCAATGCGCTTCAGTCAAGAATCGAGGACTTGGAGTCGCAGATCTCCGAACTGAAGACCAGCCACAAGAAATGAGCTTTGGAAGTATCTCACTGCGTCCGAAACTGATCGCGAGTCAGCGACAGCGGTCCCCGTGGTTACGCCTTGAAAACAAGAACGCGCGCCTACGGCGCGCGTCTTCGCGTACCACCAAGAAACGGCCGTTACCCGGTAGTCGTCCTGCGGGCCATTTGACGGCGAGCCCCGAATACGCCAAGGCATGCGGCCGCCAACAGTGAGATCGTGCCTGGCTCCGGCACCGACCCAGGAGGACCGGGGGGCGGGGAATAAACGTCACCTTGCACGGCGAGCAGCTTCAGATAGTCGTTTCCAACATCGCAGGCTTCCGTCACGCCAGTCGTGGCGTCCTTGCACATGCCGTTGAAGCTCTTGTTGTTCAGCACGCTTGTCGTGTTTATGACGGGATTGAAAGTGCCGACCAGCCAATACCGGGAATAGAAATCCCCTGCGGTCGAATTGAATACGCCACTCGCCAGATCGGAAATGTGTTCAACGTGAGTCCAACCATTTCCACCGCTATCCGCAGTGTCGATGGCGGAGTAAGTTTTTCCCAAGAGCGTCGAAGATATGCTGCTTCCGGCTTGAAGCGTCCCGTTATAAGCCAGCAATGTGATATCGGAATCACGAGTAGTACCGTTCAACGAGGTAGGCCAGCCAATCTTGACACCCGTCAGTTTCACCGCTTCATCGAAAACCAAGAGAACCATGTCATAGATGGCCTTGTTGGCATTCGACGTTCTTTGCGAAGAACTCGCAGAGGTGGAATTGCTGTTGGTGCCGTTGTTATCTATCGCATGTTCGGGCTCTGATCCCTCTCCGCCATCGACAGCGTTCGATTGATTCGCTGCCGTTGATGACTTCCCTTGATTGGTAACGCCCACCCCCCCTGAATACACCGTCACATAGGCGCTTTCGATCGTGTATGTCGAGGTGTCGCCGTTAGATGTGGTGGAACTCGAAACGGGACTTGCTCGTTTGGTATTTGCAATTGCGCTGGCCGTAACGTCCGTAGTACCTGCGTTTGGCGTGCAGGTTACGGAAGTGGTGCTGCTCGCAGTGCAAGGGGCACTGCCTGGGGGTGGGATATCAAAAGTCCACGTAGTCGCGGCCTGCGCCCCAAGGGATAGAAGCATCCCCACGAACAGTAGGCCGCCTCGGGAAAGAATCTGCGACATTGTTGGGCTTCCTCTCTGAGGGAATGTGGACTGGGAGTCCGTTTCCGATGTCACGATTCAAGCAATTTGCGAGCCGATAGTTTTTTTTATATAAATCATTACTTTATTTAGAATACTTTGCTCGCTGGCTCCTCGGTGTCAATCAAGCCGACAGCAAGTCTCTACCTCAAGCCAAGTCTGCGTGCCAGCATTCTGGCGTCTTCGATTTCCG
The DNA here is from genome assembly GCA_016713305.1 of Betaproteobacteria bacterium. Taxonomy (NCBI): domain Bacteria; kingdom Pseudomonadati; phylum Pseudomonadota; class Betaproteobacteria; species Betaproteobacteria bacterium. Next base: position 546,632 of record JADJPK010000004.1, read on the forward strand.
GATAGTCTGCGTTCGGACCGATCGCGCTCCCGATTTCATCGACTGCCTCATTGTCCCGCCCAAGTTTCGCCAGAACAGCAGCCAGGTGGTACCGGATCTCTTCGAGGCGGGGATTCCTCAAACGGGCGTCCCGAAGACGGGACAGAGCTGCGTCAGTTGCTCCGGACTTCGCGAGCGCCCATCCCAGGGTGTCCAGAACAATGGGATCTTCGGGGGCTACCTTCGCCGCCTTTTCCGCCGTTTGCACCGCCTTCGCGTACTCTCCCCTACGCATGAACGCGTTCGACAGGCCATTGAGTGACGCCACGTCGCGAGCGTTGACGGCAAGCAAGGCTTCGTATGTACCCTGCGCTGTGGCGATATTTCCTAGACGAAGATGCAAGTCGCCCAAACCGCGCCTGGCCACCAGGTCGTGGGGATGCTCAGCGATCCACGCATCGAGAAACTCGACGGCCTTCGGGCCGCTGCCCATCTTGAGCATTGCAGCAACGTTCCGTAGTGCGTTCTCTGTAGTACGTTCCTTCGTCAGGGCAGAGCGGTAGCTCGCAAGCGCATCGGCAAATCTTCCCTGCCGAAACTGGATGTCTCCAAGCAGCCGGTACCCGGCCGCGCCGCCGGAAGTCGTCTTGGTTAGAGCTCGAGCGCGTGCCTCGGCGGCGGATGCATTACCACGCGCAGACTCTGCCTCGACGAGCAGAATCTGCGCGGGAAGGAGATCGGGATAGATCGACAGGGCCTTTTCCAGACTGTACGCCGCTCCCCCAGGATTGCCCGCGCGCAGTTGCATCGAAGCCACCTGTACATAGCGCACAGGGTCCTTCGTCAATCTATCCATCCTGGCCAGAACCGTCTGGGCCGCCTGAAAGTTGGACATCGCCAGGTGGACTGATGCCTCCGCAGCAAGCACGTCCATGTCCTCTGGAAAATCATTCCCGAGGTTTCTGACCAGATCCAACGCCTTCTGGTGCTCGCCCCGATCACGATACGCTTCAACCAGTCCGATCGAACCAGGCAGATAGCGGGAGTCCATCGTGATCAGTTTCTCGTACCACGCAAGCGACTCGGCCGCCCGGCCTGCTGTGGCTTCCAGCTTTGCGAACTCGTGCATTGCCTGCACTGAACGTCCATTGGATTGCAGGACTGTCCGCAGGCGTGCTCGCGCGCTATCGTGCTTGCCTTCGTAAACCTCCAGCTTGGCGAGGTTGAGAGCTGCAGGTTCAAACGCCGGAGCCAACTGGAGTGCCTTCTCGTACGCGGCTCTGGCCTTTGTGATGTCTCGAGCGGCCATATGAGAAACGCCCAGGACGTTGAGGACATTGGGGTCCTCGGGGTGTCTGAGCGCCGATTTCTCCATAGCCGCGACGGCTTTGCGCGGTTCCCCCGCACGAAGGTACGTCAACGCCAGCACCACCGACGCGCCGCGCTGCCCTGAATCCCGACCCAACACCGAGCCAAGCTGCTCGATGGCGGATTCCGGCTGCCCCACTTGCAGCATGCTCAACGCCAGGGTCGTCTGCAAGGCGGGTGTCGCACCCCGAATGTCGGCCGCCTTTTGGAACAGCTCCATCGCAGCCTGACCACGACCCCTTGCCAGGTAAGCTTCACCCAACAAGGTCAATACTCCCGGGTCGCGGGGTGCAAGTCGGTATGCCGGTTCCAACGCCTTGATGGCCGAAACTGCATCGTTCCGTCGGATATACACAGCCCCGAGCATTCTGCGACCTGGGACCTCGTTCGGGACAATCGCGATGTAGCTTTCCAGATACTTGCGCGCTTTCTCGTACTCTTCGAGCCCAAAATACACGGTGCCGGTCAGCGCGAGAACATCCGGCGCTCGCTGCTTCATCACATCGAGCGGAATGGCGCCAAGGACTTTCGCTGCTCTCGATAGACCTTCTTTCGCACCTGCGATGTCTCCAATGCGGGCCGAATAAACTGCGCGTAGGTAGTTGCTTCGTGGTTCATCGGGATGCTCCTTCCTGAAGAAGTCCCAGTCCGCGGCTGTCTCTCTCAGGCGTCCGGTGGACATGAGCAGGGTCACTCTCGCGATCCGGGCATCCGCATACCGGGGCGCCAGCTGCAACGCTTTGTCGTACGCCTGCAGCGCCTTGGGTGCATCGCCGCTGAAATGATGAATCGACCCAATGACGTACCAGGCACGAGGATCGGAAGGCGCCACTTCGAGCGCCTTGCTCGCAAGCGCCAATGCGTCTTTCTGTTGACCCTTTTCGGACAGCAGATCAGCCAAGGCCAGCTGGGCGAGGACGGAGCCCGGATCCTGCGCCCTCGCCTCCTCCAACGCGGTCGCCGCCATCCCGAGTTCGCCCAACTGCTTGTGCGCCTGAGAGCGGAGAACCATCAACTGCGCCCTTTGGGTACCGATCAACACCTCAGGTGCAAAACGCTCCAATACTTCCCTCGCCTTCCCTTGCATCAAGAGGGCTTGTGCCAGCGGCACGGCCACTTCAGTTCGGTCAATGCCGAGCTTGATAGCACGCTCGAAAGAGATCTCCGCTCCCTCGGGCTGGAAGTTCTCCAGAAAAGCACGGCCGATGAGAACATGCGCCGCCAACATGGAAGGATTGTCCTGCAACGCGTTCTTCAGCTGGATGATCGCCCCCGCCAAGCCCCGGCGGTCCAGCCGTCTCACGGCATCTTCGTAGAAACCGGCCGCGCGATCATTGTTCGCAAATGCACCAAGTGCCCAGAGAAGAAGCAGACTGCAAAGACCAGCGGCAAACAACCTGACCACGGACCTTGACTCCTCCCTCACCGATACTGCTACGGGCCTGGAGGATCTGTACAAAGCGCGAGTTTGTTGGAAGAAAGATACTGTGGTATCCATGCAACCGTAGGATGAGGCAATAATTGTGCAACCGTACCCAAGCGCCATAACCGCTGCCCACGAACGATCTTCATTCTATCCGCCCGCACGCGGTCGAACGCGTAGTGGCAATGGAATCATCTGAGTCACTGCAAAGCCTGGCCGATGCCGTCATCGACCAGGGTGGTTTCTGGACAACACTTGGATGGGGAGCGACGATCTCGATGAAGAAGTACGCACGGACACCATTCGATCGATACATGAACTCCATTGGAAGTCGGGTCAACCGCGATGCCGACTTCGTTGCACGAGTTTCCGTCGATTTCAGTGCAGTCCATAAGGCAAGAGCGGAACTGAATCCGCCAGATGCAGATGTCTCCTTGGCGGCCATCCTGATCAAGGCGGCAAGCATTTCTCTTTCCGCATACCCGCTGATGCGGCAAGTACCGGGAAACAGGAGCTATTGGATTCCAGAAATCGTCCGGATCGCAGTCCCCGTCGATTCTGCCCTGAGCGACGCATACGCAGTTCCCGTAGTGTTCGAGAATGCCCACGAAAAGAGCCTGACAGAACTGACGACCGACTTGCGGCTTCGCGGCGACGCAATCAGGAACGGGGAAATCGGTCCCTTCGCTTTTCTTAAGAGGATCCCGTCCTGGGTACCTGTGGAACTGCTCGGTTTGGCAGTGGCGGTGGCCGCAAGACTGTCCCCCACGACAAACGCGATGACATTCTGCATACCGGTTCTTACGATCGTACCCGCTCTGGATGAGTTCCATCTCGCACGAATCTCTGGTGGGCCAGTAATCTCCATCGGAGATGTCCATCGCGGCGCAAACAGCAGATCATCCTCGTATGGGGACACGATCAAGAGCTTGGGCACGGTAACGTGTTCCGTAGACCACCGTGTTTGCAACGGCCGGTATGCCGGACAGTTTCTGAACAGATTCCGCGAAGCCCTCGAGCGGGAGTTGGTCGATGAACTTGTGACTCTATCGTTTCCTACCATGGGCAAGAGGACCACGCTACCCCACTGCCAGACTTCTACCGTTGACCCGGGGAGTGCTTGCTAACTTTCCGATCATGCCTTTCGTACAGGGAAGCCACCAGAATCACATGATGACGCGGAGACGCCATGGCCCGGAATAAGAGAGTCCTTGTCCTTGCAGAAGGTGGAACACTCGCCCACCCAACCAGATGCGCGAAATTGGCTGAGTTGGTAGCACGTTCGGGCGCCGAAGTCGTCTACGGGACTAGCGCGGAGTATCTGCCGTACATCGGAGACTTGCCGGGCGTCGAGAAGATCACGATCTCGTCTCCTCCGACGGCCGAAGTACTCAGGCGTTTGGATACCGGCAAGTTCTTCACAACGACTGCGGAACTGGAGTCACAGTTCCACGAGAATATTCAGCTACTGGACCGATTTGCGCCCACAGCAGCCATTGGCGATGTTCGAATGACTCTGCCGATGGCCTGCAGGAGTCGGGGCGTTCCTTGTCTGACGCTGGTCAATCAGCACTGGAGCACATACGTCCGCTCCAGGTATCCCGTACCGGATTCCGCGCCCACCCGACTGTTCGGGGTTCGAATGGCCAGCATGTTCTCGCGCTGGCTCACACCTCTTCTTCTGAAGAAAGCGATCGACCCTCTCAATCAAGTTCGAGCACGGCACGACTTTCCAAGATACCGATCGATGCGCGAGGCCTATTGTGATGGCGACTTTGTGCTCTATGTCGGGCTTCCACAACAAGCGCTCTCGTCTTTTCCCGCCAATCATCTGATGGTCGGCCCGCTCGTGTGGGAGGGCACAATGGCGAACAGCGAAGCAGACCAGGAACTGGAGGAAATCGAAGGCCCGGCGGTTTTCGTATCGCTAGGCAGTTCCGGCGATCAGACGCTTGTACCCAGAATCGCAAAGGCATTCTCCGACTGGCCGGGAACACTGATCGTCACGCATGCCTCACCGGACACGATCCTGAAGATACGCCCACGAAGAACGATTGTGAGAAAGTTCGTTCCGGTGGGATCTGCGCTTCGCGTGACCGATCTTATGATCGGAAACGGGGGCACCGCAACGATCTTGGCTGCGCTGACAACCGGCAAACCATATCTGGCTCTCTACACGAACCTCGATCAGGCGCTCTCGGTAGAGGACTACGCACGAACCGGCGCTGTCTTCGGTGACCTTTCTTTGACGATGAATGAAGAACGGATCAGGTCAATGGCGCAGTCGATGCTCGGCAATTGTCCGGCACGAAGTGCAGCAGAGAACTGCCGCAGTCAATTCGAGATGGCGGGTGGTGATCAATGGACGGTCAATCGAATCCGCGAAGTGCTCGACCACTTGACGTCTGGAAGAGCGTGACCGGACATCATTGAAGTTTACGAAGGTATTCTTTCGTGAACAGTTTGTCCGGAAGATCTACGTTCTTCATCGCGTCGTAGTCCAGAACGGACTTGGTATCTGCTTTGATCGCGTCCGTCATCACCAGGCGAGCAGGCCTGGTCCTTCCACCCAACGGCTTGTAGCCTTCATAGCTACAAGCTTTGAGAAGCTTGTCCGACAATGAGTAGAACTCTGCCTTTATTGGCGCATAACCGTTCTCTCGAACCCAGTACTTCACCCGGTGATAGGTGACTGTCCGATCCACTGCCGTGAGTTCCAGAACGAACGCCTTGTCGTCACCGATCTTCTCGGTGCCAACCAGTCGGGGGCTGTAGTCCCCGGAGAAATTGGCCCGGGCGATGTCACCATTCGACACTTGACCCGTCAGTCGTTGGGCCAGCGAGAGCCGGACTGGTTGCGATACCGACGGCAGGAAAAGCCACAGATCCCTGCCTTTCATGAGAAGAATCTGCCCTCTTTCCGCCGCCGGCGGCGTGGTCACAACGATTGTATTGTCATTGCCCTTTGACAGGATGCGGTACTCCCGCACTTCCGGCTCGCCTCCCCCATCCACGGATCGGATCTTCACGTTGACCTCAAATCCCTGCGCAGGGAAACGAATCTCGTCGGCCTTCTGAAGAATTGTCTTTGCAAAGTCGTCCGAGACCTTTCCGTCTTGTTCGGGCGGCGGCGTCTGGGCCTGGGCAAGGAGACAGGCGGCCGCGACAAGACATCCGGACGCAGAACGGAACATCATCCCCAACCCCCACTTTAATGTCCTCATGCAAGCCCTCGTATTCCCACGGAATTCACCTTATCATTGTCCGGCAAGTCGCTCTCAAGATCACGTGAATCTGGGCGAAAAACCATTGCCGGCGTCGGAACGCCATCACCCATTTCGTGCTCCAGATCCGAAAACGGTAAGCCCAGCCACCTTGCACACGCCACCTTGGATCAGTCTTCAATGTCCATCGTCACCGTAGAGCACGTTACAAAAGAATATCGACTCGGGGATCATATGGTAAAGGCCCTCGACGACGTCTCCATATCGATCGAGAAAGGCGTTTTCCTCGCAATTGCCGGGCCTTCTGGCAGCGGCAAGTCGACCCTCTTGAACATTATCGGCTGCATCGACTCTCCTACGAGCGGCAAGGTCCAAGTGGCAGGTCATGACGTCAGCGGCAGAACCCCAGACCAGTTGGCCGATCTGCGTGCTCGCACGATCGGGTTCATATTCCAGACGTTCAACCTCCTGCCAGTTCTGTCCGCGGAGGAGAATGTGGAGTACCCCTTGCTGCAGATGCCCGAGCTCGATCGTCAGGACCGCGCGGAACGCGTTCAGGCGATGCTCGAACTGGTTCAGTTGCAGAAATTTGGAAAGCATCGACCCAATCAACTGAGCGGCGGACAGCGTCAACGCGTTGCCATCGCGCGAGCGCTTGTCACTCAGCCGGACATCGTGCTGGCAGACGAGCCCACTGCGAATCTGGATCACAAGACCGGGGAAGGCATCCTGGCGCTTATGCGGGAAATCAACCGCAAGCTGAAAACCACCTTCATCTTCTCCACCCATGACAAGAAGGTCATTGATGCAGCGGATCGGCTGATCGGCATCGAAGATGGCACGATTCGATTGCTGGGAGCGCGTCAGGACGGTCAATGGAAGATCACCAATCTGGCACGCACGACCGCTGGGCCACGGCCCCAGGGACCCTCGGGAGAGCCTCAACAATGAACGCGCGGATGGTTAGTTTCTCAGTCGCCATTTCAGTGGGCCTGTCGCAGTTCCTCCTGGTGATTCCCGACGGTATCGCTGCCGGAAGGCCAGTCAGGTCCATTGCATCCACAAAGCCGCCTGAGCACGGGGCGAGCCGGCAGGAAGTTGGGGGGACACCATCGAAACACGTCTTGAAGGTCGCGCAGGCAACGCCCGACAAGACCGATGACAGCGATCCGGTTCCGGACACTGCTGTCGATGAAAAGGAAGCATCCCCAGGTTCTGCGGACGAAGACGTCAGTCTCGACCTGGGGAAGGACCTACTCGGACTGAAGAAGCCTGACAAGCAGGAATCCCGATTTCACGGCTTCTTGATGCAAGAGTCAGCCTACACCTACGCCGATGTCGCGCACTGGTCACGAGCTGCGTTCCGGGCGCAAGTGAGCACGAATGGTCAGTGGTCTGATCAGATAAGATGGAAGGCGACGATTCGAGGCGAGGTTGACCCGGTCTATGCATGGACTGACTTCTATCCTGACCCCGTGCGACACGATCAACGTGCAGATGCGCTGATTGGTGAGACGTACATTGACACTGCGGTCAAGGGTCTTGATCTCCGAATCGGACGCCAGAACATCGTCTGGGGCGAGATGGTGGGACTCTTTTTCGCCGATGTCGTGACGGCAAAGGATTTGCGGTCATTCGTCTTGCCCGCCTTCGAGCTTATTCGCATCCCGCAATGGGCCGTTCGTGGTGAGTCATTCATCGGCGATTCTCACCTGGAGATGGTGTGGGTTCCGTACACCAGTTTCGACAACATCGGAAAGCCTGAAGCCGAGTTCTTTCCGCTGCGAATCGTCCCCACGCCGGGCGTGGTCCAACAGGTCCGTGGTGAGGAAATTCCGTCGCGCAGTCTTTCCCATTCAAACTTCGGATTTCGCGGTTCTACCCTCAACGGGGGGTGGGACCTCTCGGCCTTCTTCTATTCAAGCATGGACACTGGCGCGACGTTCTATCGAGACGTGGTGCCCGGACCCACTACCACGATCACATACACCCCGCGCCACGACAGGATCAATCAGTTTGGTGGAACGCTGGGCAAGGACCTCGGAAGCAGTGTCCTCAAAGCGGAGGCTGTAGTGACCACCGGACGGAGTTTCTCGGTCACGCGATTGAGCGCTCCCAACGGCCTTGTGAGATCGAAGACGCTGGATTTCGCCGTGGGCCTGGATTTTCCTTTCGAGGACGAGAGTCGCCTTAACTTGCAGTTCTTCCAGCGTGCATTCTTTTCGCATGATCAAGACATGCTTCAGGATCGCTTCGAGTCTGGTGGCACCCTGCTCTACAACCGGAAGATCAACGCCAAGATCGAAGCGGAGTTTCTCATGATTCAGAGCCTGAATCGCTGGGAGAACTTGCTGCGTCCCAAGGTCGTCTGGAAGGTTCAGTCGAATCTGCGATTGACGGCAGGCATCGACGTATTCAACGGCCCTTCCACGGGAGCAATCGGCCGATTCAGGGATCGGGATCGCATCTACGTGGAGACTCGCTATGACTTCTGATCCACTTCTTGGAGCAGGTCAGCGCATGCACGAGGGCATCTCGGCTTGCATTCACGGCGACGCCTGACGAGCACCCTGGTTCGATTGAACGAATGAGCCTTCTCGATCGATTCCTGACCGACGAACGGCGCGAGCAACTGCGCGCGGCATGGGCCACCGCTCGCCTTGACTACACCATGGCGAGCAGGAACATCCTGCGCCAGTTCAGGCGCAGTGCCTTCGGTCTGGTCGCCGTTGCCACGGGAGTCATTGCTCTCGTGCTGGCGTCGGGATTCTTCGAGTGGAATTTTGTCGGGATGCGTGAGGGCATCATACGTGCCCAGATCGGTCATGTGGTTGTGGCAAAGAAGGGGTTCCTGAAAGACGGCACGGCAGATCCCTTCGCCTACCTCATACCCGACACTTCCGAAGACCGGTCTCTCCTCGAGGCGGCGCCGAACGTAGTTACGGTTGCACCACGGCTTTCCATGACCGGACTCATCAGCGCTGGTGATTCGACTGTCGCCTTCATAGGAGATGGAATCGATCCGGCGCGTGAAAAGGAATTGAGCGGCGGCCTGACGATCGTAAAGGGCGTAGGACTCTCCAATGCGGATGGAAACGAGGTGATCGTAGGACAAGGTCTTGCGGAAAACCTCGGAGTGGACGTGGGGCAAACAGTGGTTCTCCTCTGCTCCACTGGGAAGAGCGGGATCAACGCCGTGGAAGTCAAGATCGCCGGCCTGTTCCGTTCCGTTAGCAAGGCATACGATGACTTCGCACTTCGCCTTCCGGTGAAGACGGCCCAGCGACTTCTGAAGGTGAATGGCGTTCACAGTTGGCTCGTACTGCTCGACGATACGGACAGAACGGATCGCTTCACCTCCAAGCTGGCGCCAAAGATGAAATCCACGGATCTCGAGCTTGTGCCCTGGCATGAGACACCAGCCGCGGATTTCTATAGCAAGACGGTCACCTTGTTCACGCGACAAGTAAATGTGCTGACATTCATGATCGCCATCATCATCGTGCTCAGCATCTCCAACACCCTGATGAACAACGTCCGAGAGCGCATCGGGGAGATTGGAACCTGCATGGCACTCGGCGACAGTCGGCGAACCGTATTGAGAAGATTCCTTGCGGAAGGAACGTTGATCGGGGTATTCGGTGCCGTCGCTGGAGTCGTTCTGGCCATTGTGCTCGCCCAGATCATCAGCAAGATCGGCATACCCCTCCCTCCACCGCCAGGAATGACCACTGGAATACGCGCCGCCATCTTCGTCACTGCCTGGATCGTCGTGAAGGCCGTGCTTCTTGCTACTCTGACCGCATTCTTCGCCGGACTGTATCCCGCATGGCGGGCGTCGAGGATGCCGATCGTCGATGCCCTCCGTCACGCCCGCTAAGCGCACCAAGCGCACAATATTGCCCTTTCTGGCCTTGTTGCGGCTGGCAGGGCGAAACGTGCTGAGGCAAAAAGGCCGAACGGCGACGACGCTTGCCGCGATCGCATTTGGCGTCGCGTCGATTGTGCTTGCCAAGGGTTTCGTCGAGGACACTTTCGTTCAATTGGGCGAAGCGATCGTGCATTCGCAATCCGGGCACATCCAGTTGGCTCGCGAAGGATTCTTCGAGCATGGTGCGCATCAGCCGGAACGCTATCTAGTCGAGGATCCTGAAGGGGACAAGAAGCGCATCATGAAGATCCCGGAAGTGTCCGATGCCATGGCGCGCCTGTCATTCTCTGGACTTCTGAACAATGGTCGCGCCGACCTCTCCGTGATCGGTGAAGGGATCGAACCCGAGAAGGAAGCGAGACTGGGGACGTTTCTGCGAATCGTGACCGGTAGACGTCTCGCGGACAGCGATCAGTTTGGTGCTCTGGTGGGCGCGGGCGTGGCGAAATCCCTCCGGCTTTCGCCGGGCGACTCAGTCGTACTCGTCATGAGTACTTCCGACGGCGCAATGAACAGTCTTGATCTCAACGTTGTCGGGGTGTTCCAGAGCTTCTCCAAGGAGTACGACAATCGCGCGATCAAGATTCCCTTGAGCGCCGCGCAGCAGCTCCTCAATACCAAGGGTGCCAATACCTTGGTCGTGACCCTTCATGAGACGAAGAAGACTGCCGACGTAGCCCGGTTGCTCAGGGAACGCACGGTTTGGCGCGATCAGACCGTCAAGACCTGGCAAGACCTCAATGACTTCTATCCGAAAACTGTGGACATGTATCGCATCCAGTTCGGAGGTCTCCAGGCAATCATTCTCTTGATGGTGTTGTTGGGCGTGGTGAACTCCGTAAACACGACCGTGTTCGAGCGGACCTCCGAGTTCGGCACCATGCGAGCATTGGGAAACCGGGGGAAGACCGTTTTCGGAATCATCGTGTTGGAAAGCGTGATTCTTGGAGTTGCTGGTTCAACTGTCGGTATCCTGTTCGCACTTGGAGTTTCCTATCTGGTATCCATTGTGGGAATCCCGATGCCCCCGCCCCCCAATTCCGATCTCTCGTACGTCGCATTCGTGCGGCTCTCTTGGCCCCCTGTGCTCCTCGCGTTCGCTCTAGGTGTCGCGACGACCACGATAGCGTCGCTGGTGCCAGGTATCCGTTTGGCGAGAATCGATATTTCTCGCGCACTCCGAAGTGGAGTCTGAGGCCTAGATCTCGAAGTGAAGAAGATTCTCTTCTTCGGCGAACCAGCGACCCTTGCCCATGTTGCACGGCCGGCAGTTCTCGCATCGGGGCTAGACAAGAGTCGGTTCGAGGTCGAGTTCGCGACGGGCCCGGATTTCGAGAACGTGGCACGGGATCTGGGGCTTTGCGTCCGGCGCCTTGATGCCATCGGGACCAGAAGGTATCTCGCCGCCGTTGCCGGTGGTCGAGTGGTCTTTCCGTATGAGGTCCTCGAAGGGTACGTTCGAGAGGACCTTCAACATATTGAAGCATTCAAGCCCGATGTCATCGTCGGAGATTTTCGTTTGTCGTTAGCGGTGAGTGCGAGACTCGCCCGAGTACCTTACGTTCTGATTTCAAACGCATATTGGAGTCCTTTTTCCAGTACAAGAATAGAGATTCCGGCACACCCCGCGACCCGGGTTTTGGGAGCTCGCCTTGCGAACGCCCTGTTTCGGCCCATCAGTGGGTTGATCCTGGGACACCATGCAGCCCCGATGAATCGATTGCTTCGAGCCCACGGAATGTCACCTCTTGGACCCGACCTTAGGAAAGTATTCACCGAGGCTGACGTCACCCTGTTCGCAGATGTCCCGGAGTTGGCTCCCACACAGCCTAGTGCGCCGCAGGATAGATACCGATATGTGGGGCCCGTCGTTTGGTCACCTAAAGTTCCGCTGCCTTCCCATCTTTCGACGCGAAGGCTCGATGGCCTGCCACTCGTTTACGTGTCCCTTGGCAGTTCGGGCGACCGAAGCGTCGTGTCTACAGTAGTAAAGGCATTGACCGCCCATGCGGACGCTGAAGTTGTTGTAGCGGGCCAGCCCGTTGAGGGATTGGACTCCTCGGATCGGATTCACTTCGTTTCTCTGGCGCCGGGTGACGTGCTTGCCCGGCTGTCACGCGTGGTCGTGTGCAACGGAGGGAGCCCTGGATGCCATCAGGCGCTGCTCGAGGGAACGCCCGTACTCGGGATCCCCACCAACTTGGATCAGTTACTCAACATGCAGGGGATCGTGTCGACGGGAGTCGGCCTTTCCGCTCGATCCGACTCCATTACGTCCGCTCGCATTTCGAAGTGCATCGATGCCTTGCTTCAGGACAGCTCTTACGCGAATGCAGCTCGACGCATGCAGAGCATTTTCGCTGCAAGGAAACCGGTTGAGGTGCTGGAATCGGTACTGCTGGAATGCGACGGATCACGCTTTACATCTTAGTTCCCCAGATGCTTTCAAGGTGCCGAATATGCGCGTCAAGTTTCTTCTATTCACTTTCGTGACGGCTTCGAAATGACTCATGACCGCGAGAGCGAACCCTCAAGAGCGACTGCGACATACCGATGGCTTCCCGCGGGGAGGGCTGAGAAAACTGCGTGGAGCCTGAATGGGATTCTTGTCCCGGCGAACATGGTCACCATGTTCGGGGAAATCGATGCGTCAGGCATCGAGGAGGTCCGAGATGGCTTTCGTCGCGAAGGAAAGCGACCACCATCGTACACCGCCTTTGTGATCAAGGCTGCTGGCCAGACGATGAAGCGTCATCCAGAGGCAAACAGGGCGATCTTGGGCCCTCCGTTCTGGCGCAGACTGGTCCAGTTCGAGGCGGCAGACATCGCCGTGGCCATAGAGAAGCACTTGCCTTACTTGCCCGGGAACGCCTTCATCGCACCTTTGCGATCAGCGGATTCACGAAGTCTTGACGACCTTTCAGAGGCGCTGCGGGCACTCCCCGACGTGAATGAGGAGAACTCCGAAGAGTACCGAGCGTATATGCGCGTCCTGCGCTATGTGCCTCGCCCCATCAGCACTTGGCTCGTACACGCACCGCATTGGTTTCCGTCTCTCTGGGTTCGCTATAGAGGCTGCGCATGCTGGGTCAATGCGCCATCAAAAGCCGGCGTTGATGCGGTTACGACAACGTGGCCATGGCCGATCACCTTTACCTTTGGGGTCGTGAAGGACAGACCACTAGTTGTCGACAGCGCGGTGACAGCGCGCCGCACGATGCCAGTAGGAATGGTCTTTGATCGGAGGATTATGGGAGGGGGGCCGGCGAGTCGTCTCTTTGTCGATTTTACGGAGAATTTGAGTCGCGGAACTAAGTTATAGTAAACCGAGTTCCCAAGTCAAAGATCGACACCGCAATTCTATTTGGTCACTCGTTGGATGTTGTATCTGCGATTCGATGCTACTGCGTCCATCCAAAGAACGCAGCCGGTGACAGTGTCACCGGCTGCGTTTTCTGGAGTTACTACACGATCAGGAACTTAGACTGCCTTGCGAGCGGCGTCCAGCGGACGATGCCAGCCACCGCCAGACCAAGAAGTGCGAGGCTTGAGGGTTCCGGCACGGCGAAAGATTGGTTGCCGTCGGCTTGGAAATTGAGCCTACAGATGTTGTCACCACTTCCATTGACCGCGCAACCGTCCGCCGGCAGGAAGCCGAAACGCTGCCAGCTGGTGGTGGCGGGCCCGATCTTGATCTCCGTACCGGCCGTGGTAGCGACCAAAGCAGGGGTAATGTAAGCGGGGTTGGTGTACGTCACTTGTCCGAAGAACGACTGAGCGCCGTTGTTCGAGAACGAAAGCGAAGAAACCTCCTGCCGGCCCCCGGATTGATGGTACCGGAGAACAGTACGTTCCCGTTCGTATAGTCTGACAAATTCGCCTCGGCTGCGCCCTCTTGAGCATCCGGGGTCTCGTCAATGTAGACCGTGAATGAACCAGAAGTCACGGTGAATCCGCAGAATGCTCCACCACCCAAACACGTTGCAACTTCATTGAACGTGGCAAACACGGTCAACTCGAAGTCATTTCCTCCAGGGGGAGGAGTGCCTCCGATCAGATTGGGAATGTTCCAATCAACATTCGACGCGCCACCTGTTCCAATGCCGGTCGTCCCCTTCGCGAACGCCGCGTAGCTGGTCGTCATTGCAAACGGGGTCCCAGCGATTGCTTTCGTCTGGTTAAAGTCACTCGTCCACGCCGTTCCACCCGCCGACCAATCGATTCTACCGATCGGATCGTAAACGGCTCCGCCCGGAGCGGTGAACGTGGGAATGGCTTGGGCCGACGTGGCGGCTGCTGCCAGCATGGCACCCGCGATTGCGGTCTTGAACAGATTCATCATTTGCTCCTCAGGAGGATTTGATCGTTGCTAAAACGGCTTACACTTTCGTGCACACCCCTATCAAGCATCTTGGATGCCAGCACATTTTCTCTATAAAAACAGCTGATTGGCACTTCACGAGCCGAAGTCTTGTCGGACCTGTAAACCGAAGCGACACCGCAGACGATAGAATGCGCGCCGTCTGTTAGGTTCGCAGTTCTAGGCATAATGATTCGTCTCCCCACTTTGCCGACGTGGTCGCCAAGTGATGCGTCTGCTGACCTCAAAGGAACCTTTGGCCAACGTTTCCCCGATAGCCCTGCAAACTTGACTGCGCCTCGATGAATACGCTCCAAGAACTCCTCCATCAAAGAGTGACCGCCACTCCGGATGCCGTGGGTTTCTACTTCCAGACCTCACGATCTGGGGAACTGGTCAAGGATTACTTGGACGGAGTTCCAAAGGAACGTACTAGATTGCGCGACACGCCTGTCAAAGTACGGAGTTCGGAGAGGCACCCGCATCGGAATAGTCGCCCCGAACTGTCTCGGAGTGGGAGGTGGTGCAGCACGCCGCTTTGCATTGCGGGGCGTGCGTGGTGGGACTGGATCCTAACTACCCTGCTTCTGTTCTTGACCGGTTGATTGAGACATGCGGTCTGGCAGGGTTGTTCGTCTATGATAGAGAGCAAGCGAAACGTCTGGCGTCAGAGTTCCCTTCTAGTTTTGTGATCGGCCTTGACCAGTGCCTTGACGCGGGGAAGTCTCCGGTATCACGTGCAACCGGTGGCCCGGCAGACGAAGACTTGATGGGGCCGGACCCCGACGATCCGGCCATCATCGTATTTTCATCAGGGACGACAAACGACCCAAAACCCATTCAGTACTACATCGTCAAGTTCTGCTTGCCGTAGAGTGCATTCTGAATGCTTACGAAGACATTCCTCAGGATAGTCCCTTATTGTGTTGGCTGCCTCTCGCCAATCTGTTCCAGAGAATGATCAACTTCTGCGCAGTTCGTCGGGGCGCTGTTACATTTCTCCTGAACGATCCCGAGACGTAATCAGCGGCATCAAGAGGGCCGAACCGCTGCTGTTGGTGGGCGTGCCGCGATTTTATGAGCGCGTATACCGGCAAGTCCTCGACACTTTTGACAAAGCACCCTTGCCAATCCGGCTACTCGGACATTGGTCTCTTCGAGTGGCAAGCCAGTCACAACCACCTTGCTTCGCCGGATCCTCACGCTTTCCCAGACGAATAAAGCTCTTCTTCGCTGAGCTATTGGTCTTGCGAAGAGTAAGGCGCCTCTTTGGCCGGAGAATCCGCTACTTGATGAGCGGTTCAGCTCCGCTTTCGCAGGATGTGAGTCGCTTCTTTGAGTCAATCGGGTTGCCAATCTATGAGGCTTACGGGGTCAGCGAGTGCATTGTTCCGATCGCCATGAACGTTCCGTTCAAACGTCGGGCAGGTAGCGTCGGCATTCCCCTTCCAGAGAACCATCTAGTCATAAAAAATGATGGCGAGATTCATATTACCGGCGCCGGAGTTTTTGGCGGATATGTCAACGCCCCGCCCACTGCGTGCGAGACCCTTGGAGAGAACTCAAGAACTTGGGCAACCGGCGATCTTGGCTACATTCGCGATGGTTACTTGTTTCTCCAAGGTCGTAAGACAGAGAATTTCAAACTGTCCACGGGTCGCTGGGTATCGCCTCGAGAGACCGAAGAGCGACTGATGGGCGTGCAAGGGATCGACTTGCCAGTCGTCGTGGGGTCGGCCAAGAAGGCCGCCCTGGCGATCTTCTTTGCGTCGACCCTGCCTGCAGATTCTGCGGAACGCGAAGAGTACTCGCGTAGGCTCCGGGTTGAGGTCAACGAGCGGTTGTGCGACTTGCCCGAGTATCAACGGGTCGCCGGGATGATCCTGATAAACCGATCTCCTTCCGTTGCAGAAGGAGAAATCACTACCAACTTGAAGTTGCGACGGAAGGCAATTGAATCGAAGTATGCTCAAGCCATGGACGACATATACTCAATGCTGGACCGCATGGAGAATCGGACAGGGTCTCAAGGACCCGTGGTGATATTTCTGTGAGCTGCATCTTCCTGACAGGGTCGACTGGAGTGGTCGGCAGCGCAGTGTTGCGCGAGCTCGTGTCACAGGGAGTGGACGAGGTCGTTCTGCTGGTTCGCGCATCCGACGAGTCGGAGTTGCACTCGAGAGTTGATCGACTGTTCGAGTTCTGCGAGGTCGACCGTGAATCTATCGCGACGCGGGTGTCGGCACTGATCGGCGATACTTCCGTCACTCGCTTTGGTCTGAGCGATGACGCCTACGATAGGCTATGTTCCGCTTGCACGCATGTCATTCATTCGGCCGGTGCGGTAAGAATGAACTTGGAACTCGAAGACGCGAGAAAGTCTGCCGTAGGCTCCGCGAAGGCCCTCTTGAGATTCCTAACAGATTGCCGCCAGGCGTCGGGATCCCCTCCGAAGACGGAGTTCATCAGCACAGTGGGCGTGGGTGGCAGGATGGCCGGTGAAGTTCCCGAGCGCTGGATCGGTGAGCCGCGGGAATTTCACAACACCTATGAACAATCGAAAGCCGAAGCGGAAGCGCTCCTGGAGTCGGCCGGTTGCAAGGATTGGCGTATTACCGTGCATCGCCCGAGCATGGTCGTTGGTGACTCAAGAACTGGAAAGAGCGTCCACTTTCAAGTGTTCTATCATCTCGTAGAATTCGTGACGGGGCGGCGAACATTTGGATTCCACCCGCACTTCGGCAAAGCTCAGCTGGACATTGTGCCTTGTGACTTCGTCGCAAAAGCGATCGTCTGGTCATGCATGAACGATTCAACCGATGGGAAGATACTTCACCTATGCAGTGGGCAGAAGGGAGCGATCGGATTGGAACAGCTTCAGCGGATCGCGAGGGAGCGGTTCTTGTCCAAAGGGCAACGGATTCCTCACCTACTTCCCGTGCCCGTCCGCCTGCTGAGGATGGTTCTTCCAGTGTTGGGCTTTCTATTGGCGAAGAAGTCGCGCAAGGCTTTATCTACTCTCCCGGTTTTCCTGGATTATCTCGAGAGTGACCAACATTTCGCCAACACTGTCACTGTCCCGCTACTTGCAGAAGCGGGACTCGCTTCAATCCACTGACGAGTATCTCGGCCGGGTGCTCGATGCCTATCTGGTAGCAAAGTATCCTCAAAGCTGATCTGACCTAGCGTGTTTGGGCATCCAGTGTGTCCAGATATTGCTGCGAAGCTTTGCTCTTCACCAGAGGCCGGGCCAATTCAATCTGACGGTGAGCGTCTTCTTTTCGGTTGGTCGCGATGAGCGCGCGTGCATAGTTCAACTTCACCGACGCCATATTCGGTAAACCCTTTGCCGCTGCCTCCAATAGTCTCACTGCGTTTTGCGTATCACCCGCATCCAAGTAGATCGTTCCAACGGTGTCTTGGATCAGGTGATTGTCTGGCGCCTTCTGAATAAGTTGCTGCGCGAATCGGACTGCATCGGGTGAACCCTTTTCGACTGAGCACCCAGGCCAGATTGTTGGCGGTTCGCACGTTCTTAGAATCGACGTCGAGGCCTTGCGGTAGTAGGTTTCTGCCTGGTTCCAGTCGCTCCTTGGAAGCGGTCGCGTCCCCAGCAAAGCCAGCAAGCGATCATCTCTGGGATTTTTCGAGCTCCAGGTTCGAAGAAGGCCCTTCGACTCCCGCCTGATTTCCAGACTGGGAGGAGCAAGTCGAACAATGTCACGGCTATCTTTATGTTATTGGTCTTCGCTAGCCCGTTTCTGCAGAACCGCCACCGCTCCGACCAAGTCCTTATTCGCTGCCCCCAGCGCTCGGGCCTCGATTTCGTAGCCGAAAGGGAAGTGGGCCACTTTGCTTGGTACGCGCGGGCACGGTCAAGCGCTCGAGTCATGTCACCGCTTTGAAGCATGAGCTGAATCGCAGACTGTTCAATCCCCTCGTTTTCCGGTTCCAACTGCGCGCGCCTTTCCAGAGCAACAGCCGCGTCGGCCCATTTCTTCTCTGATGCATGTACCTCGGCCTGCCCCAAGCAGTGGTATCGGAGACTTGGGATGCTCTGTTGCAAGCCTGCATACGTCGCCAATGCCTGGCAGGTCTGACCGGCGGCATACTGAGCGCGGGCCAAGAGGAAAGCCTGATGTCCTTTTCTCGAGGCAGGAGAGCTTGGCTGCTCGCGCAGCGTCCAGGGCTCGTTTGAAATCACCCGAAGCGATAAGCGTACTGATAAACATCGACTGCAGCGTGGTAGAAGTTCCATTGGCCCTACCACAAGCTTTCAAGGGTTGATACGAGCGATTTCGGGTCCGGATCGATCTTCTTGGAAACGTCCAGCAAGAGGAGCCCAGCATCCTCGTCGCGGGGCTGCTGTTGAAGGTATGCAGCTAGTCTTGACCTGGCGCGTGCGAATTCCCCTCTACATCCAGCGAATTCAAACTCCTAATGGCAGGGAAGAACTCCGGGATCTTGTTCGACGGCCTTCTCGAAGGCCGCTCGAGCGCCATTCTGGTCCTTCCGACCGAGCAGAGCCGTTCCCACGATATAGTAGCCATTGGCGTTCGATGGAAATCTCTGAACGAGTTGATCACCAACAGCCTGAGCGCCTTTTTCGAACTGGCGAGTGAGAAGAAATAATTCTGCCAGTTTGAGGTCGAAAGACCATCGAATTCGATTTCGCGGCGAGAACTTGAGCATCGGCAGACTGCAGAATCCTGACGGCGTCTTCCAGGCTGCCCGACCTTCCTGACGAGTCGGCATACTTTAGGACGAGCTCCAAGTTAGGCGGTTTCGCTTCGACTGCGCGCTTGTAGTACGTCCGTGCCAAGGAGAAATTCTTCATTGCTCCGGCGACATCGCCTGCAACTTCGAGGGAAAGGGCATCTGAGCTATCGCCTCTCGTCAGTGGTTGCAGTAGATCGAGCGCTTGCTTGTACTGTCCGAGCCCTCGCAGTGCGGCGGCCAGAGCCTCCGACCTGTGCGTCATCGGGACTCGCGCTCACGACCTTCCTGAGCAGGCTCTCGGCTGACGCAAAGTTTCCTCGCTCTAGCTCAAGTATTCCAGCAAGCATCAAGACGCCTTGATCTTCAGGTGCCAACTTCAGCGCCTGGCGGATCGCATCCAACGCGTGCCCCTTGTTTCCCTTGCGGTATGCAACGAGTGCCTCCGCATATGAACTCATGGGGGCATTTGGATAGTGCTTCTTCAGTTGAGAAACTTCCTGAAATGCTCCGTCGAAGTCGGCCATAGATATACGGGCCTGAACAAGTGCGAAACGCGCCGCCAGATCCCCGGGGCGGACTTTCACCGCGCTCTCAAACGCAACGGCGGCCTTCTGCTGCGCCTTGCGAGGCCAAGAGCATTCCCTTGAGATACCAAGCCCCGTTAGTGCCCGGATTTTTCTGCAAGAGAAATCGATCCTTTCTGTGGCAGTTCTTGTATCTCCCGAAATCAAAGCCAGGCGAACCATACCCAAGGTCGCCAACCCGTTGTCCGGCGCCTGCTTCAAGGCTTCGTCATACGACAATCGAGCCTCTGCATCATTGGTCGTCGCAATTAGTGCTTCACCCTTTATTGCAGCCTGGCTAGCCCTTGCGTCCGGTGACGACAGCGCACGTGCGCTACCTTCATTAAGCACTTCGGCGAACTGACCTGCGTTCAAGTGCAGCATTAGCTGCTCGAGAATGACCGCATCACGGTCGTATCCCAATTCCTCTGCCTTCTTGAGTTCAATCCCGGCACCAGGATAGTCACCTAGCAACCGCATCGTAGAACCCAGTTTGAATCGCGCCTCCGCACTTTGTGGATCGCGTGCCACAGCATTGCGGAAATCGATTAGCGCAGCAATGTAGTCCCCATCGGCGGCCCGCTTGGACCCGGACGCGAGATAGTCGCCACCGTCCGATTTGCCGCAACCGGATAGCATTCCTAGGGCGAACGACAAGCACAGGATCCAGCTGAAGAGCTTCCGAATGTGCAAGGGCATAAGTGGGATCATCAGACGTTCTCTCTGTAGACTCGGGCCGCTATTAGGACGGCAGCGATTCATTGGCGACGTTCAAGAAACCTTTGTAGGTCCTCATGATCAGTTTCTAAGAATTCCTTGAAAGAGAAGCAATCGACGGAAGCTCATTTGCAGTGCCTGTCATCGTCGAACAAACAGGGAGACCCCAGAACACTGGTCCAGTGAGGAGATGCATCGGTAACCCGACTTCGTCTAGTCAGAAACGCGACATCGCATGACTGAAGGGATACGTCACCCTGTGGACGGGACGTTTCCAAACTGTCCCAGATACCAGGGAAGAGCGGCTTCCAGTCCACGGACAAGATCATATTCTGGCAAGTATCCCAGTTCGCTGCGGGCGCGGCTGATATCTGCTAGCGAATGCCGCACATCCCCTGACCTGAACTCACCATGGCGAACGCACGACTTGGCTGTAATGCCATCGCATTTGGAGAGTAGTGCCGTAATTCTCTTGATCAGGTCGTTCAAGGTGGTCTGTTGTCCGACGGCGATATTGAAGACTCTGGCGGCTCTGTCCGGAAATGGGCTGGTGGCACTCAGCACGTTCGCGAGCACGACATTCTTGACGAAACAAAAATCGCGGGATGTCTCGCCGTCACCGTTGACGGTAATCTCTTCATTCCTCAGGACCGCCTTCACCCAGCGCGGAATGACTGCAGCGTAAGGGCCGTCAGGATCTTGGCGGGGCCCGAAAACGTTGAAATAGCGCAACCCCACAACGGAAAGCCCGTATGTTCGCGCAAACACATCCGCATAGAGCTCATTCACCGCCTTCGTCACCGCATATGGTGACAACGGCCGACCCACACTGCTCTCGATCTTTGGTAGACCTGGATGATCCCCATACACCGAGCTCGAGGATGCGTACACGAATCGCTTGACGCCCTCGTTCTTGGAAGCTGTCAATACATTCAAGAATCCAGTCACATTGGAGGCATTTGATGCGACCGGATCTTTGATCGAACGAGGAACGGATCCAAGAGCGGCCTGATGAAGAACGTAGTCGACTCCCTTGACTGCAGCCTCGCACGTGGAAATGTCTCTGATATCACCTTCAATGAAATGATGCCTGCTCCAAGCCGCATCTCCGACCGACAGACGCACCTCCTCCAAATTGCGTCTGAACCCGGTTGAGAAGTTGTCCAGTGAAACGACCGTTTGTCCCGCGTGGAGCAATTCTTCAAGCAAATGAGACCCAATGAAACCCGCGCTCCCGGTAACCAGCCATTTCGCTCGGTCGGACAGGGCGGCACTGATCCGGGCCGCCGGCTCCGAATTGGTCGGCGTCACAGACGCCATACTTCCACACCCTTGGCCTTAAGAGCATCTGCATTGGTCTTGCTCTTGACATCAATGACCACGCCACCTTGACGGAGCATCGAAACCATTTCGTCAGCCGACTTGGTGAGGAAGTCATCATGAGCTACGGCAAAGACGACCGCCGCCGCCTTGGGCAGGTTTCCCCATTCGCTGAGTTCGACGCCATACTCGTGTCGCGCCTCATCCTTGTCAGCTACGGGATCGTAGATGTGCACTCTGCACCATACGACTGGAGTTCCTGAACCACGTCAATGACACGTGTGTTCCGAGTGTCGGGGCAGTTTTCCTTGAACGTGAATCCCATCACGATCACGTCATCTCCCCTCACGGGGAATCCGGCATGGATAAGTTTCTTGACAGTCTGTTCTGCCACGTACTTTCCCATGCCGTCGTTGATTCTGCGCCCGGCGAGGATCACTTGTGGGTGATATCCGACCTTTTCCGCCTTGTACGTCAGGTAATAGGGATCTACTCCAATGCAGTGCCCGCCGACGAGCCCCGGGCGAAATGGAAGGAAGTTCCACTTCGTGCCCGCCGCCTCGAGCACTTCGACTGTGTCGATGCCCAGTCTATGAAATATGAGCGCGAGTTCGTTCATCAGAGCAATGTTCAGGTCGCGCTGCGTATTCTCGATGACCTTGGCTGCTTCAGCCACTTTGACACTACTGGCGCGGTAGACCCCCGCAGTAATCACGGACTCGTAGAGTCTAGCGACTCGATCCAGGGTTTCGGGAGTGTCCCCGGACACGACCTTCCTTATTTTGGTGACCGTCCTTTCTTTGTCGCCTGGGTTGATACGTTCAGGAGAGTAGCCAACAAAAAAATCCCTTTTCCACTTAAGCCCAGAAACCTCTTCCATGATGGGCACACACACTTCTTCTGTGGCGCCTGGATATACGGTGGATTCAAAGACGACTATGGCACCCTTCTTCATGTACTTTCCTACCGACTTACTCGCGCCAACGAGCGGGCTGAAGTCGGGCTGGTGCGCGTCGTCGACCGGCGTGGGCACCGCGACAATGATGTAGTCGGCATTCGCGAGGGCGTTCGGATCTGTGGTCGGAGTGAAGTGAACCGCGGCGGCAAGATCCTCGCGACTCACCTCGCCAGTGGGATCTATGTGCTTCCGATACGACTCCACTTTTGACGCAGATAGATCAAACCCGATTGTGGGACCCTTCTTTCCAAACTCGACTGCCAGTGGCAACCCCACGTAACCCAAACCAACCACAGCAACGTTCTCGACCATTTTTTCGAACCAATCCGTTAGATTAATGTTTAGGCAATCCTGCTTCGTAGTGTCGGTTGCCGCCCGCCTTGAATTAGGCCGTTTGCGGGGCGCGGAGCCCGTACTTGTCCATCAAATCATAGAGAGTCGGGCGACTCACGCCCAGCATCTCTGCGGCCTTGCTGATGTTGCTGTTGACACGGCTAAGAACGCGAACGATCGCTTCCCTTTCAGCTTCATCTCTCACACGCCGCAGGTTGAAAAGTTCCGGCTCAGGCGTCGTAAGCCGTAGCCCGAAGTCTTCAGCCTTCAAGGCGCTACCTTCGGCCATGATTACCGCCCTCTTTGCGCGGTTCTCAAGCTCTCTGACATTGCCTGGCCACTGATAGGCCTCGATGGCATCTATCGCCTCAGGCAACAGAGTGATGGTACCTGTGCGCTGCTCAGAGGCGAACTTACGAACGAATGCATGTGCGAGCAGGCTTGCGTCACCCTTTCGCGACCGCAAGGGCGGGATCTCTAGAACGATTTCGGCCAGTCGGTAATAGAGATCTTCGCGAAACTTTCCAGTAGAACTGAGTGCATGGAGATCCTGGTGCGTAGCACAGACGATCCTCACGTCGACGGGAATTTCGTCTCGACCACCAATTCGTTCGATGACTCTTTCTTGCAAGAAGCGGAGCAGTTTCGCCTGTAGCGAAAGAGGCAAATCGCCGATCTCATCGAGAAAGAGCGTTCCTCCGTTGGCCGTCTCGATCTTTCCGGGCGTTTGTTTGATGGCCCCCGTAAACGCACCCTTCTCGTACCCGAAAAGTTCGCTCTCCAAGAGATTGTCAGGAATCGCCGCGCAGTTGATGGCAACGAACTTATTGGATTTTCTCGGGGAGTTCACGTGAAGGGAGCGTGCCAGCAACTCCTTGCCGGTTCCGGATTCCCCTAGAAGCATCACCGTAGCACTCGTTCCCGCAACCTTTTCCACGGTCCTGCACACCTTCTGCATGTCAGGATCTCGGGTGATGATTCCGGCGTTTCCCGGTGCGACAGCGGCATTCTGGAGACGGACGTTCTCCTCCTGCAGCTCATAGACGCGATATGCACGCTCTATTATTAGGTTTAGCAGTTCCGGCTGAAACGGCTTCTCACAGAAGTCGTAGGCGCCAAGTGCTATCGATCTAACCGCATTTGCTCTGTCGTGCTGTCCGGTGATCACGATCACCTTCGTCTGTGGTATTAGCGACAGAATCTCCTGCAGGAGCAAGAAGCCGGTCGTGGTGTCATCAGGATGCGGGGGTAACCCCAGATCCATGGTCACAACGGCTGGCTCGAAACGGCGCAACTGGGCAATTGCCGAGTCACGATCATCGGCAACGATGACTTCGTACTGGTCGAACGCCCAGCGCATCTGCTTCTGAAGCGCTGGGTCGTCCTCAATCACCAACAACGGCTTACGCTTATCAGTCATGCCACAGTAGAGTCGCTTTGACGGCTCGCCTCGTTTCGATGTCTCGCGGGCAAGTAGACACTGAACGTCGTACCTTCGCCCTCCCGGCTGTCAACGGCAATCCGGCCGCCGATTTCCTGCACATACTGCTGACTTTCGTAGGCCCCGATTCCCATGCCAGTGGACTTTGTGGAACGAAATGGCTTGAAGAGTTCCTCACGTATGAACTCCTGTGTCATCCCTTTCCCTTGATCCTCCACGTCCAAGACGATGAATCGATCAACCAACCGTGAAGAGACTTTTACGCTCCCACTTCCGTCCATCGCATCGAACCCATTCTGCACAAGATGCCCCAATACCCGCTCCAGCTTCTCCGCATGCCCCATCACCCAACAGTCAGACGTCAACGAGACTGCGACGTTGCGCCCATGTCGAGCCCAAACGTCACGAATGCTTGCAATGACCGCGCCAAGATCGACAGGGGAGGCGTTTTCCACGGGGTCGGCCCCCGATCGGAGCTGCATCAGCAGTCGTTGCATCCTCAATACGACATGCTCGATCGTCTCGCGCATATCCTTTTGAAATTCCGGATTGGCTCCATGACGCTCCGCGTTCTTGAGCATGAGCGAAAGCTGGGCAACCAGGTTCTTCAAGTCATGTACTACGAAGGCTGACATCCTGTTGAACGCGGAAAACTGCTGAGCCTCTACAAGAGCGCCTGCCAGCCGAACTTGGCTGAGCACGCTAGCCGCTTGCTTTGCCGCGGTCTTCAACAAATCCAGAACTTCCCAGTCCAGGTCGATTGGAGTTCTGGGTTGCAGCAGAGCGACGAGCCCTTCCAGGCGTGTTCCGGCGAAGAGCGGAATCACGATCCATACATCTCTTGATTCGGTCAGCCAGGGAGGCAGTTCGAGGTCCGGGTAAGCTTCCCGCCGAGTACCATAGTCCGCAATGTCGATGACCCAACCCGTCTTCTCGAGAAAGACCAATAGTGACTCGCCGGCAAGAATAGTCCTTTGGTCATTGGGCATGTTCCATCTTCCAACCTGAACGAATGCCCCGTCCTCTGTTCGCCACCATTGGGTACCTCCTGGACTTTCCACAAGGTCGGCGAGGGCGTGGATCGACCGCGTAACGATATCCCCATGCCTGCCCGGTTCGCTGAGAAACCCCGTGAACTTCAGCCACTCCTCTCGATAGTCGTACCGATAGGAAAAGAAGTTCTTGCTGATTAGTACGCGGATCCTCGCTCTGATCGACCCGGAGAACACCAAAACTGCAAGCCCTAGCATGGCCACGAAGATCACCGTTGCTTGTGCTGCAGTGGCCCAACTCCCGCCGAAAATGCGCACGAAATAACCGGCACCGGCAACCGCCAGCATGTACAGCCCTGACAGGAGCAATGCAGTGGAACCAAATACCACACGTCTGGATACCGCCACATCGACGGTCCACTGACGGTTTCTATGGGTGGCAATGAGCAGTAGCGGAATAGTCAGAGCATGAACCAACCCTCGCACCGCCCAAACCTGGGAGTTCATTTCCTTTACCAGCAGTGCATCGGAAAAGACGAACAGGTCAAAAGCTAGCATCGCCGCGACACCGATGCAGAGAGGCTTCAGTGCCCACTTCTGCGTGTCCTCCGCGCCACGATACAGTTGCTCAACCTGAGTGAGGCCCAAGACAGCGCTAACGGCGAAGGCGGCGAAGATGGCATCGTTGCCAATAGGCTCTTGCGTCATGGCCCATGTTCCGAAGAACGCGAAGATCGTCGTCCCAGAGAGCGCCATGAACACCACGATGACAACACTCCATCGCATTGACGCGACGATGGTCACGTTCCTGCCGAATATGGAGATGCTATTTTGGAGATGGAGGATGAAGAGGAACCATGCGGAGAAGCGCAAAGCGTCACTCAGCACGTGGGCAAGTACGGTCTCTTCGGAGGGCCAGACTGCAGCGAAGATGCCGGTGAGCTCCCATATTCCGGCAGCCGCACAAGCTCCGGCCAATAGACGAGCGCGTTGGTTACCCTTCGCTCGAACCGCGAGAAGTGCGGCTAGCGCAAGAAACGCTAGCAGTCCGCCACCGTAGCATATGCTCGCAAGATAGTTGGGCGTCATGACCGTCAGGTCATATCGAAGTGAGCAGGACTGCTCACGAGGTACGCGATGTTCGCGAACCTTTACGCATTTGGTCTAACTACGCCTGGGGTTTTCACCCTCATTTGGATGTTGAAACCCATGGCGCCACTCACCGCACACCTTCACCCATTAATACGACACGGAACGTGCTGAATATTATGAATACGTCCAAGAGAACGCTATGGTTCTTCACGTAGTAGAGGTCGTACTGAAGCTTGCGAACCGCGTCCTCGACGGAAGCACCATAACTGTATCTGACTTGTGCCCAGCCAGTCAGACCAGGCTTGACGCTGTGTCGTGCGCCGTAGAAGGGAACCTGTTCCGTCAATTGCGCAACGAAGAAGGGCCTTTCAGGTCGGGGACCCACGAAACTCATTTCGCCTCGCAGCACGTTAAAAATCTGAGGAAGTTCATCTATTCTAGTCCTCCTGATGAACCGCCCAACCCGGGTCACGCGCGGGTCTCCTGTCGCAGCCCATCGTGGCACACCATCCTTTTCCGCATCGGCGCGCATGCTTCGAAATTTCAGTAGCATGAATTTTCGCCCCCCCATTCCCACGCGCTCCTGGCGAAAGATGACGGGCCCACCACTCTCGAGAAAAATAGCCAAGGCCGCAATGAGCATCAAAGGGGCGGCTAGAGTGAGCAGCGTAGCCGACGTTGCTAAGTCAAACGTCCGCTTGATGAGGCGTCGAATCCATCCTTGCCTGAAGCCTTCTCCATAAA
Source organism: Betaproteobacteria bacterium (assembly GCA_016713305.1). NCBI lineage: Bacteria > Pseudomonadati > Pseudomonadota > Betaproteobacteria > Betaproteobacteria bacterium. Next base: position 573,796 of record JADJPK010000004.1, read on the forward strand.
TTAGCCAACTCGCCTTTAGCGAATTGACGGGGACCTCGCCTGTCACTCGTTCGAAAAATGCTGAAAGATCTGTAATGCGAATCCCCCTGAGCCGGCAATTCAATAGTTGACTAACCGGAAGAACGCCCCCGCGTTGTTCCTGCAGGGCTACGATCACCTCGTTGATTGCCAAGCGATGTATGGTCTCTTCCAGAGTGGAAGCTGACCTTATGACCTTTTCCACAGAAACATTGAGGTTTGGGCTGTTTCCTACTGGGAAGAAGCCGACCAACGTTACCCCCGAACTTTTTGCCCCATCCAAAGCCCGCTCTACAGAAAGTGCCTCTGGACCCGTCCCAAGCACCAGTATCCGGTGCGAAAGCCAGTCCATCTCAACTCCAAACATCAGGAGAAGGCGAATTAGCATCAGCCCCGCGGCGGATAACAGGAGCGCTTCGGGCAGCGCCGCGCGATAGCCTTCACCGCCTGGAAGTGCGGCGAACGCAAAATAGACTGCGGCACCTCCTGTTACTAGACTGAGAGCCGTTCGACCAGCAAACGCAGAAGCAGTCGTATTCTTGTTGAGCCTATAGAGTTGAAACGCGCCCAGGCAAATTATCTGGCCGAAAGCGAACATCGAAACGGCCATTCCAAGCGAGTATTCGTCAGCCAAAGGGTCCGAAACGTGCCCCGAAAGGGCATTAATGAACGAACCAGATAAGACGAGCACAGCCAACGCAACTTCTAAGGCGGCGACAACGGGAATTCGTTGATTGAAGAGAATAACCATACAGCATTAAAAAAATCGTGGTTGCCAGCTTGACGGCTATAGAGGTCTGGCGGCACTAAAGCGAACAAGATGCCCGGCTGACCGCTGGGCCAAGAAATGGTGACCACAAGGTCGCCGGTGGCTCGTTGAATCTTGCCCGTCCGTCAAGCTGACCGTACGGTCCTCGGCATGGACGATCGGATTGCCTTCATGATCGTGTGGTAAACGAGGATCCGAGCGGGGAAGCGTAACCACAGCGCTCTCGCCTCAAAAACGGAGGAAATGGATGTCGGTCGCTTGAAGTCCCGCCTATCTGGATGAAGGGGGAATGCAAGCGCGGTCATTCCGAACTCGATGGAGCGACGCGCGAATCTTCCCGGAGCCTCGGCGCCAAGGAGGGCAAAGAACTCCCCGGGCACAGTCGTCCCGAGCCAAGCCATGCAAAAGTAGGCTGCGTACCAGACTGAACGGGCCAAACCGTGGATCTTTGCCTCTCGGGCCAGTTCGTCCCAAAAATGCGGTGAGCTACTGTGATCCACGAAGAGTGAATTCAGATCTATGAGGTCCTTGAACCGACCTTGGAAATCTGAGTCGTAAAACAGATGTGCTGAGGCATGAACAAGTTGATCAACAGGGCTCAAGACCCGAAACTTTGATCCGACGACCGGAATAGCTCGTTCCAGCAAGCGTTCAGCGATGGGCTTTGCGCGAGCAACCACAGGAAGAATCGTATGATGAACGTCTAGTTCCATCGCGTAACTGCTGTGCCACATGGGCGGCAGTTCGTGTGACCATTCGCGGTAGTACCGCTGGTCGTAAGTGTCCGGCTTCTCCGTTCTCCAGCCGTGAATGGTTAGGCGGTCTTCCACTTCAGCTAGCGAGTCCTTGGGCACCATTATGTCGATATCCTCGAACAGACGTCCGTCTGACGTGGAGATGCCTTGCGCGATGTATGACGCACCTTTAAGTAACACAAGGGGGAATCCACAACCATTCAGTACCAGCTCAAGCCCCCAGAGCACGCCGAGCGCCGTGTGCTTGCGATGGAGCGAATATCCATACGCTCCATCAAGGTGCGCCCTTACTGAATCGGGCACAGCGTCTAGAACTCCGCGGCGCCTGAGTTCAGCACAGAGTCGCCCCAGAAGTTTGGCCTGCCTAGCAGTGCGAATGAGAATGTCCCACTCATCCCCACCAAGACTGACACAGCGGTGCGGATCGTCAAATGCGCTCAACAGGAGCACTTGATGTCTGGCCGGTTCAGTCTTTCTCATCGCGAATGACGTGTATCCGCTGCGATCTTTTCTCGCAGTCTCCTGTATGGGTGTCGTCTCACTCACGGACACCTGCATCAATGGTCCTCTTCACTCTAAGCAGCGTCAGTGACCGATTCCCACGAACCCTTCGAACCTTCTATCGATTCGAGCAGATCATCGATGGTCGCGATGGCATCGTCGAGCGAGTCAAAAATTAGCTGTTTGCAAGGACACTTTCTAACGAGGTCCGTCACGCGGAGAAAACCCTTGGGGCCGAGAAACTCATAGTTGAATGAGTTTACTGCGAGTCGATTGAACGCACTGGCGGCGTCTACATCTTCTAGTCGGCAACGCGCACCTTTCGCATACCTCGGAAAGACAACCACCGCCGGCACGGCGACGGTATGACGAGCCCTTACACTGTCGAGACTAGGCGCAAGGTGACTAACTTCTCCCTTCTTCGTCTTGGGGAAGATTGGACCCAGCACTGCACTCGGAAAGCGATCACGGATTATCGGGACCGAGTTATTCTTTAGAGCGACTGGGCGTACCATCGGGATGAGATGACCGCTTTCCGGTTCAATTACCCCGAATTCGTCAGACAGCAATCGGTACCCAGACAAGTGCAAAGCAGCGGTCAGCGTGCTCTTGCCTGAACCTGGTATGGCAGGGAAGAGCACTGCACGGTTGTTCTTGGCGACCACTCCGGCGTGGAGCACCAAGTAATGAAAAATCCGGTCAGATAGCGCATAGTTCATTCCCCACTCGAGCAAGGGAAGCGTTGTATCTGCTGGAAACGGCTCAAAGGGCCTGTTGGCGTCAGAGAGGAACTCAATCTGAGGGTTGATGAAACGCCTTAAGCCTCTGACGCGCAGGACTTGAACAGTTGCATCCACGAACCCGGAATGCTGTTCATCAGGGAAGTGCTGATATACGGACAGAATGGCGGATGCGAGAGGCTCGCAATCGGTGAAAATCCGGACTCTCGCGGCGCCGAAGTCAACCGTTAGGCCGACCTCTGTCATCCTTTGGACCAACGAAGGCGCAGTCAAACCACCCACCGTCGGCTGCTGACTCATTAGATACCAGTCCTTGTTGCCTTAGTCCGCTTAGTATGTCCGATAATCGGAGAAATTCCTCCGAATCTCTCTCAGATCTGGCCTCTATGCCAAACGACTCCGCGAGATTCTCGAAACCGAGCGGACCTGCAGCAAGCAACTTTAGTACCTCAGCCGCGGCGAGCGGTATGAAGTGAGTTTCCCACGAGACTGGATTGAATATGGCGCATTGCTCGGAGAAAATCTCCAATTGCGCCAACGGCCGGACAAGAGACCACTTCAAGGTCAGATTCAAGCGTGAAAACGGAATCTCGAATCGTACGTCGCAGAACTCTTACACGAACGAACATGCACAGGATTTTCGGATCTTTTGCGGTCCGTCAGTGATCTTTAAACTGTCTTGCCAGGCAAATCCCTTGATGTGCCCAGGGGTACCCGATGCTTCATCTCGAGGCTGGAACAGCACAAGCGCGGACTTCTTCTCGTTTGTTTGATCCAACTTATAAGAAGACCCTGAGGGGGGCGTCTCTGGGACCGCGCCCGGATTTCCGTTAGCGTCAAGCTTGTAATACACGTTCTTGGGACAGACTAACGACATTCCATCGTTGATTGAAGCATCGATGTTCGTTGGCGTGACATAGTCCGCTTGCTTCACCCACTTGAACGAACCGTTCTGCCACATGTACCTGCTGGAGGTGACTCTAGTGACCTCGCACCGAAGCCAGCCATCGGATGAAGGACTCACGTAAGTTGGGTCAGCTGCCGTCTTGTCGACGGTACGACAAAACGCGCTACTGTTTGCCAACGCAGTTCCAGGCTGGACGGTGAGCACCACTGGAACAGAAGCGCCCCCTCGCAGGAGTTGCCTGCGTTGCGTATTGATATCACTCATCGAGATTCGCTCCTACAGCACGTAGACTTCTGCCGTTTTGATAACTTACTGCAAGACTCGCACCTGCCTAGAGCGCGTTTCTAACATACTGACCCAAAATCATAATTAGCCGTCGACGCCATGCAGGATAAACATCACTGTAAGGCTGGTCGACATATTCACTATCAGTCCACCGTAACATGCGATCACGATGTTTCGCGCCGATTTGTCCGCGCCCGCAGCGCTTTCTCAACTTCCTCTCGAGAAGGCAAAGGTGTGATCGCACCGAACCCCTCGCACACCAAACCGGCTGCGCAGTTAGCATAAGCGAGAGCTTGTTCAAAAGTTCGTCCCGAGGCCATTTCCGCAATCAACGCGCCCGCAAAACAATCTCCGGCGCCGGTCGCGTCGAGGAAAGAAATTTCCAGCGCGGGGATGCGGAAGGACTTGCGCCCGTCTGAGGCAAGCACCCCTTCCGCCCCCAGTTTAAGGGCAACATGGCGCGCCCCCAGTGACAGTGCCCATTCCACTATTGCTTCTGGCTCGCTGTGACCGGTTAAGGTGCGCGCATCCTCCAAACTCGGAAGGAAAAAATCAGACAGAGAGATTGATGTCTCAATGACGGCCTTGGCTCGTCTGAGGGGCCAAAGTCTCATTCGAAAATTGGAGTCATACACGACCTTCACACCCTGCTGACGCGCACGCTCCATAGCGTCAAATGCTGCGTCACAAGCAGATGTACTAATTGCTTGCGTGATTCCTGAAGTGTGAAAGAACCTGCTTCGCTCCAATACTTCCAGCGGTAGATCTCGATGAGTAAGTTTGGATGCCGCAGAACCGACCCGCCGATAAGTGAAAGTATGCCCTTCTGCTCCGTGTGAGATGAAGTAGATAGCCGTCGGTGACTCGTCGTCCACGTGAATGCCGCGCTGGTCAATCCCTTCTCGACGCCACAGCGACTGCAACTGCTGCCCGAATTCGTCATTCCCAATTCGCGTGATGTAAGCGACCCGGGCTCCCTGTCGTGCCGCAGCAATCGCCACGTTCATGGTGTCACCGCCAAAACCCTGGAGGTACTGCCCAGGAAGCCCCGGGAGACTACTGAACTCGACCATAGGCTCTCCGAGCGAGACTAGGTCCCACTCGCAAGTTGCGTGACTGGAATCAGCTAGCGCAGAGTCGCTCATGTGAACCGCTCCATTCGCAACTGAACGAGCAGCGTGTGGCACAAGGGGGAGACGCCGTTTGATAGAATTTTGTGCATCGCATCACACAAGGACTTCATCATGCTTTCAGGCAAATCCGCCTTAGTTACGGGTTCCACGAGCGGCATCGGACTCGCTATTGCGACACTGCTGGCGCGCCACGGGGCTAATGTGATGCTTCACGGACTTGGTGACCCGGCCGAAATCGCAGATCTCCGGGCGCGAATTCAAAGGGAGACCGTAGCCACCATTCTATATTCTGATGCGGACATGAATTTTCCTTCTGACATCCGGACGCTGACGCACGAAGCCGTCAGGGCATTCGGGAGTGTGGATATTCTTGTCAATAACGCTGGCGTACAGCACGTCGCGCCCATCACCAGTTTTCCCACAGAGAAGTGGGACCAAATTCTTGCCATCAATCTATCGGCGGCCTTTCATGCCATACAAGGATGCATCGGCGGGATGATAGACAAGGGATGGGGACGGATCATCAACATAGCGTCGGCCCACGGTGTCGTAGCGTCTGCCTACAAGTCAGCATACGTGGCTTCCAAACATGGGCTAATAGGACTTACCAAGAGCGTCGCGCTGGAAACTGCCGAGTTGGGCATTACCTGCAATGCAGTGTGTCCTGGATACGTTCTTACTCCGTTAGTCGAGAGGCAAGTTGACGATCAGGCCAAGGCCCATGCGATTTCCCGCGACGAAGTCATTGGAAAGGTGATGCTCGACCGTCAACCGACGAAGAAATTCGTTAGCGTGGACCAAGTCGCTGAGTTGTGCTTGTTCTTATGTGGAAATGCTTCGAGCTCCATTACGGGAAGTTCTCTTTCAATCGATGGAGGGTGGACTGCTCAGTGACCGAAAGAACTCTTGAGCAAGTTGGAAGGTGGGGAACTGAATCGCCCCGGGTTTCCCGGAGCGCTCCGGGTTTGAACCAGTCCACCCACTCCCGTGTCGCCTACTCCACCTCATCCACATTTCTCCACGGACTCCTCGGATGGATGACTTCCGTCTTGAACAGCCCGATGATGGTCTCGGCCAGGGCGTTGTCGTCGGAGTCCCCAATACTGCCGACGGAGGGTTCTGCTCCGGTCGTCGCGAGCCGTTCCGACTATTGTCAGCGGTAATCCAACAATCCCCAATTGGAGGCTCCTGAAATTCCGGGGCGATTCGCCCTAGTGCTGATGCCACGCGACGGCCTTAGGCGCATCTCCTGAATGGTCAAATCGCCGGCGTACTCGCCCAGATGAGCCTCTACAAGCATTGACAGAGAGCTTACTGAGCGTGCGTCCTGTGGGGCGAACTTCGTATGGCGGGCAGACTCACCAGACTGGCCAGACGCGCCCCAAAACGCTAGCCGTTCTTCAGAGCCCCGGCGCCGCTAGTCCTGGAGTGGATTTTCCGGTATAGTTATGGGCTTCACGGAGAGTTCTCCCCAGAGAACGTTCTGCAATGATTGCCGCTCCCAAGTAACAACGTACTTGGCGCGCGGGTGGGTTGGTCCTGCTTTGTGTTGCGATGTGAGCGTTAGGCCAAGTAGCTCAGTTGGTAGAGCAGAGGACTGAAAATCCTTGTGTCGGTGGTTCGATTCCGCCCTTGGCCACCACTTAAATCTGATCCATGGAAGCCCTTGGCTCGAGATCCTTCCATTGTCGTCTATGGCGCGGTGAAGATAGAGAGCAGCATCAGGGAGCGCCCAGTAACCGGGTCCGCCCCTGTGCTGGACAACGCTGATCCCATAGGGATCGGGTAGTACGCGCACATGGAACTGATCACCCTTGGCGTAAATCATAAGACTGCGCCGATTTCCTTGCGTGAAAAGATCGCTTTCAATGCGGACCAGCTTGAACCAGCACTGCGTGATCTAGTTCAACACAATCTGGTTCGCGAAGCGGCGATCGTCTCCACCTGCAATCGTACGGAAGTCTACTGCGCTACAGCCGATTCGAATCAAGTTTCAAAGTGGCTTGCGAGCTTCCACGGAATAGATTCCGTGCAGCTCGCTCCCTACGTTTACACGTACCCCTCGGACCGAGCTGTCACTCATGTGTTCCGAGTCGCAAGTGGTCTTGAATCCATGGTTGTGGGGGAACCGCAGATACTTGGCCAGTTGAAGCAAGCTGTTCGATCAGCAGAGCATGCCGGCACACTCGGCGCAGTGTTGCATAAACTTTTCCAGCGGTCGTTCTCCGTCGCTAAGGAAGTTCGCTCCCATACTGAGATTGGTACCAGCTCTGTGTCTATGGCCGCGGCCGCGGTCCGTATAGCAGAGCGTATTTTTCCATCGATAACGCAGCAATCCATACTGTTTATTGGCGCAGGGGAGATGATTGAACTATGCGCTGCGCACTTCTGTGGTAGATCGCCGAAGCGAGTGGTTTTTGCGAACAGAACGTTAGATCGTGCGTTTCAACTCGCGCAACGGTTCTCTGGAGAGGCAATCGGTCTTCAGGAAATTCCGACGACTCTAGCCAGTCATGATGTCGTGGTGAGTTGTACGGCGAGTGTCTTGCCGTTGATTGGCAAAGGATTGGTAGAGAGTGCAGTTAGGGCCAGACGCCATCGCCCTATTCTGATAATCGACCTTGCGGTGCCTAGAGACGTCGAACCTGAAGTCGGACAGCTTGAGGATGTTTTTCTTTGTACGGTCGACGACCTTGGCAAGATTGTCAAGGAAGGAGTGGATCTACGGCGCGCCGCGGTTGCGCAAGCAGAGAAGATTATTGGCAGAGGGGTGGATGAGTTCATGCGTTGGCTGTTGGCTCGGGATAGTGTTCCCACGATAAAGGCATTCCGAGCGCAAGCAGAAAGTGTTCGACTGCATGAATTAGAAAAGGCAATGAAGGCACTAACGAAGGGCTCCCATCCAGAGTTAGTTCTCGAAGCCTTGTCTATAGGTCTCACGAACAAGTTTCTCCACGGCCCAACTCATGCGCTGAACGATGTCGCGAGCGAGGAGAGAGATCGCTTAGCCGGCATGCTTTCCCGCCTCTATTTCACTGATCGCAGGCAATGAAGGCGAGTATTCGAAGCAAACTCTCTCAGCTATCCGTGAGAAAAGAGGAAATTGATCGCGTACTCGCAACGGGTTCGGCAACCCAAGACCTAGATAGCTATAGACGAATCACAAAGGAACTGGCCGAGATCGAACCTTTGGTAAGACTGTATGAATTGCATTGCCGCGCCAGCGCTGATCTGTCAACGGCTAGGGAAATGGCGTCTGATCCTCAGTTGAAGGATTTCGCTGAGAGCGAAATGCATGTGGTGCAAGAGGAACTAGCGAAGATTGAACTAGAGTTACAGCAACAGTTACTTCCAAGAGATCCCAACGATGAACGTAGCGTCTTTCTCGAGATTAGAGCCGGGGCCGGTGGCGATGAATCGGGGCTGTTCGCGGGTGACTTGCTTCGAATGTACTGTAGGTTCGCGGAGCGCCAGGGTTGGAACGTTGAATTAGTGTCTCGTACGCCAAGTGAAGCCGGTGGATTCAAGGAGGTTATCTGCAAGATCAGCGGTCGGGGGGTTTACTCGAAGTTGAAGTTTGAATCGGGTGGTCATCGGGTACAACGCATTCCCGAAACGGAGACCCAAGGGAGAATTCATACCTCCGCATGTACCGTTGCAGTGCTTCCGGAGTTGGACGATGTTAGCGACACTGTTATCACGCCTGCGGAGATTCGAATTGATACGTTTCGGGCCTCCGGGGCCGGTGGGCAGCACATCAATAAGACCGACTCCGCCGTGCGAGTCACGCATCTACCGACCGGTATTGTTGTGGAATGCCAGGACGATCGTTCGCAGCATAAGAACAAGGCGCAGGCACTTGCCGTATTGTCCGCACGGATAAAGGACAGGCAGTTACGTGAGCGAGCGGAAAAGACGGCAACAGAAAGACGGTTGTTGATTGGCAGCGGTGATCGATCAGAGCGTATTCGTACCTACAATTTTCCCCAAGGTCGAGTCTCGGATCATCGCATTAATCTCACCCTCTACAAAATTGGCCAAATCATGGATGGCGAGCTTGACGAGCTAATTGCAGCGCTCGGTACGGAATACCAAGCGGAACAACTTGCGGCATTGGGGGAGGATCAATGAGCTTATTTACGCTGGGCGCCAGGTTCGCGGCAGATGCTCGTCGACTTTCAACGACGATAAAGATACCCAAAGATGATGCACTGCGCGAGATTCGGCGACTTGCCGCACACGCACTGAAATTGTCCTCAGCTCAACTGGCCATTCGAGAGAGAGAAGCGCCTGGTCGATTCGACCTTTCGCCGTATGGGATCGTCTTTGATCGTCGACTTCGCGGGGAACCTCTAACGTACATAATGGGCGAATGCGGTTTCCGCGAGCATGTGTTTCGCGTGACGCCGGACGTCCTTATACCTCGGTCGGAAACAGAAGAGCTAGTTGATGCAGCATTGAGAATCATCGACAACGAAAACGTAACGCGGATACTTGATCTGGGTACTGGCAGTGGCTGCGTTGCGATTTCCCTGGCACTTGAACGCCCTTTTGTCGCAGTCACAGCGTCTGAGGTATTGGAGTCGGCACTTGTTGTAGCTAAGGAAAACGCCGAACGCCTAGGTGCCACAAACGTGACTTTTCTCTTGTCAGACTGGTATGACTCTGTCGACCAAGACGCATTCGACATGATTGTCTCCAATCCGCCGTACATTCGCGAATCTGACACGCACTTGGACGCGTTGAGGTATGAGCCACCAGTTGCCTTGATTGGCGGCGAAGATGGGCTTGACGCATTGCGGAAAGTTGTCTCGCTTGCGCCCAGGCACTTGCGTCCGGGAGGGGCTCTACTTGTCGAACATGGATTCGACCAACAAGAAGCCGTAGTGTCCTTGTTTGAGGCCGCGGGTTTTTCGATGCTTCACGTCTTGCGCGATCTGTCTGGAAACCCAAGGATGGTAGCGGGAAAGATGGGTGAAAGAGCACCTGTTCGCCCCCCGCAAGAGAAGGGCACCGGCCAACGTTTAGGGCTCAGACGCGCCGCCTTCAAGCTACGTGAACAGAAAGAGCATGAGTTGGTGGCGTGGTACCGATTCCGACCAAAAGGAGTGGAAATATGAACACGCACGAACGCATCAAACAGCAAATCGCGGACAACGCAATCGTCCTCTACATGAAGGGTTCTCCTGATGCACCTATGTGCGGTTTCTCAGCAGCGGCAGTTCAAATTCTGGAGGCGTGTGGTGCACAAGAGGTTGCCACGGTAAACGTTCTGGACGACCCCGAAGTTCGGCAGGGGATCAAGGAGTTCTCAAATTGGCCTACGATTCCCCAGTTATATATCAATGGGGAATTTATCGGTGGCGCCGATATCATGAGAGAAATGTTCGCCAACGGTGAACTGCAGAAGCTCATAGGAAAGAACTGACGCGCCCCATGTTCCGGTGGTTCGATACCGTGCTGCTAAGCGCTTGTGTCGTTGAAGGTGGGGTAAGAGGCGTTCTGGATAGGGGGTGTGATGGGGTGAGGTTTGGGCGGAGTGGGATGGTGGAGGGGTGGCTGAAGTTGTGGCAATAGAAACGCCAATGCCCCGTCGAAGGGATCGACGGGGCATTGTGTTTTGGGGAGCCTTGCGGTGACCTACTTTCGCACGGGTTGCCGCACTATCATCGGCGCAGTCTCGTTTCACGCTCCTGTTCGGGATGGGAAGGGGGTGGGACCAAGACGCTATGGCCGCAAGGCAAAGCTTGGATGTCGTGGTGTCGCCAAGCGGCTGGATCACGACATGCGATGGGGAAGAAGTGTCTGGGTTGCAGAGTGTTTCGCTTGTGGCTGCAAGATCGAGCCTTTCATTCAAGGCTATAGGATCAAGCCGTACGGGCAATTAGTACGCCTTAGCTCAACGTGTTACCACGCTTGCACACGGCGCCTATCAACGTTGTGGTCTTCAACGACCCTTCAAGGAGCTCAAGGCTCCGGGAAGTCTCATCTTGAGGCAAGTTTCCCGCTTAGATGCTTTCAGCGGTTATCTCTTCCGAGCTTAGCTACCCGGCGATACGACTGGCGTCATAACCGGTACACCAGAGGTTCGTCCACTCCGGTCCTCTCGTACTAGGAGCAGCCCCCCTCAAACTTCCAACGCCCACGGCAGATAGGGACCAAACTGTCTCACGACGTTTTAAACCCAGCTCACGTACCACTTTAAATGGCGAACAGCCATACCCTTGGGACCGGCTACAGCCCCAGGATGTGATGAGCCGACATCGAGGTGCCAAACTCCCCCGTCGATGTGAACTCTTGGGAGGAATCAGCCTGTTATCCCCGGCGTACCTTTTATCCGTTGAGCGATGGCCCTTCCATTCAGAACCACCGGATCACTATGACCTACTTTCGTAGCTGCTCGACTTGTCAGTCTCGCAGTCAAGCACGCTTTTGCCATTGCACTTTCAGCGCGATGTCCGACCGCGCCAAGCGTACCTTCGCACTCCTCCGTTACACTTTGGGAGGAGACCGCCCCAGTCAAACTGCCTACCATGCACTGTCCCCAAGCCCGATTCAGGGCCCAAGGTTAGAACCGCAATGACATCAGGGTGGTATTTCAACGTCGGCTCCAGGCGATCTAGCAACCGCCCTTCAACGCCTCCCACCTATCCTACACAGATCCCATCACAGTCCAATGCAAAGCTACAGTAAAGGTGCACGGGGTCTTTCCGTCTAGCCGCGGGTAGATTGCATCTTCACAAACATTTCAACTTCGCTGAGTCTCGGGTGGAGACAGTGTGGCCATCGTTACGCCATTCGTGCAGGTCGGAACTTACCCGACAAGGAATTTCGCTACCTTAGGACCGTTATAGTTACGGCCGCCGTTTACCGGGGCTTCGATCAAGAGCTTGCACCCCATCACTTAACCTTCCGGCACCGGGCAGGCGTCACACCCTATACGTCGATTCATCATCTTTGCAGAGTGCTGTGTTTTTATTAAACAGTCGCAGCCACCAGTTCACTGCAACCCCATCGGCCTTCGTCCGCAAGGGACTACAACCTACCGGGGCGCACCTTCTCCCGAAGTTACGGTGCCAATTTGCCGAGTTCCTTCACCCGAGTTCTCTCAAGCGCCTTAGGATTCTCACCCTGCCCACCTGTGTCGGTTTGCGGTACGGTCAACGTACAACTGAAGCTTAGAGGCTTTTCCTGGAAGCGGGGTATCAGTCACTTCAGTCTCAATGAGACCTCGTCATCACCTCTCGGCTTAGCCACGCGGATTTGCCTACGCAGCATGCCTACAGGCTTAAACCGGGACATCCAACACCCGGCTAGCCTAACCTTCTTCGTCCCCCCATCGCATTGCACGTTGGTACAGGAATATTGACCTGTTTCCCATCAGCTACGGCTTTCGCCCTCACCTTAGGGGCCGACTCACCCTGCGCCGATGAACGTTGCGCAGGAAACCTTGGGCTTTCGGCGACAGCGCTTTTCACGCTGTTTATCGCTACTCATGTCAGCATTCGCACTTCCGATACCTCCAGCATCCCTTACAGGACACCTTCACAGGCCTACGGAACGCTCTCCTACCGCGCACATTTCTGTGCACCCGCAGCTTCGGTTACACGCTTGAGCCCCGTTACATCTTCCGCGCAGGACGACTCGACCAGTGAGCTATTACGCTTTCTTTAAAGGATGGCTGCTTCTAAGCCAACCTCCTGGCTGTCTAAGCCTTCCCACCTCGTTTTCCACTTAGCGTGTCATTAGGGACCTTAGCTGGCGGTCTGGGTTGTTTCCCTCTTGACACCGGACGTTAGCACCCGATGTCTGTCTCCCGTGCTGCACTTCCCGGTATTCGGAGTTTGCTATGGTTTGGTAAGCCTAGAACGGCCCCCTAGCCATGACAGTGCTCTACCCCCAGGAGTGATACACGAGGCGCTACCTAAATAGCTTTCGGAGAGAACCAGCTATTTCCGGATTTGTTTAGCCTTTCACCCCTACCCACAGCTCATCCCCTAGTTTTTCAACACTAGTGGGTTCGGACCTCCACGAGGTGTTACCCCCGCTTCATCCTGGCCATGGGTAGATCATCCGGTTTCGGGTCTACGCCTACCAACTAAAGCGCCCTATTCGGACTCGCTTTCGCTGCGCCTCCCCTATTCGGTTAAGCTCGCTGGTAAACGTAAGTCGCTGACCCATTATACAAAGGTACGCCGTCATCCCTTTCAGGGACTCCGACTGTTTGTATGCATGCGGTTTCAGGATCTATTTCACTCCCCTCCCGGGGTTCTTTTCGCCTTTCCCTCACGGTACTGGTTCACTATCGGTCGATCACGAGTATTTAGCCTTGGAGGATGGTCCCCCATCTTCAGACAGGATTCCACGTGTCCCGCCCTACTTTTCGCTGCCCTAGTTCCACCAGCGTCTTTTCGCATACGGGGCTATCACCCGACTATGGCCGGCCTTTCCAGACCGTTCTGCTAAAACACTGGCTAAAGACAGCAGGCTCGTCCGGTTTCGCTCGCCACTACTTCCGGAATCTCGGTTGATTTCTCTTCCTCTGCCTACTTAGATGTTTCAGTTCAGCGGGTTAGCTCCCTCCGCCCTATGTATTCAGGCGGCGGTGACCCTTGCGGGCCGGGTTTCCCCATTCGGACATCTCCGGATCAATGCTCATTTGCCAGCTCCCCGGAGCTTTTCGCAGGCTGTCACGTCCTTCATCGCCTGTGATCGCCAAGGCATCCACCACATGCACTTAGTCGCTTGATCCTATAGCCTTGAACCCTCTTCCGAGGACCCCAGACTTCGTCTCTGCAACCTTGCAAATGCTTGCCACTGCACACCCCACCACGCCGTCATCTGACCGGCAGAGTGCACGCGATACAATCTTAACCCAGATCGTCATCTCTCCAGCATCGCCCAGCCCCTCGCCCCGTCATCACGCGACTCAAGCACCAGAACGATCACCTTCCAGATCGCCGATTCACTTCTTCCACATTGTTAAAGAACACTGCCCTTCTCAGCTTTCGCCTCAAAGGCCAAGAGTCAATGCCGTCCAATACTCCTCGTATCGCACGACCCTGACTGCTGACCTCTACCTTCTGGTGGAGCCAAGCGGGATCGAACCGATGACCTCCTGCTTGCAAAGCAGGCGCTCTCCCAACTGAGCTATGGCCCCATTTTGATCGATGGTGGGTCTGGTTGGATTCGAACCAACGACCCCCCGCCTTATCAAGACGGTGCTCTAACCAACTGAGCTACAGACCCGGCCAGACACCCAAAGCCTTCACGCCTCTCCAGGACCTTCCGTCTTCGAATGTGCAGTGTTGAAACAACCGACAGGTTGTGGGCACTCAGGACCTTTCGGTCAGTGCTGGGAAACGTCTTGGTACCACTCTCTAGAAAGGAGGTGATCCAGCCGCACCTTCCGATACGGCTACCTTGTTACGACTTCACCCCAGTCATGAAGCTCACCGTGGTCGTCGCCCTCCTTGCGGTTAGGCTAACGCCTTCTGGTGAACCCCACTCCCATGGTGTGACGGGCGGTGTGTACAAGACCCGGGAACGTATTCACCGCGACATGCTGATCCGCGATTACTAGCGATTCCGACTTCATGCAGTCGAGTTGCAGACTGCAATCCGGACTACGACGCACTTTCTGGGATTGGCTCCCCGTCGCCCCTTCGCAGCCCTCTGTATGCGCCATTGTATGACGTGTGAAGCCCTACCCATAAGGGCCATGAGGACTTGACGTCATCCCCACCTTCCTCCGGTTTGTCACCGGCAGTCCCACTAAAGTGCCCAACTGAATGATGGCAATTAGCGGCAAGGGTTGCGCTCGTTGCGGGACTTAACCCAACATCTCACGACACGAGCTGACGACAGCCATGCAGCACCTGTGTTCCGGCTCCCTTTCGGGCACCCCCAGCTCTCACCAGGGTTCCGGACATGTCAAGGGTAGGTAAGGTTTTCGCGTTGCATCGAATTAATCCACATCATCCACCGCTTGTGCGGGTCCCCGTCAATTCCTTTGAGTTTTAACCTTGCGGCCGTACTCCCCAGGCGGCTCACTTCACGCGTTAGCTACGGTACCAAGGAATCGCTTCCCCAACACCTAGTGAGCATCGTTTAGGGCGTGGACTACCAGGGTATCTAATCCTGTTTGCTCCCCACGCTTTCGTGCATGAGCGTCAGTGCCGGCCCAGGAGGCTGCCTTCGCTATTGGTGTTCCTCCACATATCTACGCATTTCACTGCTACACGTGGAATTCCACCTCCCTCTGCCGCACTCTAGCTCCCAGTTCCAAGCGCCATTCCCAAGTTAAGCTCGGGGCTTTCACATCTGGCTTAAAAGTCCGCCTGCGCACGCTTTACGCCCAGTAATTCCGATTAACGCTTGCACCCTACGTATTACCGCGGCTGCTGGCACGTAGTTAGCCGGTGCTTCTTCTTACAGTACCGTCATCCACCCGGATTATTGGCCCGAGCGATTTCGTTCCGTCCGAAAGAGCTTTACAACCCGAAGGCCTTCTTCACTCACGCGGCATGGCTGGATCAGGGTTGCCCCCATTGTCCAAAATTCCCCACTGCTGCCTCCCGTAGGAGTCTGGGCCGTGTCTCAGTCCCAGTGTGGCTGATCATCCTCTCAGACCAGCTACCGATCGTCGCCTTGGTAGGCCTTTACCCCACCAACTAGCTAATCGGACATCGGCCGCTCCCACAGCGCGAGGCCTTTCGGTCCCCCGCTTTCCTCCTCAGAGCATATGCGGTATTAGCGCCGCTTTCGCGGCGTTATCCCCCACTCCAGGGTACGTTCCGATGCATTACTCACCCGTTCGCCGCTCGCCGCCAGGGTTGCCCCCGCGCTGCCGCTCGACTTGCATGTGTAAAGCATGCCGCCAGCGTTCAATCTGAGCCAGGATCAAACTCTTCAGTTCAATTCTTCTAGCTAAAACTCGCTTGACGTTTCCGTCAGTGCAAGTGCCCCAACTCCAACCTCATCCACCTCAGCTCAATCAACCCTCTCAGGCCAACCAACCCAAAGCAAACTCAGCCCAAGCACCCACACCTCTCGGCTGTTCCTTCTTGTTAAAGAGCGCCCCGCGTCAACGGGAAGCCGCGCATTATACGGGGCACGATCAGATCGTCAAGGGTTTTTGCGATTCGATGAGTGATTCGACGACGCTCTCAGTGGACATGCACCCGAGCGAACCTGCGTTTACCGACTTGGACAACTACAGTACTTCCCTTTGCAACCGTTCGATTGCGATCTGTGATCTTTTCCCCGTCCACCCGAATACCCCCTTGGTCAAGTAGGCGCAGAGCTTCGGAAGTGCTTACGACTAAACCACATTCCTTCAAGACCTGAGCTAACGGCAAACGATCCCTCGCGCTTGCCACATTAAACTCAGGCATGTTCTCTGGTAGTTCACCGCTGCGAAATCTTGCATTGAACGACTTCTCTGCCTGATTCGCCGCAAAGTCGTTGTGAAAGCGTGCTACCAACTCCTTTGCGAAGTGCACCTTGATCTCTCGGGGATTTCGCCCTTCCGCGGCCTCTCTTTTCCAGCGTGCGATATGGTCGGCTGGCTCAAAAGATAATAGATCAATGTATCGCCACATCAATTCGTCGGAAATCGACATCAGCTTTCCGAACATCTCATCGGCCGCATCGGTGATGCCCACATAATTTCCTAGAGACTTGGACATCTTTGCATTGCCATCAAGCCCTTCCAGCAAGGGGAGGGTAAGGATGCATTGGGGCGCTTGTCCGTGATGCTTTTGTAGTTCACGGCCAACCAAGAGATTGAACTTCTGGTCCGTGCCCCCCAGTTCGACATCAGCCTTTAAGGCAACGGAGTCGTAACCTTGAACTAGCGGATACAGGAACTCGTGGATGGCTATTGAGCGATTCTCACGGTACCGCTTACCGAAGTCGTCTCTTTCCAGCATCCTGGCTACCGTGTACATCGACGCAATCTTTATGAGCCCCGTCGTCCCAAGTTCATCCATCCATGAGGAGTTGAAGCAGATCTCCGTAAGACTAGGGTCCAATATCTTGAATACTTGGGATTTGTAGGTTTCGGCGTTTTCGAGAATCTGGTCTCGCGTTAGGGCGGGCCGTGTTGTGTTCTTGCCGGTGGGATCTCCGATCATCCCCGTAAAATCGCCGATTAGGAAAAGTACTTGATGACCAAGATCCTGGAATTGCTTCAGCTTGTTTAGCAGTACCACGTGCCCTAGATGCAGATCGGGTGCCGTTGGATCAAAGCCGGCCTTGATTCGTAGCGGACGCCCCCCTTTGAGCCTCTCAACTAATTCCGACTCCACGAGAAGTTCTTCTGCACCGCGCTTTATTGTTTCAAGCTGCTCCCGCATCTGGTTCATTTGCTCAAGGTTCTTGTGAATGGGTCGTTACAGATTCCGTCGACCAAGTCGTCCGATCGGCGTTTGACGAGAGGCGATTCAGTGTCCCTCTCATGGTAGACTTCCAACAGTTTTTGTCTCGCTTGCTGACGATCTCGGACCAATCCTCTCTAATGAAGTCCCCAAGAAGCGTCTCCTATTATGTTGCCATCATTCGTCTAACGCTTGTTCGGCGATTCCTCCTAGGCTTGCTTGGGCTGGCAGGAGCAGTTGGCGTGGCTCTTGGAGTGGCTCCACATTCCACATTGGATGAAAATGTTGAGATTCGGTCTGTTTCAGCACCTGTAGCGATAAGTCCAAGAGAAATCGTGTCGGCAGACTCTTCGCAGGGGTTCGTTCGGGAAGAACGCGTCCTACGAGGAGACACGATCTTTAGCCTGCTAGCTCGCCTCCAAGTCTCCGACACGGGCGCTCAACGATTCTTTAGCCGACCGACCGTTATTCGAGCTCTGGCGCCTTGGACGACCGGCCGCACGGTTGTGGCGCGCGTGGACCGCGAAGGTCGATTGCTCGAATTGACCGTACGTGATGATGAGTCGGTCATTGTCGTATCAAGAGAAAACGATAGCGATTTCCTGTTGTCCGTTAAGCCCGTCGCAACCGAGATCCGAATTGTGCTCAAGTCGGGCGCTGTGGCGAGTTCCTTGTACTCGGCAACGGACGAGGCGGGCATACCAGATTCGATATCCGCTGCGTTCGCGGAGGTATTTTCCAGCGAAGTTGACCTTCACAGAGACCTTCGAGCAGGCGATCACTTCTCGATGGTCTACGAGATGACCTACTCAAATGGAGAAGCGTTGCGTCCCGGCAAGCTGCTTGCCGCCGAATTCACCAATCAAGGTCGCACCCTTCAGGCGATTTACTTCCAAGATGAGAATGGGCAGACAAGTTACTTCGCACCGAACGGAAAGAACCTCCGCCAGGCATTCTTGAAGTCGCCAATCGAGTTTTCACGCATAACGTCGGGATTCTCAACATCGCGACTTCATCCAGTCCTGCAGGTGTGGCGGGCGCACAAGGGAATCGATTATGGAGCACCTATCGGCACTCGAGTACGTGCAACGTCGGACGGTGTTGTTTCGTTTGCTGGTTGGCAGAATGGCTATGGCAAGACTGTGGTGATTCGACACAGTCGCGGATACACGACGTTGTATGGTCATCTGTCCGGGTTCCCAAGGGAATTGCGATCGGGAAACAGGGTTCAGCAAGGCGAGGTCATTGGCTTCGTGGGCATGACGGGCCTAGCTACAGGACCACATCTTCACTACGAATTCCATGTGAATGGAAGTCACGTCGATCCCACGCGTCTGGCCAAGCGCCCGGGCAATGAACTCTCTGTCAACTCAAGGCACCGGTTCCTTGAAGTTGCGTCCGACAGACTCTCGCAATTGAGTGCGTTGAGGGATGTATCGGTAGCTTCTGCGCAGTGATAGTAGGGTAATTCGTTCAATCCCAGCAGTCTTGTTCTACGCAAAGCCAACTTTTCTTGCCAAGACAGCTCTTCTGGGCTTTCGACGACAGACGCGCGCGCTTCTATTCATGCTGAAAACGATGACCCACACCCGCAAGTACTTGTCGCGTTTGGATTCTTGATCACGAACTGCGCACCTTCCACGTTTTCCTGGTAATCGATTTCCGCACCGACCAGATATTGATAGCTCATGGGGTCAATGAGCAAAGTTACGCCCGCCTTGGCGACCGCCAGATCATCGTCCTCCGCCCGTTCCTCAAAAGTGAAACCGTACTGAAAGCCCGAGCAGCCGCCCCCACTTACGAAAACCCTGAGTTTCAAGTCAGGGTTACCTTCTTCTTCAATGAGTTGCTTAACTTTTTCAGCCGCACCGTCCGTAAAAACCAGTGCTTCCATAGTCCCAGTTGTCGTGTTCATAGCAAGACTCCGACTTGCAGTATTACTCAATAGAAGTGGCAGGGTGCTTAAGGGCGACTATTTTCCCCCCCCCATCAGACTCTTCGTGCACTAGCCGACCATCCACCAGTGCTCCTAACTGGATCTCTATGGTCTTATAGTAAACGTCTCCGGTTACGCTGGCCTTTGGTTGCAGCTCAACGTACTCGGTTCCACGCACTGACCCACGCACTGCACCGTTTACTACGACGACACATGACTGAATCTCTCCTTCAATGCAGCCTTGTTCTGACAACACCAGGGTAGAAGGTTCACCAACTCGTCCAGCTACATTTCCGCATACGCAACCATCTATTCTGAGCCCCCCAGCAAACTCCACGTTGCCCTGAATTTTGACCGTTGCACCGACCAAGCTGTCAATCCGCTGTGCGGGTTTCATCCCACCCTCCTTCGCTTCGTAGTGGCGCCCGTTCAGAAGGGCTCCTTCAAACAACCAAAGGACAAACGCGTGTCTCCGTCGCCAAGGACCGGTGGTCGCTCACAGGCAGCACTCAATATACCTGCGAGTTGAGCACACAACGAATCAATTCAAGGAAAGCCGAGATGAACCCCTTACTTCGTCGAAAAGCAAAGGGCCGCAATGCGGCCCTTTGCTTCTTTGAATACAGTTCGATTACCGCTTTGAGAACTGCTTGCGCCGACGCGCCTTATGCAGACCTACCTTCTTTCTTTCGACCTCTCGGGCGTCCCGTGTTATCAGCCCGGCTTTCCGCAATGCCGGCTTAAGTGCCTCGTCATACTCAACGAGCGCGCGCGCGATACCGTGGCGCACTGCACCTGCCTGGCCGGACTCACCACCTCCAGTCACATTCACCATGATATCGAATGAACCGAGATGGTTGGTAAGTTCAAGGGGCTGACGAACGACCATACGACCCGTTTCGCGAGAGAAAAATTCGTCAACCGGCTTACCGTTAAGGACGAATGCACCCTTTCCCGGACGCAGAAAAACTCGTGCAACAGCACTCTTTCGGCGTCCTGTACCAAGACTCTGATGAACGTCCATGAGGACTCCTAAATATTGAGGGCCTTTGGTTGCTGCGCAGCGTGAGGATGGGCCGCACCCGAATACACTTTCAGCTTGCGGAGCATGGCATATCCAAGTGGCCCTTTTGGAAGCATGCCTTTCACTGCCGTTTCAAGCACTCGACCAGGAAAGCGCGCATGAACCTTCTCGAAGGCCGCACTGCGGATGCCGCCAGGATATCCACTGTGCCGATGGTAAATCTTCTGCTTACTTTTTTGGCCCGTCACCCTCATCTTGTCAGCATTCACCACAACGATGAAGTCTCCAGTGTCCACGTGAGGCGTAAAAATAGGTTTGTGCTTTCCTCTCAAACGATGAGCGACGATAGACGCCACCCGGCCCAATACCTTGTCGCTTGCATCGACTACGAACCAATCGCGCTCAATCTCGAGTGGTTTGGCTGAAAAGGTCTTCATCGTTGAAGATCCGCCGAGAATTCAAAAGAGCCCGAAATGGTAGTCGAGGGAGCTCGAGTAGTCAAACCAATTCGCGAGTACCATTTGTAGCGCGGGATATATCCACTTGGAATGATGTGTAGCGCCAGAGAGGGTTCCGATATTCTTCATACGTTACCCTTCGATTGACACGCTTCATGCACAAGCTTTGGCTCTTATTTACCCAAGCGGTCACGGTTACTCTTGCGGCGACCTTGGTAGCAACAACCTTGAGACCGGAGTTGGTCCCCTTTTTCGATCGGCGAGACGCCCTTGTCACGATTCGAGAAGTTCGGAGCCCGCCCGCACCCCCAACGTCAGGACTGGCTACCGGCTACCGAGAAGCTGCCAAGAAGGCATCCCCGGCTGTGGTGAACGTGTTCACAAGCAAGGACGTCAAGATTCCGAGACACCCCCTTACGAATGAACCGTTCTTTCGCCGGTTCTTTGGCGATCAGCTTGACGAAGAAACCCAGCGATTCTCCAGCCTAGGCTCAGGGGTCGTTATTGACGCAACTGGATTTGTTTTAACAAATCATCATGTTATTGACTCTGCCGACGGCATTGAGGTCGCCTTGCCTGACGGACGAAAGATGGCCGCACGTGTCGTCGGCACAGATCCCGAGACGGATCTCGCCGTACTCAAAGTGAGGACGACGGGTCTCCACGCGGTCACCCTCGCTCCTACGGAGGCACTTGGCGTGGGCGATATCGTACTTGCGATCGGCAACCCATTCGGAGTAGGTCAGACCGTGACTATGGGAATTGTGAGCGCGCTTGGACGAAGTCATCTTGGCATCAATACGTTCGAGAACTTCATTCAAACAGACGCGGCGATCAATCCTGGAAACTCCGGAGGAGCCCTAGTGGATAGTAGTGGCAATCTTGTTGGAATCAACAGTGCCATCTATTCGCGTAGTGGAGGCAGCATGGGAATAGGATTCGCGATTCCCGTAAGCTTGGCGAAGCAGGTGATGGATCAAATCATCGCAACCGGCACTGTTACGCGCGGCTGGATCGGTGTAGAAGTTCAAGAGCTTACGAGCGAACTAGCCGAGTCCTTTAGGCTGCGATCCGCTACGGGTACCCTCATAGCTGGTGTCTTACGGGGTGGCCCGGCCGACAAGGCAGGCGTAAAACCTGGGGATATCCTGACTGAAGTCGACGGCAAGACCGTGACAGACTCCTCGTCCATGTTGAACTCTGTGGCAGCACTAAGACCTGGAAAGGTCTCTCGGCTCCAACTAATACGAAACGGCAAGGAGATGCACGTATCAGTGCTAGTCGGACGAAGACCCTCGCAAGCCAGCACCCCCACTACAGAAGAATGAACCCGCGGAACTCACGACATAGTGTCAGCCCGAGGTTTGGGATTGCGGTGACCCCCTAGCGACAAGCGTAGCGACGATGATTCCTAATTCATACAAGAGCCAAACGGGTATAGCCAACATGATTTGGGAAACAACGTCAGGAGGCGTCACTACGGCAGCAACAACGAAGGCGCCGACAATGACGTAGGGTCGAACCTCCTTCAACTTCGCAACAGTCACAAAGTTCATTTTAACGAGCAGGACGACGGCGACGGGCACTTCGAACGTTACGCCGAATGCGACAAACATCCCCATCACGAAACTGAAGTAGTTCTCCATGTCAGGCGCCACTTCAATGCTCTTTGGTGCGATGGCATAGACAAACTTGAACACAACCCCAAATACGAAGTAGTAACAAAATGCCATCCCCGCAAAAAACAAGAATGTGCTTGCGACTATCAGGGGAAAGACAAATCGCTTCTCATGTGCATAGAGCCCAGGAGCAACAAAGGCCCAAGCTTGGTATAGAACGACCGGAAGCGATATACAGACCGCAACCAGCATGGCTACCTTGACCGGAACCAGGAATGGCGTGACCACCCCAGTCGCAATCATGTGAGAGCCTTCAGGCAATGCTGCCATCAGAGGCTGCGCAAGGAAATCGTAGAGTTGCGGAGCGAAGTAAAAGCAAGGGAGAAAAACAATCAAGACGGCCAGCACCGCCTTGAGAAGACGGTCACGCAACTCGATCAAGTGTGAAAGAAAGGTGTCTGGCTCGCTCATAGAACTTCCTTTACTGCGAATGACCGCCTCAGAGAGGAAGTTTGTAACTACGAACGCGGTTCCGGCGCGAGCTCCACGTTGGCACTCGTTCCAACATCTGACAGGCCCAATTCCATCTGCGAAGGTGGCGAAAGAGCCTCGCCCGAGTCATGCTCTGACGAATGCATCGGTGCCGAAACCCCGCTCCCTGCCAGACCGAAATGCACCATGGGATTGGAGAGACGATTAAACTCTTCTTCGGTCTTCTTTATTTCTTCGGAGATTTCGTTTGCGTGGGCGGTTACTGCACTGTTCACGGAAGCAGCCGCGTCTTCCATGGTCCTCTTCAGGTCTTTCAGTTCGGACATCTCCACTTCTCTGTTGATGTCTGCCTTGACATCTGCCACATACCGTTGCATCCGTCCCATCAGATGTCCGACCGTCTTTGCCACCTTCGGTAGCCGGTCGGGGCCAATGACCACCAAGGCGACGACGCCAATCACCAGCATCTCCGAGAAACCGACATCGAACATTCCGGTCGCGCCTCGTTCCTTAGTGGATCACTCAGGCCTTAGATTTATCTTTGACCTCACCATCGATAGTCTGACCCGCGGTAGCTGCCTCGAGCTTCTGATTTGAACCTTTCTCCTCGTCTCCCTTCATTCCGTCCTTGAAGCCCCGAACGGCTCCTCCGAGGTCCTGCCCCAGATTGCGCAACTTCTTGGTACCAAATATAAGCACTACTACGAGCAGCACGATCAACCAGTGCCAGATGCTAAAGCTTCCCATGTTCCCACCTCCAGTAGGGGGCGCTCGAGCCCCGCTTCGATTAGGACCGCGCGATCATACCCGGCAAAGGCTGGGAACTTCCGATCACGTGAAGATGCAAATGATAAACGTCTTGGCGCCCGATTCGACCCGTGTTGGCAATCAACCGGAATCCATCTGGGGATCCTTGTTCAGTCGCCAGACGGCCAGCCATCACCATCATTCTTCCTATTAGAGCAGTGTGATCAAACGACAACTCCGCCATGGAAGGCACGTGTTCCTTTGGAATGATCAAGAGGTGAACGGGAGCGACTGGCTCTATATCGTGAAAAACCAACACCTCCTCATCCTCGTACACCTTTCGACTGGGTATCGTCCCAGCGACGATCTTGCAGAAAATGCAGTGTGGGTCTGATTTCATGACTGACTGCGTCCACGCGACGCTTTTTCTTCCACGCCCGAAATGCCCTCCCTTCGCCGGAGTTCCGCTAAGACATCATCGGGACCCAAATCGAAGTGGGAGAGCAACACCAAACAATGGAACCAAAGATCCGCCATCTCACGGACAACGGGAAGTTTATCATCGCCCTTCGCGGCAATTATGGTTTCGGCTGCTTCTTCCCCGATCTTCTTGAGGATGGCATCGGTCCCTTTCGCGAGCAGAGAGGCCACGTAGGAAGACGACGGGTCCATTCCTTTTCGCTCTTTCAGAGTAATTGCGAGACGATGAAGAATCTCGGCGTCGATCATGACTTACCTTTCAATTCACGCGATCCGTAGATGACCGAGGGGTCCACAATGACTTCATCAGTCAATCGCCACTGCTCTCCATCGAGCCGCCTGAAAAAGCAGCTTTCTCGGCCCGTATGACAGGCAATGCCTCCGACTTGGTCGACCTTCAGAAGAATCACGTCGCCGTCGCAATCAATGAAGATCCCCTTGATCTTCTGCAAGTGCCCAGACTCCTCTCCCTTCCTCCATAGCTTCGCGCGAGAACGGGACCAGTAGTGTGCCTCGCCTGTACTGATAGAGCGCTCCAGCGCCTCCCGGTTCATGTACGCAAACATCAACACGCGCCCACTCCTCGAGTCTTGAGCAATAACTGGCAACAGCCCTTCCGCGGACCACGCAATGTCGTCAATCCAGGACATGACCTCACTCACAGGCGAACCTCGATTCCCGTCGCTGCCAAATGTACCTTCGCTTGCCCAACCGTGAATTCGCCGTAATGAAAGATACTTGCGGCAAGAACGGCGTCAGCGCGACCGTCAAGAACACCTGCCACAAGGTGGTCAAGGGTTCCGACACCGCCACTGGCGATAATCGGTACTTCCAAACAATCGGAGAAAGCTCGCGTCAACTCGATGTCAAAACCTAGTTTTGTGCCGTCGCGATCCATACTGGTAAGCAAGATCTCGCCGGCGCCTGCGGCTTCCATCCGAATACCCCACTCGATGGCATCCAACCCCGTAGCCCGGCGGCCTCCGTGGGTGAACACCTCCCACCTCCCGGACCCTTCACTACTTCTTCGCCTAGCATCGATTGCTACGACAATGCATTGGGATCCGAAGTGACACGCCGCTTCTTCTACGAAGTGGGGATCCTGTACCGCAGCAGTATTGATGCTGACTTTGTCAGCTCCGGCGTTCAATAGACGACGAATGTCACTGACGGAGCGCACCCCTCCGCCAACAGTCAGTGGAATGAATACCTGGGACGCAACCTGCTCGACGACATGAACCATCGTATCGCGACCATCGGAGCTCGCTGTGATATCGAGGAACGTGAGTTCATCCGCGCCTTGGTCGTCGTATCGACGTGCGATCTCCACGGGATCGCCAGCGTCTCTGAGGCCAACGAAATTCACCCCCTTGACCACACGGCCTGCTGTCACATCAAGGCAGGGAATGATTCGAGTTGCTAGGCCCATGATAATCAGTGTCTCGCCAAGAGTTGTCCGGTCCGAAAACTGATCATGTGGACCCGGTCAAGACTCGGGCGCCAACTGATCAGCCAGAGCCTGCGCCTGCCTGAAATCAAGTGCGCCTTCATACAGGGCACGGCCTGAAATGGCACCGGCAATGCCTTCTTGCGCGACTGCACACAAACTGCGCACGTCTTCCAGAGAGGCGATGCCGCCGCTAGCAATCACCGGTACGGACAGTGCGCGAGCCAGTGACACGGTGGCTTCCACGTTGACCCCAACGAGCATGCCGTCCCGCCCGATGTCCGTATAGATGATCGAATCAACACCATAGTCCTGAAACTTCTGGGCGAGATCAACCACATCATGTCCAGTCATCTTGGACCAGCCATCTACTGCAACCTTTCCCGCCTTCGCATCGAGCGCGACCATGATGTGTCCCGGAAAGGCATAGCAAGCGTCATGAAGAAAACCAGGAGTCTTCACCGCAGCTGTTCCGATGATGATGTAGCTCACTCCATCGTCAAGATATCTCTCG